>NZ_JBVHVE010000002.1:0-986944 GCF_055564995.1 Streptomyces sp. NPDC028907
CTCCGGGCGCTTCCCTTCGGTCTTGCGTTTCCGACTCTATCAGATCCTTTTCCGATCCGATTTCCTCGGTGCTTTCCAGGTTCCCGCTCTCGCGTATCCCTTTCCGGCGACTCCGACTTTATCAGAAGTTCCTGGCCGGACTAACCAGCCGCTCAATTCCGATTCATCGGGAGGGGCTTCTCGGGAATCAATGTTCCGCCGAAGCAGACAGATACTCACTCTGCCCGGCGGGACTCACATCCACTTCCAGGCAACTGTTCGAATCTACCTCCCCACCAGCTCCGTGTCAACGGTTCTTGCGGGGCGAAGAGGAGACTAGCAGCTCAACAGGCGTGTACGCACATCAGGCGGCGGTCGGAACGGCGGCGCTGCGCTCGGCCGCCTCGATGTCGCCCGTCTCTCCGGTGCGGGCGGCACGTCCGCCGAGGACATAGACGTAGGCGAGGAAGGCGAGCTCAGCCACGACTCCGATGCTGATGCGTGCCCAGGTGGGCAGGCCCGATGGGGTGACGAAGCCTTCTATGGCGCCGGAGACGAAGAGGACCAGGGCCAGGCCTATCGCCATGCCGATCGCGGCTCGGCCTTCCTCGGCGAGAGCTGAGCGGCGGGTCCGCGGGCCCGGGTCGATGAGGGTCCAGCCCAGGCGTAGTCCGGTGCCGGCGGCGACGAAGACCGCGGTCAGTTCGAGGAGGCCGTGTGGCAGGACCAGGCCGAGGAAAGTGTCCAGGCGGCCTGCCGAGGACATCAGGCCGAAGCCGACGCCCAGATTGAGCATGTTCTGGAAGAGGATCCAGAGCACCGGCAGTCCCAGGAAGACGCCGAGGATCAGACAGAGGGCGGCGGCCCAGGCGTTGTTCGTCCAGACCTGGGCAGCGAAGGACGCCGCGGGGTGGCTGGAGTAGTACGTCTCGTACTGGCCGCCCGGGCGGGTGAGCTCGCGCAGTTCGCTCGGGGCCGCGATGGTGGCCTGTACTTCTGGATGGGTGCCTATCCACCAGCCGAGCAGTGCGGCAACGAGGGTGGAGAGGAGCGCGGTGGGGACCCACCAATGGCGCGCCCGGTAGACAGCGGCCGGGAATCCTTGGGTGAGGAAGCGAATGACGTCACGCCATGAGGCGCGTCGGGTACCTGTGACAGCGCTACGCGCGCGTGCCACCAGCTGGCTGAGGCGACCGGTCAGCTGAGGATCGGGGGCACTGGATTGGATCAGGGACAGATGGGTCGCCGTGCGCTGGTAGAGGGCGACGAGTTCGTCGGCCTCGGCACCGGTGAGACGGCGCCGGCGTCCGAGGAGGGCGTCGAGGCGGTCCCACTCTGCTCGGTGGGCAGTGACGAAGACGTCGAGGTCCATCTGGTTTTCTGCTCCTCGGCTGTTCGTCGGCGACTCGTCGTGGGTGTCAGCTTGTCGTACTGCGGCGCGATGCGCCCTCAGCTTGGCAGACTGGCCATTCCGAGGGCAGAGCAGGGGAAGGACGGTCGGCGTGAGTGAGCTGGTGACGGGTGAGGCGGTGGCGTTGGAGTTGCGCCCCGCGAAGCTGCCCAGCAGGGGGCTGGCCGTGCTGCTCGATCTCGCCGTGGCAGTGATCGCGTACATCGTCGTGACCCTGGGTGTGGTGGCGGCGACGGCTTCTTTGGACGAGGCGGCGCAGACGGCGTTGTCGATTGCGATGTTCGTCTTGCTGCTGGTCGGCGGGCCGATCGCGGTCGAGACGCTGAGCCATGGGCGCTCGCTCGGGAAGCTTGCGTGTGGGCTGCGGGTGGTGCGCGATGACGGCGGACCGATCCGGTTCCGGCACGCGCTGGTGCGTGGCCTCATCGGTGTGATCGAGATCCTGATGACGCTCGGCGTCATCGCTGTCATCTCTTCGTTGGTGTCCGCGCGCGGGCGGCGGCTCGGTGATGTGTTCGCCGGGACGCTCGTCGTACGAGAACGGGTGCCGCTCACGCGGACCGGCTTCGTTCCCCCGCCTCCGCCGTGGTTGGCGGGTCGGTTCTCGGAGCTCGACCTTTCGGCGGTGCCCAATGACCTGTGGCTCGCCATTCGCCAGTACCTGATGCGGATGCAGCAACTCGACCCTCAGGTCGGCGGGCGTATGGCGGAGCGACTTGCGACGGACCTCGCGGCGCGTACGGGCGCTCCGGCGCCGCACGGTGTGCCGTCGGCGGCGTATCTGGCGGCGGTGCTTCAGGAACGGCAGACGCGTGAGGCGCGGCGAGCCTTCGGGAACGGGGCGGCGGCCGCGGGTGGGGGGTCCGTCCACGCCGGTGCTGTGGGTGCTGCGGGTGGGGAGCCTGGTGCGTACGGTCCGTCGGTCATGCCGACCGCGGCTCCTGCGCCCGCTTCCGCTGCACCGCCTTCGCGGGCGCCGTACCGGACGGAGCAGACTCCGGCGCCACATACTCCGAAGGACGACAGGCCCTCCACCGGTTTCGTCCCGCCGGCCTAGGCCCCTCTCCGACCGAGGCGCGCCGAGCGCTCAAACGAACGTTGACGGCGGCGAGTCCAGGTCCTCCAGTTCGATGCCCGGTGCCGCGAGGACCACGTCGCCCGCGATGTGCACGACGTGCTGCTCGCCCGTGTCCAAGGCTGTGACCTGGTATTCGTCCACGGCCAGGGGTCCGTTGTCAGTGGCGTGTGTTTGTCTGTTCACCAAGGCCCAGGACTGGTCCACGGTGCGCGGGGCCAGGACCGGGTCCGTGAGGGCCACGAGGCGTACGCGGGTTGCCGAGTCGGAAGGGGTGAGGCGTAGGAGACGAGTGGTGGCGATGAGGAACGAGGGGGATGTCCCGGTGAAGGCATGGGCGCGCACGTTGCCTTCCGTGGCATGAGCCCCCGTGGGGTCGGTACGGACCCAGGTGACGCCGTCCAGGGCGGCGCCGCGTACCTGCCAGCCACCTGCGTGGAGTTCGAGCCGGAGGGGGCGGCCGAGTTCGTCCAGGGTGAGGTCGACGGAGCCGCTGTGATCGCCCGCGGGGGTGGTCAGCTGGGAGACATAGCGCCAGCCGGAAGGGCCGGGGGCGCAGTGGAAGTGTTCTTCTGCGAGGGGGGTGTGATCGTGCGGATCATGGAGCGAATAGCGGCCGCGGGGCATCGGGGTCCTGGATCTTGATGGCTCTGGGTGGCGCGTGGGCCGGCTGAAGGTGCCGCACGGCCAAAGGGGCAGGCCCCCGACACGGGGGTGCGGGGGCCTGCCTCGGGGGTCTGCTCGGCTCAGTAGCGGTAGTGGTCCGGCTTGTACGGGCCCTCTACCTCGACGCCGATGTACGCGGCCTGCTCGGGGCGGAGCTTCGTCAGCTTCACACCGAGCGAGTCCAGGTGGAGGCGCGCGACCTTCTCGTCCAGGCGCTTGGGCAGCGTGTAGACGCCGGTCGGGTAGGCGTCCGGCTTGGTGAACAGCTCGATCTGGGCCAGAGTCTGGTCCGCGAAGGAGTTGGACATCACGAAGGACGGGTGACCGGTGGCGTTGCCCAGGTTCAGCAGGCGGCCCTCGGACAGGACGATGAGGACCTTGCCGTCGGGGAACGTCCAGGTGTGGACCTGCGGCTTGACCTCGTCCTTGACGATGCCGGGGACCTTGGCGAGGCCGGCCATGTCGATCTCGTTGTCGAAGTGGCCGATGTTGCCGACGATCGCCTGGTGCTTCATCTTGGCCATGTCCGAGGCCATGATGATGTCCTTGTTGCCGGTCGTGGTGATGAAGATGTCGGCCTTGTCGATGACCTCGTCGAGGGTCGTGACCTGGTAGCCGTCCATCGCCGCCTGGAGGGCGCAGATCGGGTCGATCTCGGTGACGATCACGCGGGCGCCCTGTCCGCGCAGGGACTCCGCGCAGCCCTTGCCCACGTCGCCGTAGCCGCAGACGACGGCGGTCTTGCCGCCGATCAGGACGTCGGTGGCGCGGTTGATGCCGTCGATCAGGGAGTGGCGGCAGCCGTACTTGTTGTCGAACTTCGACTTGGTGACGGCGTCGTTGACGTTGATCGCCGGGAACAGGAGGGTGCCGTCGCGCTGCATCTCGTACAGGCGGTGGACGCCGGTCGTGGTCTCCTCGGTCACGCCGCGGATCTCGGAGGACAGCTGGGTCCACTTCTGCGAGCCGTCCGTGATGGTGCGGTGCAGGAGTTCGAGGATGACGCGGTGCTCGTCGGACTCGGCGGTGTCGACGGAGGGGACCTTGCCGTCCTTCTCGTACTCGACGCCCTTGTGGACCAGGAGGGTGGCGTCACCGCCGTCGTCGAGGATCATGTTCGGGCCCCCGGTGGGGCTGTCCGGCCAGGTCAGGGCCTGCTCCGTGCACCACCAGTACTCCTCCAGGGTCTCGCCCTTCCAGGCGAAGACCGGGATGCCCTGGGGGTTGTCGGGTGTGCCGTTCGGGCCGACGGCGATGGCGGCGGCCGCGTGGTCCTGGGTGGAGAAGATGTTGCAGGAGGCCCAGCGGACCTGGGCGCCGAGGGCGGCCAGGGTCTCGATGAGGACGGCGGTCTGCACGGTCATGTGCAGGGAGCCGGTGATACGGGCGCCGGCCAGGGGCTGCGCCTCGGCGTACTCCTTGCGGATCGCCATCAGGCCGGGCATCTCGTGCTCGGCGAGGGTGATCTCCTTGCGGCCGAAGTCGGCCAGGGAGAGGTCGGCGACCTTGAAGTCCTGTCGGTTCTCGACAGTCGTCATTACGAGCTGCTCCTCGGGGTTGGGTCGAGGGTGGGTACGGCTGGTCTGCGCGGCGGCGGACACAGGGGTGCCCGAAGAGGACACAGGCATGCCCGCGTGCGCGCAGCGCAGTCCGTCGGAGGCCCTCTCTCCCTCGGTCGGTCCGCGTCGGGACCGCCCGACCGCCATCAGCAGCGACGTCTGGCTCTGTCCCAAGCTACACCGCGCGGCCCGGCCGTCCCCAGTCCGCCTGCGAACAGATCGCGCCATCCGTCGGCACTCGGAGGTCTCGTGGTGAGGGGCGAGGGGGGGTTGTTCATGGCGGTGGCGTCGGTCACGTGGCGGCGGGCGGCGGAGCGAAGAGCGGCAACGGGGCGGTAGGGGCGCGGGAGCAGCCGAGGGAGGGGAGCAGCGGTCGGAGCAGGACGGGGTGGGGGCGATAACAGGACACCAACGAAGGGCGTACAGGAGACGGCAGAGCGGGGCGTTGCGGGGCATTCGGGCCTTTGAGTCTGGGGCGGGGTGGTGCAGGATGCCCGGGAGATCTGAACAACCGATCGATCTTGCGGGGCGTCCGGGACGGCGTTCCGTGTGACAAAGGCGTTAGGAGATCGACGTGACAAGTCCGGCCGGCCCTCCCCCCACGGGCGGCGGTAGTGGCGAGCAGCAGCGGTTGAAGCTGCTCGCGGTGACCGCGTGCCCGACCGGCATCGCGCATACGTACATGGCGGCCGAGAAGCTCGCGCAGGCGGCCGAGAGCCGCGGTATCGACATGAAGGTGGAGACGCAAGGATCCATCGGGGCTGAAAACGTCCTCGATGACAACGATGTCAAACACGCTGACGGCGTCATCGTCGCGGCGGACAAGGACGTGGACCTGAGCCGTTTCGCCGGCAAGCGGGTGCTGACCGTCGGGGTGGCGGAGGGCATTCGTCATCCCGAGCAGCTGATCGAGCGGGTGTTGTCGGCGCCCGTGCACACGGGAGGGGGCGCCCCCACGGCCTCCACGAGCGGTGGCGGCAGGGAGCGGAGCGTCGGGTACAAGGCGCTGATGAACGGGGTCAGTTACATGATCCCGTTCGTCGTTGTCGGTGGGCTGCTGATCGCGATCTCGCTCTCGCTCGGCGGGCACACCGACCCGTCGGGCGGTCTGGTCATCCCGAAGGACTCCTTCTGGATGGACATCAACAACATCGGTGTCATCGGCTTCACCCTGATGGTGCCGATCCTGTCCGGCTACATCGCGTATGCCATCGGAGATCGGCCCGCGCTCGTGCCCGGCATGATCGGTGGCTGGATCGCCAACACCGGTGAGCTGTACGACTCCAAGGCGGGCGCCGGGTTCATCGGGGCGATCGTGACCGGGTTCCTCGCCGGGTATCTGGTGCTGTGGATCAAGAAGGTCAAGGTCCCGAAGTTCGCGCAGCCGATCATGCCGATCATCGTGATCCCGATCGTGGCGACGACGGCGCTCGGGTTGTTCTTCATCTACGTCATCGGGAAGCCGATCTCCTGGGTGTTCGAGCACCTGACCAGCTGGCTCAGCGGGATGACGGGGACGAGCGCGATCCTGCTGGGTGCGATTCTCGGGCTGATGATCGCCTTCGACATGGGTGGGCCGGTCAACAAGACGGCGTTCCTGTTCGGCGCAGGGCTCATCGCGACCGGCAACCAGACGGTGATGGGCATGTGCGCGGCGGCGATCCCGGTCATGCCGTTGGGACAGGGCCTCGCCACGCTCATACGGAAGCGGCTGTACACCGAGCAGGAGCGGGAGACGGGGCTGGCCTCGCTCTTCATGGGGTGCTTCGGCATCTCCGAGGGCGCGATCCCGTTCGCGGCGGCGCGGCCCGCGCAGGTCATCCCGGCCAACATGCTGGGCGGCGCGGTGGCCGGTGCGATCGCCGGGGTCGCCGGGGTCGAGGACGCGGTGCCGCACGGCGGGCCGATCGTGGCGGTGCTGGGCGCGGTGAGCGGGGTGCCGATGTTCTTCGTGGCCGTGGCGCTCGGCACGGTCGTCACCGCGCTGGCCACGGTCGCTCTGGTCGACCTGAGTGAGCGCAGGCGGCGCGGGGAGGCTGTCGGTGACCTCGGCGCTGCTGGGCCCGAGCCGGTGCTCGTCGGGGTGGGCGCCGGAACCCCGGGCGGTGGCGGTGTCGTGGCTCGGCGGACCGCCGTACGTGAGTCGGGGGCGGCGGCCGACGCGGGGGCGTCCCCGGCGGACGGCGCGGAGTCCGAGGAGTCGCTGGAGTTCGAGGATTCGGCGGGTGGCGCTTCGGCCTCGGAGAATGCTGCCGCCGAGGTTCTCTCGGGCTACCTCACCCAGCGGACGGTGCAGGTCGAACTCCGTGCGGACGGCAAGGAGTCCGCGATCCGGGAGATGGGTGAGCTGCTGGCCCGTACCGGCAAGGTCGCGGATGTCGACGAGTTGGTGGCGACCGCGCTGCGGCGGGAGGCGCAGGGGACGACCGGGCTCGGGGAGGAGATCGCGATTCCGCATGCCAAGACGGATGCGGTGACGGCACCGGTGGTCGGATTCGCGCGGTCCTCGGAGGGCGTCGAGTGGGGCTCGCTGGACGGTACGAAGGCGAGGCTGGTGTTCATGATCGCCGTACCGGAGGCGGCCGCGGGTGACGAGCATCTGCGGATTCTGGCGCTGCTGTCGCGGAAGTTGATGGATGCCGGGTTCCGGGAGCGGCTGCTGACCGCCCGTGATGAGCAGGCGGTGCTGGGGGCGCTGAGCGAGATCCAGTAGCCGCGCGGTGCGGGCCCGCGGCCATCAGGGCGTGGGCCCGCACGAGCGGTTCACGGGCGACGGCTACTCTCGTCCGCCGCGGGCGTTCCGCGTGGGGAGGGAGTGGCGATGGAGCAGGCGCGAAGACTCGCGGTCACGGCGTGGGTGGTGGGTCTCCTGGGACTGGCGCTCGTCGTCGGGTCCGTGCTGTGGCTGCGTACGGGTTACGTGCTGTCGACCGTGTCGGGGGAAAGCATGAAGCCCACGTACACGGTGGGAGACCGGGTGGTCGTCGAGCGGGTCGGTGGGGACGAGCTGAGGCCGGGCGACGTGGTGCTTTACACGGCGCCGGCCCGCTACCAGGGCGGATTGGGTGTCATACAGCGTGTCATCGGTGTCGGCGGCGACCGTGTCGTCTGCTGCGAGGACGCGGGTACGGCGCGCGAGCGGATCACCGTCAACGGGAAGCCGCTCAGGGAGTCGTACGTGAACCACGGCGTCGCCGACGGGCTGCATCGCGCGTACGACGTGAAGGTGCCCGACGGCCGGCTGTTCGTGCTCGGCGACAACCGTACGAACTCGCGCGATTCGCGCTCCTTCGCCGAGGATCACGGCGGGACGGTGCCCGTCGGGGCGGTCGTGGGCCGGGTGACGGACAGCTCCGCGATGCCGCTGCTGCTCGCCGGGGCCACACTGCTCGGGTTTCTGCTGGCGCTCGCCGGGATCGTGTGCGGGTTCGCGGCGCGGAACCTGCGGCGGCGGTCGGCGGCGCAACTCGTGTTGTGGCCCGAGCATTTGTGATCGGACCCGAAGGCCGCATGGACACAAGTGGTCGGGCCGAAGGGTAGGGATATGGGACGGGGCCCGCCGAATCGCTCGGCGGGCCCCGTCGAGGTCGTACGCGTCCTCAGTGCTCGCTGCCGTGCGGCGCGGCCGGTCCGCCGGGGGTCGCCTCGCGGTCGGCGCCCTTGGCTGCCTCGGCCTCGCTGTAGATGTCGGGCTCGAGGTAGATGACGCGGGCGATCGGGACGGCCTCGCGGATGCGGGCCTCGGCTGCGTCGATGGCGGAGGCGATCTCGGTGGCCGTCTCCTCGTGCCGAACGGCGATCTTGGCGGCGACCAGGAGTTCCTCGGGGCCGAGGTGCAGCGTGCGCATGTGGATGATGCGGGTGACGGTGTCGCCGTCGACGATGGCGGCCTCGATCTTCGTGGTCTCCTCGGCGCCGGCGGACTCGCCGAGCAGCAGCGACTTGGTCTCGATGGCGAGGACGACCGCGATCAGCACGAGCAGGACGCCGATGCAGACGGTGCCGATGCCGTCCCAGACGCCGTCACCGGTGAGCAGCGCCAGGCCGACGCCGCCCAGGGCGAGGATCAGGCCGACCAGCGCGCCGAGGTCCTCCAGGAGGACGACGGGCAGCTCGGGAGCCTTGGCGTGGCGGACGAACTCCTTCCAGGACTTCCGGCCCCGCACGACGTTCGACTCCTTGATGGCCGTACGGAAGGAGAAGGTCTCGGCGATGATCGCGAAGACGAGGACGCCGACCGGCCAGTACCAGTGCTCGATCTCGTGCGGGTGCTTGATCTTCTCGTAGCCCTCGTAGAGGGCGAACATGCCGCCGACCGAGAACAGGATGATCGAGACGAGGAAGGCGTAGATGTACCGTTCGCGGCCGTAGCCGAAGGGGTGTTGCGGCGTCGCCTCGCGCTGGGCCTTCTTGCCGCCGACCAGCAGCAGGGCCTGGTTGCCGGAGTCCGCGAGCGAGTGCACGCCCTCGGCGAGCATCGACGACGAGCCGCTGAACGCGAACGCCACGAATTTCGATGCCGCGATGGCGAGGTTGGCGGCCAGTGCCGCCACGATCGCCTTGGTACCGCCTGACGCGCTCATGTGTCGCGTTGTCCCTTCGCCTTCATAGCCTTCGTACGTACGCCGTCGAGGCGTCGCCGAGGGGAGCGTGTCGCCCCCGATCGGCTTTGCCCGTCCTTTGCCGGTGGGCCATTGTTGCAGTCCGGTCCGACAACGGCGCGCCGGGTCGTCCGATGCCCTCGGTCAGGCGACGACCGTGGCCCGGAAGACCGTACCGGCACCGGACACTTCGGCCGTTTCGCCCGCCGGTACGAAGACGGAGCGGCCGGGCGTCAGCTCGTGTTCGCCGGCGCGGACCGTGCCCGCCGTGCAGAGCAGGATCTGCGGGGTCGCGCGCGTGAGGTCGTGCGCGGTCGTGCCCTCCGGGAGGACGTACCGGGACAGCCGGAACTCGTCGATCGGGGTCTCGTAGACCTCCTCGCCGTCCGGGGCGGCCTCGGGGCGCAGTACGCCCGGGTCGCTCGGCTCGAAGCGGACGATGCGCAGGAGTTCGGGGACGTCGACGTGCTTGGGGGTGAGGCCGCAGCGCAGGACGTTGTCGGAGTTGGCCATGATCTCGACGCCGAGGCCGTTCAGATACGCGTGCGGGATGCCGGCGCCGAGGAACAGTGCCTCGCCGGGCTGGAGACGGACGTGGTTGAGCAGCATGGCGGCGATGACGCCGGGGTCGCCCGGGTAGTGGTGGGCGATGTCGGCGTACGGGGCGTAGTCGCCGCCGAGGCGGGTGCATGCGGTGGCGGCCTCGGTGACGGTACGGGCCATGTCGGCCGGGTCGGCGGTGAGGATCGCGGTGAGCACCTCGCGCAGAGCCGCGTCCTCGGGGTGGGCGTGCAGCAGGTCGACGTACGGCTTGAGGGAGTCGACGCCGAGGCCGTCCAGCAGGTCGGCCGCCTGGACGGGGTCGCGGAAGCCGCACAGGCCGTCGAACTCGGTGAGAGCGCAGATCAGTTCGGGCTTGTGGTTGGCGTCCTTGTAGTTGCGGTGGCCCGCGTCCACGGGGATGTTGCGGCCCTCCTCGTCCGCGTAACCCTCCTTCGCCTGCTCCAGGTTGGGGTGTACCTGGAGGGAGAGCGGGGCGCCGGCGGCGAGGATCTTGAGCAGGAACGGCAGACGAGGGCCGAACTTCGCCACGGCCGCGGCGCCCAGCTCGCGCTCCGGGGCCGCCTCGATGACCTCGACGAGCGTCCCGCGCGCGGTGCGCGAGGGTGCGCCCGGGTGGGCGCCCATCCACATCTCCGCCTGCGGTTCACCGGTCGGCTCGACGCCGAGGAGCTCCGGGATCGCGGTGGTGGAACCCCAGGCGTAGGGGCGGACGGTGTTGTCGAGGCGGTCCATGCGGGTGTCTGCCTGCTCTCTGCGGGTCGAGTACGACTACGACGGCTTCTCTTCGTGGAGGGCGCCGTTCGCCTTGTGTACGGCGGTCGGTTCCTCGTCAGTTCCTCGTCGGTACCTCGTCGGTTCCTCTGCCGTACGGCTGCCGGGGCGTCCTGAGACAGATCAGGCTCCCGAGGCGAGCGCCAGGTAAACGGCGGCGAAATCCGTGATGGCGATCAGTTCCGCGAGGGTCTCCAGCTCGCCGCCGGGTTCCGGTTCCAGTTCGCTGATCGGCGTGTCATGGCTCAGGGCCAGGTCGCGGGCGGCGGGCGCGGCGGTGAGGCCGCCCAGGGGCCGGTCGCGCAGCAGCACCACGCGCGCGTGCAGGGCGGGTGGCTCCTCGACGCGGTCGCGGAAGAAGTCCTCTGGGTCGGCGCTCCCCGCGAGCTTGCCCGCGAGCAGGGCGTTGTGCGAGGCGAGCGCCTCGGGCAGTTCGGCGACGAGGGCGGGGTGGCCCGAGAGTTCGGCGAGCGCGGCGGCGAAACGGCGGCCTGCCGGGCCCGCGGAGACGCCCTCGGTCCAGATCAGCGGGAGCGCGTCGGCGAGTTCCGCGGCCAGGGTCTTGGCGGGGTTGCTGTAGGTCGCGATGGAGGGGCCGCAGCGCTCGGCGATGTGGTCGAGGCGGTCGGCGACCTTCTCCAGGGCGTCCGGCGGGGCGGTGATCATGCCGGTGCGGTCGAGGAGCGCCAAGAGCGGGGTGAGCAGTGCCCACAGCACGCCGGGAGCGGAGGCGGCGAGGGCCTCGTCCTGCTCGTACGGGGCGGACGCCATCGGCACGAAGAGGCCGTGGTTGTTGTGCACCGCCTCGGTGAGCGGCGAACCGGCGGGAGCCACGGCGACGACCGTGCAGCCTCGGCGGTAGGCCTGCTCGGCCAGCAGGGACAGGCCCGGTTCGGTGCCGTCGGGGGTGGTGATCAGCAGGAGGTCCACGGAACCGGCCCAGCCGGGCAGTTCCCAGCGCAGGGCGCCGGCGGCGGGGGCGACACCGGCCGGGGCCAGTCGGGTGACGGGGCTGGTGACGCCGGCGAGCGTGCCGAGGAGGTCGGCGGCGCCGATGGCGGCGGTGCCGGGGCCCGCGAGGATGATGGCGCGCGGGCGGCCGTCGGGTTTGAGGTCGTGGACGCCTGCCTCGGCGGCGTGCCGGGCGGCGGTGCGGACGCGGGCGCCGGCTTCGGCGGCGCCGCGCAGGAGGTCACGGCGGTCGGCCTCGGCGAGCGCCTCCGGCGTGTCCAGCAGCGATTCGTCGAGCATGGGCGGCAGCCTCCGATCGCCGGGTTGTCTTGGGGCGGGGTCCTGCGCGGGTTGTGCGCTGGGGGCTTTGCTCGGTCGCGGGTTCTTGTCTGGTTCCTGCGCTTCGTCTGTTGCCGGTGGTCTTGTGCGTTCCCGGTTGGCGGCCTGCAGTTGCCCAGTCGTCGGGTGCCGGGTGACGGTGGCCTTGTTTGTCGCCGGTTGCCGGTGCCGCGTCGGTGCCGTGCGGGGGCTGGACGGCGTATGTCGCGGTGGCGCGTTACGCGGGGCGGCGGGCCTCGTCGACGAGCAGGACGGGGATGCCGTCGCGGACGGGGTACGCGAGGCCACAGTCCTGGCCGGTGCAGATCAGCTCGGCGTCCTGCTCCTTGAGGGGGGCGTGGCAGGCCGGGCAGGCGAGGATCTCCAGGAGGCCGGCTTCCAGCGGCATGGTTGGTCCCTTCTGGGGCGGGTGGGGGTGGTACGTGCGTGTGCGGATGTGCCTGGTCAGCGTACCGCCGGTGGGGGCGGGGTGCCGGGGTTGGGCGGCGTTGTGGGTGCGGTGGGGGATTTCGCCCCCGCCGCCCCTACCCGTCCCATCCCTTGAAGGGGCTCCGCCCCTTCGACCCCGCTGGGGGCTGCGCCCCCAGACCCCTGCTATCGGCCCTTCGGGCCTCGTCCTCAAACGCCGGACGGGCTAAAAGTGCGGCTCGTCCTCGAACGCCGGACGGGCTGGAAATGGCTCAGGCTCTGATGATTCCCAGTACCTCGTCCCGCACCTTCGTCATCGTCGCCTCGTCCCGGGCCTCCGCGTTGAGGCGGAGGAGGGGTTCTGTGTTGGAGGGGCGGACGTTGAACCACCAGTCGGTGGTGGTGACGGTGAGGCCGTCGAGTTCGTCGAGGGTGACTCCGGCCTGGGGCCCGTACGTGGCCTTGATGGCGGCGAGGCGGTCGGCCTGGTCGGTGACGGTGGAGTTGATCTCGCCGGAGCCGGTGTAGCGGTCGTACTGGTCCACCAGGGCGGACAGGGGGCCGTCCTGGCCGCCGAGGGCCGCGAGGACGTGGAGGGCGGCCAGCATGCCCGTGTCGGCGTTCCAGAAGTCCTTGAAGTAGTAGTGGGCGGAGTGCTCGCCGCCGAAGATGGCGCCGGAATTGGCCATCTCGGCCTTGATGAAGGAGTGGCCGACGCGGGTGCGGACCGGGGTGCCGCCGTTCTCCTTGACGACCTCCGGGACCGACCAGGACGTGATCAGGTTGTGGATGATCGTGCCCTTGCCGCCGTGCTTGGCGAGTTCACGCGAGGCCACCAGGGCCGTGATGGCGGACGGCGAGACGGGGTTGCCGTTCCCGTCGACGACGAAGCAGCGGTCGGCGTCGCCGTCGAAGGCGATGCCGAGGTCGGCGGACTCTTCGCGGACCCGCTTCTGGAGGTCGACGATGTTCGCCGGGTCCAGTGGGTTCGCCTCGTGGTTCGGGAAGGTGCCGTCCAGCTCGAAGTACATCGGGACGACGTCCAGTGGGAGGCCGCCGAAGACGGTCGGGACGGTGTGGCCGCCCATGCCGTTGCCCGCGTCCACCACGACCTTCAGGGGGCGGATGGAGGTCAGGTCGACGAGCGAGCGGAGGTGGGCCGCGTAGTCCTCCAACGTGTCGCGTCGGGTGATCGTTCCCGTCCGGGCGGCCGGGGCCGGGGCGCCCGACTCGGTCCAGCCCTCGACCAGCTCGCGGATCTGTGCGAGGCCGGTGTCCTGGCCGACCGGGGCCGCGCCCGCGCGGCACATCTTGATGCCGTTGTACTGGGCCGGGTTGTGCGAGGCCGTGAACATCGCGCCCGGGAGGTCCAGCGCGCCCGAGGCGTAGTACAGCTGGTCCGTGGAGCACAGGCCGATCTCGGTGACGTCGACGCCCTGGGCCGCCGCTCCGCGCGCGAAGGCGCCGGCCAGGCCGGGGGACGAAGGGCGCATGTCGTGACCGATGACGATCGCGCCGGCGCCCGTCACCTCGACGAAGGCTGCCCCGAAGAGCTCGGCCAGTGACTCGTCCCACTGGTCGGGGACGACTCCGCGCACGTCGTACGCCTTCACGAGCTGTGACAGATCAGCCACGGCCAACCCTCCTGAAAGTCCTATCGGTCACCCCAAACTACCCGCCACCACTGACCGCGGGACGTGCGGCCACCGACTGGACCCCGAGCCGTAACCTCAGGTCAGCGCAAAGATGAGGGCAGCATCCAGTCCAGCACCGGGGAACTCTGGCCGACCACGATCAGGCACATCACCAGCAGCAGGCCCAGGCTCCACGGCAGGACCCGCCGCAGCAGGTCCCCCTCCCGGCCCGCCAGCCCCACGGCCGCGCACGCGATGGTGAGGTTCTGCGGCGAGATCATCTTGCCGAGCACGCCACCTGAACTGTTGGCGGCGGCCAGGAGTTCAGGTGACAGCCCCGACTCCCTGGCCGCGGTCACCTGCAACGCGCCGAACAGCGCGTTGGCCGAGGTGTCCGACCCGGACACGGCCACCCCGAACCAGCCCAGCACCGGGGACAGGAAGGCGAGGCCCGCGCCGGCCGCGGCCACGAAGTAGCCGATGGTGGCGGCCTGGCCGGAGAGGTTCATGACGTACGCGAGGGCCAGCACGGACGTCACGGTCAGGACGGCGAACCTCAACTCGTGCACGGTCGCGGCCCACTCCCTGACGGCCACACGCGCGTGGACGCCGAGAACGACCGCCGTGCACACGCCCGCCATCAGCACGAGCGTGCCGCCGGTGGACACGATCGGCCAGCTGAAGGCATTACCGGCGACCGGCTCCCCGTCCGGGTTCGCGACGTTCAGGAAGGGCCAGTCGTACGTCCGGGTCGCCTTGGCGAGCCAGACCTTGACCACCGGGAGCTGCGCGACGGAGAAGATCACGACGATCAACGCGTACGGCGCGTAGGCCCGCACGACCTCCCGCCGCGGATCGTCCTCGTCCAGCTCCTCGCTCCTCGCGCCGGTCAGCACGGACGCGCGTACCGCCTCGGTGGCGGGCACGCGCGCGTGCGGTACGGCGACCAGGGCGCCCGCGCCGGCCAAGGCGGCACCGATGTCGGCGAGTTGCGCGGAGACGTAGTTGGAGGCGGCGAACTGGGCGACGGCGAAGGCGAATCCGCAGACGAGGGCCGGGACCCAGGTCTCCCGCAGCCCGCGCCGTCCGTCCACGAGTCCGACCAGCACGAGCGGTACGACCAGGGCCAGCAAGGGCGTCTGACGCCCCACCACGGAGGCCACGTCGTCCAGTGGCAGTCCGGTGACCTGAGCCAGTGTCACCACCGGCGTGCCCATCGCGCCGAAGGCCACCGGCGCGGTGTTGGCGACCAGGGCGACGACCGCCGCCCGCACCGGTTCGAAGCCCAGCGCGACGAGCATGACCGAGCAGATCGCGACGGGCGCCCCGAATCCGGCGAGCGCCTCCAGCAGGGCCCCGAAGCAGAAGGCGACGACGAGCGCCTGGATGCGCGGGTCGTCGGAGAGCCGCCCGAAGGACCTGCGCAGGATGTCGAAGTGCCGGGTGCGGACCGTCATCCGGTACACCCACAGGGCGTTGACGACGATCCACAGGATGGGGAAGAGCCCGAAGGCGGCGCCCTGGGCGGCGCTGGAGAGCGTCTGGTCGAGCGGCATGCCGCAGGCGAGCCAGGCGACCAGAACGGCCGCCAGAAGCCCTGTGAGCCCCGCCAGGTGCGCTTTCATCCGGACCCCGCCCAGCAGGACCAGGACGATCACGAGCGGCAGCGCGGCCACCAGGGCGGACAGGCCGAGCGAGCCGGCGACGGGTTCCAGTTCCTGGACGTACACGGGCGCCTCCCGGTTTCCGTCATGCGGAAAGCGATCTCTCGTTCCGGCATACGGAATGGTCGTGTCCGCGACAAGTTCACGTCAATGGCTGTGCATCATTCAACGAGACGGACGTGCGCGACGAGCATGCGAGAAGCGCGGGAGAGCGGAAGACGGGAGGTGGAAGAAGGGAACGGCCCGGTCGTCAGTTGTCGGGTGAGCGCAGCACCCGCAGATGACCCCGCCGCGCGACCTCCATCGGGTCGGCCCCACGGCCACCGCCCCCACCGGCCTCGGCCGCCCGCTCCTGCGGACGGGCCGCTTCACGCACGGCGTTGGCAAGCGCTTCGAGGTCGTCGCCGCTGGGGCGGGCCGGAGCCGAGCCGTCCAGCAGCCTCACGACCTCCCACCCGCGCGGGGCGGTGAGGCGCTCGGAGTGCTCGGCGCACAGGTCGTAGCAGTGGGGTTCGGCGTAGGTCGCGAGCGGGCCGAGGACCGCGGTCGAGTCGGCGTAGACGTACGTCAGCGTCGCGACGGCGGGACGGCCGCAAGCGGTGCGCGAACAGCGACGTACAGGGCTCACGACGTTGGACGGTACCGCACTCTTGAGCGGGCCGCGACGACTCTCCCCCAGGTCACTCCACCGTGTCGTGCTGTGAAACACCCCACACACCCCTTCTGCCCCAACTCGCTGACCTGCAAGGAAGCCTGCCTCCGAGATCCCGAACATCCCTGGGGCCGGTCATCACTCACCGCAAACCCAGTCAATTACCTCGCCAACGCCGGTCTCGGAGAGATACGGAAACGAGCCCAACCTTGGCTGGAATGGTCATCTGCCGACATGCCGTACGAGCGGCCGAACGCCACCCCTGCCACGACATGGGGATCGGACAGGCGGCGGCCTCGAGGACTACGCTTCAGCAGTGATGGACACCCCTGTACCGCCCCGTGCCGCCGGCCCCGGGCCCCGCCGCCGTGATCGCCACGGGCGGGGCATGCGCGGCCCGATCGCACCTCCCCAGGTCCCGCTGGCCGCGAGCCGTGCCGACGTCTTCGCCGACCTGGTGCAGGACTCCGTGGAACGCCTCGAACGCCGCTGGCCACAGCTGGCCGACATCGACTTCCTGGTCCTGGAGGTCCCCCGCCTGGACGGCCGGACCTGGAACGACGAGGCGGTCCCCCTCGGCGGCACGATCCCCGCGCGTGAGGGGCGCCCGGGACGGGTGGTCATCTACCGTCGGCCGGTGGAGATCCGCACGAAGGGGCGGGACGAGCGGGCGGCACTGGTTCACGAGGTGGTCGTGGAACAGGTGGCGGAACTGCTGGGCCTGACCCCCGAGACGGTCGACCCCCGCTACGGCGAGGACTGACGGCCCAGGCCCCGCTGGGGGCCGCCGCCTACTTCTGGAGCACCGACAGGTCCTCGTCCGCCTCCGGCACCGCCACCATCCCCCGGTCGTCCGGCAGCGTCTGCACGGTGAAGCCGGACACGCCTTCCGTCGTCGCCACCAGCGTCCGCGACGCGTACACCGGCCCGCCCGACACCGACTCCACCGTCAGCGCGTACGTGCCCTTCAGGCCGCTCGACGCCGGCATCTCCAGGTCCTGGGTGGTGCCGGATTTGATCGTGAACGTCTTCGACGCCGCCGAACCGCCCTCGCTGCCCGCCGACGCCGTGACCTTGACCTGCGCCGTACGGAACGGGGCGGTCACGGACAGCGTCGTGCCCCTGGCCCTGTTGTCCACGGCCGTCGCGCGCGTGCCGACCGGGCGGCTCGCGGGTATGAAGGCCGTCTCCTGCTTGGCTCCCTTGCCGCGCACCACGCGCAGCGCCGCGACGACCGGCACCGACTGGTCCGTGGGCGTCAGGACCAGCGACCCCGTCTCGCCCCGCATCACGTCACCGAGATCGACCGCACTCGTCATGCCCGCCTTGACGTGCAGCGTCTCGTTCCCGGCCGGGGTGATCGCTCCGGCCGGCGAGGCGAGGCGCACCTTCAGGTCCGCGTCGGCGTCCCCCGGCGTGAAGGCGACCAGCCGCACCGACGTGGCGTCCTTCGGGATGCCGGGCAGGACCAGGCTGCCCGCGGGGTCGGCGGACGCGGCCAGCCAGTCCCCGCCGAGCTTGTCGTCCAGCGCCTGCACCGACGCCCCGAGCCGCCCGCTGCGCACGCTCACGTGCACGGTCACGTTGTCCTGCTTCTCGCTGGTCAGCGTGGACAGCAGGATCGGCTCGCCGGAGTGCGGCTGGACCGTGATCCCCTCCCCCGCCGGGGTCTCGATCGCGCCGTCCTTGCCGTACAGCTCGATGTCGACGACGGCGGCCGAGTCGTCGGGGTTGGTCAGATGGACGTAGTCCGTGCGGTCCGGAGCCGTGCTGGCGCCCGGGAACCAGAACTCGGTGTCGGGGGCGGCGCAGTTGACGCCCTGGAGGCCACGCCCGGTGCCCGCGGCGACCTCCGTGGTCTCCTGCACGGTCCAGCCGGGCGCGAACTTTCCGTCGGCGGTCCCGATCAGCGCCGGTGAGTCGGCTCCGGACGCGTCGCCGATGACCGGCTCACCCGGCTCCTTGGACTCCAGCACCGGCTTGTCGGCCTTCGCTGTCTTGTCGGACTTCCCGGCCTTGCTCGCGTCGTCGGCCTTCTTGCCCTTGCCGTCCGCAGTGGCTGCCGACTCCTGCGCCGCGGACCGCAGTTCCGCCTTGCCGTCACTCCCCGTGCCCTTGGTGACGGGCGTGAACGACGTGTACGTCGTCTCGGCGAGGTCCGAGGTGCTCGGCGCCGGGCAGAGCAGGCTGGTGCGCTCCACGGGCAGCTCGGCGGCCGCCTTGGCGGTGTTCGCGCCGGACGCGTCCGGCGTGGTGAGCGCCGCGAGCCCGGTGACGGCGGCGAGGGCGGTGCAGCCGGCGATCAGGGACAGGGTCGTGCGGTTCACTGCTGGCTCCCGTCGGAACGCTCACTGCCGTGCGGTTGCTGCTGCGCCGGGTCGTACGTGCCGTCGTAACCCTGCTGGTACGTCTGGTCGTACGAGGGGTCGTACGCGCCTGTGGGGGCCTGCCCTCCGTACGCGTACGGGTCGTACTGGCCACCCTGGTACGGATCCGCCTGATACGCCTGGTCGTAGGCGCCGCCCGCCGGGTACTGCTGGCCGGTCTGGTACTGCTCGCCGCCGTAGCCGCCGTACTCGGCGCCCGCGTAACTGGGCGTGTCCCACTCTCCGTAGGTCTGCTGCTGCGGGATCGCGGCGGCGGGCGCCTCGTTCGGCGGGGGCGGGAATTCGCCGCCCTGACCGGTCTCCTCGGCCTCGGCCTGGGCACGGAGCCGACGGGCGCGGCGGCCGTCGCCGGCCATGGCCTCGGCCGGGGCGGGCTGCTCCTCGGGAAGGTCGTCGTCGATGTCGCGGCGGCGTCCGGGAAGGGCCATCACGACCAGGACGAGGGCGAGGAAGCCCTGGGCCCACAGCCAGGCGGTGTGGGCGATCGGGTCGTCGTAGGTGACGTCCAGCCTGCCGCCCTCGGCGGGAAGCTCGAAGCCCTGGGCCCAGCCGTCGAGCGTGGTCGGGGTGAGCGGCTTGCCGTCCAGGGTGGCCGTCCAGCCGTCGCCGGCGCTGTCGGCCAGGCGCAGGACACGCCCGTCGGAACCGGCCGGGATCGTGGTGTGGATCTCCGTCGGCCCGGCGGCGACGGACTGCGGCTCGGCCGAGCCGGACCCGGCGACGATGGCCGCGCGGGACACCTGCCGGTCGATCCGCCACAGCGCGCTGCCGTTCTGCTCGCTCAGCCGGGACAGTCCGGGCGTGGCGTCCAGTACGCGCGTGACCTCGCGCGGCGCGCCCTTGTGGACGAGGACGTAACGCACGGCGAACGCGCCCAGCTGGTCGGCCTGGTCGGCGCCGGAGCCGGCGACGAGGTTGGCGACGATCTTGTCGAGTTTGGCGTTCTCCCCGTCCGCCGCGGCGAGTTCGGCGTCGCCGAGGCGGGCGCCGGAGCCGCGCACCAGCATGTAGCCGACGTGGGCCGGGGAGTCGCTGTCGAGGACGAGGGTGCGGGCCTGGTCGCGGGTGTTGCTGTCCTCGGCGACGAACGCGGGCACCTGCACCGGGTCGCGCCGCTCCAGCGGCCCGTCGGCGCCGCCGATCATCCAGCCGGCGGCGACGAGCAACGGTCCCGCGGCCGCGGCGAAGGCGATCAGCGCGGCGACCGGCTGACGCCAGCCGAAGCTCTGCTCGGCCACACGCGCGCGTGCTCCGTCGGCACCGAGCAGGGCGGCGGCCAGGAGTGCGACGCCGTAGACGAGGGTCGCGGGGCCGGCCCAGGTGGACCCGTTGGACAGGGCCGCGAAGACGAGGCCCACGAGGGCGACGGCCCAGGCCGTCCAGATCCCGAACTGGCGCTCGGTGCGCAGCAGGGCGGCCAGCGCGGCCAGGACGACGCCGATGAGCATCAGGCCGCTGACGGTGCCGGGGCCGCCGGGGCTGGCGCCGAGGAGGTCCAGCGCGGACGCGGCCGAGGGACCGTACTCCAGACCGGCCTCCTGGAAGAAGCCGAACGGGAGCAGCGACAGCGACCAGGGGGCGAGGACCAGCAGGGGGACGCCGAGCTGGGCCAGGAAGCGCAGGCCGTAGGCGGTGATGTCGGAGCGCCTTACCGCCAGGAGCCCGATCCCGAGGGCGAGCGCGATCGGCCACACGATCGGCGTGAAGGCCGTGGTGATCGTCAGCAGCAGGGCGTACGCCCAGGTGGCGCGCCAGCTGCCACGCGCACCGGAGCTGTTCGTGAGGCCGCTCGCCGCGATGCCGGCGCGCGCGATGAGCGGCAGCAGGACGGCGAGGACGGCGGTGCCGAGACGGCCGCCCGCGAGCGCGCCGGTCGCGGCGGGCAGGAACGCGTAGACGACGGCCGCCCACGCGCGCAGGAGGCGTGACTCGACGAGCGGGCGGGACGCGAAGTAGGCGGTGAGGCCGGCCAGCGGCACCGAGCAGACCAGCAGGACGGTGATCGCGAGCCCGGTCGAGCCCAGCAGCACCGAGGCGAGCATCGCCACGATCGCCAGGTAGGGCGGCGCGGACGCGGCGCCGCCGGCGCCCACGGGATGCCAGGCGTCGAGATAACGCGACCACAGCTCACCGGAGTCGGCGGGCGCGGGAAGCAGTGCACCGCCCGCGAGCGCGCCACCGCCGAGCAGGGCGCGGCAGGCGATCAGTGAGACGAACAGCAGCACCAGGAAGAGCACCGGGCCGGGCTTGCGGGCGACGCGCTTGAGGCGGGCGAACTGCTCGACCTCCAGGAAGTCGGCGTCGTCCCCGCCGGGCCCGGACTCGATCGCGCCGCCGTGCCGTCCCGCGCCCGCGGCCGCCTCGGGGTCGGAGCTGCCGAAGAGGCTGCTCGCGGCCTGCTCGACGGCGGCCCGCACGGTCGCACCGGGCGGTGGGAACAGCGCCCGTAGCTCCCCCTTGTCGATGACGGGGCTCCCGCGCCTGCGCCGCCCGGCGATGATCCGCTCGGGGCGCAGCAGGGTGCCGACGAGGCCGCGGATCTCGTCGAGGGCCTGCCCGGGGACCTTGCCCACGAGGTAGGCAAGGGTCCGCAGGACCGTGCCGAGGACGAGGCGCAGCAGCACCCAGGGCAGAGCGGCCGTACGGGTATTGACGAGCAGGGTGTAGACGGCGCCCGCCTTGTCGACCTTGTGCGGGGAGGCCGCGGTGCGGCCCACGCAGTCGACGGTGCGGCGCTCGCGCGAGGATGCCTCGGCGTGTCGTACGACTGCCTCGGGGGCGACGAGGACGCGGTGGCCGGCGGCGGTGGCGCGCCAGCACAGGTCGACGTCGTCGCGCATCAGGGGCAGGCGGCGGTCGAAGCCACCGAGCTGTTCGAAGACGTCGCGCCGGACCAGCATCCCGGCAGTGGACACGGAGAGCACGGACCGCACGTGGTCGTGCTGGCCCTGGTCCTGTTCACGGCGGTCCAGGCCGGTCCAGCGGCGGCCGGAGTTGGCGATGGTGACGCCGACCTCGAGGAGCTGTCGGCGGTCGTACCAGCCGCGCAGCTTGGGGCCCACGACGGCGACGTCGTCGCGGCCCAGTTCGTACTCGTTCTCCACGACGCGCAGCAGCTGGGCCAGGGCGTCGGGTTCGGGTGCGCAGTCGTCGTGCAGGAGCCACAGCCACTGCACCGGGTCCCCGTGTGGAAGTTCGGGCATGTCGTAGGCGTCGTCGCGCCAGGTGCGCGTGACGGGGTCCCAGCCGCTCGGCCGCTTCAGATAGGTCAGCTCGTCCGGGGTGAGGACGGGGGCCGTGCGGTTGGCCTCCTCGACGGCCTGGCCGAATCCGGTGCGCCGGGCGAGGTGCAGCACCCGGTCGTCGCCGAGGGCCTCGCCGACCAGCTGTGCGGACCGGTCCGCGCTGCCGGTGTCGGCCGCCATGGCGAACTGGACGGGGCGCTCCTGGCCGAGCAGCCCGGCGAGCGCGTCGGGCAGCCAGCGGGCGCCGTCGTGGGAGACGAGGACCGCGGTCACCACATGACGCGGGAACTCAGGTGTGGCAGCGGAGTCGTGCTGGGCTGCCGTGTGGCTGTGCACGGACATCGAGGTACGGGCCCCGGTTCGATGGACTGCGGTGGACGCCCGTGCCCCGTGGGGACAGCGCGGCGTCTCGGACGAGCGACCACACTATCGGCTGGGCATCACGGCGGCCCGCCGCCTGTGGATAACCCACCTGCGACGGGCCGTTCGAGACATATTCGAGACGTATGTACGTGCGATACGTACGGACTGGGTGTGAGAGAACGCGCTCTTCAGCCCCGGCCGCTCGGGCCAGGTCGGGTCGGGCCACCGCTCGGTCCCGCGGCTCGGCCCGCCATGGCCGGACGTCCGGCCGGTGCACCGCTCAGACGGCGGCCTTTTTCAGGCGGCGGCGCTCCCGCTCGGACAGACCGCCCCAGATACCGAATCGCTCGTCGTTGGCGAGGGCGTACTCGAGGCACTCGGAGCGGACCTCGCAGGCGAGGCAGACCTTCTTGGCCTCGCGGGTGGAGCCGCCCTTCTCGGGGAAGAAGGACTCGGGGTCGGTCTGGGCGCACAGCGCGCGCTCCTGCCAGCCGAGTTCCTCGTCCGCGTCGTCGACCAGCAGTTGCTGCACCAGCTCGGTCATGTGCGCCCCTCGTCTGTCTTTCGCGTCCCCGTGATGTAGCCGTTACCGATTTCGGCTGAACGACACGAGTGAAATTACAAGTGTGCTGCTCCGGGCGAGTCAAGCCGAGATCTGCTATTGAGCCCCTTATTCACTCTGCGGAACCAAGGCCTAGCGGAAAGTGTTCAAATCGTCATAAACCTTGACAAGCAGACGAGGCCCGGGAGGGTGTCCGACCCCGCTCAGAGCCTGTACGGAAAAGGACGCCCAGAAGTTCGATCTCGTTGCACACACGCGCAGAAGCGAACCGGATCACAGTCGGATCACAGGATCACAACGACGCTCGTGCGCCCGGTTGTGCGCCATGTGTCCCGGCCACCCCATGAACAAACCTTTCACCACAGAGATGAACCGGATGAGGTGAAACATGTCCCACATAACGGGCGCCGAGTTGACACCCGAGGTGCAAACCGGTGTTCTTGTGGGCATGCTCGCGAACTCGGCACCCACCTCGACCCGCACCGCCGGGTCCCACGGTGCTGCCCGCGCTCGCTGTAGCTGTTGCTGTCCCAGCTGTTGAGCCACACCTGCTCCAGCTGACGGCCGAGCCACCCGTCTCTCGGCCTCCGTTCCCTCTGACCTTCTTTCACTGAGGAACCACGCACCCCATGAACAGCGACAGCGACCTCCAGATCGCCGGCGACATCCTCGAAGTCCCGCACCTCCTCCAGACACCGCGCGAGCACCCGGCCACCGTGGCCGAGTTCGTCGGCCTCGCCCGCTCCATCGCCGCCGACCGGTCGCAGTGGGAGCACCTCGTCCGGTACGACGCGACCACGCGCTGGTACCACCGGCTGCACACCGGCCCCGGCTACGAGGTGTGGCTGCTGTCCTGGGTCCCCGGACAGGGCAGCGGCCTGCACGACCACGGCCGGTCCTCCGGCGTCCTGACGGTCCTCGACGGCACGCTGACCGAGCGCACGGAACGCGGCACGCGCGTGTTGGCGGCCGGCGCGCAGCGCGTCTTCGCACCGGGATACGCGCACGAGGTGGCCAACGACACGCTGGACCCGGCGGTCAGCCTGCACGTGTACCACCCGGGCCTGACCGAGATGCCGATGCACACCTCGTCGGCCTGCGAGGCGCGTGAGGAGCCCCGCCCCGTGACTGCCTGACGCATTGTCGTACCCGCCTGCAAGACTGCTCCCATGCGCATTGTGGTTCTGGCAGGCGGCATCGGTGGTGCCCGGTTCCTGCGCGGTCTGAAGCGGGCCGTGCCGGACGCGGACATCACGGTCATCGGCAACACCGGGGACGACATCCACCTCTTCGGGCTGAAGGTCTGCCCGGACCTCGACACGGTGATGTACACGCTCGGCGGCGGCATCAACGAGGAGCAGGGCTGGGGCCGGGCCGACGAGACCTTCCATCTCAAGGAGGAGCTGGCGGCGTACGGCGTGGGGCCCGAGTGGTTCGGGCTCGGTGACCGGGACTTCGCCACGCACATCGTGCGGACGCAGATGATCGGCGCCGGATACCCGCTGAGCGCGGTGACCGAGGCGCTCTGCGACCGGTGGAAGCCGGGAGTCCGTCTCATCCCCATGACCGACGACCGCGTCGAGACACACGTCGCCGTCGACCTGGACGGCGAACGCCGGGCCGTCCACTTCCAGGAGTACTGGGTGCGACTGCGGGCCTCGGTGCCGGCGGAGGCGATCGTGCCGGTCGGCGCGGAGCAGTCCAAGCCGGCGCCGGGCGTCCTGGAGGCCGTCGCCGCGGCGGACGTCATCCTCTTCCCGCCGTCCAACCCGGTCGTCTCGGTCGGCACGATCCTCGCCGTGCCCGGCATCCGCGAGGCCATCGCCGACGCCGGAGTGCCGGTCGTGGGGCTCTCCCCGATCGTCGGGGACGCGCCCGTGCGCGGGATGGCCGACAAGGTGCTCGCGGCGGTCGGCGTGGAGTCGACGGCCGCGGCGGTCGCCGAGCACTACGGCTCGGGACTCCTCGACGGCTGGCTCGTCGACACCGTGGACGAGGGCTCCGTGGAGCGGGTCGAGGCGGCCGGGATCCGCTGCCGGGCCGTGCCGCTGATGATGACCGACCTCGACGCGACCGCGCGGATGGCCCAGGAGGCGCTGACGCTGGCGGAGGAGGTGCGGGCGACTTGAGCGAGGTGTCTGCCGACGGTTACCGGGTCTGGGCCGTCTCCGGGATTCCCGAGGTCCAGCAGGGCGACGACCTCGCCAAACTGATCGCCACCGCCGAACCCGGCCTCGTCGACGGGGACGTCCTCCTCGTCACCTCGAAGATCGTGTCCAAGGCGGAGGGGCGGATCGTCGAGGCGACGGACCGCGAGGCCGCGATCGACGCGGAGACGGTACGGGTCGTGGCGCGTCGCGGAGCCCTTCGTATCGTCGAGAACCGGCAGGGCCTGGTGATGGCCGCCGCCGGGGTCGACGCCTCCAACACTCCCGCCGGGACCGTGCTGTTGCTGCCCGAGGATCCGGACGCGTCCGCGCGGGCGATCCGGGACGGACTGCGGGACGCACTCGGCGTCGAGGTAGGGGTCGTCGTCACCGACACCTTCGGGCGCCCCTGGCGCGCCGGGCTCACCGATGTCGCGATCGGCGCCGCCGGCATCCGCGTACTCGACGATCTGCGCGGGGGCACGGACGCGTACGGCAATCCGCTCAGCGCGACCGTCGTGGCGACGGCGGACGAGCTGGCCGCCGCCGGTGACCTGGTCAAGGGCAAGGCCGCCGGACTTCCGGTCGCCGTCGTGCGCGGGCTGGCGAGCACGGTGACCGAGGACCACGGGGAGGGGGCCCGGGCCCTGGTACGCGACGCGCGGGACGACATGTTCCGGCTCGGTACGTCGGAGGCCGTACGGGAGGCGGTCACCCAGCGGCGTACCGTACGGGCCTTCACGGACGAGCCCGTCGACGGCGGGGCCGTACGGCGGGCCGTCGCGGCGGCCGTCACCGCGCCGGCCCCACATCACACGACTCCGTGGCGGTTCGTGCTGCTGGAGTCGCAGGAGTCGCGGACACGGCTGCTCGACGCCATGCGCGACGCGTGGATCGCCGATCTACGGCGGGACGGCAAGAGCGAGGAGTCCGTCGCCAAGCGGGTGCGGCGCGGGGACGTGCTGCGCAACGCGCCGTATCTGGTGGTGCCCTGCCTGGTCATGGACGGTTCGCACACCTACGGCGACGCGCGGCGGGACGGGGCCGAGCGGGAGATGTTCGTCGTCGCGACCGGCGCCGGGGTGCAGAACTTCCTGGTCGCGCTGGCCGGGGAGCGGCTGGGTTCGGCGTGGGTGTCGTCGACGATGTTCTGCCGGGAGGTCGTACGGGAGGTGCTCGGGCTGCCGGAGGACTGGGATCCGATGGGGGCGGTGGCGGTCGGGCATCCGGCGGAGGAGCCGCGGGCTCGGCCGGAGCGGGATGCGGGGGCTTTTGTCGAGGTTCGGTGACGGGGGTGGGGCCCACAGGGGTCATGGAGCGCCGGGTAGGGCCTACGCTCGTAGGGCGCCCGCTCGTGGGCGCCCGCTCGTAGGCGCCATCCGGGGGCATGCTCGTCGGCTTCTTCCCGGTACTCCTACTGGTAGGCCCCTTCCGCATTGACTCGTAGACCCCTCCCGCATTCCTAGGACCTCAGACGTGGCAGGACGATTCGCTCCGCGACCCACGCGTACGACGGTGCGTGGTGGGCATGTCGCCGTGCCCGGGGGTGTGCCGCGACAGGCTGTCGTGGCGGGGAAGGTGCGGACGGTCGTGCCGGACGGGCCGCTCGATCTGGGGCTGGTGCTGGGGCCGCTGAGGCGGGGGCCCGGGGATCCGACGTTCCGGGCGATGCCGGACGGGTCCGTGTGGCGGGCCTGTCGTACGCCTGCCGGGCCCGGGACGCTGCGGGTCGGTGTACGCGGGGCCGAAGTGCGGGGCGAGGCGTGGGGGCCGGGGGCCGAGTGGCTGCTCGAACAGTTGCCGGAGCTGCTCGGGGCCGCCGACGATCCGTCCGTCTTCGTACCGCGGCATCGGCTGGTGGCGGTGACTCGGCATCGGAGGCCGGGGCTGCGGTTGACGCGGACCGGGCTGGTGCTGGAGTCGTTGATTCCGTCGATCCTGGAGCAGAAGGTCACGGCCGATGAGGCCTATCGGGCGTGGCGGTTGCTGGTGCGGAAGTTCGGGGAGCCGGCGCCCGGGCCCGCGCCCGAGCGGATGTGTGTGATGCCGGACGTGGAGACCTGGCGGTTGATTCCGTCCTGGGAGTGGCATCGGGCCGGGGTCGACAACAAGCGGGCGTCCACGATTCTGCGGGCTGTGCGGGTTGCCGCGCGGATGGAGGAGGCCGTGCGGATGCCTCCGGCGGAGGCGCAGGCTCGGTTGGAGGTTGTGCCGGGGGTGGGGCCGTGGACGTCCGCGGAGGTTGTGCAGCGTAGTCATGGGGCGGCTGATGCGGTGACTGTGGGGGATCTGCATCTGCCGGGGATCGTGGGGTGGGCGCTTGCCGGGGATCGGGATGCCGATGACTCCGTGATGCTGGAGTTGCTGACGCCGTATGCGGGGCAGCGGCATCGGGCGGCTCGGTTGATTTTGTTGAGCGGGCGGGTGCCGGCGCGGCGGGCTCCGCGGATGCCTCGGGGGGATATCGGGCGGTTGTGAGGGCTTTCTTCGCCCCCGCCGCCCCTACCCGTCCCATCCCTTGAAGGGGCTCCGCCCCTTCGACCCCGCCAGGGGGCTCCGCCCCCTGCACCCCCATCGGCCTGAACGGCCTCGGCCTCAAACGCCGGACGGGCTGGGGGTGCCCGGGTGGGCGGAGCCCCTGCGGGTGGGCGGGCCGGGGGGCTGGGGACGGGGACGGCTCGTCCTCAAACAACGGACAGGCCGGGGGTGCCCGGGCGGGACAAACCCTTGCGGGGGACGGGGGCTGAGGACCGCGATGGCTCGTCCCCGAACACCGGACAGGCCAGGGGCACCCGGGCGGGACAAACCCCTGCGGGTGGACGAGGGCTGAGGACCGCGATGGCTCGTCCCCGAACACCGGACAGGCCCGGGGTACCCGGGCGGGACAAACCCCTGCGGGTGGACGAGGGCTGAGGACGGAGATGGCTCGTCCCCGAACACCGGACAGGCCCGGGGTACCCGGGCGGGACAAACCCCTGCGGGCGGGGGCGGGGACCGTCCTCAAACGCCGGGCGGGCTGAAAATGCCGCCGCTCTCCTACACGTCCGGTGAGAAGCGGAGCGCCCCCGCTGGGATCCTCGCGTCACACCACACTCGTACGCCGTCCCTGAGTTCGTTGTCGGCGCCGATGATCGCGCCGTCGCCGATGACCGTGCCGGTGAGGACGGAGCGTTCGCCTACGCGGGCTCGGGTGCCGATGAGGGAGTCGGTGATGACGGCGCCGGGTTCGATGACCGCGCCGGGGAGGATGGTGCTGCCGAAGACGCGGGCGCCCTCGGCCACGAAGGCGCCCTCGCCCACCACGGTGCCGCCGGTGAGCTTGGCGTCGGGGGCCACAGTGGCCGTGGGGAGGATGAGGCGGTCGCCGCAGCGGCCGGGGACGGCGGGGGACGGGGCGTGGCCGAGGACCAGGTCGGCCGAGCCGCGGACGAAGGCCGCGGGGGTGCCGAGGTCGAGCCAGTAGGTCGAGTCGACCATGCCCTGGAGGTGGGCGCCCGCCGCGAGGAGGTCGGGGAAGGTCTCGCGTTCGACGGAGACCGGGCGGCCCGCCGGGATCGTGTCGATGACGGAGCGGCGGAAGACATAGGCGCCTGCGTTGATCTGGTCGGTGACGATCTCCTCGGGGGTCTGGGGCTTCTCCAGGAAGGCCGTCACCCGGCCCGTGTCGTCCGTGGGGACCAGGCCGTACGCCCTGGGGTCGGTCACCTTGGTGAGGTGGAGGGAGACGTCCGCGCCCGTCGTCCGGTGCGTGTGGACCAGGGCCTTGATGTCCAGGCCGGTCAGGATGTCGCCGTTGAAGATCAGGACCGGGTCGTCGGGGCCGGAGTGGAGCCGGGAGGCCACGTTGCGGATCGCGCCGCCCGTGCCGAGGGGCTCCTCCTCCGTGACGTACTCCAGACGGAGGCCGAGCGACGAGCCGTCGCCGAAGTACGGCTCGAAAACCTCGGCCAAGTACGACGTGGCCAGGACGATGTGGTCCACGCCCGCCGCTCTCGCTCTCGCCAACTGGTGCGTGAGGAACGGAACCCCGGCCGCCGGAACCATCGGCTTCGGCGTGTGCACGGTGAGCGGACGCAGCCTAGTGCCCTTGCCACCGACCAGGAGGATCGCTTCTGTCACCTGTCGTCTCTGCTTCCTGCCGGGACCGGCCGAACTGTCTTTCGGCCGGCCAGTGTATGCAGTCCGTTGTGCGGCGCCTTCGACGGCAGTGCGGTACTTCGCGTTCCGCCCCGTGCCCCCCGTCGGCGGTGAATGTGACCCACCAGGGCCCCCTGCCCCACCAGGCCCCCGGAACTCCACTCCCCTTCGCCTCAGCGGCCCTGGTAGCGGGCCGACGAGGCGCGGGCCGAGCCGAGCTTTCGGTAGAGCTGGAGGCCGGGGCACGCGGTGGAGTAGCCGTCGCGATGACCGGAGATCACATTCAGTCGTACGTTCTTTCCCTTTCGGTACAGATTGCCACCGCCGGACGTCAGATATGTCTTCCCGCGCGGATTGGCGCCGTAGAGGCCCAGCTTCCAAGCCGTGAGCCGGGCCACGGACTTCACCGAGGCGGCGGTCGGCTTGCTGGTGCCGTAGCTGCCGAGGACGGCGATCCCCATGCTGTTGGAGTTGAAACCGAGAGTGTGGGCGCCCAGGACGGGCTTCGCCACTCCCCCGGCGCGGCCCTCGTAGATTCTTCCGCACTTGTCGACGAGGAAGTTGTAGCCGATGTCGCGCCAGCCCATGCTCTTGACGTGGTAGCGGTAGATACCGCGAATGAGCGAGGGAGCCTGCGAGCACCGGTACTTGTTGCCGGTGGCCGTGTGGTGCACGAAGGCCGCCTTCACCTTCTTCGTGTAGACGAACCTCCGCTCCCGCCAGCTCTCGTTCGCGCCCCAGCCGCGTCGCGTGACGATGCGCGGCCGCGGCCCGATGTACGGCTTCGCCCGCTGTGCCTGCGTCAACTCGGATCCGCGCAGGGCCAGCAGCTCCCGCTCGGTCGCCGTGCGGTCGAGCGCGGGGATCTCGGCGGCACCGATGGGGGCGAGTGCGGCGTTGGCACCGGATGCGGCGAGGGCTTCGGCCGTCTCGACGGTCTCGGCCTTCAGGGATCCGGGGCGGGTGGCATCGCCGGAGTCGCCGCCCTTCACCGGGGCGGCCTCGCCGGGGTCGACGAGTTCGAGGCGGAGGCCGGCGGGGAGCGTCGTGGCGGTCTCGGGGGCGGTCGCCGAGTCGTCACCACTGACTTCCTCTCCGGCATCCTCCTCGGTTCCCTCTCCGGCTTCTTCCCCGGTTCCCTCTCCGGCTTCTTCCCCGGCTCCCTCTCCGACTTCTTCCCCAGTCCCCTCCCCTGCGGCCTCCCCGTCCTCGGGTTCGTCGGTCGGCCGGGGGCGTGCGGGCCCGTTCTCCGTCTTCGTCTCCGTCTTCGTCTCCGGCTCCGGCTCCGGCTCCGTCTCCGGGGTGACCCGCACCTCCACGGCGTCCGACTCCCCGACCCACAAGGGCGCCGTGGAACCGCGCACCCGGCCCGAGGTGGGCTCGTCGGTGCCCGGGTCGGCGGCGTGGTCGCTGTTGTGCGTCTCGACCTCCTGCCAGCCGGACCAGGTGCCCGTGCCGACCGCGCGGGTACGGACGAGGACGCGGCCGTGCAGTTCGGCGCCGGGGCGATCCCAGGTGACGCCGACGAGGGAGAAGTGCGGTACGTCCCGGGGGGACAGCCCCTGCGCGACGGGGGCACCGAGGATGCGATCACGGTCGAGGGGGGCGAGGGGCAGCGACTGGGTGCTGCCGGGGAGGTACGCATCGGCGTCCTCGTGACGCCCCGTCGGCCCGGTCACCATCCTCTCGCCGGTGGCCGCTTGCACTCCGGACGCCGGTCTCGCGGTTGTCGCGAAGGCGGGTGGGGTGAGCGGGAGGGCTAGAGCGGCCGCGCACGTGACACCGATCGAGGAAGCAAGGAATCCACGCATACCGTTGATGTTGGGCATAGTCATACAAACCTGTCCATCGGAGAACTGACGAAGCGTCTGCCCGCCGTTCGTCCGAACCGGTGGCGGGCCGGCGCCCCCACCCAGGGGTGCGCACCCGCTCGCCCGCGTACGCTTGCGCAGGTGAACGCCACCGATCGCACCCCAGCCGACCTGCTGCGTTCCGCGCTCGCCGCGGATCCCGGACGACCCCTGGTGACCTTCTACGACGACGCCACCGGGGAACGTGTCGAATTGTCCGTGGCCACCTTCGCCAATTGGGTGGCCAAGACCGCGAATCTGCTCCAGGGGGACCTCGGGGCCGGGCCGGGTGACCGGGTCACGCTGCTGCTGCCCGCGCACTGGCAGACGGCGGTGTGGTTGCTGGCGTGTTCGTCGGTGGGTGCCGTCGCGGACGTGGGGGGCGACCCGGCGGTGGCCGACGTGGTGGTGAGCGGGCCGGAGGGGCTGGAGGCCGCGCGGGCCTGTCGGGGGGAGCGGGTCGCGTTGGCGCTACGGCCGCTGGGGGGTCGTTTTCCGCAGCCTCCGGTCGGTTTCGCCGACTACGCCGTGGAGGTGCCGAGTCAGGGCGACCGCTTCGCGCCGTACGCTCCGGTCGACCCCGAGGATCCCGCGCTCATCGTGGCCGGCCGGGAGTTCAGTGCTGCCGAGGTCGTGGAGCGTGCCCGCGACGAGGCGCCGGCGCTCGGTCTCACCGGCCCCGGGTCCCGGATCCTCTCGGCCCTTCCGTACGACACGTGGGAGGGGCTCAACGCCGGGCTGTACGCCGCGCTTGCGACCGGCGGCTCCGTCGTCCTGTGCCGCCGCCTCGACGCGCTGTCGGAGGACGCCTTGGCCAAGCGCATCGATGACGAACGGGTCACCACGACGGCCCGCTAGCCCCAGTTCCTCGCCCCCGCCGCCCCTACCCGTCCCATCCCTGAAGGGGCTCCGCCCCTTCGACCCCGCCAGGGGGCTGCCGCCCCCTGGACCCCCGCCATCGGCCCTCCGGGCCTCGTCCTCAAACGCCGGACGGGCTGGAAATGCCTGGGCCGGCCCTAAGCCCCTGCGTGTGGGTGGGAGCTAGGGACGGCAACATCTCGTCCTCAAACACCGGACAGGCCCAAGACGCCGGACGGGCCCAAGACACCGGCCCGGCGTCGAAGGGTGACGTCGGCGGCTGTGACGCGCACCTCACCCCTCCTCCCCCCGACACCCGCAGGCCGTCGCAAGCAACCGTCACCCGTTCAGCCCTCCACGACCCACCCCCCACCCCCCATCCACGCCATGGTCGTAAGAGCAGCCCACACCGCACGCAGCACGCACTGAGGGGTGGACCCAGCCGTGACCGAGACCGCACGCGCGCGCAGCAGGAGGGGGCCCATGCGGCGGTGGGTGCGGCGTGGGGCGCTCGGGGTGGGGGGTGTGCTCGTTGTCGCGGGAGGGGTCGGGTGGGCCGTGTACGCGAAGCTCGACGCGAACATCACGCCCGACGAGGCCGCCGCGGCCGAACTCGCCCGGTATGAGAAGGAGCGCCCCACCTCGTTGGTGCGTGGCGCGCAGAACATCCTGCTCATCGGGTCGGACTCAAGGGCGGGCCGGGCCAACCGGCGCTACGGACGCGACTCCGGGACCGAGCGTTCCGACACCACGATCCTGCTGCATCTCTCCGCCGAGCGCCGCAGCGCCACCGCCGTGTCGATACCCCGCGATCTGATGGTGGACGTCCCCAGCTGCCGCCGCCGCGACGGCACCCGCACCCAGCCCATGTTCGCGATGTTCAACTACGCCTTCCAGAAGGGCGGTTCGGCCTGCACGATCCGCACCGTGGAGCGACTCACCGACATCCGCGTCGACCACCACGTGGTCGTCGACTTCCACGGCTTCAAGGAGATGGTCGACGCCGTCGACGGCGTGCAGATCTGCCTGGCGAAGCCCATCAACGACAAGGCGGCCAAGCTACGGCTCCCGGCCGGCAAGGTGACCCTCGACGGCGAGCAGGCCCTCGGCTACGTGCGCGCCCGCAAGTCCCTCGGCGACGGCAGCGACACCGAGCGCATGGAGCGCCAGCAGCGCTTCCTCGCCGCCCTCGTGCACAAGGTCCAGAGCAACGACGTCCTGCTGAATCCGGTCAAGCTCTACCCGGTCCTGGACGCGGCGACCTCGTCCCTCACCACCGACCCCGACCTGGCCAGTTTGCGTGGTTTGTACGAACTCGCCCGCGGAGTACGCAACATCCCCACCGAACGCGTGCAATTTCTCACGGTCCCTCGGGAGTCGTACATACACAACGCCAATCGCGACCAACTCGTGGAGCCCGAAGCGCGACGGCTCTTCCAGCGACTCCGCGTCGACGCCCCGGTGGAAGTCGTGAATTCGCCCGAAAAGTCCCAGGGGTCACCACGCGGCTCTTCGTACAGGAGTTCGCATGACGGCGACGGGAAGTCCCGCAGGGGTCAGTCGAGCCGCCCCGCCGACCCCACTCCCCCGGCACCCACCTTCCGGGGCAACACAGCCGCCGAGAACCCCTGTGAGTAAAACGCTCACCAAGTCGACGAACCCCAGTTCAAAGAAATGCGCCGGATTGCCCAGTTGTAGGGACGTGGAATTTGTCACCGTCGTCGCTTGACGCTGAACTGGGCGGATAGTGTGAGCGATCCGGTGCTCCCTGCCGTAGTTAGGCTTGCGCACTGTTTGACCGAGAGACCCGAGCGCCTTGGAGGGGGAAGGCGCCGCGTGGCCCCGACGGAGGATTCAGACAACCGTGGACGCGCAAGGCCGTGGGCGGGCGGACGACATCGATCCCGCAGACCAGTGGGTGCTCAACCCGAACACCGGTGAATACGAACTGCGACTGACTCCTTCCGCTCCGCAGTCGTCGGTTCCGGGACCGCGCAGATCCGCCTCCCGGGCCGGCACCGCCGCACGAGCCGGCGGAGCGAGCGCGGGGCGCGCGGCGAACGGCGCCGCCGGAGCCGGTGACGCCGGAGGCGCCGTACGCAACCGGACCGGCGCACCGGCCCGCGAGCCGCGCCCGGACCGCGCCGCGCCCGGCCGCGAGGTCCCCTCGCAGCGCAGGCGCCGAGGCGCGCCCGAGGAGCCGTCGGCGGGCCGGCGCGGTCGTCGGCCGGTGAAGAAGAAGAGCAAGGCGAAGAAGGCCCTGCTGTGGACCAGCGGTGTGACGGCGTTCGTGGTGGTCGCCGTCGCGGTCGGCGGGTACCTCTACATCGAGCACCTCAACGGCAACATCCAGTCCATCTCCGACGACGGCGCGAGCACCGGTGGCTTCTCCAAGGACAAGGCCATCAACATCCTGCTCATCGGCACGGACAAGCGCACGGGAGCGGGCAACGACAAGTACGGCGACGCGGGCAGCGCCGGGCACGCCGACACCACGATCCTGCTGCACGTCTCCAAGGACCGCTCGAACGCGACCGCGCTCAGCATCCCGCGCGACCTGATCGTCGACATCCCGGACTGCCCGACGACGCAGGAGGACGGCTCCTCGAAGGTCATCGCGGGCGAGACCGGCGTCCGCTTCAACACCAGCCTCGGCCAGGAGGGCCGTACGCCCAGCTGCACCGCGCGCACGGTCACCGAGCTGACCGGGATCAAGCCGGACAACTTCATGGTGGCCGACTTCAACGCGGTCAAGACGCTGACGACGGCGGTCGGCGGCGTCGAGGTGTGTCTGGGCAAGGACATCAACGACCCCGACTCCCACCTCAACCTCCCCAAGGGCGAGCATGTGATCGAGGGCGAGCAGGCGCTGGCCTTCGTCCGCACGCGGCACGCCGTCGGCTTCGGCGGCGACCTGAGCCGGATCGGACTCCAGCAGCAGTTCCTCAGCGCGCTGATGCGCAAGCTGAAGTCCAACGACACGCTCACCAGCCCGACCAAGATGATCAAGCTGGCGGAGGCGGGCACCAAGGCGCTGACCGTCGACTCCCAGCTCGACAGCATCGACAAGCTGAAGGACCTCGGTCTGGAGCTGGGCAAGCTCAACACCAAGAACCTGACCTTCACCACGGTTCCGGTGATCGACAACCCGGCCGAGAAGGTCAAGGCGACGGTCGTACTCAACGAGACGACGGCTCCCCAGGTCTTCCAGGCGATCCAGAACGACGTCTCCTTCACCGAGGTCAAGCAGCAGAAGAAGAAGGAGGCCGCCGCCGTGGCCGCCCGGCTCAAGGGCACCAAGGCCGACCCCTCCGAGGTACGGGTGCAGGTCATGAACGGCGGAGCGCCCGCCGGCAGCGCCCAGGAGACCCTCACCTGGCTGCAGACCGAGGAGGGCGTGGAGAAGTCCGAGAACGCGGGCAACGCCCCGGCGACGCTGGCGAAGACGACGCTGGAGTACGCGCCGGACCAGGCGGACCAGGCTCGCGCGCTCGCCGCCATCATGGGGCTGTCGGGGTCCGCGATGAAGCCCGGCAAGAGCGTGACCAACTCCCAGGGCCTGCCCACGATGACCCTGACCCTGGGCAAGGACTTCAAGGGCGCGGGCGTCTCGCTCACGGCTCCGACGAAGGCTCCCGACGTGGAGAAGTCCACGGCCGACAAGGTCGAGTGCGCGAAGTAGCCCCGGGATGCCGCTCGCTCCCGGCACGAAATTGGTGTCGGGAACGCAACTGTGCCGGACGCTCGTTGGTCTGACACACGACGCCGGTGTGTCGACCGGCGTCGGCCGGCTCGGCGCGCTGCCGTACCCGGCGTGGATTTTGCCGACGCGTGGCCAACCCGGTCCGGCCCCCCAGAGGTCTGACAGGTAGCGAACCGGTGTCGGACAGGGCGGTCTGCCATGGTGCGCTCCGCACCGGACAGGGAGGTCCGGGGCGGAGCTGAGCCGTGTCGGGCAAAGGGCGGGGAAGGGCAGAGAGTTGGCGCAGAGCAGTGTGCGAGGGGAGGCCCCCGCGGTGGAGGACACCATGTCCCTCACCCCGCAGGCCGACCAGGACACGCCGGCCGACCGGGGCGGCCGGCACGGTGGCGGGCGTCGCAGAGGCGGCCGGGGGGCCGACGGCAGGCGTCGCAGACGGCGTGCGCTGCGCTGGTCGGCGACGGTTCTGGCGGTGGTGATACTGGGCACCGCGGGTGCCGGGTATCTCTACTACCAGCACCTCAACGGCAACCTGAAGAAGGACGACCTCAACATCGGCGACGCGAAGGACCGCGCCGCCAAGACCGAGGCGAACGCGGCCGGTCAGACGCCGCTGAACATCCTGCTGATCGGCTCGGACGCCCGGGACAGCAAGGAGAACCAGAAACTCGGCGGCGCCAAGGAGACGTTCGGCGGTGTCCCGCTCGCCGATGTGCAGATGCTGCTGCACGTGTCCGCCGACCGCACCAACATGTCGGTGGTGAGCATGCCGCGCGACACCCTGGTGGACATGCCCAAGTGCACGGACCCGGACAGCGGGGACGTGTACGAGGCCCGCGAGCGCATGATGACGAACCGGTCGCTCGGCCGCGGCGGGCCGGGGTGCACGGTGGCGACGTGGGAGAAGCTGACCGACATCCACATCGACCACTTCATGATGATCGACTTCTCCGGTGTGGTGTCGATGGCGGACGCGATCGGCGGCGTCCCGGTCTGCGTGAACGCCAACATCGAGTCCAAGGACAGCAAGGGCCACGGCTCCGGGCTGAAGCTGGAGAAGGGCACGACGTACGTCAAGGGCGAGCAGGCCCTGCAGTGGCTGCGCACCCGGTACGGCTTCGAGGACGGCAGCGACCTCGCCCGCGCCAAGGCGCAGCACCAGTACATGAACTCGATGGTCCGTGAGCTGCGCAAGAGCGCCAAGCTCAGCAACCCGGGCAAGCTGCGCGCGCTCGCCGAGGCGGCCACCAACGCCCTCACCGTCGACCCGGGTCTGGGCACGGTGGCGAAGCTGTACGACCTGGCGGGCGAGCTCAAGAAGGTGCCGACGTCGCGCATCACCATGACGACGATGCCGAACGAGTACGACACGATCCAGACCGGCCGGGTGGTGCCCACCGAGGACGCGACCAAGCTGTTCCGGCTGGTGCGTGAGGACATCGCCCTCGACGGCAAGGACAAGAAGAAGAAGTCCACCGAGGACAAGGGCTCCACCGACCCGGCCGCGGCGGACGACGAGATCGCCGTCCAGGTGCAGAACGGCACCCGCACCGACACCCTCGCCCCGGCCTCCGGTCGCGCGACCACCGTCGCCGGGCTGCTCGTCGACAAGGGCTTCACCCGGGCCGTGGCGGACGCCTCGACCGCACCGGTCGAGGACACGACAATCGTCCGCTACCCGAGCGCCGACCTGGAGGGCGACGCCCAGCGGCTCGCCAAGGCCCTCGGCATCCCCACCAGCGCCGTGGAGAAGTCCACGAACGTCTCCGGCGTGACGCTCGTCGTGGGCGCCGACTGGCGCGAGGGTACGGCTTACAAGGCGCCGAAGGAGGACGACAAGACGCCGGACACGGCGGAGGCGCTGAACGCCTCCGACACCAAGGCGTGCATGAAGGTGGACCCGGACTTCACCTGGTGACGGGCACCGCCCGCCCGGCGGGGCTCAGTTGGCGCTGAGAACCGCCGGGCGGCGCGAGGCGATGACCTTCTTCGCCAGGGAGCGCGGGCTGGTCAGAAAGCCGTAGCCCCAGGACATGTGCATGGTGGCGAGGGCGACCGGGATCTGGAGGCGTGCCTTCAGCGGCAGGCCCTTGCCGGCCGGGACGGACCCGGCGGCGATGGCCGCGAGATAGCCGCCGGGGATCAAAAAGCCCCAGGGAGTCAGGGCGGCGCCGGCCACGAGGCCCGCGGCGATCGCGCACACCGCGGTCGGCGGGGCGAGGTAGCGCAGGTTGATGGAGCCGGCGTGGTAGCGGGCGACGACGTGCCGCCAACGGCCGTAGTCCTTGTACTGCTTGGCGAGGGCCTTCACGCTCGGCCTCGGGCGGTACGACACCTTCAGCTCGGGCGAGAACCAGATGAGGCCGCCCGCCTCGCGGATCCGGAAGTTCAGCTCCCAGTCCTGGGCGCGGATGAACTCCTCGTTGTAGCCGCCCTGTTGCTCCAGCGCCTCGCGCCGGAAGACACCGAGGTACACGGTCTCGGCGGCCTGTGCCTCGCCACCGGTGTGGAAGGCCGCGTTGCCGACGCCGATCTTCGAGGTCATCGCGGCCGCGACGGCGTGCTCCCAGTCGTTCTCGCCCTCGGCGTGCATGATGCCGCCGACGTTCTGCGCGCCGGTCTCCTCCAGGAGCCGTACCGCGGTGGCGATGTAGTTCGGCGAGAGCATGCCGTGGCCGTCGACGCGGACGACGATCGGGTGGCGGGAGGCCTTGATCGCGGCGTTGAGCGCGGCGGGCGTGCGGCCGGTGGGGTTCGGGACGGTGTGTACGCGGGGGTCTTCGGCCACGAGCTCGGCGGCGATCTCGTCCGTGCGGTCCGTGGACGGACCGAGGGCGATCACGACCTCCATCTCGCCGGCGTACTCCTGCGCGAGGATCGCTTGGACGGCTCCGCGCAGATGCCGCTCCTCGTTGAGGACGGGCATGATGACGGACACGGCGGGGAGCTGCACGTCGGGATTGGCGTTCATAGGGGCCTCACGTTACCGCGAACGGGGGACAGCATTGCGCGCCGCCGGGGTCGCTGCCCCGGTCAGCAGATCGTATGGGCCTACGGTGCTCACGGATCCCACGTACGGCCCCCAGGGCAACCCCAGCGGAGGTATCCCCCCATGCCCACGCCGCCCCGCCGCTCCCCCGCCTCGCCGCAGCGCAGTCCGCAGCCGTCCCGTGGCGGGGCGCGGCCGGTCGCGCCCGTACGGCGCAGGCGGCCGCGCTGGGCCATGCGGACGGTGACCACGCTGTCGGTGGTGATCCTGGCCTCGGCCGGGATCGGGCACGCCGTGGTCACCAGCCTGGACGCGAAGATCGCGCGCGTGGACCCGTTCAAGGACATGAAGAACCGGCCGCAGGCCGGGCACGGGATGAACGTGCTGCTCGTCGGCACGGACGGCCGCGACCGCATCAGCGAGGAGGAGCGGCGCAAGTACCGGCTCGGCGGCGCCCCCTGCCACTGCACCGACACGATCATGATCGTGCACATCTCGGAGGACCGGGAGCGGGCGAGCGTGGTGAGCCTGCCGCGCGACTCGTACGCCGAGGTGCCCGCGGTCGACGGGCGCAAGGCCCATCCCATCAAGATCAACGCGGCGTACGCGGAGGGCGGTCCGAACCTGACCGTGCGCACCGTCGAGCACATGACGCACGTCAAGATCGACCATTATCTGGAGGTCGACTTCACCAGCTTCATGAAGACGGTGGACGTGGTCGGCGGCGTGCAGATCTGCACCGCCGAGCCGCTGAAGGACTCGTACACCGGGCTGGACCTGCCGGCCGGGCGGCACCGGCTGATGGGCGGCGAGGCCCTGCAGTACGTCCGCGCGCGGCATGTCGACAGCGACTCCGACCTGGGCCGGGTGCACCGCCAGCAGCGGTTCATGGCGGCACTGGTCGAGCGGGCGACGTCGTCCGGGATCCTGCTGAACCCGATGAGGTTCCGGGACGTGACGCGGGCCGTGCTGGGCTCGGTACGGGCCGACAAGGGCTTCGGGACGGGCGAGTTGCTCGACCTGGGGCGGGCGATGCGGAACTTCTCGCCGTCGTCGTCGGAGTTCACCACCGTGCCGATCGGGCAGCTGGAGTACGAGGTGAAGGGCATCGGCTCCACGGTGAAGTGGGACACCGCTCAGGCCGAGCGCCTCTTCCGGGCCCTGCGCGAGGACAAGCCGCTGTCCTCGCACCGGCCGAAGCGCCGGGCCGTGCCCGTGGAGGTCGCGCCGCGCCAGATCCATGTCCAGGTGGAGAACGGCACGAAGGAGAACGGCCTCGGCAAGCGCGTCGACGCGGCGCTGGCGGCGACCGGGTTCCGTACGACGGGGCGTCCGGTGGCCGCGGCGGACCGGGCGCTGAAGCGGACGGTCGTCGTCCACGACCCCGGCTGGGACCGCTCGGCGAAGTCGCTGGCGGCCGCGCTGCCGGGGAGCGAGCTGCGTGCGGTGAAGGGGCTGGGGCCGACGCTGAAGGTGATGGTCGGGGCCGACTTCGAGAAGGTGCGCAAGGTACGGGCCGAGGACCCGACGCAGGGCCAGTCGATCGTGGTGCGGGGCGACGAGGCGGGGTGCTCGTAGCACCGTCCCTAACCTCAATGGACGTGCGCGACGGCATACGGCGGAATGCCTGACGCGTTGGCTCGTGCGGCATCTGGTGTGAATTGTTCGCGTCCGCCCGATGGCGCGGCGCGGTGGGCGGGCGTAGGACGGAAGGGCACGGGGCCCGCCCCGGGCTCCCGCGTCCCCCAGGAGGAGCCATGACCCAGCCCGGAACCATGCCTGCCATGAGCAAGGAGATGCAGGACTGCGTCGACGCGTGCATGACCTGCCACAGCATCTGCGAGGAGACCATGAGCTCCTGCATGCAGATGGGCGGCCAGGCTCAGATGCAGATCATGCGGGCGCTCATGGACTGCGCCGAGACGACCCGTATGTGCGCGGACATGATGATGCGCCGCTCGCCGATGTCGGCCGAGATGTGCGCGATGTGCGCCAAGGCGTGCGAGATGTGCGCCGAGGCGTGTATGTCCATGCCCGACGACGCGCAGATGATGCGCTGTGCCGAGGCGTGTCGTAGCTGTGCCGCCACCTGTCGCGCGATGGCGGGCGCCACGATGTGACGGCCGCCTGACAGCGGTCGAGGGCACCCCCGCGCAAAGGGGTGCCCTCGACACACAGGCGCGCTCAGTTGCCCGAGACGGTCACCGTCTCGTCGTTCTTCAACTGCTCCACCAGCTGCTTCACCTTCGCGGTGTCCCACTGGAGGTTGCCGTTCGAGGCGTTGCCCGAGATCGGCATGTTCATCGACTTGCCCTCGCCGCTGCTCACGCCCTTCATCGCCCAGAACATGGACGCCAGGTCCCACAGGCCCATGTCCTTGTCGACGATCAGCGAGTCCAGGCCGGCGCCCATGGTCGGGTACAGCTTGAAGGGGTTGAGGACGGTGCCCGGGGTGGCGACCTGGTTGGCCAGGGCGGACAGGAACTTCTGCTGGTTCTTCGTCCGGTCCAGGTCGGAGCCGGCCAGCGCGTACCGGGTGCGGACGAAGGCGAGCGCCTCCTCGCCGTTCAGGGTCTGCTTGCCCTTCTTGAAGTCGGCGCCGGACTTGGAGTCCTTGATGTCCTGCGGGATGTCGATCTCGACGCCGCCGACCGAGTCCACGATGTTGGCGAAGCCGGCGAAGCCGATCTCGACGTAGTGGTCGATGTGCAGGCCGGTGTTGGCCTCGACGGTGCGGACCAGCAGTTCGGGGCCGTCCTCCGCGTACGCCGCGTTCAGCTTCACCTGGCGGCCGGTGCCCTGGTAGAGCTTCCCGGAGTCCGAGCCCTTGAACGACGGGATCGTGACGTTCGAGTCACGGGGCAGTGAGATCAGCGTCGGGCCGTTGCTGCCGGTGTGCAGGATCATCATCGAGTCCGTGCGCTTGCCCTCGGCGGACCCGGTGTGCAGCTTCTTCTTCTCCTCGGCCGACATGCCCGCACGGCTGTCGGAGCCGACGATCAGGTAGTTCGTGCCCTCGCCCGCCTCCGGCCGGTCGATGACCTGGGCCAGGTCGACCTCGCGGTTGAGCTTGCCGTCGGCCCAGAAGTAGGTGGCCACGGTCGTCACGACCAGCACCGTCACCAGTGTGATCGCGGTGATCTTTATCCGGCGCCGCCAGTTCGGCGCGGGGCGCGGCTCGTGCGTGCCGCCGCCGGGACCGCCCGGGCCGCCGCCGTAGACCTGCCCGGTGTTGTAACCGCTGTCGTAGCCGTCGTCGGCGTCGTATCCGCCGTGGCCCTGGCCGTTCACGTACGACGGCTGCTGCGGCACCCCGCCGTATCCCTGGCCGGGCGGCGCCGCCGGACCGCGGCGGACCTGCCGCATCACGCGTGCACCCTCGGGCTGTGCGCTCGAGCTGCCGCGTCCGTAGCGGTTACCGCGGTTGTCGTCGGACCATCCACCGGGCCAGTCATTCATGCGCCCCAGTGTGCAGGGCACGCCCGGGTCCCTTACAAGGTTCGGGGGAAAATAGAGGCACGGCTGTTGCGAAGCCAACACAAAGTCCGCGAATGTCGGCTCGGCATAAGGTGGAGGCCATGACAGACCAGGTCACCACAGCGGAGTCGGGCACTCAGGAGATCCCGGGCAAGCCGACCTCCGCGTCCCGTACCACCCTCAGTCACATCATGACCCACAACGACACCAACCTTCTGGGGACGGTGCACGGTGGTGTGATCATGAAGCTCGTCGACGACGCGGCGGGTGCGGTGGCCGGTCGGCACAGCGGTGGCCCCGCCGTCACGGCGTCCATGGACGAGATGGCGTTCCTGGAGCCGGTGCGCGTCGGTGACCTCGTCCATGTGAAGGCCCAGGTCAACTGGACCGGCCGGACCTCGATGGAGGTCGGTGTACGGGTCCTCGCCGAGCGCTGGAACGAGTCGGCCCCGCCCACCCAGGTCGGCTCGGCCTACCTGGTCTTCGCAGCGGTGGACGCCGACGGCAAGCCGCGCCGGGTACCGCCGGTGATACCGGAGACCGAGCGCGACAAGCGCCGCTGCCAGGAGGCCCAGATCCGCCGGACTCACCGGCTGGCGCGGCGGCGGGCCATCAAGGAGCTGCGGGAGAAGCGGCTGGCGGAGGGGTTCGAGGACTGAACCTCCCGGGGGTGGCGAGGGGTGAGGCATGAGCCAGCCGTCCCGTCGGGGCGGCTGTCACTTTCCCGGTCTTGCCGTCCCGGCCCCTTCGTGGCTTCCGTACGGCCCGTTCGAATCCGGCGGTGCCCTGTCCCACCGCTGCGCCGGGTGAGCGGCATGTGGGTGACGCACTGTCAGCGGGGTCGGGCAGCGCCGTCCAACCGTTCGAGACCTCCCGGACAGGCTCTGGCCTCGTGAAACGTCCGGTTCGCCGTGCTGTGGAGCAACAGCCCGCCGCCTACGCTGAGTTCAGGGGCGCCCTCTCCCGTGACGGACTCTCAAGGCTGAGGAGCACTGACTTGACGGACCTCGTACTGCTCGCGGGCGGATCGGTGACGATGACCCATCACGTCACCGGTACCTACTTCATGTGCAACGACTGGCACGACGGTGTCGGCAACCACACCCAGACCTGGGCCCAGGACCCGTTCGCCAAGGACAACACCTCGCATCGGTGGTTCCTGCGGGCGAACGCGGACGGCGCCACCGTGCGGATCGAGTCGTACGCGAACCACCGCTGCCTCACGGCAGGGGCCAACCCGCCCGACACCGTGACCCTCCGAGAGCACACGGACAGCCTCAGCCAGCACTGGCGGCTGGTCTCCCACGCGGAGCGGGGCAATGACTTCTACCTGGTCTCCGTCGTGCACCCGCGCTATGCCCTGGCCATCGCCGACCACCTCCAGGGCAACGACCGGCTGGTGGGCCTGACCCGCATGTGGGGCGGGCCGAACCTCTCCCAGCTGTGGCGGATCTACCCCTCGTCGGAGGACCAGGGGTGACTCCGCACGAGAACGCGCGCGACTGACGAGGAAGCCCCGGCCGGGCCCGCACGGCCGGCCGGGGCTTCCTCCGGTCACCCTCGTCGCAGCAGGACGGGTGTCACGGCAGGTTCCGCGCCATCACGATGCGCTGGACCTGGTTGGTGCTCTCGTAGATCTACGTGCTTTACAGGTCATACGGCTCTGACCTGCACGAACACCCTCCCAGAGGGGCCTGCCCCAGCATTTCCCCATGATCGTCAAGGGTCTGCCCAGGTAGGGCTGGCACTGATGACATCCCCTCCGGACGGTCCGAGGAGTGGCAGGCTTCGGGCAGGTTACGCGGTTTCCTGTTCCGTCAACCGTGATCGCTTGACCGGTGCGCCTCACCCTCGGGAGCATCAACCCAGATGCGGGGCACTGGCAGCGGCATGGGAGAGGGGAACCCAGACCATGAAGGTCACCAAGCTGGTCAGCACGTGCGACATCAAGGACTGTCCGACCATCTACGCGACGGACCGAGGCACCTTCCTGGTTCAAGGCGAGACGCCCACCGATCACGGGCTGGAGATTCCCGCTCACGAAACCCTGGTCGAGATCCCCATGGAACTGATTCAGAAGGCCATCCGTGACAACCTCCTCTAAGACTCTCGGCGACCTCTTCGACTCTTTCGAGCGCGAGGCGTTCCGCCTGGAAACCCTGGACGACTATAGCCAGTCCGGGAACGTGGAAGCTTTCCAGGCATTCCAGGCCGGGGAGCCTCAGCCGGAGGGCTACAACGCGGGCTGGATCGAAGAACTCCGCTCACACACCGAGAAGGGGAAGCGGGTTTACCGGGTGCACATTCTGTCGCGCCCGCTCACGGACTATCTTCGCTTCGAACTCGGGTGGGGCTACCGGAAGAACATGACCGGAGGCGAAGAGTTCTTCATCCTCGACACCACCGAAAAGCCCAACCCGCTGGAGAATGTCCCGGACTTCTGGTTCTTCGACTCTACCTCCGTGGCCGTCATGAACTACGACGAAAACGGGAAGTACCTCGGATCGGAAGTACTACCGCCGGAACGCGCGGCGGAATTCACGCAGTACCGTGACGCGGCACTCGCACAGGCAGAACCGTTCAACAAATGGTGGGCAAAGTACGGGGTGTGAACAGAGCACAGCTTGGGGCCGCGCTGCGGGCTCTGCGAATGGCTTCCGGGAAGGGGCCAAAGCAGTGGCTCGCAGCGCCCTCATGTCTCCGTCCAAGCTGTCCAAGATCGAGAATGCCAAGCTGGCACCCAGCGCAACAGACGTTGAGCGCATCCTGACAGCCATCGGCGTGTCGGACGAGGTCAAGGCCGAGTACACGGACGCGGCCCGAGCCTCGGCGACCGAGGCGACAGCGTGGCGACTTCTGAAGCGGATCGGGGTCCACAAGGGCCAGCAGGCCGCCAAGGCCCTGGAAGCCCAGATGTCGACGCTGCGGCTGTTCCAACCCGCACTCGTCCCTGGACTACTCCAGACGCCCGAATACATCCGAGCCATTCTGAAACGCCACGATCTGAGTGAGGACGCCCTCACGCGGACAATCAACGGACGACTTGAACGACAAGCGATTCTCTACGACAACGCCAAGTCACTTCGGTTCGTTATCACGGAGCCAGTTCTACGCTGGCGAATCGTCCCGGTACAGATGATGGCTGCACAGCTGGACCGCATCGCTTCCATATCTCGACTACCGCATGTGGACATCCGTGTAGTTCCGCTGGCGATTCAGCAGCAGGACATCGCTAATCACGCGTTCGTCATCCGTGACGACCGAATGGTCACCATAGAAACGGTTCACGCAGAGGTGGTCGTCACAGACCCCCGGGATGTAAGTCTGTACGTTGATAAGTTCGAAAGATTCGAGCAGGTGGCGCTGGCCGGCGCGGATATGCGGAATCTGATCGAGGGCATCCGGAACGACTTTTTGCGGGAACAGGAAACAGGCTAGAGATGCATCCATGACCCGCCGAAGATGGCGGCATGGAGAGCGAAGAGAGAACGTCCGGTCCTGCGACCGAACCCACGGCGGGGACGTGCCTGTCGGAGCTGCCGCGCGAGCCGTCACCCGTGCCCGGCTGCCCCGCGTGCCTTTCTCAGTCGGTCGCCCGCGAGAACGCCCGCTCGGGCAGTGACTACAGCGCCGTATCTGACGCCAACGTGAGGATGCGTCAGCACCAGAGAGACGAGCACGCGGGGAACCAGCCGTGAGCGTCACGGCCGAGGACATCGGTAAGCGGGTCCAGGACGCCTCCGGAAGGATCGGCATCCTCCGCGACGTGATGGGGGACTACGAGGACCCTGGGGAGCTGCCGGGCGAACGGCAGAAGCGCTCCGTTGCCTTCCTGTGGCCCGAAGGCGGCGGAAGAGGGTGGTTGGCCCCTCCGCAGCAAGTAACGCGCGCCTGAAACCCCAGATCCCTCGGGAGAACTCCGTGTTCGTTCAGGATCTGCTGAACCTGCTAGCACCCCGAACGGGTCAGGTGGACCCGGCGTCGTGCGTCCAATGCGCAACGCTCCGCAAGCGGGTTCGTGCAGCCAATCGATCCGGGAGTCCGGCCAAGGCGCTGGAAACCGTCGAAGCAATGCGGCTGCACAAGCGCTATGGACACCCCGAGGACGCGCGACAACTCCCCTCTGACCTCTCCACGCACGGTCCCCAACTGACCTAGGTGAAACAGACTCCCGCCCGGTATGGGCGGCGGCGGTCAGCCATGGCCGCGATTAGTTGAGCAGGAAGGTGCAGTGATGCAGAACGGAACCGACCTGTACGCGCTCGACATCAACGGGGCCTCGTTCGTCCAGGCGTGTGGCGGCCCCTGCACCGAGGGGTGCGTGACGCTGGCCCAGATCGGCGACGACGCCTGGGCCCTCGGTGACAGCAAGCGGCCGGACGCGCAGCCGCTGCGGTTCACCACGGAGGAGCTGGACGCGGCCGGTATCGACCCGGCGCGGTTCGGCCTGAACGTCTGATCCTCCCTCCCCGCCAGCCGGGCTCGGCTCCCCCGTCGCTCCAGGGCCGGGCCCGGCTGGTCCCCCGACCGCCGACACCGAACGGGACTGACTGGTGCACCATCACGGCTATCTGTGGACCGGCCCGAAGGAGCGTTTCGATAATGAAGCTCTACGACGACCGCCACACCCTGACCCTCCGCCAGCACCGGTTTCCGATCAGGACGTACAGGCAGAGCGGCTGCTCAAGCGCTACCGGGAAGTGGTCGCAGAGTTCCCCACTGCCGACCTCCCGCCAATCGAAACGGCGTACTGGCTCATCAAGCCCCGCCCCCTCGTTCGTGGCACCTGGGACGAGTCAAAGGAAGCGGCGTACTGGCTCGGTGAACAGCTGGCCGTGTACGCGCCGCGGTTCGTATCGGAGAGAGACCGCGACACCACGCGCCTGGCCCGGCTGGTGAACGCTGCTGCCGAGCAACTGTGCTCGGGTGCTGATGTGTCATACGGCTTCTACCTGGAACGTCCCTCGTATCTGTCCCTGGCAGTGGTGACCTGTTCCCCGAATCGCGCGAACGCTGAACTGGCCTGCCCAGTCGCGTAGTCGAAGCAACAAAGAAGCCCCGGCCTTTTGGCCGGGGCTCGTTTGGTTGGTTAGAGCAGTGCCCGGAAGGGGTTGAAGTCTGCGAGCGGTTCTGACCGCTTCGGTTCCGGCACAGACTCGGGGGCCTGCTTGGGTGCCGGGCGGTAAGCGTCGAGGCGAACGACCCGCGCGCGGTTTCGCTCACGCTCCGCGCTGGCCGGCTGCGCCTGTACGTGACGGGAAGTGTTCCGGTTCTTGTTGCTGTCCGTGCTGGCCGGCTGCGGCACAGAGTCACCGGAAGCGTCACCGCGGAGTGAGAAAACGGTAGCCGGTCGGCCTGTCTTCCCCGCCCGTTCCACGGTGACGACGATTCCGGACAGTTCCTTGACCTCTGCGGCCGTCGCTCCGACGTACGGGAGTACCTGAGAGGACGTAGCGCGTCCGCCGTGCATTTCGATCCTGGCCCGCACCTTGTCCTCAAGGCTGAGCGGCTGACGCTTCACCTTCGGAGAGGTAGCCCCCTTGGTGATCCGGACTGCGTCCTGGACGGAACGGCGAACCAGGGTGAAGGCGGCCGACAGCATCTCTTCCACGCGCTATGTGGGCGTCACACAGAACCTTTTCCACGGGCATGAGCACGGTCTTACGCATAGCGCTGCATTCCTTTGCTAGGGCCGAAAGTCTCAGCGAGCGGCCGGAGCGTTGCTCCACGGCTTCCCGCTTGACCTTCATTCTTCCCCACCCTTACCATGGAACGATAACTAACAAATAACTGAAGCATTACTCAAATGTTTATGAATAACGGGGGTAATGCCTAATTAGAAAAGAATAGGACCCACCGGGGGTGCTGTCCCCTTCCATCGCGTTTGCCAATCAAATCCCCAGCGGCGAACAGTTCACATCTGGCGGCATCCGTAACACTTCTTCGGCTGATGCTTCAGTTTGTCGCCCCAGGGGTTCACTTTCCCAGTCAGTTCCAATCCGACGTGAATGGCGAACCCCTCGACACAGCGCGAGCACTGGGGCTCATCCCATGGACACTCATAACCAGCTCGGTGCATGCCGTCATGCGTTCCCGCCGCCCCGGGCTTGGCGGCCCGCCTGCTCACTCGTCCCCCTCGAAGGGCCAGCCCAGCCGCTTCATGCCGTCGGCCGTCAGCCCAAGGGCCGTGGCCAACTGGCGGAACTCGGTGAGGTGATCACGGGTAGCGGTGCCGTCAAGGATTTTGCCGTAATAGGTCAGCATGACTGCCACAGTCGGGACGTAGGACTCATCCCAGCGCGCGGACTGAGGGCTGCTCCACCATTGGTGCCATTGCTCGGATTCGGCATGTGACCAGCCCCTCACGGAAGGCAGATCAGGAACGGGTAGGCCGTGATCGTTCGGTAGCACGTCCAGTCCCTTGTATCGAGAGTGCGGCGAATTCGGATTACGCATTTTTGGCATGGACCCTCCGGTTTCCGTTTACGCGCCGTCGACGGCCGGCGCAGGCTTGCAGCCGGTCGGCAGCGGAGGGACTGCCCCGCCTTTCGGAACGGGATCTTCTCGTCACGCCAGTTCCCATACACCCATGACCGGGGCTTGTTCAGATACCCGGCCACGTCATCCACTGTCATCAGCTTGGTCAAGCGCTCCTCCGGAAACAGAAGGCCCCCGAGTCGCCTCGGGGGCCGTGAGTTATAAAGTTCTGCATTACGAGGGAGGTCGCTACCCCTTCGAAACCGCCATAGATTCGATGATCTTCGACGTTTTATCGGTCAGCTCTCCCCCGGCCTTTCCAGCGATCGTGCCCAAGTAGCCTTCACGCCGAGCCCGCTTCAAGTGATCCTTGATGGTCTCCGGCTTACGGCCGATCAGCTTCGCCAATCGCCTCACGGGGGCCACGGCTCCCATGTCGGCCATGGACGCGTAGGTGAACGAGAGAACAGCCAAGTAGCGCTCCGAAACACCTTCGCTGGCCAGCAGAAGCCCGGCCGTCTCCCCTGATTCGGTGAGCGCCTTCGCCGCGTCCTCCAACACGCTCTGAGCCTGCGGTGCCATCTTGGCCAGGTTCAGAGCCGCAGCAAGGTCGAGCCTGCGCAGCACAGTCGTGGAGATGCCACGGGCTACGTCCCGTGCGGGCGCATCGGCGGCCGGCTCGATGGTGATGCGCTGCGGGCCGCCAGTCACAGGCCCTGTCGGCCACCACATGCGAACCGTCCACCCCCCTTGCTGCTGCTCGATCTCAAAGCCGCTCTCATCTGCTCGCATACCCTCACCATACACCACCCTGAGGGCTCCACCCAGGGTTGACAACACAGGGTGGGCAAGCTCAATCTGAGGTCAGGTGCTCCCGGCACACCGGTCGAGCACTCCCCTTGGACAGAAAGGCCAGCACCTCCGTGGCTAGAGCTTGGGTTGCGCGTTCGAAGGACGACCCGAAGAAGTGGACGACGTTTTGGTATGACCCGGACGGCAAGCAACGGCAGAAGACGTTCGAGACCAAGAAGCGGGCTGACGACCAGCGCAAGCGCAAGGAACAGGAACTCGACGCCGGGACCTACCTGGACGACCGGTTGGGCAAGCAGCCCGTGACGGCCGTGTGGGAGCAGTGGACGAATCAAAGGAAGCTGGAGAACAGCACCAAGAAGCAGTACCGGTCCATCCAGAAGACGACTCTTGAGCCGTTCTTCAAGGCCCGTTCCATCGTGTTCCTGAAGGTCGCTGATGTTGAGCAGTGGCTCTTGTGGATGGAGCAGGACCGGAAGCTGTCCGCCCGCACACGGCGTCAGCGATTCTCGTTCTTCTCCGGGATGATGGACTGGGCTGTCGTCAACGAGATCGTCGGCCGGAACCCGTGCAAGAGGGTCAAGGGCGCGGGCAGCCGCGCCAAGGAGATCCGGGAGCAGAAGAGCACCGCAAGGCGGCTCACGACGCGGGAAGTTCTGGCGATGCTGGATGCCGCTCCTCCGCGATACCGCGCGATGTTGTGGCTCATGGCCGGGTGCGGCCTGCGGCTGGGTGAGGCCATGGCGGTGTCCCGCGATCAGATCGACTTCAAGGCCGAGACGCTTCGGGTCGACTTCCAGATTGCCGAGGACGGAGACACCGCGTCGGGCAAGAACAGCGCGATCCAGCGTCGGCACATCAAGGCTCGCGACGAAGGCGAGCCAGGGCGCACTGTCCCCCTCCCTCCGAACGTCGCCTTCGAGCTTCGGCGGCACATCAAGAACCACGGCGTATGGGGGCCGGAACGGCTTCTCTTCCCCAACGTGACGCGCACTGGCTACCTCTACGCGTCGTACTTCTACCCGAAGATCTGGATGGAGGCTCTGGGCAAGGGACAGGTGAAGTACTGCAAGGCGCACTCACTCAGGCACTACTACGGGTCGCGGCTGCTTTACGCCGGAGTCCCCGAGAACGATGTGACCGACTGGATGGGCCACAGCAGTACGGATGTGCTGAGGGAGCACTACCACTACATCTTCGAAGGGGCCGAGCAGCGCGGCCGGGCCGCCATCGCAACGATGTTGACGCCCGGCGCTGACGACCCGACGGAGGCATCAGAGGTCGCCTGATCCGCGTACGACAACAGCCCCCGGCAGCGCGCCGGGGGCTGTGTTGTTTGTGCAGGTCAGTAGCTGTTTTCAGCCGGGCATCCGCCCAGGATTCCCCCAGCATGACGCCCAGGAACGGCCCCGATCGGGCCGCAACGGGCAGAAAGCCAAGGGTGTCCCTCCGGACCTTCGAAATAGCTCCTGACCTGCAAAAACCCTGCTAGGGCAGGTTCCTTGCCATCACGATCCGCTGAACTTGGTTCGTGCCTTCATAAATCTGCGTGATCTTGGCGTCGCGCATCATCCGCTCCACCGGGTAGTCACGGGTGTAGCCGTACCCGCCGAGGAGCTGGACGGCGTCCGTGGTGACCTCCATCGCCACGTCCGAGGCGAAGCACTTGGCGGCGGCGCCCAGGTAGGTGAGGTCGGCGTCGCCGCGCTCGGAGGCGGCGGCGGCCTGGTAGGTCAGGGCGCGGGCGGCGGAGATCTTCATGGCCATGTCGGCGAGCATGAACTGGATGCCCTGGAAGTCGGCGATCGGCTTGCCGAACTGCTTGCGCTCCTGGACGTAGCCCTTGGCGTAGTCGAGGGCGCCCTGGGCGATGCCGAGGGCCTGGGCGGCGATGGTGATGCGGGTGTGGTCCAGCGTCTGCATCGCCGTGGCGAAGCCGGTGCCCTCCTCGCCGATCATGCGGTCCGCCGGGATGCGAACGTTGTCCAGGTAGACCTCGCGGGTCGGGGAGCCCTTGATGCCGAGCTTCTTCTCCGGGGCGCCGAACGAGACGCCCTCGTCGGACTTCTCGACGACGAACGCCGATATGCCCTTGGAGCGCTTCGTCGGGTCCGTGACCGCCATCACCGTGTAGTAGTCGGAGACGCCGGCGTTGGTGATCCAGCGCTTCACGCCGTTCAGCACGTAGTGGTCGCCGTCGCGGACGGCCTTGGTCTTCATGCCGGCCGCGTCCGAACCGGCGTCCGGCTCGGAGAGGCAGTACGAGAACATGCCCTCGCCCTTGGCGAGCGGGGTCATGTACTTCTTCTTCAGCTCCTCGGAGCCGGAGAGGATCACGGGCAGCGAGCCGAGCTTGTTCACGGCCGGGATGAGGGAGGAGGACGCGCAGACGCGGGCCACTTCCTCGATCACGATCACCGTGGCGAGCGCGTCCGCGCCCGCGCCGCCGTACTCCTCGGGCACGTGCACCGCGTGCAGGTCGTTCGCGACCAGCGCGTCCAGCGCCTCCTGTGGGAAGCGGGCGTCCTCGTCCACCGCGGCGGCGTGCGGCGCGATCTTCGCCTCGGCCAGCGAGCGGATCGCGTCGCGGAGCATGTCGTGCTCCTCGGACGGGCGGTACAGGTCGAAGTCAGCCGATCCGGCCAAGGTCTCTCACGCTCCAAGGACGCTGATTGGGAAGTGCGATGCTGGCGCTAATTACCGTTAAGTAACTCAAATTTTAGAGGTCGGCTCACGGGACGGGTACGTGAGCTTGGCGACAGCTGGGAAGTTGCCCTTCAGAGCCTCCGACTATGCTCGGGCGCGCACCTCCCCCGTACCCCTTTCTGGAGTCTCCATGGCCCTCAAGATCACCGTGATCGGCACCGGCTATCTCGGCGCGACGCACGCCGCGGCCATGGCCGAGCTCGGCTTCGAGGTGCTGGGGCTCGATGTCGTGCCCGAGAAGATCGAGATGCTCCGGCGCGGCGAGGTCCCGATGTACGAACCGGGTCTTGAGGAGCTGCTGCGCAAGCACGTGGCCGGGATCGAGGGGTCGACCGGGCGGCTTCGCTTCACCATGGACTGGGCCGAGGTCGGGGAGTTCGGCGATGTGCACTTCGTGTGCGTGAACACGCCGCAGCGGCACGGTGAGTACGCCTGCGACATGTCGTACGTCGACAACGCCTTCGCCCAGCTCGCCCCGTATCTGAAGAACGCCGCCCTGGTCGTCGGCAAGTCCACCGTCCCCGTCGGCTCCGCCGACCGCCTCGCCGCCTATCTGGCCGAGCACGCGCCGGCCGGCGAGGACGCCGAGCTGGCCTGGAACCCGGAGTTCCTGCGCGAGGGCTTCGCCGTCCAGGACACGCTGCGCCCGGACCGGATCGTGGTCGGCGTGCGCGGCGAGCGGGCCGAGAAGCTGCTGCGCGAGGTGTACGCGACGCCGATCGCCGACGGCTCCCCCTTCGTCGTCACCGACTTCCCCACCGCCGAGCTGGTCAAGACGTCCGCCAACTCCTTCCTCGCCACGAAGATCTCCTTCATCAACGCGATGGCGGAGGTGTGCGAGGCCGCCGGCGGCGACGTCGCCAAGCTGGCGGAGGCCATCGGCTACGACGACCGGATCGGACGGAAGTTCCTGCGGGCCGGGATCGGCTTCGGCGGCGGGTGTCTGCCCAAGGACATCCGCGCCTTCATGGCCCGCGCCGGTGAGCTGGGCGCCGACCAGGCGCTGACCTTCCTGCGCGAGATCGACTCGATCAACATGCGCCAGCGCGGCCAGATGGTGGAGCTGGCCCGGCAGGCGCTGGGCGGCGGGCCCTTCCTGGGCAAGCGGGTCGCGGTCCTCGGCGCGACCTTCAAGCCCGACTCGGACGACGTACGGGACTCGCCCGCGCTGAACGTCGCCGGGCAGATCCACCTCCAGGGCGGCCAGGTCACGGTGTACGACCCCAAGGGCATGGACAACGCCCGCCGGCTCTTCCCGACCCTCGGCTACGCCGACAGCGCGATCGAGGCGGTGCGCGGCGCGGACGTCGTCCTGCACCTCACGGAGTGGCGGGAGTTCCGCGAGCTGGACCCGGCCACGCTCGGCGAGGTCGCGGCGGCCCGGGTGATCCTGGACGGCCGCAACGCCCTCGACCCGGCGCTGTGGCGGAAGGCCGGCTGGAGCTACCGGGCGATGGGGCGCCCGACGGCCTAGGCCGGGAAGGACGTGACCGACCGGCGTTCCGACCGGCGGTCAGTCGTCCTCGTCCTCGAAGCTCCACCGCAGGTCGACCACCGCGGCGGGAGCGACCGCACGCACCGTCTCCTGCGAGCCCTGCTCCATTCGGTCGGCCCAGGCGCCGAAGCGGGTCACGATGATCGGGTAGTCGCTGCCCGCGAAGACCCGGCCGGCCGAGGCCTCCTCGGTGACGACCACGTCTCGGTCGAGGTCGTTGTCGGTGAGGAACGCGGTCAGTGCCGCGGCGACGCGCCCCGTCTCCTCTTCCGACTGGAGACCGGTGACATCAAGGCTGAGTCCAACAGAGATCGACATGCGGACAACCTACGGGCAGCCACTGACAGTGACGCGGGGACGCCGTTTCGGCCGAGGCTCAGTCGGCCGAAACGGCGTCTTGCCGCATTCTGCCCCACACCGGCCGCCCGGCGCCGGGTGAATCTTCAACAACCTTTCGGAATGGCCGACCCGCTCGGCCCGCGGGCCTACTTCGCTCGATAGCGCCGCATCTTCGCGCGCGCCCCGCACACCTGCATCGAGCACCAGCGGCCACGCCCCGCCGGACTGCGGTCGTAGTACGCCCAGTGACAGTCGACCGCCTCGCACGCCTTCAGCCGGGTCCAGGTGCCCTCGACGAGGGCCTGGGCGATCGCGGCCGCCACGCGGGAGAGCAGCGGGCCCTCGTGGGCCGGGGCGAGGGTGGCCGAACCGTCGGCGAGGTCGACCGCCACCACCAGCGGGCTCGCCGTCAGCAGTTCGCCGAGCGGGGTCACCGTGCGGTGCGGCGGATGGCCGGCGTGGGCGAGCAGGGCCACGCGCAGCGACTCCCGCAGCTCGCGGGCGCCGGGGACGTCCTCCTCGACCAGGCCGAGGCGCGCCCGGCCGTCCGCCGTGTCCAGCGCGTCGGCGCCCGACTCGATGTCCAGCGTGTTGACCAGTGCCTGGACCAGCTCCAGACCCCCGGGCGCGGGCGATCTCTCACTCATGGTCGAACGCTATCCCTCCATGCCCGGATCCCCTTGCGAGGTTACCGCCGATACGGGAGCATGGGGTAACCGCGTTACCTGTTGACGCAGATCACGGGTAACCAAGGATTCGAGGAGGAAGTCATGGCCATCGCTTCACTGGGTGCCGTCGTCCTGGACTGTCCCGACCCACGCGCCCTCGCCGACTTCTACGCGCGCGTGCTCGGCGGCAGCGTCGAGGGAGAGGGGGACTGGCTGGACCTGAAGGTGCCCGGCGGGCCGGCGCTGGCGTTCCAGGCCGCCCCCGGTCACGTGCCGCCGCAGTGGCCCGCGCCCGATCACTCGCAGCAGTTCCATCTGGACGTGACGGTCGAGGACCTGGACACGGCCGAGAAGGAGGTGCTGGCGCTGGGAGCGAAGCCGCTGGACACCGAGGACCGTTCGCGGACCTTCCGGGTCTACGCGGACCCGGCCGGGCACCCGTTCTGCCTGTGCGCCTGCTGACCCGACCGCGTTCGCTGATCGCGCCCTGCGCTGATCGGGCGCGGTTGATCCCTGGCACCCGGCGGCCGGCTACCCGTCCAGCTCGGAGATCTTCATCGTCGACGGCTCCCGGCGCCGCTGTGCCTCACGGGCCGTGAAGTCGGCCTCGCGCAGGACCCGTTGGACGTTGTCCCAGGTCAACAGCGCGATGTCGGTCTCGGCCCAGCCTCTGCGCAGCAGCTCGGCGACGAGGTGCGGATAGCAGGAGGCGTCCGCGAGGTCCTGCGGGTGGGCGGACCCGGCGTCGTAGGTGCCGGACAGGCCGACGGACTCAGGGCCGGCGACCTCACGGACGTGGTCGAGGTGGTCGGCGACGTCCCGGACGGACGGCCCGGTCTGCTCGGCGGTGAGCGGCACCATGCACAGGCCGCCCGCGGCGCCCAGTTCGGCGAGCAGGTCGTCGGGGAGGTTGGCCGGGTGCGGGCGCAGGGCGCGGGCGGCGGAGCGGGCGCACAGGACCGGCGCCTTGGAGACCGCGCACGCCCGGCGCACGGTGTCTGCGGAGGCGCCGGAGAGATCGGCCAGCACTCCGAGCCGATTCATCTCGCGCAGCACTTCCTCGCCGAACCGGGTCAGCCCCGCCTCACTCGCCCAGGACACCCCGGACAGCGTCAGGGAGCGCAGTCCGAGCCCGTGCAGGGACCGCAGGATGCCGAGCGAGTCACCTATCGCGTCGGCCCCCGCCGGTCCGGGCAGCACCGCGATCCGGCCGCAGTGCTGGACATCGGTGACCGGTCCGGGCGTACAGGCCAGGCGCAGGCCCTCGGGGTGGGCCCGTACGACGGTCTTCACCAGGTCCAGCTGATCGAGCGTGGCACCGACGGCCTGGTCGCCGGCCAGCCCCTCGGGCAGGTGCAGCGCCCAGAACAGCGCGGCGACATGGCCCTCGCGCATCCGGGGCACATCGGTGTCGACGGCGCTCTCGCCGAGCTCCAGGTCGAACCAGGGCAGATGACGCAGCGCCCACGGCAGTCCGCTGTAGCCGTCGGCGACGGGGCGGGCGGCGAGCAGCGCGTGGGCACGGTCGAGCAGACCGGCGTCGGGACCCTCACCGGAGTCGGCACCGGGCGGGGACGCCTTCCCCGCGGACGAGCCGGGCAGGTCATCGACTTCGCCGACCTCGGGGACGGGATCCAGTTCGTACTTGAGGTCTGCCATGGCGGTCTCCGTACGTGATCGGCGTCCTGATCAGCAGTACGGTTCACCGTCGCACGGACCCGGTGGGGTCACCCGGTGGGTGGTGCGTTCGGGGGTACGGGGCGACAACTCGCGTGGAACGGTACACGCGGGGGTACGCGCGTGGGGGCACGCGCGCGTGGTCCAGCGTTCGCCCCACCCGCCCTCGCACACGGACTTCCGGTATGACCGGAAGTCCGTGCTCAGCCGTCCAGCTCCTCGATGGTCGCGTTGGACGGCCCGCGCGTGGCCTGGAGGTCACGGGCGACGTCCTCCGCCGCGCCCAGCACCCGTACCGCGTTCTGCCAGGTCAGCTTGGCCAGGTCGGCCCGGGACCAGCCGCGGTCCAGGAGTTCGGCGATGAGGTTGGGGTAGCCGGAGACGTCGTTCAGGCCGTCGGGGGTGAAGGCGGTGCCGTCGTAGTCGCCGCCGATGCCGAGGTGGTCGATGCCGGCGGCCTCGCGCATGTGGTCCAGGTGGTCCGCGACCGTGGACACCGTGGCGACCGGACGCGGGTTGGCCTCCTCGAAGGCGCGGTGCACCTTCATCGCCTCGGCGGTGGTGTCGAGGTGGTGGAAGCCGTGCGCGCGCATGTTCGCGTCGGCCTCGGCCGTCCAGTCGACGGCGGCCTGGAGCACGAACTTCGGCACGAACGTCACCATCGCGACGCCGCCGTTGCCCGGGAGGCGTTCGAGGACGTCGTCGGGGATGTTGCGCGGGTGGTCGCAGACCGCGCGGGATGAGGAGTGGGAGAAGATCACCGGGGCCGAAGTGGCGTCCATCGCGTCGCGCATCGTCGTCGCCGCCACGTGCGAGAGGTCGACGAGCATGCCCTCGCGGTTCATCTCCCGTACGACCTCGCGGCCGAAGGCCGACAGCCCGCCCACTGCGGGCTCGTCCGTCGCCGAGTCGGCCCACGCGATGTTGTCGTTGTGGGTCAGGGTCATGTAGCGGACCCCGAGCGCGTACAGGGACCGCAGCGTCGCCAGGGAGTCGGCGATGGAGTGGCCGCCCTCCGCACCGATCAGGGAGGCGATACGGCCCTCCGCGCGCGCCGCCTCCATGTCCGCCGCCGTCAGCGCCGGGCGCAGGTCTGCCGGGTAGCGGGCCAGCAGCTGCCGTACGCAGTCGATCTGTTCGAGGGTGGCGCTGACCGCCTTGTCGCCGGCGTAGTCCGAGCGGACGTACACCGACCAGTACTGCGCGCCCACGCCGCCCTCGCGCAGCCGCGGGAGATCGGTGTGCAGGTGGGCGCCCTGGTGGGTGGCGATGTCCCGGGCGTCGAGGTCGTAGCGGACCTGTTCGCGCAGGGCCCACGGGAGGTCGTTGTGGCCGTCGACGACCGGGAACTCGCGCAGGAGTTCCCGGGCTGCCGCCAACGAAGCGGAGGTCATCGACGTCACTTCCCCGAGCCGAAGCCGAAGCCGCTCGCGCCCTCGACCTTGGCGCGCAGGCGCTTGCCCTTCTCGGTGGCCTGGTCGTTGAGTTCCTGCTGGAACTCGCGCATCCGCTGGAGCAGGTCCTCGTCGTGGGCGGCGAGGATGCGGGCGGCCAGCAGGCCCGCGTTGCGCGCGCCGGCGACGGAGACGGTGGCGACCGGGACGCCGGCCGGCATCTGCACGATCGAGAGCAGCGAGTCCATGCCGTCGAGGTACTTCAGCGGGACCGGGACGCCGATGACGGGCAGCGGCGTGACCGAGGCCAGCATGCCGGGGAGGTGGGCGGCGCCACCGGCCCCGGCGATGATCACCTTCAGGCCCCGCTCGGCCGCCTGCTCGCCGTAGGTGACCATCTCGCGCGGCATGCGGTGCGCGGAGACGACGTCGACCTCGTACTCGATCTCGAACTCGTCGAGGGCCTGCGCGGCGGCCTCCATGACGGGCCAGTCGGAGTCCGAACCCATGACGATGCCAACAACGGGGCTCATTCGGTGATCGTGCCTCTCAGGTAGCCGGCAGCGTGACGGGCGCGCTCCAGCACGTCGTCGAGGTCGTCGCCGTAGGTGTTGACGTGGCCGACCTTGCGTCCGGGCTTCACGTCCTTGCCGTACATGTGGATCTTCAGCTGGGGGTCGCGGGCCATGCAGTGCAGATACGCGGAGTACATGTCCGGGTAGTCGCCGCCGAGGACGTTGACCATGACCGTCCACTTGGCGCGCGGGCGCGGGTCGCCCAGGGGGAGGTCCAGGACCGCGCGGACGTGATTGGCGAACTGCGAGGTGATCGCGCCGTCCTGGGTCCAGTGGCCCGAGTTGTGCGGGCGCATCGCCAGCTCGTTGACGAGGATGCGGCCGTCGCGGGTCTGGAACAGCTCGACGGCGAGGTGGCCGACGACGTCCAGTTCCTTGGCGATCGTCAGAGCGAGTTCCTCGGCCTTGAGCGCGAGGGTCTCGTCCAGGTCGGGTGCCGGGGCTATGACCGTGTCGCAGACTCCGGCCACCTGCTGGGACTCGACCACGGGGTAGGCGACCGCCTGGCCGTGCGGGGAGCGGACGACGTTCGCGGCGAGTTCGCGAACGTAGTCGACCTTCTCCTCGGCGAGCACCGGGACACCGGCGCGGAACGGGTCCTCGGCCTCCTCGGGCGAGTCGACGACCCAGACGCCCTTGCCGTCGTAACCGCCGCGGACGGTCTTGAGGACGACCGGGAAGCCGTCGCCCTCGGCGCCCTCGGGCAGGCCCTCGGCCGCGAAGGCGGCCACGTCCTGTGGATCGGTCACGATGCGGTGCCGTGGACACGGCACGCCGATCGCGTCGAGTCTCGCTCGCATCACGCCCTTGTCCTGGGCGTGCACGAGCGCGTCGGGGCCCGGGCGCACGGGGATGCCGTCCGCCTCCAGAGCCCTGAGGTGCTCGGTGGGTACGTGTTCGTGATCAAAAGTGATCACATCGCAGCCCCTCGCGAACTCGCGGAGCGTGTCGAGGTCGCGATAGTCGCCGATGACGACATCGCTGACGACCTGCGCCGCGGAATCCTGAGGGGTGTCACTGAGAAGCTTGAACCTGATGCCCAACGGGATGCCCGCCTCGTGTGTCATACGAGCGAGCTGGCCCCCGCCGACCATGCCGACTACCGGGAACGTCACGCCCCTAGGGTATCGGCCGCTCCGGGGCGACCCTCTTACCGGACTTTTTCGAGCCTCTTCCCGTCCTGTGTCCCGACCTATGAGCTCGCCCACAGGCAATCGACCAGGGGGGTGGTTAGCATGGCTGAGTTGACGGAAACCGACCGACGAATCGACCGACAGGAGCCTTCACGACCATGGGACGTGGTTCCTCGGGGCTTCAATCGGCGCCTCCTCCGGTACCTCGTAGTGCCGTACGGCAGCGCTTCGACCGGCTGGTGCGTGAGGTTGCCAAGTTCGGTGCGGTGGGTGGAGCGGGGCTTCTGGTCAATCTCCTCGTGTTCAACCTGGTGCGGCAGGTGACCGATCTCCAGGTGGTGCGGGCGAGTGTCATCGCCACTGTCGTCGCGATCATCTTCAACTACCTCGGGTTCCGGTACTTCACGTACCGGGACCGGGACAAGAGCCGGCGTACCAAGGAACTGGGTCTGTTCCTGCTGTTCAGCGTGGTCGGTCTGGTGATCGAGAACGGTGTGCTGTACGCGGCGACGTACGGCTTCGGCTGGGACAGCCCGCTCCAGAGCAACATCTTCAAGTTCCTCGGCATCGGGGTGGCGACGCTGTTCCGGTTCTGGTCGTACCGGACGTGGGTGTTCCGGGCGTTGCCCGCTGAGGAGCCGTCGGCGGGCGCGGAATCGTTCCTGGAGCGGGGGCAGCGGGCCGAGAAGGCCCGGGTTCGCCAGCGCGTGGGCTGACACCGCGTTCTCCGCCCCCGCCGCCCCTACCCGTCCCGTCCCTGGGGGCTGCGCCCCCAGACCCCCGCCATCGGCCCTGCGGGCCTCGTCCTCAAACGCCGGACGGGCTGAAAAACCCAGGCGGCGGGGGCGCCCCTCTGCTACCTCACCGTCGGGCCCGACTCCTGGCTCGGCTTCGGTGGGGGTGTGCGGGAGAGGAAGAGGGCCAGGACCGGGGGCTTGGTCTGGAGCATTTCCAGACGGCCGCCGTCAGCTTCCGCGAGGTCCCGGGCGACCGCGAGCCCGATGCCGGTGGAGTTGCGGCCGCTGATGGCTCGTTCGAAGATGCGCGCGCCGAGGTCGGCGGGGATGCCGGGGCCCTCGTCCGTGACCTCGATGACGGCTTGGTTGCCGGTGACGCGCGTGCGCAGGGCCACCGTGCCGCCACCGTGCATGAGGGAGTTCTCGATCAGGGCGGCGAGGACCTGCGCGACCGCACCAGGCGTGCCGACGGCTTCCAGGTGGCGTTTGCCCGAGCTGACGATCGCGCGGCCGGCGCTGCGGTAGGCGGGGCGCCACTCGGCCAGCTGCTGCTGGATGACCTCGTCGAGGTCGAAGGTGACGGCGGAGCCGTTGCGGGGGTCACGGGAGTTGGTGAGGAGGCGTTCGACGACGTCCGTGAGCCGCTCGACCTGGGCCAGGGCGATCGTCGCCTCTTCCTTCACCGTGTCGGGGTCGTCGGTGAGAGTGATCTCCTCCAGGCGCATGGAGAGTGCCGTGAGCGGGGTGCGGAGCTGGTGGGAAGCGTCGGCGGCCAGGCGACGTTCGGCCGTGAGCATGCGGCCGATGCGCTCGGCGGAGGAGTCGAGGACATCGGCCACGCGGTCCAGCTCATGCACGCCGTACCGCTTGTGGCGGGGGCGGGGGTCGCCCGAGCCGAGGCGCTCCGCCGTCTCCGCGAGGTCGGTGAGCGGGGAGGCGAGCCGGTTGGCCTGGCGCACCGCCAGCAGCACCGCCGCGATCACCGCCAGCAACGCCACCGCCCCGATGATCAGCAGCGTACGGCCGACCTCGCGCGTCACCGACGAGCGCGGCTCCTGCACGGTGACCGTCTCGCCCTCCTCACCCGTCTCGTGGGCGCTGATGACGTCCCCGGTGGGCTTGGTGCCGACCTCGATCACGGGCTTGCCCGGGATGCGGATCTCGGCGTAACGATCCCCCTGGATCTGGTCGCGCAACGCCGAGGCGTTCACGGTCTGGTCCCCGAGGAGCCGGGTGTCCACGATGCTGACCAGCCGCACCGCCTCGGTGTCCACCCGCTCCTGGGCGGTGCTGGTGATCGTCCGCGTCTCGACGATGACGAGGGACACGCCGAAGACGGCGATCACGACGAGAACGACGGCGAGGGTGGACTGGATCAGTCGGCGGCGCATGTCCTGCTATCTGTCTGGCGGCGCATGTCCTGCTATCTGTCTGTACGGCTCACATGGCGCGACGGGCCCGATGCCCGACGGCCCGTCAGCTCTTCTCGAAGCGGAAGCCGACGCCCCGCACCGTCGCGATGTAGCGAGGGTTGGCCGCGTCGTCGCCCAACTTCTTACGCAGCCAGGAGATGTGCATGTCGAGCGTCTTGGTCGACGACCACCAGGTCGTGTCCCAGACCTCGCGCATCAGCTGGTCCCGGGTGACGACCCGCCCCGCGTCGCGCACCAGCACCCGCAGCAGGTCGAACTCCTTTGCCGTGAGCTGGAGTTCCTCGTCGCCCATCCACGCCCGGTGCGACTCGACGTCGATCCGGACGCCGTGCGTGGCCGGCGGCTGCTGGGGCTCCGCGGCGCCGCGCCGCAGCAGGGCCCGGACCCGGGCCAGCAGCTCGGCGAGCCGGAACGGCTTGGTCACGTAGTCGTCGGCGCCCGCGTCCAGTCCGACGACGGTGTCCACCTCGTCGGCGCGCGCGGTCAGGATGAGGATCGGCACGGCGTGACCGTCGGCACGCAGCCGGCGGGCCACCTCCAGGCCGTCCATGCCGGGGAGGCCGAGGTCCAGCACGACCAGGTCGACTCCGCCCTGCATTCCTGCGTCGAGTGCGGTGGGTCCGTCCTCCCGCACCTCGACCTCGTACCCTTCCCGGCGCAGTGCGCGGGCCAGCGGCTCCGAAATGGACGCGTCGTCCTCGGCGAGCAGTACACGGGTCATGAGCTGATGGTAGTCCGCCCGCGACAGGGGCTGGGGTGTGATCGGCGCCCTGATTCTTACCCGGTCTTGGCAGATCTCTTACCTTCGAGGGCTGTGGTACAGACCTATGCCGTGAGGTGCGATCCTGGAAAGGACCTTGGAAAGGGTGCCCGCGGTTCCCTCGACACCTGTGATCCGTATCTCAAGTCCTTCCATATCCGGCGGTGTCGTGACGTATGGTGAATCTACGCCTGTAGCACTGCGGCGACCTTCGGCGGCACTTGACGCTGAGGGTCTCTTTTATGTGCGGACAGAAAAGGAATGACCTGTGGCCGGGCCCCCGAAGGCGGGGGCGTGGATCCCGGCGGTCGCCGTCTTCCGCTTCGCGATCCGAAGCGGACTCCCCTCGGGCGTGGGGCGGGCGGCCGTAGCCGCCGGTGCCGGCCGCCCCCCACCGGGCGCGTGACCGTTCTGCGTCGATGCGCGTCCCGACCAGCAAGGATCGACCATGGCGTCCAGCCTGACGAAGGACTCGGCCTCCCCGGGCACCCCCGGTACCGAGAAGACCTTCTTCGGCCACCCCCGCGGTATGGCCACGCTCTTCATGACGGAGATGTGGGAGCGCTTTTCCTGGTACGGGATGCGCGGCATCCTCGTCCTCTACTTGATCGCGGGCGTCCTCGACGGCCCGCTCGCGGGCCGGGAAGCCCTGGCCGCGTCGATCTACGGTGTGTACAACGCGGTCGTGTACATGGCCGCCATGCCCGGCGGCTGGGTCGCGGACCGCCTCTGGGGCGCCCGTAAGGCCGTGCTCGTCGGCGGCATCGTCATCGCCGCCGGCCACTTCACGCTGGCGATCCCCGCGGACGTCGCGTTCTTCTGCGGTCTCGGCCTGATCGCGATCGGCACCGGTCTGCTGAAGCCGAACATCTCCGCGATGGTCGGCGGCCTCTACGAGGGCCAGCCCAGCGCCCGCCGCGACGCCGGCTTCACGCTCTTCTACATGGCGATCAACATCGGCGGCATGGCCGCCCCGCTGGTCGTCGGCTACCTCGGCGAGAACGTCGACTGGCACCTCGGCTTCGGTGTCGCCGGCGTCGGTATGACCCTCGCGGTCATCCAGTACGTCCTCGGCGGCCGCCACCTCGGCGACATCGGCAAGGAGCCGGGCACCCCGGCCTCCCCGGCGGAGAAGCGCGCCGCGCTGCGCAAGGTCGCGCTGTGGGGTGGCATCGCCCTCGGTGCGCTGGTCCTCGACATCGCGCTGGGCACGTACGACATAGAGCACGTCGTCAACGTGCTCGCGGTCCTCGGCATCGTGGTCCCGATCGTCTACTTCGTGACGATGTACCGGAACCCGGCCCTGGCCAAGTCCGACAAGCCGAAGATCCAGGCCTTCGCCTGGTTCTTCGCCACCGCGGTGCTGTTCTGGATGATCTACGACCAGTCCGGTTCGCTGCTGACGATCTTCGCGGACACCAAGACCGACCGCATGATCGGCGGCTGGGAGTTCCCGGCGTCCTGGTACCAGTCGGTGAACCCGGCCATGGTCATCGTGCTCGCCCCGATCTTCGCCGCGGTGTGGGTGAAGCTGGCCCGGCGCGACCGTGAGCCCAGCACGCCGATGAAGTTCGCCCTGGCGATGCTCCTCATCGGTGGCTCCTTCGGCATCATGGGCCTGGCCGGTGCCGCCGCCGCCAACAGCGACACGGGCAAGGTCACCGTCTTCTGGCTGCTCAGCGTCTACCTGGTGCAGACCCTCGGCGAGATGTGCCTGTCGCCGGTGGGCCTGTCCCTGTCGACGAAGCTGGCGCCGAAGCAGTTCGTGGGCCAGATCATGGGCCTGTGGTTCCTGGCCACCGCGACGGGCAACGCGCTCAACGGCTGGACCACCAAGCTGAACGCTCCGCTCGGGGACGCGGTGTACTACACGATGTGGGCCGTCATCGCTGTCGCCGCCGGTCTGGTGTTCATGATGGCCGGGCGGAAGATCCGTGCGCTGATGGGTGACGTGCGCTAGCGCTGCGCTCGCTCGAGCCGACGGGGCCGTTGAGATCCAAGTGGGTTTCAGCGGCCCCGTTGGTTTTGCCCCTGTGCGCGGTTCCCCGCACCCCTTGGCGGGTGGGCTAGCGCGCCCTGCGTCCAGGCATGAACGTGAACACCGCGCCGCCCAGCAGCAGTGCCGTTCCCGCCACCAGGCCCAGCGCCTTCAGGGAACCCTGGTCCTCCGCTCCCGTGGCCGCCAGGCCGCCGTCGGTGGAGGAACCCCCGGCGGAGCCGCCCGCCGAACCGCCGGTCGAGCCGCCACCGGACGCGCCGCTCGCCTGCTCGGTCGTGTCCAGGGTCAGGGACACCTCCGTCTTGGTCGGCGTGCATGTCGTCGTAGTGCCCAGGGCTTTCACCGTCAGCACGCCCGGGGAGAGGGTCGACTCCCCGCTCGCCCCCGGCTTGTACGTGCCCGTCAGGTCCGGGACCTCGATCGGGTCGCCCGCCTTGATGGCCTCTGCGTTGGTCGGGCCCTCGACATGGACCGTGCCCTTGTCCGCGCCGCCCAGGACGACCTCCATCGACGGCTTGACGGAGTCCTTGGGGATGTCGGCGGGGCTGTCCATCACCGACTTCTTGAACTGCACCGTCAGGTCGAAGCTGCCACCGCTCTTCTTGGCGTCGATCTGGACCGGCGAGGTCGCCTCCTTGTCGCCGATCGGCGTCTTGCACTCGTAGGGGACCTGGACCTCCTTGCCCGTGAAGTCGGTCTGCCCGCCGCCCCCGCCCCCGGTGCCGGTCCCGCCGTCGTCCCCGCCCGTCTCGGTCTCACTCGGCGTGGGGGTCGGGCTCGACGACCCCGTCGGCAGATCGGTCGGCAGGCCCGTCGGCAGCGTCGGGCCGACCGTCGGCTGCCCTCCCGTCGTACCGCCCGGACCCCCTCCCCCGTCCGTCACCTTGATCGTGGCCGCCGGCTTCACCGTCTCCTTCGGCGCGCACTTGGTGTCGGTGGAGATCGGCTTGTTGACGTTGATGTTGTACGCGTCCGGGGTCAGCGACACCTCGCCCGGTGCCGTCAGCTTCAGCTTGCCCTTCATGTCGGACAGCTTCATGTCGGTGTTCTTCGGGATCGGCGGGTTCTCCCGGGGGCCCTGCATGGCGATGGCCGCGGTCTGCGCGCCGGCCGCCTTCAGGGTTCCCGTCGGCTGGACGGTGTTCGCCTCCAGGTCGAGGATGTTCGGGTTCTTGGACGCCGCCTGCACGAACTTCCAGACGATCTCCACCTCGTCGCCGACCTTCGCCTCGGCGGGCGCGGTGATCTCCACCTTCGTGGTGCCCTGGACCGGCGGCAGCCCGGAGATCGCGGGCGGGATGCACTCGGTCGCGTACGCCACCTCGGCCGCCTGCGCGGGCGCCGCGGCCACGCCGAGCAGCACGCCCGCGCCGCCGAGCATCAGGGCGGCGCCCGCCGCGGTCGCTCTCCGAGGACGTACCGGTGTGACTCTCCTTGGCTTGCTCACGGGGGTGCCTTCCTGGTGGGGGTCGTAGGACTCGTCGAACTGTCGTCGTACGGTGCGGAGAGCCGACCGGCCGTGCCGTCGTCGTGCGGTGCGGAGAGCCTGCCGGTCGTGCCCGGGTCGTTGTCCGGGGTGAACCACGGCAGGGTCGAGGGCGGGGAGGCGAGGGCGTGTCTCGCCTCCGTGCGGGGCTTCAACCCCGGGATGCGCAGGGCCGGTTCGGGGAGGCGGAGTCGGCGGCGTCGGGTGGCCTGCCGGGGGCGTACGCGGTCCACGACCGCCATGCCGACGCGGAACACGGCCGCCGGTACGACCAGACAGACCAGGATCCAGAACAGCGTCACGCCCCAGGGCCGGCCCACGCCCCAGGGCTGTTCGGCCATCACCTTGCCGCCGTACTTCAGCGACACGGTGTAGTCGCCGTGCGCCCCGGCGGCGAGTTCCACCGGCAGTTCGATCCGTGCCTTCCTGCCGGGCTGGATCGTGCCGCGCCACTGCTGTTCCTGCCACTGCGGCGCGAACACGCCGTGCGAGGTGCCGACCTGGAAGAGCGGGTTCCGCACCGGCGAGGTGCCGACGTTGCCGACCGTGAACACCAGCGTCCGCGCCGGCGGGGCGCCGAACCAGGTGAGCAGGCCGCTGGAGCCGTCCAGCCGGGTGTCCGTGAGGACCGACAGGCGCCCGCCGGCCGGCTCCGCGGGCAGTGGCTCGACCGCGTGACCGGCGACCTGGAAGATCGCGTCGGCCTCGGCCTTCGCCCCGGTCACCGTCGCCACGTGCACCACGCACGGGCACGGCACGGGCGGCTCGGCCACCGGCAGCTTCCGGCTGAAACGGCCCTCGGAGTCCGTCGTCACGGCCCTGCCGTCCGCGTTGGCGCAGGAGTTGGTGCCCCCGGTCACGCCGGACGACGGCACGGACTGGCCGCAGATCAGGATCATCAGCAGAGCACGCGCCCGCCAGCCGCTGCCGGTCACGGTGACCGAACCGCCCGTGCCCGCCTGGGACTTGGAGAGCTTGACCATGGGCGGATCGGCGGCCGCAGCCGTGCTCAGGGCCGCCATCGGCAGCAACAGCAGCGCCAGTACCGTCACCAGCGCCGGAATCCGCACCCTGCCCCTCACGTCCCCGCTCCCGTCAGCTCCGGCCGCCGCAAGGGCCGTTCGACTTCGACCGCCTCGCCGTCATGGGGTGCGCGGCGCCTTCGGCGTCGTACGGCGAACAGGGCGCCGGCCGCCGCGAGCGCCCCGACGGTCCCCGCCACGACGCCCCACGGCACGAACCGCACCGAAGCCTGCGCGGTGTCGCCGGCTCCGCCCGCCGCCGCCACCGTCAGCCGCACGTCGACCACGTCGAGCACGGGCCGGTCGGGCCACGGCTCGGTCAGCCGGGTGCGGCTGCCCGGGGGCAGTTCGACGGGCAGGGTGCGCGGGGCGCGGTCGAGGAGGCGGCCGAGGACACCTTCGGCGCGGACCGCGAGACTCGGGGCGAGCGGGGTCGTACCCCTGTTGACCAGTACGTATGTGATGCCCTCCGGGTGCACCGCCACCTGTTCGACGGTCAGCGCGGACAGCTCGGGGCCGGTGACGCGCAGGCGCAGGGCCACGCTCTGCGTCCGGCCGCCGGAGTCCCGGGCGACGATCGCGCCGGAGCGGTCGCCGGGGGCCGCACCAGCCCCGACGGTCACCGTGAACGGGATCTCGGCGCGGGTGCGGGCCGGGATCCGTATCCGGCCCTCGGCGAAGGCGATCGGGACGCCGGTGCCGCGCAGCCGTACGGTGACCGGCGCGCCGCCCCGGTTCGTGACGGACACCGCGTCCTGCAGAACCGTCCCGGGCGCGCCCTCGGCGTAGAAGGACGGGCGGCCGCCGCCGGAGGGCGCGACGGACCAGGCCTCGGCGGCGGTCGCAGTGGGGACGGCCGTCGACAGGAGGAGAAGGGAGAGGGCCAGGACACGGACGGCTGACGACATCGGCGGCTCCATCAAGGAGGTGCGGCGCGAAGCGCCTCGTTGAGGGGCGGTGGTCGGGCGGTGCGGGCGGGATCCGGCGAAACGGTCAGCGGCGTGCCGTCTGGCTCCTGCGCGTCAGCCACAGCGCGCCCGCCGCGCCCGCGAGCAGCACCGTGCCGCCGAGGGTGCCCAGGGCGACTGCGGAGTCCTCGGGGCCGGTCTGCGGGAGCTGGGCGCCGGAGTCGGAGCCGCCCTGGGTCCCGCTGTCGGCTCCGCCGCCGCCCGCCGCGGTGACGTCGAGGGTCAGCGACGGTCCGGGGCTGTTGGTGGGCGTGCACGTGGTCGTCGTGCCGAGCGCCTTGATGGTGAGCACGCCCGCCGTGAAGGTGACCTTGCCGGTCTTCTTCGGGGTGTAGGTGCCCGTCAAGTCGTTGATCTTGATGGGGGTGTCGGCGGGAATGGCCTCCTGGTTGGCGGGGCCGGTGACGTTCAGGGTGCCGCTGTCGGCGCCGCCCAGTTTGATGGTGGCGCTCGGGTTCATCGCGCCCTTGCCCAGCTCGACGGGGCTGGAGGAGACGCCCTTCTGCCACGACATGGTGATCTTGTAGCCGCTGCCGCTCTTGACGCCCTTGATGTCGATGGGCGAGACGGCGCTCTTGTCGCCGATCGGCGTCTTGCAGGCGTAGTTGACGTCGACGACCTCGGCCCGGGCCGCGGGGGCGGCCATCAGCACCGCCGATCCGGCCAGGGCCGCGGCGGTCGCGAGCGCGGCGGTTCGCTTCTGCTTCGACACGGTCCCCTCATTCCTGACGGCACATCAGATCGGCCGTCAAGGTACGCCCGGGGCCTTGAGGAAGGAAGACACAGCGCACACCGGAGTTGTGACGATCCGGCGTGCGCGCGAAGAGGTTCGGGTGGAGAGGGTGACCCTTGGTAACCCGGGGCCGGGCTCAGAGCCTGTCGTTCGGATCTCGGCGGAGCGCTTCGGCCGAAACGATTACGCCGGTGCTCCCAGCTCCGCCCACACGGTCTTGCCCGCCACCCCCGCCGTCCGCATGACGCCCCAGTCCAGGCAGAGCCGCTGCACGATGAACATGCCATGGCCGCCGGGGCGGCCCGCGCGGTGCGGGGTGCGGGGGGCCGGCTGGCCCGCGCCCTTGTCGGAGACCTCGACTCGGATCACCTTGTTGTCGCAGGCGATCCACAGCTGGTCCGGGCCCTCGGCGTGCAGACAGGCGTTGGTGACCAGTTCGGAGACGACGAGCAGCACGTCCTCAGCCGCGGCCCGCTGGTCGGCGGTGGCGGCGGGCAGCCAGCCCCACGCGTACAGCGCCTGACGGGCGAAGTCGCGGGCGAGCGGCACGACCCCGCTCTGGTCGCCGAAGTCCAGCCGACGGACCTGACGCCCCGCGGCCGCCCGTGCGGACGCCTCGGGCGCCGCTGACGGCTCGGGCCGCAAGGACGGCACGGCGCCCCCGTCGGACGCCTCCGCCGCCGCGGCGCCCTCGTCGGAGCCCTGCGTGGCGGGCACGTCCCCCTCCGACACCCCGGAAGCGCCGCTGGGCTCAGGGCCGCGGTCGCCCGGCGAGAAAGGCCGGGTGGTGCTCATCAGCGCTTCACCTCACCGATTCACCAGTTCAACGTTCACACGATTCAGAAGTCAGTACGCAGAGTCAGTACGCCAGTACACAAGTCCTTGCCTGATACGTAGGTCACACGCCCCCACCCCCGGTGGCCGACATCACAGCCGACAGGTTCCAGGATGTCTCCTGCCCGACCGAGCCGAGGGAACACCCCTGTATTCGGCACGAATGATGTGACCTCTGATGCAGGGCCGGACGCGCGGGGTCACCCCGCCCCGTCGGCCTCGTCGGCCGTGCCGGTCTCGGCGGCCAGAGCGGCGTCGAGCGAGTCGTGGACGGTGAAGACCGCCTCGGCCCCCGTGATCTCGAACACGCGCGCGACCACGGGCAGCATCCCCGCGAGATGCACGCCGCCACCGGCGGCCTCCGCCTTCAGCCGCGCCCCGAGCAGCACGTTCAGTCCCGTGGAGTCACAGAACTCGAGCCGCGAGCAGTCGACGACCAGCCGACTGAAGCCCTTCTCGAGGCAGTCCTCGAGTGGCTCACGCAACAGATCGGCGGTGTGGTGGTCCAACTCACCCGCCGGAGTCACGACGGCACTGGAGCCCTCTTCCCGCACCTCGACCAGAAGTCGGCCAGACTGTGCGCTGCCGACCGTCCCGCGGTCCATGCCGTGTCTCACTCCCGACGTCGTGGCTGCTGACTGACGCTCCCGAACACTACGCCTTCCCTACGCCCTCCAACACCCGAACATCCACCCAGAATCGGACATTTCGGACCAGAGCGCACTTGCGGTGGGCTCACGAAAGCGGGTAGGGCTAGTAGAGACACGTAACCGAACTCGGCCGGCTTTGGAGGCGCCGCACACCGCAGTGCACGCACAGGCTTCGGCAGCCATATGCCGAGAACGATGGAGGACATCATGTCACCCCGGCTCGACGCATCGCATACCCAGAGCGCGACGTCGGCATCCCCACCGGAACATCTGGATCCCATCGAGCTGAACAGCGACGTACGTCCCGAACCTGACTTCGGTCAGGAGTTCGGTCAGGACGACGCGCTCGCCGGGCTTCCGGACATCCCCCCGTACGACGAGGTGGGGCCGGTGGACGCACGGGCCCTTTCCAAGACCCTCTTCGAGCGGCTGGAGTCGCTGGAGGAAGGGACCCACGAATACTCGTACGTCCGCAACACGCTCGTCGAACTCAACCTCGCGCTGGTCAAGTTCGCCGCCTCCCGCTTCCGTTCGCGCAGCGAGCCGATGGAGGACATCATCCAGGTCGGCACCATCGGCCTGATCAAGGCGATCGACCGCTTCGAGCTCAGCCGCGGAGTCGAGTTCCCCACCTTCGCGATGCCGACCATCATCGGCGAGATCAAGCGCTTCTTCCGCGACACGTCGTGGTCGGTGCGGGTGCCGCGCCGGCTCCAGGAGCTCCGGCTCGACCTGGCCAAGGCCGGTGACGAGCTGGCCCAGAAGCTGGACCGCGCCCCGACGGTGGCGGAGCTGGCGGAGCGACTCGGCCTGAGCAACGACGAGGTCGTCGAGGGCATGGCGGCGTCGAACGCGTACACCGCCTCGTCACTGGACGCCCAGCCCGAGGAGGACGACGCCGAGGGCGCGCTGGCCGACCGGATCGGCTACGAGGACCACGGCATCGAAGGCATCGAGTACGTCGAGTCCTTGAAGCCGCTCATCGCCGAACTCCCGCCCCGGGACCGGAAGATCCTCTCCTTGAGATTCGTCGCGGGCATGACCCAGTCGGAGATCGGCGAGGAACTCGGCATCTCGCAGATGCATGTGTCGCGACTGCTGTCGCGGACACTGATCCGGCTCCGAAAAGGGCTGACGATCGAGGAGTGACAGCCACCTACCCCGTGGCGACCGGCTCCCGCTGAATGCGCTGTGCCCGGTGCCCCGCCGAATCGGTCGGCCGGGCACCGGGCACAGCGCATTCAGGCGTTACCCACGGGAACCCTTTCCCCAGAGCTTCCCTTCCTCCACTATGAGCCGTCATACCCGCCGGTAGCAGAACTCCGGGCGGGTCGCACGGTTGCAAGGAGGCAGGTGGATGGCTCGGGCCGACGACGGCTGGGACCGGGACCGCGGGGTGCACGCCGACGCGTCCGACGCGCGGCTCACCGAACTGCTGCGCTCCGACACGACCACCGCGTACCCGGCGCTGCACGAACTTCGCGCCCGCCATCACGCCTCCGTCCTCGCCTACGCCCGCCTGTGCACCCCGAACGAGTCCACGGCACGGCAGCTGGCGGCCCAGGCGTTCACGCTCGCGGCCCGGCAGACGGCGCGCGGCGTCGACCCGGGGCTCCCCTGGCGGCACCGGCTGCTGCTGCTCACCGCACGGTTGGCCGGGACCTGGGCCACCGACGAGCGGGCCGCCGGCCTCGACGCGGGCCTCCTGCTCATCCTGAACACGGCCGGCCCCGCCGGCCCCATTCCGCCCATGCTCGCCGCCTTCCAGTCCCTTCCGGCCCGCGCACAGGGGCTGATCTGGTACGGGGTCGTGGAACGGGAGCCGGTGGAACGGACGGCCCGGCTGCTCGGCCTCAGCCGCGAGGACGTGACCTACGGCATCGAGCCGGCCCTCCAGCGCCTGGCCCGGTCCTGTCTGCGCGTCCGCCTCGCCGACTCCGACGACCGCGACTGCCCCGACTTCGGGCGTCTCATCGAGGAGTCGGTACGGCCGGACAGCCCCCGCGACAGCGCCGATCTGTACGCCCACATGGCGCGCTGTCCGCACTGCACCACGGCGTTCGAGGAACTGTCGGCGCTGCGGGACACACCGCCCAGGACGCTCGCGGAAGGGCTGCTGCCCTGGGGCGGGACGGGGTACGCGGCGAGCGTCGGGGAAACGGTGGCCGCTCGGCACACGGCAGAACGGAGCTGGCCGCGGGCGGGCCTGCCGTGGGACCGTCGCCGGGTCGTGCTGGTGTCGGCGGCCGTCGGGGTGGCGTTGCTGCCGCTGGTGATGTTCCTGGCGACGCAGGGCGGTTCGCCGTCGGCGCAGGACCCGGTGGCGTCGGTGAGGACGGCCGTGAGCGTGCCGCCGGTGGCCGTGACGGTGACGACCACCGTGTCGGCCACACCTTCGGCGTCATCACCCGCGCCGTCAGCACCCTCGCCGTCACCGTCGAGGGCGTCCAAGTCGCCGTCCCCGACGAGGACTCCGCTCCCCACGAAGACCGTCCGTCCCAAGCCGCCCGCCCCCACCGCCCAACCGCCGAACGGCACCTTCGCCCAGGTCGTGAACGTCGCCTCGGGCCGGTGTCTGGACATCGACGGCCGCCCCTCCAACGGCACGGACGTCATCACGGCGCCCTGCACGTCCGCGCCCGACCAGCGGTGGCGGTACGACATCGAGTTCGGCCTGCTGCGGTCCTACGACCACCCCGGGTACTGCCTGGACAGCCGTGGTTCCGTGGACCGGGGTCTCGGCATCTGGGAGTGCGACGCGGTGTACGGGTACAACGGCCGGAACCTGAGGTTCACGGTGGACTCCCGCGGGGTGATCCGCCCCGGCATCGCCCTCGACCACGCGCTGACCGACGACGGGGACGGCTGGCCGTCCCTGGTGCGGGAGGCGGGACGGCAGGATCAGCGGTGGCGGGCGGGCGCCCGCTGATCAGACGACCCGTCGTCCCCGCCGCCACACCCCGCTGACCAGCGGTACGCCCGGCCGGTAGGCCAGGTGCACATGGCTCGGTGCGTCGAGGAGGAGCAGGTCGGCGCGGGCGCCCGGGGTGAGACGGCCGATGTCGTCGCGGCGCAGGGCCGCCGCGCCCCCCGCCGTGGCCGACCAGAGCGCCTCGTCCGGGGTCATCCCCATGTCCCGTACCGCGAGCGCGATGCAGAAGGGCACCGAGGACGTGAAGGACGAGCCCGGGTTGCAGTCGGTGGAGAGGGCGACGGTGGCGCCCGCGTCGAGGAGGCGCCGGGCGTCCGGCCACTCGGCGCGGGTGGAGAACTCGGCGCCGGGGAGCAGCGTGGCGACGGTGGCGCTGTGCGCGAGCGCGTCCACGTCGGCGTCCGTCAGGTGGGTGCAGTGGTCGGCGGAGGCGGCGTCGAGTTCGACGGCGAGCTGGACGCCGGGGCCGTAGGAGAGCTGGTTGGCGTGGATACGGGGGTGCAGGCCCTTGGCCTTGCCCGCCGTGAGGATCGCGCGGGCCTGGTCGCCGTCGAAGGCGCCCTTCTCGCAGAAGACGTCGATCCAACGGGCGTACGGGGCGCAGGCGTCGAGCATCTCGCCGGTGACGAGGGCGACGTACGACGCCGGGTCCTCGGCGAAGTCCGGCGACACGATGTGGGCGCCGAGGTAGGTGACCTCGTCGGTGTGGGCGGCGGCGATGCGCAGGGCGCGGGCCTCGTCCTCGACGGTGAGGCCGTAGCCGGACTTGGTCTCGAAGGTGGTAGTGCCCTGGCGAAGGGCCTCGTGGAGGTAACGGGTGAGGTTGGCCTCCAGTTCCCCGTCACTGGCGGCGCGGGTCGCGGCGACGGTCGTACGGATGCCGCCGGCGCTGTACCGGCGCCCGGACATACGGGCGTTGAACTCCTGTGTCCGGTCGCCGGCGAAGACGAGGTGCGAGTGGGAGTCGACGAAGCCGGGGATCACCGCCCGGCCGCCCGCGTCGACCCGATTGTCAGTGGCGGGTGCTTTGCTTTGATCACCGGTCCACACGACGCGGTCGCCCTCGATGGCGACGGCCGCGTCCTGGATCAGTCCGAGGGGAGATCTGTCACCGAGGGAGGGGTTGTTGGTGACCAGGCTGGCGATGTTCGTGATGAGCGTGCTTGCGGTGCTCGCGGAGTGGGCGGGGCTGACGGTCGTCGCGTTGCTCATGGCGTCCTTGGTGGCCTGGTCGGCGGTGGGGTCGGGTTCGGGGGCGAAGAGAGGTGCGGGCGCGGGCCGCGTGGGCGGGGGGCCCGCGGTCATCAGCCGCGCAGGGCTTCGACGGCGTCCGCGAGGGCTCGCGGCACATCCGGTACGAGGGCGTGGACCCCGTCCCGTACGACGTGCCGACCTGCCACGACCGTATGCGACACGTCTGCTGCCGACGCAGCGAATACGGCCGTCTCGGCCCCGAGCCGCGGAAGCGGCCCTGCCGTCCTGACCGAGTCGAGCGCGACGGTGGTGAAGTCGGCGAGCGCGCCGGCCTCCAGGGCGCCCGCGCCGTCCCAGCCGAGGGCCGCGTGGCCGTCGGCCGAGGCAGCCCGCAGGAGGGCCGCCGCCGTCCAGTGACCCCGCGTGCGGGTGCGCAGGCGCTCGTTCAGCTCCATCGCGCGAGCCTCTTCGAGCAGGTCGATCACGGCGTGGCTGTCGGAGCCGAGGGAGAGCGGGGAGCCGGCCTTCTGGAGGGCGACGGCGGGTCCGATGCCGTCGGCGAGGTCCCGTTCGGTGGTCGGGCACATACAGGTGCCGGTGGCGCTGCCGCCGATGAGGGCGATGTCCTGGTCGGTGAGGTGGGTGTTGTGGACGCCGGTGGTGCGCGGCCCTAGGACTCCGTGGTCGGCGAGCAACCGGGTGGGCGTGCAGCCGTGGGCTTCCCGGCAGGCGTCGTTCTCGGCGGTCTGCTCGGACAGGTGCACATGGAGCGGGGCCCGCCGCTCCTCGGCCCACCGCGCCACGGTCGCCAACTGGTCGGCGGGCACGGCCCGCACGGAGTGGATCGCCGCCCCGATCCGTGCGTGATCCCGGTCCTTGAGAACTGAACAGCGTTCGGCCCAGGCCTCGGCCGTCCCGTCGGAGAAGCGGAGCTGGTGGTTGTTCGGCGCCTGCCCGAAGCCGGAGGAGAGATAGGCGGTGTCGAGGAGGGTGATGCGGATGCCGGCGTCGGCGGCGGCCTCGACGAGGGCCTCACCCATGGCGTTGGGGTCGGCGTACGGGGTGCCGCCGGGGGCGTGGTGCACATAGTGGAACTCGCCGACGCTCGTGATGCCGGCCAGCGCCATCTCCGCGTACACCGCGCGGGCGAGCGCGCGATAGGTCTCCGGGGTCAGCCGGTCGGCGGTGGCGTACATGACCTCGCGCCAGGTCCAGAAGGTGCCGGAGCCGACCTGGACGGTGGAGCGCAGCGCGCGGTGGAAGGCGTGCGAGTGGGCGTTGGACAGACCCGGGAGGGTCAGACCGCGCAGGATCTCGGCGCCGGGCGGCGGGGCCGGGACGTCGGTCCGTACGGCGGTGATGCGGCCGTCCTGGACGTCGAGGGCGACGCCCGGCTCGACGTGGGTGTCGAGCCAGGCGTGCTCCAGCCAGTACGTACGGGTCCGCTGGGTGGGCGTCAAGTGCAGGCCAGTCCTTTCAGTACGTCGGCGAGGGCCCTCACTCCGGCCACGCAGTCGTCCTCGGCGGCGAACTCGGCCGGGGAGTGCGAGACGCCGGTGGGGTTGCGTACGAACAGCATGGCGGTCGGGATGGTCCCGGACAGGATTCCGGCGTCGTGTCCGGCACCCGTACCCAGGACGGGCACGGTGATGTCGGTGTGCTTGCCGAGGATGCGGGCCAGTTCGTCACGCAGGGCGTGGTCGAACTCGACGACGGGCGTGAAGGACTCGCGGACGACGTCGAGGTCGATGCCGTGAGCTGCCGCGTACTCCCGGGCCGCCTTCTCGATGCCGCCGACGACGCGGTCGAGGCTCGCCTGGTCCTCGGCACGGGAGTCGAGCCAGCCGCGCACCAGGGAGGGGATGGCGTTGACGCCGTTGGGCTCGACGGAGATCTTGCCGAAGGTGGCGACGGCACCGGCGAGTTCGGCCTCGCGGCGGGCGGCGAGCACGGTCTCGGCGTACGAGAGCATGGGGTCGCGCCGGTCCACGAGGCGGGTGGTGCCGGCGTGGTTGGCCTCGCCCCGGAAGTCGAACCGCCACCGCCCGTGCGGCCAGATGGCGCTGGCGATCCCGACCCGGTCCCCGGACAGGTCCAGCGCCCGGCCCTGCTCGACGTGCAGCTCGACGAAGGCACCGATCCGGCCGAGCCGCTCGTGGTCGGCGCCGATGCCCTCGGGGTCGTACCCCGCCGCCTCCATGGCCCGGGGCAGGCTGACCCCGTCCCCGTCGGTCAGCTGGTGGGCGCCCTCGACGGTGAGCTGCCCTGCGGTGAGCCGGGACCCGACACAGGCGAGCCCGAACCGTGCTCCCTCCTCGTCGCCGAAGTTGACGATGGCGAGCGGCTTGGCGAAGTCGACGCCTCTGCCGAGCAGTTCATCGAGCGCTGCGAAGGACGACACGACGCCGAGGGGCCCGTCGAAGGCGCCCCCGTCCGGCACGGAGTCCAGATGCGACCCGGTGACGACCGCGTCCCCGGCATCCGGATCCCCGAGCCAGGCCCACTGATTCCCGTTCCGATCCACCTCGTAGGCGAGCCCGCGCCCCTCCGCCTGCTCCTTGAACCAGGCCCGGCATTCGAGATCGGCCCCGGTCCAGGCGAACCGCCGGTACCCGTGGGAGTCCGGATGCCGCCCGATGGGAAGCAGCTCACGCCACATCTCGTGAAAGGAGGCACCACGCACGACAGGCTGCACCCCGCCGCCCCGCACAGCCCGCTCGTCTCCCGGAAGGGTCACGCGTCGTCACCCTCGCGCATGGGAACGCGCACGCCCCGCTCGTCGGCGACGGACTCCGCGATGTCGTATCCCGCGTCCACGTGCCGGATGACGCCCATCCCGGGGTCGTTCGTCAGCACACGGCGGATCTTCTCGCCGCCCAGCTTCGTACCGTCGGCCACGGTCACCTGCCCGGCGTGGATGGACCGCCCCATGCCGACGCCGCCGCCGTGGTGGAGGGAGACCCAGGAGGCGCCCGAAGCCACGTTCACCATGGCGTTGAGCAGTGGCCAGTCGGCGATCGCGTCCGAGCCGTCGAGCATGGCCTCGGTCTCGCGGTAGGGGGAGGCGACGGAACCGCAGTCGAGGTGGTCGCGCCCGATCGCCAGCGGCGCGGCCAGCTCACCGCTCGCCACCATGTCGTTGAAGCGCTCGCCCGCCTTGTCCCGCTCGCCGTAGCCGAGCCAGCAGATGCGCGCGGGCAGGCCCTGGAAGTGGACCCGCTCGCCGGCCATCTTGATCCAGCGGGCGAGGGACTCGTTCTCGGGGAACAGGTCGAGGATCGCCTTGTCGGTCCTGGCGATGTCGGCGGGATCGCCGGACAGGGCCGCCCAGCGGAAGGGGCCCCTGCCCTCGCAGAACAGGGGGCGGATGTAGGCGGGGACGAAGCCGGGGAAGGCGAACGCCCGGTCGTATCCGGCGAGTTGGGCCTCGCCGCGAATCGAGTTGCCGTAGTCGAAGACCTCGGCGCCGGCGTCCATGAAGCCGACCATGGCCTCGACGTGCCTGGCCATCGCCTCGCGCGCCCTGGTGGTGAAGCCCGCCGGGTCCTTGGCGGCGGCGTCGGCCATGTCCTCGAAGGCGATGCCCAGCGGCAGGTAGGCCAGCGGGTCGTGGGCCGAGGTCTGGTCGGTGACGATGTCGATGGGGGCGCCCATGGCGAGGAGCTGCGGGACCAGCTCGGCGGCGTTGCCGAGGACGCCGATGGAGAGGGGGCGGCGGGCGTCGCGGGCCTCCACCGCCAGCTGCAGCGCGTGGTCGAGCGAGTCGGCCTTCACATCGAGGTAGCGGTGCTCGATGCGGCGCTCGATCGCGCGCGGGTCGCAGTCGATGCAGATCGCGACGCCGTCGTTCATGGTGACGGCGAGCGGCTGGGCGCCGCCCATCCCACCGAGTCCGGCGGTGAGGGTGATCGTCCCGGCGAGGGTGCCGTCGAACTTCTTCGCGGCGACGGCGGCGAAGGTCTCGTAGGTGCCCTGGAGGATGCCCTGGGTGCCGATGTAGATCCAGGAGCCGGCGGTCATCTGGCCGTACATGGTCAGGCCGAGGGCCTCAAGGCGGCGGAACTCCTCCCAGTTGGCCCAGTCGCCGACGAGGTTGGAGTTGGCGATGAGGACGCGCGGAGCCCATTCGTGCGTCTGCATGACGCCGACGGGGCGGCCGGACTGGACGAGCATGGTCTCGTCCTGCTTGAGGGTCCTCAGCGTGCGCACCATCGCGTCGAAGGAGCGCCAGTCGCGGGCCGCCTTGCCGGTGCCGCCGTAGACGACGAGCTTGTCGGGGTGCTCGGCGACCTCGGGGTCGAGGTTGTTCTGCAGCATCCGCAGGGCGGCTTCCTGCTGCCATCCCAGGGCACTCAGTTCCGTACCGCGCGGCGCTCGGACGGGGCGGGGTCCTGACATGGTCTGCCTCCCAGCGGACTGTGACTGCGAACTGTTGAGCTGGATATTCACATCCTGAACTGCTGAATAGAACTAGTCAATACATGCGCGGGCCAGCGCTCGCGCGTCACGGGTGTTTGGCTGGATACATGGGCTCGTACGACGACACGACGGGGGATGACGTGGACAGCGGACTGGGCGACACGGCGGGCGGGGCAGCGGGCAACGGTCTCGGGACACCAGCAGGGGACGCGGACCGGGTGGCCCGGCGGGACGACGCCGTGCGGGCGGCCGTGGAGCAGGGGCTGCTGGCCCCCGGCTCCCCCATCGTCGGGCTGCTGGACGTCGCCGGCATCCGGGAGTCGGCGGCGGCGCTGCGGGCGGCGTTCGACGCGGTGGTGGCGCCGGGCACGCCGGTGCTGCACGCCTTCGCGGTGAAGGCGACCCCGCTGGTGCCGGTGCTGCGGCTGCTGCGCGAGGAGGGCATCGGCGCGGAGGTGGCGAGCCCGGGCGAGCTGGCGTTGGCGCGGGCGGCGGGGCTGCGTCCGCAGATGACGGTGCTGGACTCGCCCGCCAAGACGCCGGCCGAGCTGCGCGAGGCGCTGGCGCTGGGTATCGCCGTCAACGTGGACAACCCGCAGGAGCTGGACCGCATCGACGCTCTGATGCTGCCCCACAGCCCGAAAGGCGTGGGAGGCACCCCCATGGCCGCGAGCCGCTCGCCGCTCGGGATCCGGGTGAATCCGCAGGTCGGCGGGGGTTCCATCGAGGCGACGTCCACGGCCACGGCGACATCGAAGTTCGGGGTGGCGCTGCGCGACGAGGGGGCGCGGGAGTGGGTCGTACGGGCGTATCAGGACCGCCCCTGGCTGACCCGGCTGCATGCGCACACCGGCTCGCAGGGCATCCCGCTGTCACTGATGGCGCAGGGGGTCGCGGCGGCGTACGCGCTCGCCGAGGAGATCAACCGGCGGATCGGGCGGCGGCAGATCGACACACTCGACATCGGCGGCGGGCTGCCGGTGAACTTCGCGTCGGACGCCACCAGCCCGTCGTACGCGCAGTACGCGCGGCTGCTGGGCGAGGCGGTGCCGGGACTGTTCGACGGGCGTTATGGGCTGGTCACGGAGTTCGGGCGCTCGCTGCTCGCGAAGCACGGGACGGTGGTGGCGCGGGTCGAGTACGCCAAGAGCGCGGGCGGGCGTCCGGTGGCGGTGACGCACGCGGGTGTGCAGGTCGCCACGCGGACGGTGTACGCGCCGGGGAGCTGGCCGCTGCGGATCGGCGCGTACGACGGCAAGGGGCGCCCGAAGGAGGGCCCGGCGGTGTTGCAGGACGTGGCGGGGCCGGCCTGCTTCTCGGGCGACCTGCTGGCCGAGGGGGCCACGCTGCCGCTACTGGAGCAGGGGGACTACGCGGCGGCGCTGGACACGGGTGCGTACTACTTCGCGCACCACTACGCGTACAACTCCCTGGCCCGGCCCGGCATCTACGGCTTCGCTCCGGACGGGGCCGGCGGCATCGCCTTCGCGACGGTCCGCGAGGCGCAGTCGCTCGACGAGATCGTGGCCGAATCCGGAGGGGCGCACGCGGCCTCGCTCACCACCCTGACCACGCCGAAGCGCCGTTGACGCGGGCCGATCCGGAGCCGTAGTCCATACGCGATCAAGTCACGTGAAAACAGGGGCAGTTGACCCACCCTAGCCACTCGGCGCATGTTCCACTGGAAAATGCCCGAACGCTCACTCGCCGCACACACGTTGCGTAGTTTGGCCGTCACTCAGCCGGACCCCGAGGCGGGAGGGGAGCGACGGTGCCCGGAATCGACGAGTGCTTGCTGGAGACGATGCGGTTGCCCGGCGCGCGGGGCGCCGCGCTGGTCGACTGGACGAGCGGGCTGGCCCTGGGCACGGTGGGCGATCCTCCGGGCGGTGATCACGAGACGGCGGCGGCCGAGGCGGCGGAACTGGCCCGGCTGGCCGCCGAGCAGCAGGCGTTCGGCCCGGGGGACGGCGCCGACGCCGCGGACCCGCCCGTCGAGGACCTGATCCTCAGCAACCGGGACAGCTACCACGTGCTGCGGTTCGTGCCGACGTCCTTCGACAGCAGCGTGTTCCTGTACCTGTGGCTGGCGCGCACGGACGGCAATCTGGCGCTGGCCCGCATCCGGCTCGGCGAGATGGCCGAACGGCTGGTGCTGGGATGACCGTGGTCGGAACCACCCCACCACCGCGGCTGCCGGTCCGGGACCGGGCGACGGCACACCAGCGGGTCGGCGCCGGTGTCTCGCCGATGCTGACCCGGCTCGCCGAGGAACGGGCCACCGGCGTCCTGGACCGCGAGCACGGCACGCTCCATCTCGCCGAGGGCCGGGTGGTGCACGCCGAGAGCCCGCTCGCCCCCGGCCTCGCCGAGCTGCTCACCGCCCACGGCACCCTCGCCGCCGAGGCCTGGCGGGACGCCGAGGACAGCGCGGACGAGGGACGGCTGGCGCGGTACGGGGTCACGCCGGGCGCGCTGGAGCTGGCGCAGGTCGGCGCGCTGTACGACGCCGCGTACTTCGCCCTGGCGCCGAGCAGTACGCCGGGTCGCTTCCGCTACGGCGCCGCGCACTGGCTCGCCTCGGTGCACCCTGTGCCGGTGGCCGCGCTGGAGCGCGAGATGCTGCGCCGCCGCGCCCTGCTGCGCCGCATCTGGCCCGACCCGGCGACCGACGGCGCGCCCCTGGTCCGCGCCGACCCGGTCGCGGCCCCCACGGTGCCGACCCGGCAGGCCGCCGTGCTGGAACGGGTGGACGGCGTGCGCAGGGCCGTGGACATCGCCCGGGAGCTGGGCCGACCGGCGTTCCACACGCTGGTGCACATAAGACGGCTGGCCGCGGCAGGGCTGGTCGCCCCGCAGCGGCCACCCGCCCCGGACCCGCCGCCCGACGACATCGCCGCCGACCCCTATGTCGCGCTGCTGAAGAGGGTCAGGGATGCGCTGGAGGCCCTTTGACCGCAAACCGTTCGAGGACCGCAGACCCTTCGAGGAGCGCAGACCCATCGAGGACCGCGGTCCCGTCAAGGACCGCGAGCCGGCCGGGGTGCCTCGCCCACCGCAGCGGTCCCGTGCCGAGAGGAGACACCTGATGGCGGCCGAGGCCCCGATACTCGACGAGTTCCGTCGGCTCAGAGCCCGTGTGCCCCAGCTGACCGGAGCGCTCGCGGCCGGCGTGGACGGCCTCGTCCTCGCCCACGACACCCCCGGCGTCGAACCGGACGGCCTGGCCGCCCTGACCGCCGCCGCGCTCGGCGTCGCGGTGCGGGTGGCGGACGCCACCGGCCGGGGCGACTTCCGTGAACTGCTCGTACGCGGGGCGGACGGCTATGTGGCGACGTACGCGGCGGGCCGTACCGCCGTGCTGACGCTGCTGGCCACGGACGGCGTCAACGTCGGCCGGCTGCATCTGGAGGGCCGCCGCGCCGGGGCCCGCATCGGAGAGCTCGTCGACGCGAAGGCGACGCCTGTGCGCCGCAGCCCTGCCAAGAGCCCCGCCAAGGAGCCCGCCAAACCCGTGCCCACCCGCACGAAGACCGCGCGTTCCGCACGCACCACCACCGACGCGCGCACCACTACCGAGAGTTGAGAGGAACACACGTCATGGCCAACACCGAGACCACCCTGAAGGAATGCCTCGCCGCGATCGAGGGCGCGACCGGGGCCGCGCTCGTCGACTACACCAGCGGGATGGCCCTGGGCACGCTGGGCGGCAGCAAGACCTTCGACCTGAATGTGGCCGCCGCCGGCAACACCGACGTCGTCCGCGCCAAGATGCGCACGATGGAGCACCTCGGCCTCAAGGGCGGCATCGAGGACATCCTGATCACCCTCTCCGACCAGTACCACCTGATCCGGCTGATCACCGGGCGCGGCGGCAACGGCCTCTTCCTGTATCTGGTCCTCGACTCCAAGCGGGCCAACCTGGCGATGGCCAGGCACCAGCTGAAGAAGATCGAGGAGGACCTGGAGGTCTGACCCGCCCCCGGCCGGAACGGCCGGGCTACACCGGCGCCGCGGTGCGGCGGCGGCTCCCGCCCGGGGCCGCGTCGCCCGCGGCGATGCCCGTACCGCGGTAGGCCTTGACCGCCTTGCCCGCGGGCCGGCCGCCCCGGCCGTCGAGCCAGTCGACCCGCACCCACAGCAGGGCGTTCCCGTCCCGCTCCCGCCGGCCGAGCCACGCCGCCTTGAGCCGCAGCCCCGTCCCGCACCCCGCCAGCAGCATCCCGCCCGCCGCGGGCACGGCGAACGCGCTGCCCAGCGCGGCGACGAAGGCCAGCAGCAGCCACCAGCGGTGGCCCCGACGCCAGTTGCGGACGGCCACGGCACGGTCCTGGAGCACATCGTGCTTGCCGGCGCGGGCGACCGAACGGCTCAGCTCGGTGTAGCGCCCGCGGCGCACGCAGGCGACGACAGCCGTCGCCAGGATGAACAGCGCCGCCCCGGCCAGCACCCCGATCCGGCGTCCCGTCAGCCCCGGCGTCAACACCCCGATGCCCGCCGCGAACACCCCGAGCCACCACAGGGGCGCCGCCCCGGCCCGTACGACGACGGCCACCCGAGCCAGCCCCTGTCCTCCTCCGCGTGCCACGTCCGGCCTCCCGTCTCCCGTCTGTCCAGATGCTGTGCGCGCACGCTAGCCACCGAACGTGAGACGAGCCTTAAGAAGTCACCTCACTGGCTCACTCGACGAACAACCCGCGCGCCGCCGCCCGCGCGTCGAACTCCTCCAGCCGCGCCTGCGCGTCCGGCAGGTCGTCGCACATCGCCTCCAGCAGGACCCGGCCCAGCAGCATCGGCGCGCAGGCCGTGTCGAAGGCGAGGCCGGTGCCGACGGCGGCGGGCAGCAGCAGGTCGGAGACCTTGGCGACCGGCGCGAACGCGGAGTCGGCCACGGTCACCACGGTCAGCCCGGCCTCCTTGGCGTAGGCGAGGGTGTCCACGACCTCGCGCGGGTGCCGGGGCAGCGCGAAGCAGAGCAGGGCCGTGGCGCCGGCCCGGACAGCGGCGTCGATCCGGTCGTGGACCATCGTGCCGCCCTCGTTCAGCAGCCGTACGTCCGGGTGGACCTTGGCGGCGAAGTAGGAGAAGCCGTACGCCTGGGAGGCGGCCGCCCGCAGGCCCAGCACCGGCAGCGGACGCGAGGCCGAGAGCACGCGCCCGGCCTTCTGCACCGGACGCGGGTCGGCCAGGACCTCCGCCAGATGCCGGAGGTTCTCGATCTCGGCCTCGACGGCCTGCTGGTACTCGTTGTACGAGCCGGCGTCGACCGCCTGCTCCACGGGCGCGACCTCACGCAGGTGCCTGCGCAGCGCCGGGTAGCCGTCGAAGCCGAGGGCGACGGCGAAGCGGGTCACGGACGGCTGGCTGACCCCGGCCAGCTCGGCCAGCTCCACGCTGGACAGGAACGGCACGTCGGCGGCCCGGCGCACCATGCTGTGCGCGATGCGCCGCTGGGTCGGGGTGAGCCGGTGCCCCTCGAAGAGCGCCTGCAGCCGCGCGGCGGGGCTGTCCGTCCCGTGCGCCGCCCCGCCCGTGTTCCTGTCCGCGCTCATCCCGCGCTCCCCCTCCAGATGTCCGTGAACCGGTCCAGCAGTGCTGCGGCCGCCGTCACATCATCGGTGAGCGGCCGGTCGGCCAGGTCGTCGTCGAGCACCGACTCGGCCAGCGCCAGCGCCCGGCCCACCGGAAGCTCCGGGTCGGGCCGCAGGTCGCGCAGGCGCAACGCCCGTACGGCGGCGACGAGTTCACAGCCGACGACCAGACGGTACGCGCCGCACGCGCGCAGTGTCTGCCGTGCGGCGAGCGAGGCGAAGCTGGCCTGCTCCTCCACGCCCCGGGAGAGTACAGCGTGCCCGAGCGAGGCGGGGGCGGAGAAGGCGCGCAGGTCGCCGAGGGCAGCGGCGGCGGCGTACTCCAGGATCATCACGCCGGACGAGGCGGGCTCCTGGTCGGCGAGGAAGGGCCTCAGGCGGGTGTAGGCGGGCTCGTTGAGGGTGGAAAGGCGGGACGTCGAGAGCCGGGCAACCTGGGTCAGGGCCAGCCTGAAGTGGTCCAGGGCGAGGGCGAGTTGGGCCTGGTAGAAGCCGCCGTGGTGGTAGGCGGCCATGTCCTCGGGGGAGATCAGGGGGTTCTCGGCGGCGGCGTTGATCTCGACCGCGAGCACCTCCTCCAGGGCGTCGGCCGCGTCGTGCGCGGGGCCGTGGATCTGGGGCAGGCAGCGGAAGCCGTACGGGTCCTGGATCCGGCCGAGCGGTGGGGTCGGCCGGTCCTCGGCGCCGATCAGCTCCCGCATCCGGCGGGCGACCTCGGTACTGCCCCGGTGCGGCCGGGCGGCGTGCACGGGGGCGGCGTACGCCTCGTGGGAGCCGTCGACGGCGAGCAGCGAGAGGGCGGCGACGACCTGGGTGGCGGCGACGAGGCCGCGCAGTTCGTGCAGGGCGAGGGCGGCCTGGCCGAGGGTGAGGGCGTTGCTGCTGATGAACGCGAGGGCGTCGTTGTTGTCCAGCGGCTGCGGCTCGGGCGCCCCGGAGCCGCGCCAGGGGTGCTCGCCGGCCAGCGCGAGGCCGGTCTGGGCCAGCGCCGCGAGGTCTCCGGTGCCGACCGAGCCGAACTCGTTCACGACCGGGTGGGTGCCGCCCTCCAGGGCCTCGCACAGGGCGGTGACGACGGTGGGGCGCAGGCCGGCGCCTCCGGCCAGCAGCTGATTGGCGCGTACGGCGAGCATGGCCCGCACCTGCCGGGCGGGCAGCTCCTCGCCGATGGCACCGGCGTGGCTGCGCAGCAGGCGCAGGCCGTGCTCGGCGGCGGCGTCGGTGGGCACGTCCTCGTTCCGGTTCGCGCCCACGCCGGTGGAGCGGCCGTAGACGCGGCCGGTCGCGGCGATGAGGCGGGCGGCGTCCCAGGACTCCTCGGCACGCTTCATCGCGTCGGTCGCGGGAACCGGCCGGGCGCTCCCGTCGGCGAGGCGGACGACGTCCTCGACACCGAGCCCGATCCCGTCGAGGACGACGAGGCCGGTGTGGACAGATCCCGCTGCGCCCACGATCCGAGACCACATCACGCCCAAACTCCCCTCGACCCGAACATTCGATCTTGCCCTTCGGGCACCCGTTACTTCAGATTTACACCAACCCGTTGACAACCCATTCAGCTACCAAGAACTCTGCATGACGTTATACAGCCGGGCAAGGATGGTCGAGCCGACCTCCGGCACCATCCGGGTCGGCGGCAAGGACGTCACCCGCGACAAGAAGGGCCGGGAAAGCAGGGCCGGTGATGCGGCGGCGCCCTGCCGTCCGCCCCCGCCGAACAGGGGGGCTAACCCCAGTGCGGCGCTCGCTCTGGCTCCCTACCGTGGATCGCATGACCGGAATGGACGCGCGGGACACCGAGCTCAAGAAGGAACTCAACGCCACCTTGCAGGCCCGCAGGGAGCTGGGCGACGAGTACGAGTCCGCGCTGGTCGACTCGTTCATGGAGAAGGTCGACCAGCGCATCGACGGGGCGGTCGAGCGCCGGCTGCGGCGGCAGCTGGCCGAGCAGCAGATGGCGACCGCCCGGGGGACGCGGTCCCCGAAGCCGACGGACTCCTTCGGCGAGCGCTTCGGCTTCGGCATCGTCTCGCTGGTCGCGGCGATCCCGCTGTCAGGCATCGGCGGCGGCGTCGCCGGCCTGCGCGGCCTCCTCGTCACCTGGATCGGCATCGTCGGCATCAACGTGGTGCAGGCGGTACGCAACAACCCCGATCTCTTCCGGGGCCGCCGCAAGCCGTCCAAGGACGAGGACCGCTGGGAAGACTGAGCCTCGGGTCTTCGCCGCCCGGGGAAAGAGTGTGGCGGGGACCGCCGCACCCCCGTTGCCGGGGGGCGGGACGACGGCGGTCCCCGCGAGGGACGCGGGCCTGGTCAGGGCCTGGCTTACGCGCCCGTGGCGTCCATGGAGGTCCGGGAGCCGCTCCGGAGGTCCTTGGACGTTTCGGTGCCGACCGGGGCGGGGAGCCGCTCCCGCCCTGCCGACATCCACTAATGTGCCGGACCCGTGTTAAGCGGGTGCTGCGTGAACGTGACGCGCTCGTACCAGTTCCGCGACGGCCCGAGCGGCCCCGGTCATCCCAAGTTCGCCGCGGACACGCCCCGTTCACCGCGCGTTCGCCGCTACTTCCCGCCCTTGGCGAGGAAGGCCAGCAGGTCCTGCCGGCTGACCACACCGGTCGGCTTGCCCTCGACGAGGACGATCGCCGCGTCCGCCGTGCCCAGCACGGACATCAGGTCGCCGACCGGCTCGCCGGAGCCGACCTGCGGCAGCGGGGCCGACATGTGCTTCTCCAGCGGGTCGTCGAGCGAGGCCCGCTTGGTGAACAGCGCGTCCAGCAGCTCACGTTCGACGACGGAGCCGACGACCTCCGCCGCCATGACGTCCGGGTGACCGGCGCCCGGCTTCACGATCGGCATCTGGGAGACGCCGTACTCGCGCAGCACCTCGATGGCCTGACCGACCGTCTCGTCCGGGTGCATGTGGACCAGGGACGGGATGGCGCCGTGCTCCTTGTCGTTGAGGACGTCGCCGACGCGCGCGTTCGGGCCCTCGTCCTCCAGGAAGCCGTAGTCGGCCATCCACTCGTCGTTGAAGATCTTGCTGAGGTAGCCGCGCCCGCTGTCGGGGAGGAGTACGACGACGACGTCGTCGGGCCCGAGCCGCTCGGCGACCTCCAGGGCGGCCACCACGGCCATGCCGCACGAACCACCCACCAGCAGGCCCTCCTCCTTGGCCAGCCGACGGGTCATCTGGAAGGAGTCCTTGTCGGACACGGCGACGATCTCGTCGGCGACGGTCCGGTCGTAGGCGGTCGGCCAGAAGTCCTCACCGACGCCCTCGACGAGATACGGCCGCCCGGAGCCCCCGGAGTACACGGAGCCCTCGGGGTCGGCGCCGACGACCTGCACCTTGCCGTCGCTGACGTCCTTCAGATAGCGCCCGGTACCGGAGATGGTCCCGCCGGTCCCCACGCCCGCGACGAAGTGGGTGATCTTCCCCTCCGTCTGCTCCCACAGCTCCGGGCCGGTGGAGTGGTAGTGCGAGAGCGGGTTGTTGGGGTTGGAGTACTGGTCCGGCTTCCACGCGCCCGGCGTCTCACGCACCAGCCGGTCGGAGACGTTGTAGTAGGAGTCCGGGTGCTCGGGGTCGACAGCCGTCGGGCAGACGACGACCTCGGCGCCGTAGGCCCGCAGCACGTTGATCTTGTCGGTGCTGACCTTGTCGGGGCACACGAAGATGCACTTGTACCCCTTCTGCTGCGCCACGATGGCGAGCCCCACACCGGTGTTACCGCTGGTCGGCTCGACAATGGTCCCGCCGGGCTTGAGCGCACCGCTCTCCTCCGCGGCCTCGATCATGCGCAGGGCGATGCGGTCCTTCACGGAGCCGCCCGGGTTGAAGTACTCCACCTTGGCCAGGACGGTCGCCCGGATGCCCTTGGTCACGTTGTTGAGCCTCACCAACGGGGTGTTGCCGACGAGGCTGATCATCGAGTCGTGGAATTGCACCGTTGTCTCCGGATGCTGCAAAAGAAGTGGTCTGAAGTGGTCTTACTGGTTCCGCCAGCCTATGGCCTGCACGGGGCCCATGACGGTCGTTCACTCCTCGTTGGGATTGGGCCACGGTCCGTGCGGGGCAAGCAGTGGATGTACGGCTATGAGGAGGTGGCGGCGAAGCATGACGAGCATGTCGAGGGCGAGGGTGGCCCGGCGGATCGCGGCGGGCGCCGCGTACGGCGGCGGCGGCATCGGTCTGGCCGGGGCGGCGGCCGTCGGTCTGCTCCTCGCCGAGGTGCGGCTGGCCCGGCGCCATGTGGGCAACGGCACCAGCAACCACGTACCGAACGCCGACGGCCGGTACGGCCGCCTGTACGCCACGCCCGGCGAGACGCCGCTGCGGCTGACACTGCTGGGTGACTCGACGGCCGCGGGCCAGGGCGTGCACCGGGCGGGACAGACGCCTGGGGCGCTGCTCGCGTCGGGGCTCGCGGCGGTGGCGGAGCGCCAGGTGGAGTTCCGCAACGTGGCCCTGCCGGGGGCGCGCTCGGACGACCTGGACCGTCAGGTGGCGCTGGTCCTGGCGGACCCCGCGCTGACGCCCGACGTCTGCGTGATCATGATCGGCGCGAACGACGTCACGAACCGTATGCCGCCCACGCGCTCGGTCCGCCACCTCTCCTCGGCGGTACGACGTCTGCGTACGGCCGGTGCGGAGGTGGTGGTCGGCACCTGCCCCGACCTCGGCACCATCGAACCGGTGCAGCAACCGTTGCGCTGGCTGGCCCGGCGCGCCTCCCGTCAGCTGGCGGCCGCCCAGACGATCGGTGTCGTCGAGCAGGGCGGCCGGACGGTGTCGCTGGGCGACCTGCTGGGTCCGGAGTTCGCGGCGAACCCGCGCGAGCTCTTCGGCCCCGACAACTACCACCCCTCGGCGGAGGGGTACGCCACGGCGGCGATGGCCGTCCTCCCGACGGTCTGCGCGGCCCTCGGCCTCTGGCCGGCCGAGGAGGAGCGGCCCGACGTCACCCGCCGCGAGGGCTTCCTCCCGGTGGCCCGGGCCGCGGCCGAGGCCGCGTCGGAGGCCGGCACGGAGGTCACGGCCGCGATGCCGACCGGCCCGAAGGGCCCCTGGGCCCTCCTGAAACGCCGACGCCGCCGCCGCGTTCCCGAACCGGACCGGACCCCGGTGACCCCGTCCCCCTGAACGACAAAAGCCTTCCTCGCCCCGCCGCCCCTACCCGTCCCATCCCTGGGGGCTCCGCCCCCAGACCCCCTGTTGTCGGCCCTGCGGGCCCCGTCCTCAAACGCCGGACGGGCTGGAAGATCCAGCCCCTCCGGCGTTTGACGAGCGGAGTCTGGGGCGGAGCCCCTGGGGACGGGACGGGTAGGAGCGGCGGGGGCGAGGAAAGCAAGCGCTTAGAAAATTGCGGTCAGGGTCACACCGCCACGCCCGTGACCTCGACGGTACGTACGGGTAACTTCCCTCACAGCCCTGCCCGACCCCCCGGTATGCCCACCCGTCGCCCGACCACCACCCCTCAACGAGGCGCTGCGCGCCACACCTTTCGACTGGAGCCGTGATGCCCGAAGCCGTGATCGTCTCGACCGCCCGCTCCCCCATCGGCCGCGCCTTCAAGGGCTCCCTGAAAGACCTGCGCCCCGACGACCTCACCGCCACCATCATCCAGGCGGCCCTCGCCAAGGTCCCCGAACTCGACCCGCGCGACATCGACGACCTGATGCTCGGCTGCGGCCTCCCCGGCGGCGAGCAGGGCAACAACCTCGGCCGCATCGTCGCCGTACAGATGGGAATGGACCACCTCCCGGGCTGCACCATCACCCGGTACTGCTCCTCCTCCCTCCAGACCTCCCGCATGGCCCTGCACGCCATCAAGGCCGGCGAGGGCGACGTCTTCATCTCGGCCGGCGTCGAGATGGTCTCCCGCTTCGCCAAGGGCAACTCCGACAGCCTCCCGGACACCCACAACCCGTTCTTCGCCGAGGCCGAGGCCCGCACCGCCGCCGTCGCCCAGCAGGAGGGCACGACCTGGCACGACCCGCGCGAGGACGGCCTCGTCCCCGACGCGTACATCGCCATGGGCCAGACCGCGGAGAACCTCGCCCGGTCCAAGGGCATCACCCGCGAGGACATGGACGAGTTCGGCGTCCGCTCGCAGAACCTCGCCGAGGAAGCCATCAAGAACGGCTTCTGGGAGCGGGAGATCACCCCGGTCACGACCCCCGACGGCACGGTCGTCAGCAAGGACGACGGCCCCCGCGCGGGCGTCACCCTGGAGGGCGTCCAGGGCCTCAAGCCGGTCTTCCGCCCCGACGGTCTGGTCACCGCCGGCAACTGCTGCCCCCTGAACGACGGCGCGGCTGCCCTCGTCATCATGTCGGACACCAAGGCCCGCGAGCTCGGCCTGACCCCGCTCGCCCGCATCGTGTCGACCGGCGTCTCGGGCCTGTCCCCCGAGATCATGGGCCTGGGCCCGGTGGAGGCGTCCCAGCAGGCCCTGCGCCGCGCCGGCCTCACGATCGACGACATCGACCTGGTCGAGATCAACGAGGCGTTCGCCGCCCAGGTGATCCCCTCCTACCGCGACCTGGGCATCGACATCGACAAGCTGAACGTCAACGGTGGCGCCATCGCCGTCGGCCACCCCTTCGGCATGACCGGCGCCCGCATCACCACCACGCTCATCAACTCCCTCCAGCACCACGACAAGCAGTTCGGTCTGGAGACGATGTGCGTCGGCGGCGGCCAGGGCATGGCGATGGTCATCGAGCGCCTCAGCTGACCCCACGAGCGATCACCTGAGTAGTCAACTCACGACCCAGCGTGAGACTTCGGCCCAGAACCCGGGAAGCCCCTTGGTTCTGGGCCGTTTTGTGATCCAATCTCCCCCAGGATGTGACCTATCTCCCTCTGCGGAGGGATCTACGCAGCTCAGCGCCGTTGCACCACCAAACGCCAGGCCCAAAATCCTGTCCGCTTCGTGACGTTACGCACTGACAGCTGGATAGTCCGCCCTTCAAGCTGATGTAGGAAGTCGGGGGTCGACTTTGAACCGGGAGTACGTCAGTGAGCGCCATGCCGATCGCCTTGCTGCTCACCACGGCCGCCACCGGCGCCGTGGGCGTCGCCGTCCTGCGCACCCTCATGGTGCTGCGCCGACAGGTCGCGGCCCTGCATACCGAGCTGGCACAGAACAACGCCGCCGCGGCCCGGGGCATGGTCCCGCAGGCCCGCCTCTCCGCCGAGGCCGATGAGATACGCGCCGCGGTCGCCGAGGCCCTCGCCGAGGAACGCGAGCGGGAGCTGGCCGAGGCGCGCGCCTTCTGGGCCGCCCAGGAGTCCCGTGACGGCTCCGACGCGCCCACCCTGCTGGGCCTGTCCGACAGCGAGCTGTTCCTGCCCCGCCAGGCCGATTTCGCGGGCCTGGAGCATCTGGAGCCGGTGACCGAGCCGACCGCGGACACGGACGATTTCGCGGGCGACTCGCCCGAACTGGCCGCGGCCCGCCGCCGGCACCCCTCCCACCCGGACTTCGTCCCGGTCTCCTCACCGGCCGTGAACGACCATGAGCGTACGGTCTCCACCCTTGAGGACCTGGCCGCCTCCGCCACCGAACTCACCGACGTCCGCCCCGGTCCCCTCGGCACCCTCGACGTCTACGTCTTCGCCGACGGCACCACCCTGTGCATGACCCCGGGTCACCGCGAAACGGCGGAACGCCTGGCGTCGGCCCTGCGCGCGGGCGAGACCCCGGTGCTGCTGGGCGGCTCGGGAGTCTCAGGCGCGTACACCCTGACCTTCGCCTGCGGCGAGGAGAACGTCTACATCCTGGCCGACAGGGTCATAGCAAGCCTGTAGTTCCTGGCGCCGGGGCCTGCGACGCCCCCAGGGGCGCGGGGCCGTGTCGATATGCGGCTCCGCCGCGTGGGCGCGACAAGCCACACACAGCGGTCAGCCGCCAACAGACCTCAGACCCCCGCCCTCTTCTGCGCCTCCTCGACCAACGCCACCGCTTCGGAGACCTGGTCGTCACGCTCGAGAACCACCGCCAAGTCATGCGCGGCAACGGTGATCTGATCCGCCGCGGCGAACATCCCGGCGTCAGGCATCTCCCGAGGCTCGACCCCGGGCGCCTCCACAACCTGCGCCCACGAAGCCAACCACCTGGCCAGCGCCAGCGCCTCCGCGGCAGCGCCCCGCTGCAAGCGAGACTGCGGCGCCGCCCGCAGCCGGTCGGCGAAGTGATCTACGGCTTGGGTCAGACGCGTCGTATCAACCACGCCGTGAGCGTACGCGACTGTTGCCAACGGGCGAACGCTCAGGCACGGTGACCTGAAGGACCGGCTTACATCCCCTTTGCGTCCGGAGGCGCCGATGTCCCACGTCCTCTCCGAGGAGACCCACCGCAACATGCTCGCCCGCATCCCCCACTGCACCGGTCGTGAAGTCTCCGACTGGCTGCGCACCGTAGAAGAAGGCCCGGCCCTCGTCCGCTTCGAGGAGAAGGTCAGCTGGCTACGTCACGAATACGACCTCGCGTACGGCCACGCGAAGGCGATCGTCCACGAGTACGACCTGAGGAGGGCGGCGCGCAAGTTCCTCTAGACGCGCGCACAGACGACGAAGGGCCCCGGGACGAACCCGGGGCCCTTCGCTTGCCGACTGCCGTCGAAGGCTAGTCGTTGTTGAGGATCGAGATGAGCCTCAGGAACTCCATGTAGATCCACACCAGCGTCATGGTGAGACCGAAGGCCGCGAGCCAGGCCTCCTCGCGCGGCGCGCCGTAGGCGAGACCGTCCTCGACCTGCTTGAAGTCCAGGGCGAGGAAGCAGGCGCCGAGCAGGATGCCGACGATGCCGAACACGATGCCGAGCGGGCCGCTGCGGAAGCCGAGGCCGTCACCGCCGCCGAAGACGGCGAACAGCAGGTTGACCGCCATCAGCAGGATGAAGCCGAGCGCGGCCGCCATCACGAAGCCGACGAAGCGGCGGTTGACGCGGATCCAGCCCGCCTTGTACGCCACCAGCACGGCGGCGAAGACCGCCATCGTGCCGAGCACCGCCTGCATGGCCGCACCGCTGGCGATGCGGTTGTCGACGACGCTGGAGACGACACCGAGGAAGACACCCTCGAGCGCGGCGTACGACAGGATCAGCGCGGGCGAGGCCTTGCGCTTGAAGGACTGCACCAGCGCCAGCACCATGCCGACCAGACCGGCGGCGATGGCGATGCCGTAGGACCGGCTGATGTTCGCGTCGTCGACCGGCAGCAGCGCCCAGGCGAGCGCGGCCGTGACGATCAGGGTGCCGAGCGTGGTGCCCGTGCGCAGGATGACGTCGTCCATCGTCATCCGGCCGGTGGTGGCCGGGGCCTGCGGCGGTGCGCCGTACTGAAGGTCCTGCTGGGCGTAAGGGTTCTGCGCGTACGGGTTGCCGGCCTGCGGCTGGGCGTACGGGTTGCCCTGCGTGCCGACAGCGGCGCCCCCGGCCTGCGGCGCGGTGTTGAAGCCCGCGTAGCCGTTGTCGCGGCTGAACCCCCGTCGCGAGAAGACCGGGTTGCTGCTCCTCATTTCACTCCTCCATGGCCACCGTGCGTGGCCTTGGCTCAAGAGTAATAGGTAGGCAAAGGATTGACCCTAGTGCTTGGGGAGGATCTTTCCCTCGTCGTGCTGGCCAACACGCTACGCGGCCGGGTGATTCCCGGCCACGGAGGGGATCATTCATAACCAAGCTGGGACATGGCCGGAACCGACCGGAGATCACTCCCCTGGCCCGCAGCCGTGCGCATGGGCCTCGTTCACCCGAACGGGAAACCCGTGTACCCCTCGGCGAGGTCCGTCTCGGCCGCCCGCGACGACGCGAGCCGCTCCAGGCGCGCCAGCTGGAGCCGGTCCTCGAAGGGGGTGGCGTCGGGGGCGCGGTGGAGCAGTGTCGTCATGTCGTAGGAGAACCGCTCGGCCTGCCAGACCCGGCGCAGGCAGGTCTCGGAGTAGGCGTCGAGGAGTTCCGCCGACCCCGTCTCCTTTTCGTACGTCAGTGCTCGCGCGAAGGTGACGACGTCGCCGACGGCCAGGTTCAGCCCCTTGGCGCCCGTCGGCGGCACGATGTGTGCCGCGTCACCGGCCAGGAAGAGGCGGCCGTGACGCATGGGTTCGTGGACGTAGGACCGCATGGGCGTGACCGACTTCTGGGTGATGGGGCCGCGCTGCAGGCGCCAGTCGTCGGTCGTCTCGAAGCGGCGCTCCAGCTCCGCCCAGATCTCGTCGTCGCCCCAGGTCTCGGCGTCCGTGCCCTCGGGCACCTGGAGGTAGAGGCGGGAGACGGACGGGGATCGCATGGAGAGCAGGGCGAAGCCGCGGTCGTGGCGGGCGTAGACCAACTCGTCGTGCGAGGGGGCGACGTCGGCGAGGATGCCGAGCCAGCCGTAGGGGTACGTCCGCTCGAAGACCCGGGTGAGTTCGGCGGGGATCGCCTTGCGGGCGACGCCCCAGAAGCCGTCGCAGCCGACGACGTAGTCGCATTCCAGAACGTCCTCGACGCCCTCGTGCCGGAAGCGGACCCGGGGACTGCCGGTGTCCGCGCCCTCGACGGCCAGCGCCTCCGCCTCGAACAGCAGCGGGCCGCCGTCCTTGAGTTGGAGGGCGATGAGGTCCTTGCAGACCTCGGTCTGGGCGTAGACCATCACGGACCGGCCGTCGGTGAGGGCGGGGAAGTCGACGCGGTGGCGTCTGCGGTCGAAGCGGAGTTCGATGCCATCGTGCCGCAGGCCCTCGCGGTCCATCCGCTCGCTCGCGCCGGCCGCGCGCAGTACGTCCACGGTGCCCTGCTCCAGGATTCCGGCGCGCTGGCGGTGCTCGACGTAGGCGCGGTCGCGGCTCTCCAGGACGACCGAGTCGATGCCGGCGTTGTGGAGCAGACGGGCGAGGAGGAGGCCGGCGGGGCCCGCTCCGATGATGCCGACGGTCGTACGCATCGGTCGCTTCCCTTCGCTGTTCGCCTGGTGAACTTTCATTCACCATTGCCTGACGTGAGTCTCCGGCCACACCTGCCCGCTGTCAACGGTCGGTGGTGAAGTCTTGAAGGGAAGCCCGCAGAGCCGGCGGGGAGGAGGAGAGTCGGAAGTGCCCAGAGCCGGACTTGAACCGGCACGCCCGCGAAGGGGCAGCGAGGTTTAAGCTCGCCGTGTCTGCATTCCACCATCTGGGCAGGCCATGGGCTCCGCATCGCGGTTCCGAGCCTATCGGGATACATCCCCCGAACAGCGGACGGGCGGACCGATGTTGTCTTATTTTATTGATGTCTGAGGGTGCATCAGCCCACGGAACACGCCATCCGCACTTGCCAACAGCCTTACGCGCGGCCGTTGGCGGCGCATGCGGAATGACGGAATTTCACCGTCCGAACAAGGACGCTCCACCTGTTCCAGTCGCGAACACCTGTCAGGGTTCCTCGTCATCCTCAGGTATGACGCGACGGCGCTCCCTCCATCCGCAGTCTGCCTTCGGAACCGGAACAGCGACTGACTACACGGCGCTCTTCGACCAGGACGATGGATGAGTCCCTTCGAACACACCGTCGTCCCTCAGGAGCGCCTTCTCGTGACCACCGCATCCATCGCCGACCGGGCCACCACCGTGGCCGCGCGTGCCACGGATCTGTCGAAGATCTACGGACAGGGCGAGACCCAGGTGGTCGCCCTGGACCGGGTCACCGTCGAGTTCCGGCAGGCCGAGTTCACCGCGATCATGGGCCCCTCCGGCTCCGGCAAGTCCACGCTGATGCACTGCGTGGCCGGTCTGGACACCTTCTCCTCCGGTTCGGTGCGCATCGGCGACACCGAGCTCGGCTCCCTGAAGGACAAGCAGCTCACCAAGTTGCGCAGGGACAAGATCGGGTTCATCTTCCAGGCGTTCAACCTGCTGCCGACGCTGACGGCGCTGGAGAACATCACCCTTCCGATGGACATCGCCGGCCGTAAGCCCGACAAGCAGTGGGTGGATTCGGTCATCCGGATGGTGGGCCTGGCCGACCGTCTCAGCCACCGTCCCGCCCAGCTCTCCGGCGGCCAGCAGCAGCGCGTCGCCGTGGCCCGCGCGCTCGCCTCCAGGCCCGAGATCATCTTCGGTGACGAGCCGACCGGAAACCTCGACTCGCGCTCCGGCGCCGAGGTGCTCGGCTTCCTGCGCAACTCCGTACGGGAGTTGGGGCAGACGGTGGTGATGGTGACCCACGACCCGGTCGCCGCGGCGTACGCGGACCGGGTGGTGTTCCTCGCGGACGGCCGGATCGTCGACGAGATGTACAAGCCCACCGCGGACAACGTCCTCGACTTCATGAAGCAGTTCGACGCGAAGGGCCGCACCAGCTGATGTTCCGCACCGCCCTGCGCAACGTACTCGCGCACAAGGCCCGGCTGTTGATGACGGTGCTCGCCGTGATGCTCGGCGTCGCGTTCGTCTCCGGCACGCTGGTCTTCGCCGACACTCTCTCCAACGCCTTCCGCAACCAGTCGGCGAAGAGCTACGACGACGTCGCCGTCGCCGTCACCTCGCACGCCGACCCGGACAACCCGAAGGAAGAGCCCGGGCTCTCCCGTCAGACCCTCGACAAGATCTCCGCGGTGGACGGCGTCGCCGCCGCCCTCGGCCGCGTGGACGGCTTCGCCGGGGTCGCCGACCCCGACGGGAAGCTGATCGGCGTCGGCTGGTCCAACAAGGGCGCCAACTTCTCCCCCGGCAAGGACGGCAAGGACCCCGCCTACACGTTCACCGACGGCTCGGGCCCGGTGAAGGACGACCAGATCGCCCTGGACAAGGACTCCGCGGCCAAGGGCGAGTACCAGGTCGGCGACCGGGTCCGGGTCGCCACGAACGGCCCGGTGAAGGAGTACACCCTCAGCGGTGTGTTCACCACCGAGGACGGCGCCGTGAACGCCGGCGGCAGCCTCGTCCTCTTCGACACCGCGGTCGCCCAGAAGCAGTACCTCAAGCCGGGCTACTTCGCGAGCGCCACCGTCACCGCCGCACCCGGCGCCGACGACGCGAAGATCCTGGACGCGGTCAAGCCGCTGCTGCCGGACACCGCCGAGGCCCAGACGGGCCAGGCCCTCGCGGACGAGCAGGCCAAGCAGATCGAAGAGGGGATGGGCTCGCTCAAGCAGGTGCTGCTGGGCTTCGCGGGCATCGCGCTGTTCGTCGGCGTCTTCCTGATCTCCAACACCTTCACGATGCTGGTCGCCCAGCGCACCAAGGAGATCGCGCTGATGCGGGCCGTCGGCGCGTCCCGCAAGCAGATCACCCGCTCGGTGCTCGCCGAGGCCGCGGTGGTGGGCCTGGTCGCCTCGGTGATCGGCTTCGTCCTCGGCGTCGGCCTCGCGGTCGGACTGCGGTCCGGGATGGCCGCGTTCGACATGAAGATGCCGGACGGCCCGCTGATCCTCTCCGCCACGCCGGTGCTCGCCGCGATCGGCGTCGGTGTGCTGATCACCACGTTCGCCGCCTGGCTGCCCGGCCGCCGGGCCGCGAAGATCCCGCCGGTCGCGGCCATGAACAGCGTCCACGCGGTGGCGACCACCAAGTCGCTGGTGGTGCGCAACTCCATCGGCGCCGCCATCACCGCCCTCGGCTCGGCCGCGATCGTGCTGGGTGCCTCGTCCGGCGGCAAGAGCGGCCGGATGTACATCGCGGCGGGCGCGTTCTTCGCGCTGGTCGGTGTGATCATCCTGATCCCGCTGCTGTCCCGGCCGGTGATCGCGCTCGTCCGCCCGCTGCTCGTCGGCCCCTTCGGGGTGGCCGGCAAGCTCGCCGGCCAGAACGCGGTCCGCAACCCGCGCCGTACCGGCGCCACCGCCTCCGCGCTGGCGATCGGTCTGACGCTGGTGACCGGCCTTTCGGTGCTCGGCATCACGGTCGGCACGGCCATCGACAAGATGACCACGGACAACATCAAGGCCGACTACATGGTCTCGATGGCGAACGGCGGCGACCTCGACCAGTCCGCGCTGACGGCGCTGAAGAAGGCCAAGGGCGTCTCGGCGGTCTCGCCGCAGCAGAGCGTCTACTTCGAGCTCGGCGGCGACGACTTCGTCTCCGCCTCCGCGGTCACGCCGGGCGACATCGAGCAGGTCCTGAAGGTCGACGTCGTCAGCGGCAGCGTCGACTCGCTCGCCAAGGGGCAGATCGCGGTCGCCGAGAAGACGGCCAAGAGCAAGGGCTGGAAGCCGGGTGACAGCCTCCCTGTCACCTTCGGCGACGAGAAGAAGGGCAAGCTGACCGTCGGCGCCGTCTTCAAGGACAGCGAGTTCCTCTCCCCCGTCCTCGTCGACACCGAGGTCGTGAAGCCGCACGAGACGCAGCCGTACATCCAGCAGATCTTCGTGAAGACGGATGGCGGCCAGACCTCGGCGAACGAGAAGATCCTCATCGACGCGCTGGGCGACAACCCCGCGATCACGGTCATGGACCGGCAGGACATCCGCAACGAGTTCGGCGGCGCCATCAACACGATGCTGAACATCATGTACGGCCTGCTGGCCATGGCCCTGATCATCGCGGTGCTGGGCGTCGTCAACACCCTCGCGATGTCGGTCTTCGAACGGCAGCAGGAGATCGGCATGCTGCGGGCGATCGGTCTCGACCGGCGCCGGGTGAAGCGGATGGTCCGGCTGGAGGCCGTGGTCATCTCGGTGTTCGGCGCGGTCGTCGGCATCGGCCTCGGCTCGTTCCTCGGCTGGGCGATCGGCGAGACCATCAAGGGGGAGATCCCGGGCTACACGCTGGTTCTGCCCTGGGACCGGATCGGGATCTTCCTGGTGCTGGCCGGCCTCGTGGGCGTCCTGGCCGCACTGTGGCCGGCCCGCAACGCCGCGCGGCTGAACATGCTGAACGCGATCAAGGCGGAATAGCCGTACGCGCGCGTGGGCCCCGTTCCCGGGAGGGAGCGGGGCCCTTGGCGTCTCAGCTCCAGGTACGGGACCGCAATGGCATCCCCGAGTCACCGGAGTCGGGCGTCCTGATCGCCAGCACCTGGTTGACGCCGATGCGGTTGCGTTCGAAGGCGAGTGCGCAGGCGGCCATGTAGAGGCGCCAGACACGGGCGCGCCCCGGGCCGGTGAGCTTGACCGCCCGCGTCCAGTCGGCCTCCAGGCGGTCGACCCAGCGGCGCAGGGTCAGCGCGTAGTGCTCCCTGATCGACTCGACGTCGCGCACCTCGAACCCGGCCCGCTCCAGCTGGGTGACGGTGACGCCGATGGGCTGGAGCTCGCCGTCGGGGAAGACGTAGGAGTCGATGAACTCGTCGACCTGGTACGAGGATTCGTCGCGCTGCGGCCGCCGCCCGATCTGGTGGTTCAGCAGCCGCCCGCCGGGCTTCAGCAGCCCGAACAGCACATCGGCGTACTCCAGGTACCGCTCGGCGCCCACGTGTTCGGCCATGCCGATGGAGGAGACGGCGTCGTACGGACCGTCCTCGACATCCCGGTAGTCCTGGACGCGGATCTCCACCTTGTCGGTGAGCCCCTCGTCGGCGACGCGCTTGCGGGCGTAGGCGGCCTGCTCCTGGGAGAGGGTGACGCCGACGACGCTCACGCCGTACTCGCGGGCCGCGTGGATGGCCATCGAGCCCCAGCCGCTACCGACATCGAGCAGTCGCCGGCCGGGACGGAGGTCGAGCTTGCGGCAGACGAGGTCGAGCTTGTCGCGCTGGGCGGCTTCGAGGGTGCCGTCCGGGGGCGGGGCCGACCAGTAGGCGCAGGAGTACACCATGGACGGGCCGAGGACGATCTCGTAGAAGTCGTTGCCGACGTCGTAGTGGTGGCTGATGGCGCGTCTGTCGGTGCGTTTGGTGTGCAGATGGCCGCGGACCCGGCGCACCTCCTCGGGGGGCGGCGCGGGCGGCAGCGGAAGTCCGCCGAGCCGCAGGAGACCGCGCACGGCGGCACGCACCTCGGGGTCCCGCAGCGCCTGAGCCAGGCTTCGGGCGTCCTCCCCGCGCTCCCACACGAGCCCCGCGAGCAGATCGAGGGCGGCGTACAGATCGCCCTCGATGTCGAGGTCCCCGGCCACCCAGGCCCGGGCCAGGCCCAGTTCACCGGGCTTGAACAGCAGCCGCCGTACGGCACGGCGGTTGCGTACGACGAGAGTCGGCGCGCCCGGCGGCCCCGACTGCGAACCGTCCCAGGCGCGGATGCGCACCGGGAGCGGAACTCCCAGCAACTGTTCGAGAAGGCCCTTCAGCCGCACCGCGGCGTGTGGCATGGCGCACACCTCCGTGACGAGGAATCCCGGATGTCCAACACCACGTAAACACCTGCGGGGCTCGGACGCAGTCCCCCACGCGCGTTACGGCCAGGCAAAATACGTGCGGAGTCCACATCATCGGCCCGTCTGGGGGTGCCCCCTCTGGGGGAGTTCGAGGACGAGGCCGTTCGGGCCGATGGGGTCTGGGGGCACGGCCCCCGGGAACGCCGAAAGACCTCCTGCACCACGGACGGCAGGAGGTCTTTCGTTCGGTTCAGCCACCTGAAAAGGTCAGGAAGCCTTCACCTCGGTCTTCTTCGGCTCAGCCGCCGGCACGGGCTTGGCGGCCTCGTAGAACTCCTCGCGCGGGTGCTCCATCGCGCCGAGGGAGACGACCTCGCGCTTGAGGAACATGCCGAGGGTCCAGTCGGCGAAGACGCGGACCTTGCGGTTCCAGGTCGGCATCGCCAGGCCGTGGTAGCCGCGGTGCATGTACCAGGCGAGACGGCCCTTGAGCTTGATCTTCATCTTGCCCATGACGATCATCGCGACGCCCTTGTGCAGGCCCAGGCCCGCCACCGCGCCCTTGTTGGCGTGCTCGTAGTCCTTCTGCGGGAAGCCCCGCATACCGGAGATCACGTTGTCGCCGAGGATGCGCGCCTGACGCAGCGCGTGCTGGGCGTTCGGGGGGCACCAGGCGTTCTCGTTGCCCGCCTTGCGGCCGACGAGGTCCGGGACCTGGGCGTTGTCGCCGGCGGCCCAGATGTAGTCGGTGCCCTTGACCTGGAGGGTCGGCTCGCAGTCGACGTGACCGCGGGGGCCGAGGGGCAGACCGAAGCGGGACAGCGCCGGGTTCGGCTTGACGCCGGCCGTCCACACGATCGTGTTGGAGTCGACCTCGAGCCCGTTCTTCAGCACGACATGGCCGTCGACGCAGGAGTCCATGGAGGTCGAGAGGTAGACCTCGACGCCGCGGGCCTCCAGGTGCTCCTTGCCGTACTGGCCGAGCTTGGGGCCGACCTCGGGGAGGATCTTGTCGGCGGCGTCGACGAGGATGAAGCGCATGTCCTCGCGGGACACGCTGGTGTAGTACTTGGCCGCGTCGCGGGCCATGTCCTCGACCTCGCCGATGGTCTCCGCACCCGCGAAGCCACCGCCGACGAAGACGAAGGTGAGCGCCTTGCGGCGGATCTCCTCGTCGGTCGTGGAGTCGGCCTTGTCGAGCTGCTCCAACACGTGGTTGCGCAGGCCGATGGCCTCCTCGATGCCCTTCATGCCGATGCCCTGCTCGGCGAGGCCGGGGATCGGGAAGGTGCGGGAGACCGCGCCCATCGCGATGACCAGGTAGTCGAAGGGCAGCTCGTACGCCTCGCCGACCAGCGGGGCGATCGTGGCGACCTTGCGGTCCTGGTCGATGGTGGTGACCCGGCCGGTGAGGACCTCCGCCTTGGGCAGCACGCGTCGCAGCGGGACGACGACGTGGCGCGGGGAGATGCTGCCGGCGGCGGTTTCGGGGAGGAAGGGCTGGTAGGTCATGTACGACCGGGGGTCGACGACCGTGACGGTCGCCTCTCCGTAGCGCATCTTCTTGAGGATGCGCCGAGCTGCGTACAGGCCTACGTACCCACCGCCTACTACGAGGATCCTGGGACGCTCCGTGGTGCTCATGCCATCGAGTATCCACCCGCCTCAGGGGGGTCGCTCGTGCGCCCCTTCACAAGCTCTTGCAGACCCTGTGCTACACTCCCCGGCCCGCGTGACCCAGGTCATGGTCACAATCGGGAACCCGGAAGCGTTACGCCCCGTTGTCAATGCCGCGTGAGCTGCCTCTCTGGCTCTCCGGGCTCTCTGTGAGCGACCTGGAACGCCTCCCTGGGAGACCCTCCCGCACCTTCCTTACACCGGCCATCTGAACATGTTCAAGGCCCTGTTCACCCCTCGGAAGGGTCAACCGGCGCCTGTCCGTGCTCCTCCAGGGCCCAATTCCTTGTGAAGAACTTCACGAACTTTCTCCGGCGGGCATCACCAGGGGGTCTCAGAGGGGCGCGAAAGGCCCCCTCGGGAGCGCTCATACGCTAGCCGACCTGCTCAGTCTGCGACTACCGGGCAGTAGCGAACGAGACCCGGACCACCCCGCCGATGCGACCCCGATCACCGTTCCCCGCATGGCCGTCACTCGGTCGGCCACGCTCCGCGCGCAAATTGATCAGACAGGCACATAACGTGCAGCCATGATCACCTCACAGAAGGCCCTCCAGCGGGCCACCTCCCGAATAGTCACGGTCGGCGCTGCTCTGGGCATTGCTCTCGCGTTGGGGACGGCGACCGCCGCGTCCGCCGCGGCAGCGACGTCCGCATCGCATGTCGTCGCAAAGGCCGCGGACAGCCACCACGGCCACCACCACGGTCATCACGGCCACCACGGTGACGATGGAGGATGCAGTGGCCTCCTCGTCCTCCTCTGCAACTGACGGACAAGCCCGCACGGGCTGACACGACGGCCCCGGTTCCTCCGCGAGGTACCGGGGCCGTTCCGCGTCTCGGCAGGTCAGTTGCCGCCCTTACCTTCTTCGGCGTCTTCCGCCACCTTGAAGGCGATGCCGTCGAGGATGTCGTGCTCGCTGACGACGACCTCCTCGGCGCCGACGCGCTCCATGACGGCGAGCAGGACCAGGGCACCCGCGGCGATGACGTCAACTCGGCCCGGGTGCATGGAGGGTACGGTCGCGCGCTCGGCGTGGGTGGAGCGCAGGAGCCAGTCGGTGATCTCGCGGACCTGGTCGTGGGTGATCCGGGAGTGGTGGATGCGGGCCGAGTCGTACTCGGGCAGGTTCTGCGCGATGGCCGACACCGTGGTCACCGAACCGGCGAGCCCCACCAGGGTCCTCGCCTCGCGCAGCGGCACCGTCTCCTCGGCGAGGTCGAGGGCCGCCTCGATGTCGGCCCGCATCGCCGCGATCTGCTGCTCGGAGGGCGGGTCGGAGACGACGCCGTCGCGGACCAGGTGGCGCTCCGTCATCCGTACGCAGCCGACGTCCACGGAGCGCGCGGCGCGGACGTGCTCCTCGCCGACGACGAACTCGGTCGACCCGCCGCCGATGTCCACCACGAGGTAGGGCCGGTGCAGGTCCTCGCGGCCCACCAGTTCCTTCGTGGCACCGGTGAAGGAGAACTCGGCCTCCTGGTCCCCGGTGACGACCTCGGGCTCGACACCCAGGATGTCCATGACCCCGCGCACGAACTCGTCCCGGTTCTCGGCGTCCCGGGAGGCGGAGGTGGCGACGAAGCGGAGTCGTTCGGCGCCGTGCTCCTTGATGATCGCCGCGTAGTCCCGGCAGGCGGCGAAGGTGCGCTCCAGCGCCTCGGGGGCGAGCCGGCCCGTGCGGTCGACGCCCTGGCCGAGGCGCACGATCGTCATACGGCGGTCCAGGTCGACCAGTTCGCCGGTGGACGGGTCAACGTCGGCCACGAGGAGCCGGATGGAGTTCGTACCGCAGTCGATGGCGGCGACACGGGTCACTGGTCGTCCCCCTCGGGCTGCTGCGGAAGCGTCACGCAGGCGCCCTTGCTCCACCACTCCGGCAGCATCGCGAGCGCCTCGTCGCCCAGCGGGTTCACGCCGGGACCTGCGGCCAGCGAGTGCGCGACCAGGACGTGCAGGCACTTCACCCGGTCCGGCATGCCGCCCGCGCTCGGGAAGCCCTTCAACTCCTCGATCTCGTCGCGGCGCCGGATGTAGTCCTCGTGCGCGGCCCGGTAGGCCGCGGCCAGCTCCGGGTCGGTCTCCAGCCGCGCCGTCATCTCCTTCATCACGCCGTTCGCCTCCAGCGTGCCGATCGCCGACGACGCCTTCGGGCAGGTCAGGTAGTACAGCGTCGGGAAGGGCGTGCCGTCGGGCAGCCGAGGGGCCGTCTCGACGACGTCCGGCTGCCCGCAGGGGCACCGGTGCGCGATCGCGCGCAGCCCGCGCGGGGGGCGCCCGAGCTGCTGCTTGAAGGCCTCGACGTCAGCGTCGGTGGGCTCGGTGCGCGGGGTGGGCGGCGGGGGCGTGTGCATGCCTGTCTTTCTATCGGGTTCTCGCTGGGCTCAGTGGTCGGCGGCCGCGTCGGCCTTGTCGACCCCGTCCCAGATGTTCGTGTACCAGGGCCGGTCGGCCGCGCGCCGGTCGGTGCGGGCCTGCTTGGCCGCGTCCGGGTCGACCACGATGTAACCGGTCTCCCCGGGCAGCACATAGTGCAGCCGCAGCCGGATCTGCTGCTCGGCGTACGCGTCGTCCTGCCAGCGTGCCTTGAGGTCGCGCAGCTGCTCGACGCGCTGGGCGGCCTCTTCCTTCTGTCGCTGCATGTCGGCGATCTCGGCGCGCTGGGAGACGTACTGCCTTATGGGGTAGGCCAGCGCCACGACCATGGAGCACACGACCAGCGCGAGCAGCGCGGCGCGTCCGGTGAGCCTGGAGCGCCGGGCCTGCCGCTTGGTCTGGGAGCGGTAGACGCGGGCCGCGGTCTGCTCGCCGAGCAGCCGGATCCTGGTCGCGGTGGAGAACCGGTCCCGGTCCTTGACGGCCATGTCCCGCCTCCCGTTTCACACGCGTACGTCCCCGCACACGGTACGGGACCGAGTACGGGGACGTACGTACGACTGGCTAAGGCTCACCCCAGGTGGGGGTCAGCCGGTCAGCCCGACCGGCTGCCTGCTCAGCCCTTGAAGCGGGGGAAGGCGCTGCGGCCGGCGTACACCGCGGCGTCGTCGAGGATCTCCTCGATGCGCAGCAGCTGGTTGTACTTGGCGACGCGGTCCGAGCGGGCCGGGGCGCCGGTCTTGATCTGACCGCAGTTCACGGCGACGGCGAGGTCGGCGATGGTGACGTCCTCGGTCTCACCGGAGCGGTGGGACATCATGCACTTGAAGCCGTTGCGCTGGGCCATCTCGACGGCGTCCAGGGTCTCGGTCAGCGAGCCGATCTGGTTGACCTTGACCAGCAGGGCGTTGGCGGCGCCCTCGTCGATGCCGCGGGCCAGGCGCTCCGGGTTGGTGACGAAGAGGTCGTCGCCGACGATCTGGACCTTGTCGCCCAGCTTCTCGGTGATGATCTTCCAGCCGTCCCAGTCGTCCTCGTACAGCGGGTCCTCGATGGAGACCAGCGGGTACGCGGAGACGAGCTCCTCGTAGTACTCGGTCATCTCGGCGGCCGAGCGGGACTTGCCCTCGAACTCGTAGGAGCCGTCCTTGTAGAACTCGGACGCGGCGACGTCGAGCGCCAGCGCGATCTGCTCGCCGGGGACGTAACCAGCCTGCTTGATGGCCTCGACGATGAGGTCGAGGGCGGCGCGGTTGGACTCCAGGTTCGGGGCGAAGCCGCCCTCGTCGCCGAGGCCGGTGGACAGGCCCTTGGTCTTCAGCACCTTCTTGAGGGTGTGGTAGACCTCGGCGCCCCAGCGCAGGGCCTCGGAGAAGGACTCCGCGCCGATCGGGGCGATCATGAACTCCTGGATGTCCACGTTGGAGTCGGCGTGCGAGCCGCCGTTCAGGATGTTCATCATCGGCACCGGCAGCAGGTGCGCGTTCGGGCCGCCCAGGTAGCGGAAGAGGGGGAGGTCGGACGCCTCGGACGCGGCGTGGGCGACGGCGAGGGAGACGCCGAGGATGGCGTTGGCGCCGAGGGATGCCTTGTTGTCGGTGGCGTCCAGGTCGAACATGGCCTGGTCGATCAGGCGCTGCTCGGTGGCGTCGTAGCCGACGAGCTCCGGGCCGATCTGCTCGATGACGGCGAGGACGGCCTTCTCGACACCCTTGCCGAGGTAGCGGTTCTGGTCGCCGTCGCGGAGCTCGATGGCCTCGAAGGCGCCGGTGGAGGCGCCGGACGGAACGGCGGCACGACCCGTGCTGCCGTCGTCGAGGCCGACCTCGACCTCGACGGTGGGGTTGCCTCGCGAGTCGAGGATTTCCCGGGCTACGACGACGTCGATGGACGGCACGAGCATCTCCTTCTTGGGATGTGACGCGGGTACGCAGTCCGCGGTGGGTACTGCGAGACGAGCCTAACCGGCTCCGGGCGTTCGGCCAGCGGTCGACCGCCCCGTGGGACAGAACCGAGAGTAAATTGTTTCCGAACGGAACAAAGACTTCGGCACAAAAGGGGCCGACGCACACGGTCCGGCACAAGAAACCCCGCCCCGGTGCGTACGGGGGAAGACGCACCGAGGCGGGGAGTTCGCGGGGACGGGGGTGACCCTCACGAGACCTTCACTCCGAGGTCCACGGATGTGAGGGCGGTGTGGTTCAGCTGTCCCCCTGTATTACTTCAGGTGCAGCTGCTGACCCGGGTAGATCAGGTCGGCGTCCTCGACGATGTCCTTGTTCAGCTTGAACAGCTTCTCCCAGCCGCCCTTGACCTTCTTCGCCTCGGCGATCGAGCTGAGGGTGTCGCCCTTGACGACCTTGTACTCGCCGTCGCCCTTCTTGACCTTCTTGCCGGTCGGGGTGGTGACGGTCTTGGTCGACTTCTTCTCGGCGGCCGGGCGCTCGGCGGAGCGGGAGGCCGGCTGCTCCTCGGTGGCGCGGGGGGCGGTCTCGGTGCTCTGCGAGGCGCCGGAGCCGTTGTAAGGGGCGCTCGACAGGCCGGTGCCGCAGTGCGGCCAGGCACCCTTGCCCTGACTCGCGAGGACCTTCTCGGCGATCTCGATCTGCTGGGCCTTGCTGGCCTGGTCGGCGGTGGAGGCGTATGCCGTGCCGCCGTACGCGGCCCAGGTGGAGGCGGAGAACTGAAGGCCGCCGTAGTAGCCGTTGCCGGTGTTGATCGACCAGTTGCCGCCGGACTCGCACTGGGCGACGGCGTCCCACTCGGAGGCGGTGGCGGCGGAGGCGCTGCCGGCCGCCATCAGCGGGGCGGCGACGGCGGCGGCACCGGTGACGCCGACGACGGCTATGGCGCGAGCGGCCTTGGACGGACGACGGTGCTTGCCCTTGCTGGAAAACAGCATGGAGAGATCCCCTCACCGACGCCTACGAGGTGAGCTGTCGGGTTCGGGCCGGTTGAGTTGCCCGGCCGCGCACGCTCGCCTCTCGGCTGCTGCTGCGCGACTTCACCCCAAGCCGGCTCCGGCCGTGCGGCCCCGAAGGGCCTCAACTGCCGGACCCGGCGCAAACCTTGGGTCCCCCGCTCCTGCCTACGGCGCTTGACGCGACGACTGTTCCCGGACGGCCGCCGGCAGGATTCGGCGTGACGGCTGTCGGGGCTCGCACTGGTGGCGAGCGGTCATGACCGTAGACACGCGATTCCGGGAATTACAAAGACGATCAGGGCTTCTGAGATCTATCTCTCACTGCATTCAAAACGGACATTCAGGTGCGAATAGTGACGCGAACTGGCGCTGCATTTCGCCCTGTTCAGCCGTTATTCGCCAGGGACGTCCAGGGTCTGACCGGCGAAGATGTGGTTCGCGTCAGGGCCGATGGCGTCCTTGTTCGCCGCGTACAGAGCGCGCCACCCGCCGTCGAGGTCAAGGGAGTCGGCGATGGAGGCGAGAGTGTCGCCGGCGCGGACGCTGTACGAGGCGTGGCGCCCGGAGGACTTGGCGGACTCGGCGGCACCGCCGTCGGCCTCGCCCTCGTCGGCACTGGGACCGCGGTGCCGCCCGGAGCCGGCCGTCTCGGCGTCGATCGCCCCGGTGTCGACGAGGCTCCAGGAACCGACGTCCTGCACCACATCGTCCTGATTGTCCCCACCGATCGCCTCCACCGGGGAGCGGTCGGGCGACTGTGAGGCCTTTACGCTGGGGGACGTTTCGGACTTAGCGGAATCATCCGCCGCAGGCGCTGAAGGGGATGAGGAAGAAGAAGGGGAGGAATCCCGCGAGGGCCCGGACGAAGCATCCGAGGATTCACTCGGGGTGCCGGACGGGTCGTCGCTCTGGTTCGACGCCTCGGACGAGTTCGACCCACCGGACGACTCGGACGAATTCGACGAGCTGGACGAATCGGATGAGTTGAGCGAGTCGAGCAAGCCGGATGAGCCGGACACCTCGGAGGGGGAGTCCTCCTCCACTCCGGTGTCGAGGTCGAGGGCCCCGGATTCCTTGGTGAGTCCGTTGACCACCGCGCAGGTGCCCCAGGGGCTGGTCCCCCGGGCCGCGAGAAGGTCCTGGGCCACGGCTATCTGCTGGGAGCGGCTAGCCAGGTCGGGGCTGGGGGCGTAGTCGAGGCCGCCGTACCTCTCCCAGTCCTCCTGGGTCAGTTGCAGTCCGCCGTAGCGGCCGGCGCTCTCGTCGGCGGCGCTCCAGGATCCCCCGCTCCTGCATTCGGCCACCTTGTCCCACACGGTGCCGTCGGCGGCGCTGGCACTCGCGGCGCCGAGCATCGGGATGGCGATGGCGGACCCGGTCACTCCGGCCGCGACGAGGATGGCCGGGGCCTGACGAGGGCGACGGTGACGACCGTTCCCGGAGAGCATGCGGGGACCTTTCGCGAGACAGCGGTGACCGCGGCGCGTGAAACCTGGACGCCGACGTTGATGCGTGAACGTAGCGGCAGACGATCACTTGTCACAAGTTAATGCCGCGCAGATCACGTGAAGATCACAGACAAGAGCGCGTGTCATGTTTGCCGAGGGGACGCACTCACCCAACCGGGGTGAACTCCACCGGAAGGGTGCGCAGTCCGCGCATGATGAGTCCGCCGCGCCATCTCAACTCGCCCGGATCCACGGCGAGTCGGAGGTCCGGGACGCGGGTGAGGAGCGTGCCGAGGGCGGTCTGGCCCTCCAGGCGGGCGAGCGGGGCGCCGAGGCAGTAGTGGATGCCGTGGCCGTAGCCGAGATGCTGGTTGTCGCGGCGGGCGAGGTCGAGGACGTCGGGGTCGGCGAAGCGGTCCGGGTCCCGGTCGGCGGCGGCCAGGACGACGAGGACGGGATCGCCGGGCGCGATGTGCCGGCCGCCCAGGGTGAGCGGCTCCGTGGCGAAGCGCCAGGTGGCGAGTTCCACGGGGCCGTCGTAGCGGAGGAGTTCCTCCACTCCGGTTTCGAGGAGGCCGGTCTCCTCGGCGGCCAAGGACGTCTGCAGGCGGGCGCGTTGCTCGGGGTGGGTGAGCAGGGCGTAGGTGCCGTTGCCGATGAGGTTGACGGTCGTCTCGAAGCCGGCGAACAGCAGGATGAAGGCCATGGCCGCGGCCTCGTTCTCGGTGAGGTGCTCGCCGTGGTCGGAGGCGCGGATGAGGCCGGAGATGAGGTCCTCGCCGGGGGCGGGGGTGTCGGGGAGTGCCTCGCGCTTGCGGTGGATGAGCTCGGCGAGATAGCCCCGCATCTTCTTCACGGACCGGGCGACCCCGCCCCTGGGGCCGCCCTGATGGCGGATCATCATGCCCGCCCAGTCACGGAAGTCGTCCTGGTCCTCGCGGGGAACGCCTAGCAGGTCGCAGATCGCGTAGATGGGGAGCGGGAAGGCGAACTCGTGGATCAGGTCGGCGGTTCCCTCGGTGGCGAACCGGTCGATGAGCTGGTCGGTGAGCTCCTGCACCCGGGGCGCGAACTCGGCGACCCTGCGGGGCGTGAACGCCTTGGAGACGAGCCTGCGCAGCCTCGTGTGGTCCGGCGGGTCGATGTTGAGCAGATGCGTCATCAGCTCGGCCTTGCGCTCCCCGGGGATACCGGTCTTGCCCCTGGCGTGCGCGGGCTCGTCGTGGTGGGCCGGGTTCTTGGAGAGCCGGTTGTCGGCGAGCGTCTGCTTGGCGTCGGCGTAACGCGTGACCAGCCAGGCCTCCACGCCGCTGGGGAGCCGCGTCTTGTGGACGGGCGCGTGCTCGCGCAGCCAGGCGTAGGCGGGGTAGGGGTCGGTGGCGAACTCCCAGGTGAAGAGGTCGGGGGGTGCGGGGGTGTCGCTGGTGGGGGCAGTACTGGTGGGAGTGCTGCTGGTGAGGTCGGGCTGGTCAGTCACTCCTCGACGGTATCCGGAGGTGTCAGCCCCTCCGCAGCCCGCACGGCATCCCTGTACGCCCGAGCCGCGACCCTGAGGGCCGCCTCCGGGTCCACCCCGGCCGCCTCCGCGCGGACCGCCAGGGCGAGCAGCTCGTAGCCCAGGCCCTCGCCGGTCGGCAGGGGTACCTCCAGGCCCGCCGTTCTGACCCGGGACGCCAGCTTCGCCGCGAGGGCGAGGCCCGGCTGGCCGAGGGGGATGCCCTCCGTCACCGACTCGCGCTGCTTCTCGACCGCCTTCGTGCGCAGCCAGTGCTCCTTGACCTCTTCGGGGGTGGTCGCCGTCTCGTCGCCGAAGACATGGGGGTGGCGGTGGATGAGCTTGGTGACGATGCCGCCGGCCACGTCGTCGATGGAGAAGGGCGCGTCCGCGTCCTCCTCCGCGATACGGGCGTGGAAGACGACCTGCAGCAGAACGTCGCCCAGTTCCTCGCGGAGCTCGTCGCGGTCGCCTTCCTCGATGGCCTCGACGAGTTCGTAGGCCTCCTCGATGCCGTACTTCGCCAGGCCCTTGTGGGTCTGCTGGGAGGACCACGGGCACTCGGCACGGATCCGGTCCATGACCTGCACGAGGTCGAGGAGACGGGCGCCGGGCAGGTCGTAGGAAGCGGGGAGCAGCTCCAGCTCGGGCATGCGCACCCGGCCGGTGCCCGCGAGGCGGGCGAGGCCGTCGGTGAGGGCCGGCTCGCCCTCGCCGGTGGCCACGACCACGGCCGTGCGGCCGCCGGCGCACGCGTCGATCAGCTGCTCGGCGGTCGGGGCGGCCTCGTCGACCGCTATCCCTGCCTCGCGCAGATACGGCAGCTGCGGATGCGCGCCGTCCGCGCACAGCACACGGTCGGCCGCGTGCAGCGCCTGCCAGGCCGGCCAGGACAGCAGACCGGGCGCGACGCGGTGGCTGGTGGTGAGCAGGACGATGCGGCCGGGGGCGGCTTCGGGACTGGTTGCGTTCACGATCCGAACGTAACCCACCTCGCCGACAGCCCCCCGAGTTATCCACAGGCAGGACGGCTACGCCATACAGCTACGTCGTCTGCTGCGCCGCCGTCACCTCGCGCACCCACGGCGTCTTCGCGTCGGCCCGGCCGCTCTTCTGGACGTCCCAGGTGCCGTAGCGGGGGTTGAGGTCGATGTCGAGCTTCTTGGACGCCTCACTCAGGGCGTTCCAGAAAGCGGGCTTGCCGGTGTCGGTGCCGAGCGAGGTGGCGAGCTTCTGGGCCTCCAGCTGGAGGCGGAGGTTCTCGTCGAGGCGCTGCGGCGGGATGCCGTACTGCTGGAGCCAGGCCGTCTCCAGCGCCTTGGCGCCGCCGACCTGCCCTTCCAGGCCGCTGCGCATCCGCTGGAGCTCCTTGCGGGTGACGGTCACGCCCGCGTCCTGGGCGGCGCGGTGCAGCACCTGGTCGAGGACCATGGTGTGCAGGACGTCGCGCGGGAGAGTGCCGGACTTGGCGATGACCTGCGCGTACTGGGCGTCGTCCGGTACGGCGGCGCGCTGTGCCGCACGGACCTCGCTCACCCGGTTCTCCAGCTGCGCGACGGTGATCCGCTGGCCGCCGACGACGGCCGCCGCGCCGGCATGCGCATCGTTTCCGCAGGCGGTGAGCAGAGGCGCCGCGACGATCGCGGCGGAGAGGAGGAGCGCGGTACGACGGCGGCGGTGCAAGGAGACCTCCCGAGGAAGCTTGTGCGGCGGTGCACAAAGTCTTGCGGTGATCGATGGTAGGCAGTGGGCAAGCTCTGGCCAACCCATTCGACCAACGATTCGCCAGGAGTTCGGGCACCGAAGCACCCCCACCCGGCCCACTGGGCCTGCTGGTCCCAGTCCGGCGGGGTACGTCCTAGCCGCGCACCTGCCCCAGCCACTGGAGCGTCCGCCGCACCTCGCCGGCGAGCGGATGGCCCGGCCCGTGCAGGCGCTCCACGTCGAGCAGCAGCCGGGCCAGGGTGTCGTGGGCGGCGGGGCGGTCGCCGAGGGCGAGCAGCAGGTGGCCGATGCGGCGGCGGACGTCGTGGGCGAGCTGGGGGTCGCCGGAGACGTACTGGTTCTCGTAGTACGGCAGCAGCGTCCGGTACTCGGCGAGCGCGGCCGCCGGTTCACCGAGCTGTTCCAGGCACTGGGCGGCGTCGAGGCGGAAGCGCAGGGACTGCGGGTCGGCCTGCCCGGCCTCTGCGGCGCGTTCGTCGGCGAGACGGCGCAGTTCGGGCAGCGCGCGCCGGTACTGGCCGTCGTCCATGAGGGTGGCGGCGTACTGCTTGCGCAGGGTGCGCACGACCGGGGAGTGCTCGCCGTGCTGTTCGGCGGCGGCGGGCAGGATCGCGCCGAGGATGTCGACGGCCTGGGTGATACGGCCCTCGCCGAGGAGACGCTTGACCTCGTCGACGGCGCGCGCGACGTCCGGCTTCTCGGTGGCGGGCGCGACCGGGGTGACCGGGGCGGGCTGGGGCGCGGGGGTGCGGGCGCGGTCCGGCCAGGGAGCGTGCGGGCGTAGGAAGGGGCGGGTGGGGTCCAGCGGCGAGCCGGTGGGCGTCCCGCGCGCGGGCAGCAGCTCCGCCAGATCCTCGTACACCTCCTGCGCGGAGGCGGGCCGGTGCTGCGGGTCCTTCGCCAGCAGCCGCAGGACCAGGGCTTCGAGTGCCTCGGGGACCTCGGCGCGGACACGGCGCACGGGCAGCGGCGGCTCGTACAGATGCCGGTGCAGCACGCCGAGCGCCGTCGAACCGGAGAACGGCACGTCGCCGCTGAGGAGTTCATGGAGGAGTACGCCGAGCGCGTACAGGTCGGTGTACGGGCCGACCGCGCCGCCCATCGCCTGCTCGGGGGCCATATAGGCGGGCGAGCCGATGGGGGTGCCGGTGTGGGTGAGACGGGTGGTGTCGGCGTCCATGACGGAGGCGACGCCGAGGTCGAGGACGGTGACCGTGCCGTCCTGCTTCACCATCACGTTGCGCGGCTTGAGGTCGCGGTGGACGATCGGCACGGCGTGCACGGCGCTCAGCACGGCGCACAGTTGCGCGGCGACCGCGACCGCCCACTGCCAGGGGTACGGGTCGTGCTCGGCGAGATGGTCGGAGAGGTCGGCGCCGTCGACGTACTGCATGACGAGGAACAGCTCCTCGCCCTCGCTGCCCGCGTCGTGCACCGTGACCAGGCCGGGGTGGTCGACCTGTGCGGTCACCCGGCACTCGCGCACGAACCGGCGGCGCAGCTCGTCCGCCTCCTGCCCGGCCACCTTGTCGGGGCGCAGCAGCTTCACCGCCACACGCCGGTCGAGTCGCTGGTCGTAGGCCGTCCACACCTGTCCCATGCCGCCCTGTCCGATGAGCGTGGACAGTTCATAGCGGCCGGCGACGACACGTCCTGTCGCCACGGTCACCTTCCGCCCTCGTGGTTGCCGTCCTGTCGGCCGTCGTGCTGGCGCAGATAGTCACTGAGCTCGTCGAGCTCGGCACGCACCTGGTCGATCCGCGCGGGCGCGGGGCGCTGCGGGGGCGGCGGTACGGGGGTGTGGGGGACGGCGTCGTGGGGCGCCGGGGTGTTCGGTGTCGGGGTGTTCGGTATCGGGGTGTGCGCTGTCGGGGCCCGGGGCAGCGGGGGCGTCTGCGGCGCCGCCGTGCTGGTGTACGGCGAACCGGGCTGCGGATAGCCGTACGCCGGGGCCGCGACCGGGGGCCGCTGGGCAACGTAGCCGGGGTAGCGGAGCTGGTGGAAGTGGCGTATGTCCGCGGAGAGGTAGTACGCGATGGCGGCCACGATGCCGCCCAGGACGAGCGCGAGGCCCGTCCAGCCGCGCGCGGTGTGGATCTCGTCGCCGGGCTCGGAACCCATCAGGATCAGGCCGCCGAACTCCACCACGATCGACGCCGCGAACAGGCCCCAGTCGAGCGGCTTGCGGGTCACGATGGCCAGGCGCAGCATCATCGTCCACGCCAGCAGGCCGAAGCTCAGCACCGAGATCACGACGAAGAACACGCGCAGGAAGACCAGCCACCCGGTGGGCGGCGGCTGCTTCACCGGCTGCGTGTAGCCGTGGCCTTGCATGGCTGCTCCCGATCGGTGGCTGAAGTGCGGTGGTGCGACGGACGCTTCGAGCGTATAGGTCGACACCGACATACGGTCACCGGTTGTACCGAACCGTTGTCGTGCTGATCACTTCGCAAGACGGCGCAGGTCGGGCGGAGTCCGGGCTTCCGGACGGGTACCGCTCGGCTCGCCGCTCAGTCGGGCGCGACCGTCCCGTCCGTCAGCCCGTCGTACATGCCCCGCACGAGCCGCTCCCCCAGCCGGCCCGCGTGCCGCAGCACCCGCTCGAACTCGTCGAGGGCGCGGAAGCGGGCGCCGTAGCGGCGCTGTTCGTCGAACGGGAGCCGGGGCAGCTGGAGCCGGCGCACGTCGAGGCGGGTGGCGGTGGAGGCGTAGCTGCTGGCCTGGCGGTTGTTGGCGGTGCCGCGCAGGAAACCGGCCAGGAACCAGGGGTCGACCGCCGTGGGGTCGGGGCGCAGCAGCACGAGGTTGCGCCCGAGGGCGGCGCCCGCGGTCGCGTCGTCGATCACGCGCGCGATGGAGCCGCCGCCGAGCACCGGCACGACGACATCGCCCGGCTCGGTCAGCACTGCCTCCTCGTCGCTCTCGGGCAACGTCCCGGAGGGAGCCGTTCCGGAGAGCACGTCGTTGTCGGTGAGCACGGGCACGCGCGCGTGGCCGCCGTTTCCACCGGTCCGCATCACCAGGGCGCCCCCGCCACGGAGATGTCCGGCGACGGCGGCATGTTCAGAGTCGGCGTCGACATCGCCCCCGGCACCTACAAGTCCAGCGGCAACACCGACGACTCCTGCTACTGGGAGCGCGCCAAGGACGCCGACCACGGTCTGGAGTCGATCATCGCGAACGACGACGTGACCGGTTCGGCCGTCGTCACGATCAGCGCCTCGGACGCGTACTTCAAGACCGCGGGCTGCCAGGACTGGAAGAAGTCCGGCTGACCCGACGTCGCGGGGCGCGTCGTCGGCGCGTCCCGGGCCGGCTCACAGCGGGTGCCGCATCCACACGTTGGGCTCGACGTACACCGCATGGTCCCGCTCCGGCTCGCACCGCACGGGCATCAGCGCACCCGGCACCTCGATGTCACCCGCCTCGTCGAAGGGCAGTCCGGTCCAGCCCCGCCACTGCTCCAGGGAGCCGGCGACGGTCATCGAGGCCGGGGCGATGGACTCGATGGTGGCGCCGGCGCGGGCGTGGACGCGCAGCCACGGGTCGTGGGGCAGGCCGTCGGGGCGTACGCGGCGGGCGTACTCCTCCATGGGGGTGTGCGGTTCGAGGTGCTTGGCGCTGGGGCGGACGGGGGCGACGACCTCGTGGAAGCCGTGGGCCCGGGCGTTGTCGCGCAGCGCGGAGAGCATGCGGGCGGACAGGCCGGCGCCCTGGGCGTGCGGGGCGATGACGACGGAGATGGCGCTGACGGTGTCGGGAGGGGTGCCGCGGCGCAGGTCGGCGAAGGCCCACACCAGCACCTCGTCCCAGCCCCGGGCGGGCAGTCGGCCCCGGCCCTCGGCGGCGAGGGCGAAGGGGACGCTGTAGGCATGGGCCACGACCTCGCCCCGCTCGTCCTCGGCGAACAGCGCGTACTCCGGGAGTTCACGGGGGATCCGGCCGTAGTGGGCGTTGCCCACGGGGTCCTGGGTCGTGAACTCGGGCCAGGTGTCCGGCATTTCCATGACCCGGTCGAGCATCCCGGGGCGTTCGGCGAGGCTCGATACCTTCAGCTGCATACCCGCCACCGTAGGGGCGGGGCGACCGCACCGACCAGCGGTTTTCCGCGCGCCGCCCGACATCGCGACGCACGCCGGGTCAGCCTCCGCACTGCTCCAGCATCATCTCCTTGTCGGCGGCCGTCACCGGGAGTTCGTACTTCAGCGACACCTGGGCGAAGCGCACGGCGTACGAGCAGCGGATCCGCTTGTTGGGGGGCAGCCAGGAGGCGGGGCCGGAGTCGCCCTTGGAGCTGTTGGTGGGGCCGTCGACCGGTATGAGGTTGAGAGGGTCGTTGGCGATGTCCTGGCGCTTGCCCTTCGGCCAGCGGGAGGCGCCCATCTGCCAGTCGTACGACAGCGGCATGACGTGGTCGATCTGCACGGTCGTGGCGCGGGACTTGGCCCAGTCGATGGTCCGGCCCGTGTACGGATCGTGCAGGGTCATCGAGGCCACGACGCAGTCCGAGCCGGAGCGGAAGCGGACGTCCTCGCCGTCGCGCTGAAGGAGGTCGTTGCGGGTGTCGCAACCGTTGCGGGCGAACGGTATGCCGCCCGGGGCCGAGTCCATCCAGGCGTAGCCGAACTCGTCCCGCTCGTAGCCCGTCTTCGGGCCGCGGCCCTTGGTCGCCACCTTCTCGATGAGGGCCCGCGCCTCGGCCCGGTCGGCGTCCGAGGTGAGGGGCGCGAGTCCGGGTTTCGTGCCGTCGGGGTTGTCCAGTGGGCTCACCGCGCGGCCGGTGCCCGCGGCGGGGGCTGAGCCGGAGGGCTCGGCTCCGGCCGACGGCAGATCGACGTCCTCGCAGCCCGCCAGTAGCAGCACCATGCCGAGCATCGCCGCGGCGCCCGCCGCCCCGCCCCTTCGACGCCTCACCATGCGTCCCCTCCCCTTGCGCCCCGTTCCGCTCCGCCCCGCACAGGCGGTTTTCCCGGTTCTCCCCGGGCACACCGTCGTGCACACGGTAGCGACCCGGCGCACGGCGGCATTCAAGAGGTCCAGACCTCAGCAGGCACAGGCCACGATCGGACCAAGCGCGCATACCTCACAACCCGGGCGTATGGTCGGTGGTGAGTCACCTCCGGAAGGAGCTCTTGGATGGGCATCTTCGACAGGTTCAAGAACCGTCACGCGCAGGACAAGGCCAGGGACATGTCCGACGCCGCGGAGCGGCAGGCCAACGAGAAGACGGGCAACAAGTACGAGAGCCAGGTCGACGACGCGCAGCAGCGCATGGAGCGCGGAATCGGCATGGACCGCGACCGGCCGCCCGAGCAGCAGTAGCGGCCGGAGTTCCCGGAGGACCACGCGTCCGTCGGGCAGGACCCCGAGGCGGGGGCACACCTCAGCAGGTCATGTCCCGGCGCCCACGTCACGGCCGGCCTTCATCGGACCGTCTTGAGAAGGGCCGCCCGCGGAGATCCGTCTCCGGTGGGCGGCCTCTCGGTTGCCGGGAGGCCGGCCGGTGCCCTCAGACCTTCCCGATCCCCAGCGTCGTCTCCGACGGCAGCAGGCCGGAGGACAGCACCGCCACCCAGAACTCCCCCAGCAGCTCCACGAGGCGGGCGGCCTCGTCCGGCGTCAGTGCCTGCCAGGGCGCTGCCGCGAGTCGGTCGGTCTGTTCTTCGACGGTGCGACGGAGTTCACGACCCGCCTCCGTGGCCGCACCGTCGGCGTCGACCAACCCCCGGGCAGCGAGGCGCGCCTGGGCGGACGCCCATTCTCGCCTGGTCCAGCCGCGGCTCTCGAAGCGCTCGGCCGACGCGGCCCCTATAGCGGCGAAGGAGACCAGGGACTCGACAGGGTCGAGGCCGGCCACCATCAGGGCCGCCAGGTGGCCGTCTCCGCGGTGTTCGCGCAGGAGTGTCGCCGCGCGCCAGAGCTGGAGGTGCGGGGCCTCGGGCCAGTCCAGGGCGGCGTTGGCCGCGGCGAGCGGGCGGCCCGCGGTGTCCGCCGCCTCCGCCGCACGGCGGGCGAGGGCCGCGGCTTCCGCGAGTTCGGAACTGTCCGTCCGGTCGCCGAATATCGCGCGGTAGGCCCGGTCGATCCCGCGCGCCCGCGCCTTGAGGAGCGCCTCCGGGCTCGCGGTCTTCCATGCCGGGTCGATGTGTGCGGCGACCATGGGAGGGCTGAAGCTGTAGAACGCGGACGCCACCTGCCGCGCATCGACCGCCCCCAACGGCGCTGCCCGGTAGGGGAAGTAGCTCGGCCAGCGTTCCGCGGTGGCGTACCCCAGTGCCGCGGCCTCCTCGAAGGCTTCCGGCGCGTAGTACAGCACCGCGTGCAGCGGCTCCAGCAGGTGCCAGAGCTGACGTACGTGATCCAGTGCCAGATGTCCCTCGTGCTGCGTCACGACACACCCCGTTTCAGAATCCCGGTCGCCCGAGGCTTGCAACTTGACACTGACAAGTTTGCCCCCGCACGTCGAAACTTGTCAATGACTAGATTGCAGGTACGCTGCTGACCATGCCCCCAGCACCGCAGCCGTCCGATGCCCCGGCCCCGGCCCCGCAGCCGCCACCCCACAGCCCGTCCGGCCCCGACAACCCGTCCGGCTCCCGCAGCTCTTCCGGCCCTCGCAGCTCTTCCGGCCCCCGTCGCCCCTACCACCACGGCGACCTGCGCCGGGCCATCCTCACCGCAGCGCTGGACGTCATCGCAGCCGACGGAGCGTCCGCGCTGAGCCTGCGAGATCTCGCCCGCCGCGCCGGTGTCTCGCACGCGGCGCCGGCCCACCACTTCAAGGACCGCACCGGGCTGCTCACGGCGATCGCCGCCGAGGGGTTCGGACTGCTCGCGGGGACGCTCCACGAGGCCGCGGACCTGAAGGACGCCGGTGTGCGCTACGTCCGCTTCGCGCGCGAGCACCCGGCGCACTTCCAGGTGATGTTCACACCCGAACTACTGCGCGCCGACGACCTGGAGCTGACCGCCGCCCGCGCCCTGGCCGGGGACGCCCTGCGCGCGGCCGTGGCCGGCGTACGACCCGAGGCTCTCGGCGTCGACGCACGTCTGGCCGGAGTGGCCGCCTGGTCCCTGGCGCACGGCTTCGCCACGCTGCTCCTCGGCCACAACCTGGACGGGCCGGTCGGCGACAGGGATCCCGAGGAGGTGTTCCGGACACTGGCGGCGACACTGTTCCGCGGCGAGCCGCCGAGCGAGCCCCGAACCCCCTGAGCCTCCGAGCCCCGAGCCCCGAGCCCTGAGTCCTGAGCCCTGAGCCCCCAAGCCCTGAGTCCCCGAGCTCTCTCCCCCGGACCCTCTGAACCCCTTGACCTCAAGTGCACTTGAGGAACCAGAGTGATCCACATGTCAACAGAAACCGCGCACGCAGCCACCGGACGCACCGACCTCGACGCAATCACCGAGGTCGTCGCCACCGTCGAACGCACCCAGCGTGCCAAGGACGCCGAAGGCTTCCTCGCCCTGTTCCACCCCGACGCCCTGTGGACGACCGGCCACGGCAAGGTCCTCATCGGCTTCGACGCCATCGCCGAGTTCACCCGTGCCGTGCTGCCCGCCGCGAGCTGGGACGGCGAGGTCACCTACGAGGTGGCGCACACGCGGTTCCTGCGGCCCGACGTGGCGGCCGTCAAGGTCCGGCAGGTCTACCACTCACCGGACGGCGAACCCGACACCGAGGGTGCCCCGCTCTACGTCATGACCAAGCAGCCCGACGGACGCTGGCTGCTGCACGCCTGCCAGAACACCGAGGTACGGGTCGACTAGGGCACCCCCACCCGCCCGGGTCACGACCCCAGGATCGACGCCAGGAACTCCCCGACCCAGCCCAGCAACTCCCGCCCGACCAGCGGCTTTCCGCCCACCTTCGCGGTCTTCGGGCGCGGCACCAGCAGCTGGTGCACCGCCGGCTTGATGACGGTGCCCGGGTACAGGCGCTTGACCCGCAGCTCCTGGGACTCGCGCAACTCCACCGGCGCGAAGCGGATGTTGTTGCCCTGGAGGACGATCTCGCCGACGCCGCACGCGCGGGCCAGCATCCGCAGGCCCGCCACCAGCAGGAGGTTCTCGACCGGTTCGGGCAACTTGCCGTAGCGGTCGACGAGTTCCTCGCGGACGGCCTTGATGTCCTCCTCCGTGTTGGCGGAGGCGATGGAACGGTAGGCCTGGAGGCGGAGCCGCTCGCCCGGCGCGTAGTCGTGCGGGACGTGGGCGTCGACCGGGAGCTCGATCTTGACCTCGAGCGGCGGCTCCTCCTCGACGCCGCCCTCCAGCGAGGCGCGGTAGTCGGCGACGGCCTCGCCGACCATACGGACGTACAGGTCGAAGCCGACGCCCGCGATGTGGCCGGACTGCTCGCCGCCCAGCAGGTTGCCGGCGCCGCGGATCTCCAGGTCTTTCATGGCGACGTACATGCCCGCGCCCATCTCGGTGTGCTGGGCGATGGTGGCCAGACGCTCGTGGGCCGTCTCCGTCAGCGGCTTCTCCGGCGGGTACAGGAAGTACGCGTACCCGCGCTCGCGCCCGCGCCCGACCCGGCCGCGCAGCTGGTGCAGCTGGGAGAGGCCGAAGTTGTCGCCGCGCTCGACGATCAGGGTGTTGGCGTTGGAGATGTCGATGCCGGACTCGACGATCGTGGTCGAGACGAGGACGTCGAACTTCTTCTCCCAGAAGTCGACGACGACCTGCTCCAGGGCCTGCTCGGACATCTGGCCGTGGGCCGTCGCGATGCGCGCCTCGGGGACGATCTCACGCAGGCGGGCGGCCGCCCGGTCGATGGACTCGACCCGGTTGTGGATATAGAAGACCTGGCCCTCGCGCAGCAGTTCGCGGCGGATCGCGGCGCCGATCTGCTTCTCCTCGTAAGGGCCGACGAAGGTCAGGACCGGGTGACGCTCCTCGGGCGGGGTCGTGATCGTCGACATCTCGCGGATGCCGGTGACCGCCATCTCCAGGGTTCTGGGGATCGGGGTCGCGGACATCGTCAGGACGTCGACGTTGGCGCGCAGCTTCTTCAGCTGTTCCTTGTGCTCGACGCCGAAACGCTGCTCCTCGTCGACGATGACGAGGCCCAGGTCCTTGAACTTGGTCTCCGAGGAGAACAGCCGGTGCGTGCCGATGACGATGTCCACCGAGCCTTCCTTCAGGCCCTCCAGGGTCGCCTTGGCCTCGGTGTCGGTCTGGAAGCGGGACAGGGCCCGGGTGTTGACCGGGAACTGCGAGTAGCGCTCGGAGAACGTGCCGAAGTGCTGCTGGACGAGGAGGGTCGTCGGCACCAGTACGGCCACCTGCTTGCCGTCCTGCACCGCCTTGAACGCGGCCCGCACCGCGATCTCCGTCTTGCCGTAGCCGACGTCGCCGCAGATCAGGCGGTCCATCGGGACCGACTTCTCCATGTCCTCCTTGACCTCGGCGATGGTGGTCAGCTGGTCCGGGGTCTCGGCGTAGGGGAAGGCGTCCTCCAGCTCGCGCTGCCAGGGGGTGTCCGAGCCGAAGGCGTGCCCGGGGGCCGCCATGCGCGCGCTGTACAGCTTGATCAGGTCGGCCGCGATCTCCTTGACGGCCTTCTTCGCGCGTGCCTTCGTCTTCGTCCAGTCGGCGCCGCCCAGCCGGTGCAGCGTGGGCGCCTCGCCGCCGACGTACTTGGTGATCTGCTCCAGCTGGTCGGTCGGGATGTAGAGGCGGTCGCCGGGCTGGCCGCGCTTGGCGGGGGCGTACTCGACGACGAGGTACTCGCGCGTGGCGCCCTGCACGGTGCGCTGCACCATCTCGATGTAGCGGCCGACGCCGTGCTGCTCGTGGACGATGTAGTCGCCCGTCTCCAGGGTGAGCGGGTCGATGGTCTTGCGGCGGCGGGCCGGCATCCGGGCGCCGTCCTTGCCGGCCGCCTTCTGGCCGGACAGGTCGGTCTCCGTCAGGACGGCCAGCCGCAGCGCGGGGTCGACGAAGCCGTAGTCGATCGAGCCGCAGGCGACATGGACGATCGAGGGGGAGATCTCCCCCAGGTCGGTCTCCAGGCGCGCCGCCACGCCCTCGCCGCCGAGCACCTCGACCGTGCGGGCGGCCGGGCCGTGGGCCTCGGTCACGAAGACCGTGCGCCAGCCGTCGGCGAGCCAGCCCTTGGTGTCGGCGAGGGCCTTCGCGGTGTCACCGCGGTATGACTCGGGGGCGTGCATGCCGAGCTTGAGGGTGTCCGCGTCGAGCGTCTCGTCAGCGGCGAAGGGCGAGACCGACCACCACATCATCTCCAGCTCGCGGGCACGGTCGCGGACGTCCGCGATGGACCACAGGGAGGCGGCGCCGACGTCGATGGGCGCCTCGCCGCCACCGGCCGTGGCTGCCCAGGACGCCTGGAGGAACTCCTGCGAGGTGGCGACGAGATCGGCGGCACGCGTGCGTACCCGCTCCGGGTCGCACACGACGGCCATGGCGCCCTTGGGCAGGACGTCGAGCAGCAGCTCCATGTCGTCGACGAGGACGGGGGCGAGGGACTCCATGCCCTCGACCGCGATGCCCTCGGCGATCTTGCCGAGCAGTTCGCCGAGCTCCGGGTGCTCTTCGGCGAGGGCACGCGCGCGGGCGCGTACGTCGTCGGTGAGGAGGAGTTCGCGGCAGGGCGGCGCCCACAGGCCGTGTTCGGCGACTTCGAGGGAGCGCTGGTCGGCGACCTTGAAGTAGCGGATCTCCTCCACGTCGTCGCCCCAGAACTCGATGCGCAGGGGGTGTTCCTCGGTGGGCGGGAAGACGTCCAGGATGCCGCCTCGTACGGCGAACTCGCCGCGCTTCTCGACGAGCTCCACGCGCGCGTACGCGGCCGCGGCGAGGGACTCGACGATCTCGTTGAGGTCGGCGGTCTGTCCGGTGCGCAGGGCGACCGGTTCCAGGTCGCCGAGGCCCTTGACCTGGGGCTGGAGGACCGAGCGGACGGGGGCCACGACGACGGAGACCGGGCCCGTCTCGGGGTCGTCGGGGCGCGGGTGGGCGAGGCGGCGCAGGACGGCGAGGCGGCGGCCGACGGTGTCGCTGCGGGGGCTGAGGCGCTCGTGCGGGAGGGTCTCCCAGGACGGGTACTCCACGACGCCCTCCGAGGGGAGGAGCGAGCGCAGGGCCGCCGCCAGGTCCTCGGCCTCGCGGCCCGTCGCCGTCACCGCGAGGACCGGGCGGTCGGTCTCGCGGGCGAGGGCGGCGATGGCGAAGGGGCGGGCCGCCGGGGGGCCGACCAGGTCGACGTGCATGCGGTTGCCGTCTGCGGCCGCTGTGATCGCTTCCGCGAGGGCGGTGTCCTTGACTACGGCGTCGAGCAGACCGTGCAGGCTCATGGAGGGGGCGCTTCCGTCCGGGGGTGGGCAACACGAAGGGCCCGACGCGGGTGGCAGGCCGGGGGCTTCCAGCGTACGTCGCTGCGCGGGCGGGTGCCGGGCCTGTGGATAACGTCCGTCCCCGTGGTGACGGGCGTTGACGTGGTCGTGAAGGGGCGCCGCCCCTTCGACCCCGCCGGGGCGGCCACCCCAGACCCCGCCATCGGCCCGAAGGGCCTCGTCCTCAAACGCCGGACGGGCTGGCTGTGGCCCCGTACCCCACACCACGTAAGGTCCCCCCATGCCCACCCCCGCCACCTCCGCGACGCCGGACACCTCCTCGGACCCCCATATATCGGCGCCCGTCACGGGCCCGGAAGGGCATGCGCGGCCCGGTCCCGGGCGGCGTGACCCCTGGCTGCTGGCCGTCGCGCTGTTCGTCGGCTATGCGATCGTCTCGGTCGGTCGTTACCGGCATCTGGGGCAGCGGTCGTGGGATCTGGGGATATTCGAGCAGGTCATCCGGTCGTACGCGCATCTTCAGGCGCCGATCGCGGATCTGAAGGGGCCCGGGTTCAACATCCTCGGCGATCACTTCAGTCCGGTGACCGTCCTGCTCGCGCCGTTCTACCGGGTGTTCCCCTCGCCGGTCACCCTCCTCCTCGCGCAGGCCGCGCTGTTCGCGCTGTCCACCGTCCCGGTCACGCGAGCCGCGGCCCGGCTGCTGGGTCGGGGGCGTGGGCTCGCGATCGGGGTGGCGTACGGGCTGTCGTGGGGGCTTCAGCAGGCCGTCGACTTCGACTTCCACGAGATCTGCTTCGCCGTACCGCTGATCGCGTTCAGCCTTGAGGCGTTGCTCGCGCGGCGTTGGCGTGGGGCTCTGCTGTGGGCGCTGCCGCTGGTCCTGGTGAAGGAGGACCTGGGGATGACCGTCGCGGCCATCGCCGTGGTCGTCGCCCTGAGGGCCCGCCGGGACTCCGCGCGGGCGGCGCGGTACGCGATGGGCGTCGCCGTGTTCGGCGTGGTGGCCGTCGCGGTCACCCTGCTGCTGGTCATCCCGAGCTTCAACAGCGCCGGAACCTACGACTACTGGAACAAGGTGGGCGAGTCGGGCGGCGGCGGCCCCTTCGACGGCCTCGACACCAAGCTCCGTACGCTCGGCTGGCTGCTCATCCCCACCACCGGGCTGCTCGCGATCCGCTCGCCGCTGCTGCTGATCGCCCTGCCCACCGTCGGCTGGCGTTTCGTCTCCTCGTACGCCCAGTACTGGGGCACCGACTGGCACTACAACGCCGTCCTCATGCCCGTCGTGACCCTCGCGCTCGTCGACGCCCTCGACACCGCACGGCACAGCACGCGCGCGTGGCTGCGGTCGTACGCCGAGCACCTGCCCGCCGCCGTGGCGGCCGCCTCGGTCGCGCTGACCACCTCGCTGCCGCTCGCCGCGCTGACCGAGAGCGAGATCTATCGCAAGCCCGCGCGCGTGACGGCTGTCGAGCGGCTCCTCGCCCAGGTGCCCGACGACGCCTCCGTCGAGGCGAACATAGCTCCGATCAGCCGGCTCACCTCCCGCTGCCGGGTCTTCTGGATCAGCAACACGCGCGGCATCGATCCCGACTACATCGCCCTCGACAACTCCCGCAAGCGCTACAGCGATGTGGAGGCCTACGCCCGGGAGCTCCACCCGGACGCCCGGTACATCGTCAAGGGCACCGCCTACGGCTTCGTACTGCTGGAGCGGCGGCCCGCCGGGTGAGGTGAGCACAGCACGGGCCCGGTCCGGGAGGTGGTACCTCCTGCGGACCGGGCCCGTCCCCCGCAACCCCCGTATGCGGTGGCTGTTCGGCTGCTCCTCCGGGACGGCTCCTCGGCTACTCGGTCGCGATGGCGTTCAGTACGTTCATCCGGCCCGCCCGGAACGCCGGCACCAGGGCCGCGAACAGGCCCACGAAGGCCGAGGCGATGAAGACGCCGATGATCGTCGGCCACGGGATGTCGAGGACGTTCAGGCCTTCCAGGGCGAGCAGCTTCTGGGCCGTCGCGCCCCAGCCCATGCCGAGTCCGAGGCCCAGCAGGGCGCCGAACAGGGCGATCACCACCGACTCCATGCGGATCATGCGGCGCAGCTGGCGGCGGGAGAGGCCGATGGCGCGCATCAGGCCGATCTCGCGGGTGCGTTCCACCACCGACAGGGCAAGGGTGTTCACCACGCCGAGGACGGCGACGATGATCGCCAGGGCGAGCAGGCCGTAGACCATGTTCAGGAGCTGGCCGACCTGGTCCTTCAGCTCCTGCTTGTAGTCGGTCTGGTCGCGGACCTGGTACTGCGGGTAGTCGTGCAGCGACTTCTTCAGGGCCGCGTACGCCGCCGCCTCCTGGCCTTCCTTCGCCTTGCCGAACATGATCACGTTCTGCGGGATCCGGTCGGCGGGCACGTACTGCTCCAGCGTCGCGATGCTGATGTAGCGCGCGCCCTGGTCGATGGAGGTGTCGTCCTCGGTGACGGCGGCGACCTTCAGCTTCGCCGTCTCGCCGCCCTTGAAGGCCACGGAGATGGTGTCGCCGACGTGCACTCCGTGCTTCTTGGCGTAGTCGGTGCCGACGGACATGGCGTTCTTGCCGTAGGCCGCGGAGAGGGTGCCCTCCGTGGTCGTGCGGCGCACGTCCTCGGCGTACGTCGGGTCGGCGGCCGTGACCCCGGTGTCGTCGGTCTTGCCGTCCGGCGAGGTCAGGGTGGCGTCGATGTCCTTGTAGCGGGTGACGTGGGCCAGGCCCGGCGTCTGCTGCATGGCCTTCTCGGCCTGCGGCACGATCCGCTGCTGCTGGGTCATGACGATGAAGTCCGCGCCGACCGACTTGTCGAGCTCGCTCGTCGCCGAGGCGACCATCGAGGAGCCGACCACCGAGAGGCAGGCCACCAGGGCGAGACCGATCATCAGGGCGGCGCCCGTGGCTCCGGTACGGCGCGGGTTGCGCAGGGCGTTGCGCTCGGCCATGCGGCCGACGGGGCCGAAGGCGCGCAGCAGGACCGCGCTGATCACCCGGACCACGGCGCCCGCGAGCAGCGGGCCGATGACCACGAAGCCGATCAGGGTCAGCACCACGCCGCCGCCCAGCATCAGCGCGCCGTCGCTCGCCTTGTCGGCCGTGGCGGCCGCGAACAGGGCGAAGGTGCCGGCGCCGGTGAGGACGAGCCCGATAAGGCCGCGGATCCAGCCGGCCTTGACGTCGGCCGGGGTTCCGGCGTCGCGCAGGGCGGCCATCGGGGAGACCTTGCCGGCGCGGCGGGCGGGGAGGTAGGCGGCGAGGACGGTGACGACGACGCCGAGGACCAGGCCGACGACCGGGGTCGTCACCTTCACCGTCAGGTCGTCGGTGGAGAGGTTCATGCCGGCCATCGACATCAGCTTCATCAGGCCGACGGCGATACCGACACCGGCTGCGACGCCCAGGACGGATCCGACGAGGCCGAGAAGCAGAGCCTCCAACAGCACGGACCGGTTGACCTGTCGGCGGGAGGAGCCGATGGCCCGCATGAGGCCGATCTCGCGGGTGCGCTGGGTGACCAGCATCGAGAAGGTGTTGATGATCAGGAAGATGCCCACCAGGAACGCGATCCCGGCGAAGCCGAGCATGGCGTACTTGATGATGTCCATGAACTCGCCGACGTCCTTGCGGTTCTCGTCGGCGTTCTCCTTGGCCGTCTGGATCTTGTACGAGCCGTTCAGGGACTGCGCGATGTCCTGCTTGAGCTGGGTGTCGCTCACGCCTGCCGCGGCGGTGACGGCGACCTGGGTGAAGCGTCCGGTGGCGCCGAGGAGGCCGCGCTGGGCGGTCTCGGTGTCGAAGTAGACGACGGCCGCGCCGGGGTTGGTGACCTTCCAGGAGGCGATGCCGACGATCCGCGCGCGGATGTCGCCGGTGGCGGCGATGGTGCGCAGTTCGTCGCCGAGCTTCAGGTCGTGCTTGTCGGCGGTGTCCGCGTCGACCACGACCTCGGTGGGCCCGCGCGGGGCGTGCCCGGAGGTGATCTCCATGGACTTCAGGTCGTTCCTGGTCCAGTTGCCGGCGATGGTGGGCGCGCCGTTGGAGGAACCCATGTTCTCGTTCTCGGAGTTGACGACGGTCACGCTCATCGAGGCGACCGCGCCCTCGGCCTGCTTGACGCCGTCGACGGCCGCGACCTGCTCGACGGTGGAGGCGGGCAGCGAGACCGGGCGGCCGGTGCCGCCGCCGTCGTCCTCGTCCTCGGCCGTCTTGGGGCTGACCGTGACGTCGGAGGCGGTGACGGCGAAGAGCTTGTCGAAGGTGGTGTTCATCGTGTCGGTGAACACGAGCGTGCCGCTCACGAAGGCCACCGACAGCAGGACGGCGACGGCCGACAGGGCCATGCGTCCCTTGTGCGCGAAGAAGTTGCGCAGGGAGGTCTTCAGGACGGTCATGACGTACGCCCCCGGGCGTCGAAGTCCTTCATGCGGTCCAGGACGGCGTCGGCGGTGGGCTTGTACATCTCGTCGACGATGCGCCCGTCGGCGAGGTACAGCACCCGGTCCGCGTAGGAGGCGGCGACGGGGTCGTGGGTGACCATCACGATGGTCTGCCCGAGTTCGTCGACGGAGCGGCGCAGGAAGCCCAGTACCTCGGCGCCCGCGCGCGAGTCGAGGTTTCCGGTCGGCTCGTCACCGAAGATGATCTCGGGCCGGGCGGCCAGGGCGCGGGCCACGGCGACGCGCTGCTGCTGGCCGCCGGAGAGCTGGGTGGGCCGGTGCCCCAGCCGGTCGGACAGTCCGACGGTGTCGACCACGCGCCCGAGCCACTGCCGGTCCGGCTTGCGGCCGGCGATGTCCATGGGCAGCGTGATGTTCTCCAGGGCGTTGAGCGTCGGCAGCAGGTTGAACGCCTGGAAGATGAAGCCGATCCGGTCCCGGCGCAGCTGGGTGAGCTTCTTGTCCTTCAGCCCGGTGATCTCGGTCTCGTCGAGGTAGATCTGGCCGCCGGTGACGGTGTCGAGCCCGGCGAGGCAGTGCATCAGGGTGGACTTGCCGGACCCGGAAGGGCCCATGATCGCGGTGAACTGCCCGCGAGCGATGTCCACGTCCACGTGGTCGAGCGCGACGACCCGGGTCTCCCCCGACCCGTACGCCTTGACGACCTGCCGCGCCCGCGCGGCAACGGCCGTACGCCCTCCAGTGCCCCCGTGCCTGGGAATGGTCACAGCCGATGTCACGGTATGTCTCCTAAGTCGGTTATGAGTCGACGTACTGGGCCGTGGGCCGGTACGTCGATGACTGGGTACGTCGTTGAGTCTGGCGCCGGAGCAGGGTCCGGCGCGCTGGTGCCGAGCCCCGTCTTGTACGGGGGAAAACCCCACCCCCGCCGGTTCGGTAAGCCGCCCCCCAGCGGCGTAAAGCCAGATTAAGGACGGCACCCCGGACGTCTCGTCCTCCGGCGGTACCAACCCTCCCCGAGACCTAGTACGGAGGTACCCCTAAGGGCTCTCCACCCTTCGGTGGAGCGCGCGTCGGGGTTCTCGCCACCCTGCGGCCCATCCAGGCTCCACCCTCCCGCGACGTCAGGGTCAAGTGGGAAGCTGGTCGGCGGCAGGTAGGTGCAAGGGGAACGCATCACGAGAGGAACCCGGTGGGCAGTACGAGACCCGCGATACGCGACACCGCACGGCGCACCGGAACGGACCGCCGCTCGGCCGTGGTCGCGGCCCTGATGCTCGCGATGGCACTGGCCGCGCTCGACGCCACCATCGTCTCCACGGCCGTACCGCAGATCGTGGGCGACCTCGGGGGCTTCTCGGTCTTCTCCTGGCTGTTCTCCGGCTATCTGCTCGCCGTGACCGTGACCCTTCCGGTGTACGGCAAGCTCTCCGACACCTTCGGCCGCAAGCCGGTGCTCATCGTCGGCGCGGCGCTGTTCCTGCTGGGCTCGCTGCTGTGCGCGTTGGCCTGGAACATGGCGGCGCTGATCGCGTTCCGGATCGTGCAGGGGCTGGGCGGCGGGGCGCTTCAGGGGACGGTGCAGACCCTGGCCGCCGACCTGTACCCGCTGGAGGAACGGCCCAGGATCCAGGCCAGGTTGTCCACGGTGTGGGCCGTGTCGGCGGTGGCGGGGCCCGGGTTGGGCGGGGTCCTGGCGGCGTACGCGGACTGGCGCTGGATCTTCCTGGTCAACCTGCCGATCGGGGCGGTGGCCCTGTGGCTGATCGTGCGGCATCTGCACGAGCCGAAGCGCGCCCCGGACCCGGAGTCGCCGGCCACGCGCGCGCGTGTCGACTGGGCGGGCGCGCTGGCGGTGTTCGCGTGCGGGGGCGTGCTGCTGACGGCGCTGGTACAGGGCGGGGTGGCCTGGCCTTGGCTGTCGGGGCCGTCGCTCGCCCTGTTCGGTACGGGGCTCGCGCTGGTGGCGGTCGTGGTGGTCGTGGAGCGCCGGGCGGCCGAGCCGATCATCCCGGGCTGGGTGTGGCGGCGCCGGACGATCGCGGCGGTGAACCTGGCGCTGGGCGCGCTGGGGTTGCTGATGGTGGCGCCGACGGTGTTCCTGCCGACGTACGCCCAGTCGGTCCTCGGCCTGGCCCCGATGACGGCCGGGTTCGTGCTGTCGGTGTGGACGTTGAGCTGGCCGCTGTCGGCGGCGTGCAGCCAGCACGTGTACCGCAGGATCGGCTTCCGCAACACGGCGATGCTGGGCATCGGGACGGCGTCCCTGATCCTCCTCGCGTTCCCCTTCCTGCCCTACCCCGGGCAGGCGTGGCAGCCGACCCTGCTGATGCTGTTGCTGGGGGCGGCCCTCGGCCTGTTCCAACTGCCCCTGATCGTGGGCGTGCAGTCGACGGTCGGCTGGTCGGAGCGGGGCACGACGACCGCGTCGGTGCTGTTCTGCCGGCAGACGGGCCAGACGACGGGCGCGGCACTCTTCGGTGCCGTCGCGAACGGCGTCCTGGCCTCCCGGCTCGGCGGCGCGAGCGACCTGGACTCGGTGACCCGTGCCCTGGACTCCGGCGGCACGGCCCCGGAGGCCACCAGACGCGCCATCGCCGACGCGGTGCACGCCGTGTACCTGGGCGCGTCCGGCGCGGCGGCACTGGCGTTCCTGGTCCTGTTGCTGCTGGCCCCGAGACGGTTCCCGGTACTGGAGGAGAACTGATCCCGCCGCTTGTAGCGTGAGCCGAACACCCGCTGCCCGAAGGAGACTTCGCTTGTCCAGGCTCTCGCGCACACTCGCGGCCACGGCCCTGGCGGTCGGAGTCGCCGGGTACGCCGCGACCGAGTACCTCAACGCGAGCACCCCCGCCGCCAGCCCCTCCAGCCCCTACGCCCCGGAGCCGTCGTCCGCACCGGAGCCGTCGTCCCCGGTCTGCACCCGGGCGCCACTGGCCACCGCGCTTCCCACGGCACTCCCCACGGCACTTCCGACCGCTCCCCCCTGGGACTTTGCGGTCGAGGCCCACCTGTGCGTCGGATGGCACGCCACGGTCGAGAAGCGGTCACCTTCTCGGCCGTGAACGGCCGAGACGGGCATGGTGACGGATGCCCACGCCGAGCGGGCACGGTCGCGCACGTTGACCGTGATCCGCAGGACGGCTGTTCGCATTCCCCCGGCTCCGCCGGGCAGCCGTGCGGGCGCTCCGCGTCGGCTGGAGGCGCAGGGTGAAGGCGGCTTCCGGAACCGCCCGCGCGACCAGCGCTACCGCAGCGTGACGCGCGCGGCGACCGGCAGATGGTCGCTGCCGGTCGCGGGCAGCGTACGGATGTGGACGACCGTCGCCGAGCGGGCCATGACCTGGTCGATCCGGGCCAACGGCAGGCCGGCCGGGAAGCTGAGGGCGAAGCCCCGCTCCGCCACGTTCATCCGTGACGTCAGCGGCGCGAGCCCGCGGTCGTCGACCGTGCCGTTGAGGTCGCCCAGCAGGATCACCGTCCGCACCCGCTCGGCGGCGACGGCCGCGCCCAGCAGGCCGGCGCTCTCGTCCCGCCAGGAGGACGCGAGCCCGCTCGCCCGGACGCGGACCGAGGGCAGGTGCGCGACGTACGCCGCGACGTCGCCGTACGGCGTGCGCACCACGGCCCGCAGCCCGCGGCTCCAGTCCTCCGCGATCCCACGGGGCCTGATGTCCACGAGCCGGGCCCCGCTGATCGGATGCCTCGACCAGAGCCCGACGGTCCCCCGCACCACGTGGTACGGGAACTTGTCGCCGAGCACCTCCTCGTACGCCGGCAGTGCTCGGGGCACGAGTTCCTCCAGCGCGATGAGGTCGGGCTCGGCGCCAGCCAGGGCGCGGGCCGTGCCCGCCGGGTCGGCGTTCTCGTCGCTGACGTTGTGCTGCACCACGACCAGGTCGCGCGCGCCGGGCCGTGGCGCGGGCAGCAGCAGCCCGCCGAAGAGGTACGTCCAGGCCGCCACGGGCAGCAGCAGTGCCACCAGCGCGACGGCGGAGCGGCGCAACAGGGCGAGCCCGAGCAGCACCAGGACCACCGCACCGAGCCAGGGCAGGAAGGATTCCAGCAGACTCCCGGTGCGCCCCACGGAGTTGGGCACGGCCCGGTGGAACACCAGCAGCACGGCCGTCAGCACGGCGCACGCGGCGAGCACGCACCCCCGGGCCGCCCACCGCACCACCCACCGGGTCGCCCCCGCCTGCGCCGTCGATGTCACGCCTGCCAAGACGATCCGTCGGGCGGATCAGTTTCGCCGACTTCGCCCTGTGCTCAAAAGTCCGAGTTAACGCCGGTAACACGCCAGGTCAGACACGGTTTGATGGAGAAAGCGCATACCGACCACTCAGTTTGGTGAAACCCTCGCCTATTCCGGTACCGGCGAGTAACGTGCGTGGCTCGCCCGCCCCCCACCTCCCTGCGGTCCGCCGCAACCGGACCCGAGCCACGCAAGGAGCAACGGGATGTCCCCGTCCTTCGACCCGTCACCGCCGTACCAGTACGGCCCGGGCGACACCTCACCGACCTACGGCACCTCACCGTCGTACGACACCTACCCCTGGCAGACCCCCACCCCGCCGGGGCCACCACCCCCACGACACCGAACCCCCGACCACCCGCCCCTCGGACACCACAGCGACCTGCGGATCCTGCGGACCGCCTACCGCTGGCAGCGGCGCGTGGCGACCCTCACGGCACTCGGCTACTTCACCCTGTTCCTGATCCTGTCCGCCTTCGCGCCCGGCTTCATGTCGAGCACGGTCACCGACGGACTGCCCGCCGGTCTGCTGCTCGCCCTGATCCAACTGCCCGTCACCTGGCTGGCGATAGGTCTGTACGAGCACACCGCCCGCCGTTACGTCGACCCGCTCGCGGACCGCATCCGCAAGCTGGCCGAGGTGGACGCCAGGCGGGAGACCGGGAACCGGGGGCCGCGGCGATGACCGACTTCAGCGGAGACGCCCAGGCGATGTCGCTGGTCGCGTTCTGTGCCGTCGCCACCATCACCCTGCTGCTGTGCGTGATGACCGGCCCGGACCGGGACGACCTCGACGAGTTCTACACGGGCTACAGCTCCCTGTCGCCCATGCGCAACGGCCTGGCCATCGCCGGCGACTACATCAGCGCCGCGACCGTACTGGGCACGACCGGTGTGGTCGCCCTGTGCGGCTACGACGGCATCGTGCTGGCGTTGAGCACGGCCCTGTCGCTGATGCTGCTGATGTTCCTGCTGGCCGAACCCCTGCGCAACGCGGGCCGGTTCACCATGGGAGACGCGCTGGCGCGCCGTATGCCCGGGCGGGGCGTGCGGATCGCCGCGTGCGCGGTGACGCTGGCCGCGCTGGTGCCGCTGATGCTGGTGCAACTGGCCGGCACCGGACAACTGCTGGCGTTCATCCTGGGATTCTCCAGCGACAGCCTCAAGACCGGGTGCATCATCGGCCTCGGCATCCTGATGATCAGCTACGCCGCGATCGGCGGGATGAAGGGCACCGCCCTCATCCAGATCCTGAAGATGGTGATGCTGCTCGGTTCGGGCGCCGTGGTCGCCCTGCTGGTGCTCGCGAAGTTCGACTGGGACCCGGGCGCGCTGTTCGACGCCGCGGCGCAGCAGAGCGGGGTCGGCTCGGCGTTCCTGGAGTCGGGTCTGCAGTTCGCGGGCGGCCCGCACCCCCGCCTCGACATGATCAGCTCCCAGCTCGCCGTCGTCCTCGGCGGTGCGGTGCTGCCGCACATCACCATGCGCATGTACACGGCGTCCGGCGCACGTCAGGTGCGGCGCTCGATGTCCTGGGCGGTGTCGAGCGTGGCACTGTTCGTGCTGGTGATCACGGTCGTCGGCTTCGGCGCGACGGCGCTGATCGGGCGGGCGGTGATCGCCGGGGCGGACCCGCAGGGCAACACCGCGTATCTGCTGGGTTCCAGGGCCGCGTTCGGCGCCGAGGTCTCCACCGCGGAGACCCTGCTCTTCACCGCGGTCACCACGGCCATCTTCCTCACCGTGCTCGCCTCGGTCGCCGGCATGATCCTGGCCTGCGCGAACTCCCTCGCCCATGACGTGTTCGCCGCGCGGGTACGGGAGTTGTCGGGCCGCCGCGAGATGACGGTGGCGCGGCTGTCGGCACTGGCGGTGGGAGTTCCGGCGATCGTGCTGGCGACGATGGTCCAGCACCGCAGCCTCCAGCCGCTGGTGACCCTGTCCTTCACACTGGGCGCCTCGGCCATCGCCCCGGCCCTCGTCTACAGCCTCTTCTGGCGCCGGTACACCCGGGCGGGCCTGCTGTGGACGCTGATCGGCGGCTCGGTGGTGGTGCTGGTGCTGATGCCGGGGACGAATCTGGTCTCCGGGTCACCGGTCTCGGCGTTCCCCGACGCCGACTTCAACTGGTTCCCGTTCACGACGCCCGGTCTGGTGTCGGTACCGGCCGGCTTCGCCTTCGGGTGGCTGGGGACGGTCCTGTCGGGGCGTGGGGAGTCGGAGGAACAGCGGCGGCAGTACGAGGCCGTGGAGGGGTGGATTCTCGCGGGGGCGGTGCGCAGGGGGGACTGAGGCACGCGCCTGGCGCTGGGAGCCGGGGGCGAGGTGGGGCGGGGGCGGGGTTCTCGCCGGTCCGGCGGGCCTGCCCCCGGGTCACTCCATCGCCGCCTGCCGCTCCAGGGTCGACAGACTGTTGCGCATCTGGTCCATCTGCATGCGCACCTCGTCCCACATCTCCCCGTGCTCGCGCAGCACCCGCTCGGTCTCCCGGGCGATCCGCTCCGTACGCTGCCGGGCCTGCTCAAGAAGCTCCGCCGCCCGCGCGGCCGCCTCCTCCTGCAACCGCTCGGCCGAGGCCCGCGCGTCGGCGAGCTCCTGCTGCGCCTCCGCCAGCGAGGCCTCGGCCCGCGCCGTCCGCTCCTTCTCCGACTTCTCCAGCGCGGCCAGCCGCCGCTCGGCCTCCCGCTCGGCCTGCGCCGAACGCTCGGCGTGCTCCTTGGCCTGCCGCGCGACCAGACCGGCGGTCTGCTGCCGCACCTGGCGCAACGGGCCGAGCACCTCCCCGCGCTCCTCCTTCACATCACGCCGGGCGGCGATACGGGTCTCGCCCGCCTCGGCGCGCGCCGCGAGCAGCCGCTGCCGGGCCCACTCCTCGGACGCGGCGGTCACGGCATCGGCGTGCGACTGCGCCGCGTCCCGCAGTTCGTCCGCGTACGCCTGCGCCTCCTCCATCATCCGCTGCGTCTCCTGCCGCGCCCCCTCCCGCACGGCCGCGGCCTCCTCCTCCACCAGCTCGAACAGCCGCCGCGCCCGCTCCCCGAGCTCCTCGTACGTCGTGGGGGCGAGCCCCGCGACCACGTCCCGCAGCCGCCGTGCCTCGTCGTCCATCTCCCGGGCGAGCACGGTGAGCCGGGCGGCCCGCTCCCAGGCGGCGTCACGGTCCCGGAAGAGGGCGTCGATGTAGGCGTCGACCTGTTCGGGACGGTAGCCACGCCCTCTTACGACCACGAAGTCGTAGAGCGGGACCGGTGCGCTGCTCATCCTGGAACCCCTCTCCGCCGAACGGATGCGAAATGATGATTTAGCGCACATCTTGATGTATCGGACGGAAGCGTTCATAACGCGACACTCCGCGCAGGAGGCACCGCACAGGGGCACGGAGGCACGCAGGCACGCCGAGCGGCGCACACGAACACCAGCGGCGCGTGGAAGGACGAACGGCGCGCAAAACGACCAAGAGCGCATACGAAAGGGCCGGCTCCCGGTAGTACCACCGGAAGCCGGCCCTCTCACGCCCGCACGCCGCACTCGGCGACAGTCAGCGGCAACCGGGTGACATCACCCGGCTGCCGTCATCTCACGACAAACAGCCGAACGGCCGTCACAACAGCCCGTCCCACATCTGCTCCAGCAGCACCGACCACCAGCTCTCCGGCGACCCCAGCGCCGCCGGGTCGAGCGCGGCCAGCTGCGCCTGGAAGTCGACGGTCCAACGCCCCGCCTGCTCCTGGTTCAGACCGAACCGAAGCCGCCACATCCGGCCCAGCAGCGCCAGACAGCGCTGGAACTCGGGCAGCCCCGTGTTCACGAACTGCGGCGGTACGGGCGCACCGCCCGGCCCCGCCTCCACGGGCACGGCGACGATGTGCGCCGTCCCGTACTGCACACACAGCGCCTTGCCGAAGTCGCTGCCCATGACGAGATACGAGCCCGCGTCCGACGCCGGCTGCACCCCGCGCTCCTGCGCCAGCTCCGCCAGCGTCGGCACCGGCCGCCCCGGCTGGGCCTGCGCCCAGAAGAACGGACCCATGTCCATCGGCAGACCGCCCACCATCAGGCTGTGCGCCACGACCGGCGGCACACCCTGCCGTGACACGGCGGCCTGCTCGAACCGGAACAGCCCCGGCCCGAACGCCCCCGCCAGCTCCTGCGCCACACCCTCCGGCGGAATCGGCGGCACCGCCTGCACCTGCGGCAACGGCGCGCGCACCGGCGCCGGACGGGCGGGCCCGTCGGCCACCTGGTGCAACTCGCCCTGGTGCGCCAGCAGCTGCTGCATGCCCTGCTGCCGGCTCGCGTGATCCGTGCCGTACGGCGCGATCGACGTGATCCGCGCCTGCGGCCACTGCTCCCGGATCATCCGCGCACAGTACGCACCCGGCAGCTCGCACGACTCCAGCTCCGTGTGCAGCTCCAGCACCTGGTCCGGCGGCACGTTCATGCCCCGCAGCTCATGGAAGATCTGCCACTCCGGGTGCGGCGTACCCGGCGCGGAACGCCGGATCAGCTGCTGCTCCGACCCGTCCTGCGCGCGGTAGCGGAGAACGGCCTGGTAGCCGGGGCCGACGGTCGGCTGACCCGTCGGCTGCTGCGGGTAGCCGTACGCCGGTGGCTGACCGGGCGCGGGGTGGCCCTGCTGACCGGGCGGCGGGACCGCACCCGGGGGCACGGGGGGCTGGGGAGCGCCGGGACCGCCAGGGGGAGTACCGGGTCCGCCCGGAGGCATCCCCGGCACCCCGGGCGGCTGAGGCGCGCCGGGAGCGGGCGGCGGCGGAGGCACGCCGGGGCCGCCCGCCGGGGGCGCCGACAGCACGGTCTCCGCATGGTGAACGGCACCCCGAGCACCGCCCGAGGAACCCGGGCCACCGGGAGCACCCGGAGGCTGCGGCCCACCAGGGGCGCCGCCCTGCGCACCCGGAACACCGGGGGGACCGGGAGGCTGCGGCGCACGCGGCATGCCCGGAGCACCCGGAGCGCCGGGCGGGCTGGGGATACCGGGCGGATTCGGCCCACCAGGGGCACCGGGCGCACCAGGAGGCCCCGGAGGCCCGGGGGGCTGCGGCGCGCCACCCATCTGGTTCGGGTCGGCCAGCACGGTGGCGGCATGGTGCACCCCGCCCGGCGGCGTACCACCCGGCGTACCCGGCGGGTTGGGGGCGCCCGGAGGGTTCGGCGCACCCGGAGCACCGGGAGGACCGGGCGGCGGCGGAACTCCCGGCCCCGCGGCGCCCTCGGGCCCCTCAGGACCGAGCGCCGACACGAGCTGCGTCGGAACGTACCCGCCTCCCGGAGCACCCGGCGCCGACGGCGGCGTAGGAGGCGCGGGAGTCGCACCCCCCGCACCCGGCGCCCCCGGAACTCCAGGAACCCCCGGCGGAGGCGGCGGCACCGACCCACCCCGCGGACGCGGCGGCGCCGCCTTGCTCGTCGCGGCGTCCGCGATGTCCCCTGCGTTCGGCGCGAGCGGCCGCCCCGGCGTCTCGGGGCCGCCCTGCGGGTAGCCGTACGAAGGCGCGGGCGGCGGCGTGGCACCCGGCGGAGGCGTGTCCGGCGCACCGGCACCCTGCGGATAGCCGTACGAAGGCGCCCCCGGCGGCGTGTTCGGCTCGTCGAGCGCCGGCTCGATCGCCGTCGACGGCAACTGGCTCCCGCCCGACAGCAGCGCGGTCTTGGCGTCCGGCGGCGCGGTGTCGTCGCCGCTCAACGGCGGCGCGAACACCGTCTCCGGCAGCGGCACGGAACGGTCCTCACCGGGACCGGGGTTGGTGTCCGTACCGGCCCAGGGAGTCGCCCCGTCAGGCACCCCCGGCACACTCGGCACCGGCGACGCAGCCGACGAAGCCCCGGCCGCACCCTCATCGGCACCATGCCCGGACCCGGGCTCCGAGCCCGAACCCCCGTCCCGGCCCTGGATCCCCAGCTTGTCCGCCGCCTCCTGCAACCACTCCGGCGGCGTCAACAAGAACGACGTCTGGTTCAGATCCACCCGGGCCGGAGCGGCCGGCGCCGGCTCGGCTACCGCGTCCCCACGGCCGTACTCCTCCTCGTAGCGGCGGATCACCTCACCCACCGGCAGCGACGGCCACAACGTGGCCTCCCCGCTGTCCCGGGCGATCACCAGCCGCTGCGCGCCCCCGTCCGAACGCGGCCCGTCCGCACGGTCCTCGGCCCACACCACGAACCCGAGGCCGAACTCCCGCACCCGCACCTCACGATGCTGGTACGACGGCACCTCGCCGTTGATCCACTCTTCCGCACGCTCCTGCGCCTGCGCGAACGTCACCATCGCGAAGCTCACTCCCCCACGGCCGCGGCAGCAACGGGCACCGCACGCGCGAACCCACCGTCCACCATCAGATTCGCCACCGTCTCCAACTCCGGCGGAGACCCCGCCAGCCGGGACAGAAACGCGTCGAAGTCCTCACCGCACGGCACCAGCAACCGCTCCACCCGCTCCGCCGGCGGCCACGAGGGATCCACGTCCCGCGCGTCGTCGTACGCGCAGAACCACACCGAACCCAGCCGCTCGCCCTTCACCTTCACGGCCAGCAACCCGCCCTGCACGAACCCGACACCCAGGTAGTCCTTGGTCAGATGGTCCCGCAGGCACTTGTTCACGTACACCAGGTCATTGACCGCCGCCTCGTCCCGCACCGTGAACAGCGGCTGGTCGACCAGGAGCCCCAACTCCGCGTCCAGCGCCGTCCCCACCGGGGCACAACCACCCGCCGCCTTCAGGAACGACCGGTACGCGCCCGGCAGCCGGTACCCGAGGTCCTCCTCGACGCCCAGCGCCTGCGCCTCCGTCACCGCCACACCCGACTTCGGCAGCCGGAAATGCGCCGGCCTCGTCTCCTGCAACGGCCGCGTCCCACGCTTCTCGTGATCCACCGCCGACGTGGCGATCCCACCGTGATGCCGCAGCAACGCCTTCACCTCGACCGGAACCAACTCCAGCCGCCGCGAACCCACCACGTGATGCCACGTCCAGCCGTGCGGCGTCGCCACCGCCGGAATCGTGTCCCACAACTCGTGCCCCGACCCCGCCAGCGCCGCGTTCGCCGACACATAGTCCGTCAGCCGCAACTCATCGACACCGAAACCCTCCGGCGGCTCCGCGATCTCCGCCGCCGCCCGCGCGTACGGCGAGAAATCGGGGTAACCACGCCCGTCAACCCGTACCCCTCTCGGGTGACGGGCCGCCCGAACCGGATCCGGGAAATGCACGACCTGCCCGGCGTAGGCCGCGTTCGGCGGCGCGGCTTGCTGCCCGAGCCGACCTGTCGTCATGGCGGTTGCCCCCTGCGGCGTTCTGATACGCGCCACCATGACCACTCTCGGTCACAACGCCACGTATCGACTGTCTCGTCTGCGTCCACGCGTCACCGCATGGAAAGCGGTGCCGACAGCCTATGCGGTACGACGACACCGGTCACCGGCGCCGGTCATCACCCACTCCGCTTCCGTGACCAGCCGTCACCCCGCCGTGACAGCCCGCCCAAACCCGGGCGTGTCGCGACGCCCCAGCTTCCGCACCGGCCACGGCATTTGGCACTCTGTGACCTCCGAGAGCATGCCCGGGGGATGCTCGGGAGGGGATGATGAACATGAACGCGACGCAGACAGGCGCCCACGCGGCCAGGTCCGGCGACCCCCGCATCGGCTGGAGCGCCACCGAAACCCCCCACACACCCGCCCTCCTGCACCGCCGCGACGGCATACTCCCCACCGTCGCCGCCGCCCTCTCCGTCCGCGGCGCCACCCTCACCGGCACCGCCGCCCGCGGCGACCAGCCCCCACAGCTGCACCACCTCGTCCAGGACTTCCTCGACACCCTCACCAGCTCCGAGCGGGACCGCTTCACCGGCCGCTGCGCCGAGACCATCCTCATCTCACGCCACATCGCCACCGCCGACGCCGCCCGCAGCAAACGCTCCGCCCGCAAACCCATGACCAACGGCGAAGCCCGCAAAGCCCTCAAGCAGGCCAAGCTCACCGCCCGCCGCATCCGCGAGGACGGCGACCCCCTGCACGGCAGCTTCGCCGCCCCCTGCCGCGCCTGCACCGCCCTCAGCGCCCACTTCGGCGTCCGCATCGTCGACCCGACGACAACCGACGGCTGACCCGTCTCCCTCACCCGGCACATCCGTAGGCACCGACGAACGAAGCGCAGATGCACACCGACCGCACCTCCACCACCCGCTTCCCCGTCCCCGTCGACGCCGCCCTGCGCGCCGCCGGCTGGCAACCCGGCCGCTGGGACATCAAGCAGGCCGAGATCTGGGCCGACACCCTCCGCGAACACACCTCACCCGCCGGCCACACCCACGCCGTCTTCCCCGCCGCCGTGGAGGCCTGGGCGGAATTCGGCGGCCTCCACATCACCCCCGCCGGCCCCGGCCGCCAGGTCGCCCCGGCAGCCGTCCACTTCGACCCCCTCCACGGCCTCCACATGGCCCGCACCCTCGGCGACCTCGGCCGCGCCCTCGACACCGAGGTCTGCCCCCTCGGCGCCGAGACCGACACCCAGGCCCTCCTCGCCATCGACACCGAAGGCCGCGTCTACGCCCTCGACCACACCGGCGACTGGTACCTCGGCCCCGACATCGACCAGGCCCTGGCCGCCCTCGTCGCCGGCATAGAACCTGCACGCCTCACCGCCGGCTGACCACGAGGACGGCCCCCGGGAACGGCAACGGGAAGGCCCCTACGCCGCCGGAATCACCGCCGACACCCGAAAGCCCCCCGCGTCCGTCGGCCCGGACACGAACACCCCGCCCAGCGCCACCACCCGCTCCTTCATCCCCACCAGACCGTTGCCCCCTGACGGCAACCGCGCCGACGACGCCGACGACAACTCCGGCGGCGGCTCGTTCTCCACCTGCATCGCGATCTCCGACACCCGATGCGCGAGCCGCACGTACGTCTTCGCCCCCGCCGCGTGCTTGTGGACGTTCGTCAACGCCTCCTGCACCACCCGGAACGCGGTCTGCTCGATCGCCGGCGCGTACGACCGCGTCTCCCCCTCCACCGACAGATCCACGACCATTCCCGCAGCCGCCGACTGCCCGATCAACGCATCCAACTCCGACAGACAAGGCCCGTCGGCAGCCCCCTCGTCCCCACCGTCCCGCTCCCGGTCGGCCGCCGCGGCCACGGCAACCCCCACAGCGGCCAACGGCACCACAGCCCCCGGCGACCGGTCAGCCGCCCGCACACCCCCACTGCGCAGCACCCCGAGCATCTCCCGCAACTCGGTCAACGCCTGCCGCCCCATGTCCCCCACCAGCGCGGCGTTCCGCACCGCCTTGTCGGGATCCTTCCGGGCCACGGCCTGCAACGCGGCGGAATGCACCACCATCAGACTCACCCGGTGCGCGACGACGTCATGCATCTCCCGCGCGATCCGCGTCCGCTCCTCGTTCCGCGCCCACTCGGCGCGCTCCTCGGCCCGCTCGGCCAGCAACTGAAGCTCCCGCTCCAGGCTGTCCGCCCGCTCCCGCAGACTCTCCATCAACCGCCGCCGGGCCCCCACATACAGCCCGAGCAGAAGAGGAGGCGCGGTCACCCCGAGAGCCGTCGTGATCGAGGCGAACGGAACCACCCAGTCCCCGACGGTCAGACCCCCCCGCCCCACGTCCTGCCGCAGCCACACGAACGTCACGATCAACGCGCCGACGAACGACATCCCGGCCAACGAGGCGATGATCCGCCGGGGCAGCTCGGACGCGGCGAGCGTGTACAGCCCGACGACGCCCATCAGGAAGCCCATCTGGGCCGGCATCACCGCGATCGACACCAGCACGACGGCGATCGGCCACCGGCGCCGCAACACCAGCACCGACCCCGCCAGAACCCCGAACACCACCCCCGCGGCCTCCGGGATCCCCGCGTCCCCCGCGAACCGGACCCCCTCGAAACCGCACTCCACCGCGGACACCACGCCCAGACTCACGTCCAGCACGGCACTGCGCACCCTGCCCCACCACCATGGCCCCGCCCTCGGTGGCGGCACCTCTGCGTGGGCTTCCCCCGTCGTGGTCATGCCTCCAGCCTACGGGCGCCCGGCCCCCGTTTTCCGGTGACTTTTGTGGACTGGCCTACACCACATTGCGTAACCGGACGTAAGCGAGAACACCCGAGCTCAAGAAGCGTGTCCCGCGCTCAATCACGTCTCCGGTAAGGTCTGACTCGCCGTCCCCCGTGGTGTAACTGGCAGCACACTGGTTTTTGGTACCAGCAGGACAAGGTTCGAATCCTTGCGGGGGAGCCACAGCACCAAAGACCTCGGAGCGGGCCCTGACAGCCAAGTCAGGGCCCGCTCTCATGTCCCCCTGGAAACACCCCGGTATCCTGCGGATGTCATCCCACCCCCTCCACAGCCGAAGGGCATCCCGTGAGCGCCATTCGCCCGGCAGCCGTCGTCGTTCTCGCAGCGGGTGAGGGCACCCGTATGAAGTCGGCCACACCCAAGGTTCTGCACGAGCTCTGCGGACGCAGCCTCGTCGGTCATGTGCTGGCCGCCGCACGTGAGTTGCAGCCCGAGAACCTGGTCGTGGTCGTGGGGCACGCGAGGGAGAAGGTCTCCGAGCATCTCGGTGAGATCGACCCCGGCGTACGCACCGCCGTGCAGGCGGAGCAGAACGGCACCGGGCACGCCGTACGTATGGCCCTCGAAGAGCTGGGCGGCTCCGTGGACGGGACCGTCGTGGTCGTCTGTGGCGACACCCCTCTCCTCACCAGTGAGACCCTGGCCCGTCTCGCCGCCACGCACTCCGCCGACGGCAACGCGGTCACGGTGCTGACCGCCGAGGTCCCGGACGCGACGGGGTACGGGCGGATCGTGCGGGACGCGGCGTCCGGTGCGGTGACGGCGATCGTCGAGCACAAGGACGCCTCCGAGCCGCAGCGGGCGATCCGGGAGATCAACTCCGGGGTCTTCGCCTTTGACGGGCAGCTGCTCGCCGACGCCCTGGGGAAGGTGCGGACGGACAACAGCCAGGGCGAGGAGTACCTGACCGACGTTCTCGGGATTCTGCGTGAGGCCGGTCATCGGGTCGGTGCCTCCGTCGCCGCCGATCATCGTGAGATCGCGGGTATCAACAACCGTGTGCAGCTCGCCGAGGCTCGTCGGATTCTGAACGACCGGCTGCTGACCGCTGCCATGCTCGCGGGCGTCACCGTCGTCGACCCGGCGACGACCTGGGTCGATGTGACGGTCACGTTCGAGCAGGATGCCGTCGTTCACCCCGGTACCCAGCTGCAGGGCGCCACGCATCTGGGTGAGGGCGCGGAGGCCGGCCCCAACAGCCGGCTGAAGGACACGCGCGTCGGTGCCGGGGCCCGGGTCGACAACACGGTGGCCGACGGTGCTGTCGTAGGGGCGCAGGCGACCGTGGGCCCGTACGCGTATCTGCGGCCCGGTACCCGGCTGGGCGCGAAGGGCAAGATCGGGACCTACGTCGAGACGAAGAACGCCTCGATCGGTGAGGGGACGAAGGTGCCTCACCTTTCGTACGTCGGTGACGCGACGATCGGTGAGTACTCGAACATCGGTGCCGCGAGTGTCTTCGTGAACTATGACGGACAGGACAAACACCACACGACGGTCGGCTCTCACTGCCGTACCGGTTCGGACAACATGTTTGTGGCTCCTGTCACGGTCGGGGACGGCGCGTATACCGCGGCGGGCTCTGTGATCACGAAGGATGTGCCGCCCGGTTCGTTGGCCGTGGCCCGCGGTCAGCAGCGGAATATCGAGGGTTGGGTGGCCCGTAAGCGTCCGGGCAGTGCGGCGGCGAAGGCGGCCGAGGCGGCGTCTCGGCAGGTCGAGAGCGAAGACTGACCGGAAACGGGTGCGCCAAACACGGCGTACCGTGATAAGTGCACACCCTGTTGAGACACCTCTGAGGAGACAGCTGTGACCGGGATCAAGACGACCGGCGAGAAGAAGTTGATGTTCTTCTCCGGCCGCGCCCACCCCGAGCTTGCCGAGGAGGTCGCCCAGCAGTTGGGTGTCGGGGTCGTCCCGACGAAGGCCTTCGACTTCGCCAACGGTGAGATCTACGTCCGTTATCAGGAGTCGGCGCGTGGTGCGGACTGCTTCGTGATCCAGAGCCACACGGCTCCGATCAACCAGTGGATCATGGAGCAGCTGATCATGATCGACGCGCTGAAGCGTGCGTCGGCCCGCTCCATCACGGTCATCGTGCCGTTCTACGGTTACGCGCGGCAGGACAAGAAGCACCGTGGGCGTGAACCGATCTCGGCGCGTCTGATCGCGGATCTGATGAAGACGGCGGGTGCGGACCGGATTCTGACCGTGGATCTGCACACGGATCAGATTCAGGGCTTCTTCGACGGGCCGGTCGATCATCTGTTCGCGCTTCCGCTGCTGGCTGACTATGTGGGCCGGAAGGTGGACCGGGAGAAGCTGACGGTCGTGTCCCCGGATGCGGGTCGGGTGCGGGTGGCGGACCGTTGGTGCGACCGGCTCGGTGCTCCGCTGGCGATCGTGCACAAGCGGCGGGACAAGGACGTCGCGAACCAGGTGACGGTTCACGAGGTCGTGGGTGAGGTCAAGGGCCGGGTGTGCGTCCTGGTCGACGACATGATCGACACGGGTGGCACGATCTGTGCGGCGGCTGACGCGCTGTTCGCGCACGGCGCCGAGGACGTCATCGTGACGGCGACGCACGGTGTGCTGTCGGGTCCGGCGGCGGACCGGTTGAAGAACTCGCGGGTGAGTGAGTTCGTGTTCACGAACACGCTGCCGACGCCGGGTGAGCTGAGCCGGGACCTGGACAAGCTGACGGTGCTGTCGATCGCGCCGACGATCGCGAGTGCGGTGCGTGAGGTGTTCGAGGACGGTTCGGTGACGAGCCTGTTCGACGAGCAGTAGAGGTCCGCGGTAGAGATCCTTTTGGGTGCGGCCTCCCTGTCCGAGTAGACTGCTTCAGTTGCTCGGCGAGGGAGGCCGCACCTGTTGGTTCGGGTGCCGGTTGTCCGTTATCGACGCGCTCTTCGTAGCAGGCCGTTCGTGGCCGGGTGACCACGTCCGTATCTACCTCTACGAGGAGTGATCTGTATGTCCGAGGTGAAGCTCACCGCCGAGACGCGCACCGAGTTCGGCAAGGGCGCCGCGCGTCGTGTCCGTCGTGAGAACAAGGTTCCCGGTGTGCTGTACGGCCACGGTTCGGACCCGCTGCACCTGACGCTTCCCGGTCACGAGCTGCTGCTGGCGCTGCGTACGCCGAACGTCCTGATCGCGCTGGACATCGACGGCAAGTCGAACGAGCTGGCGATCCCGAAGGCCGTGCAGCGCGACCCGCTGAAGGGCTTCCTGGAGCACGTGGACCTGCTGCTGGTGAAGCGCGGCGAGAAGGTCACGGTCGAGATCCCGGTGCACACCGAGGGCGAGCTGGCGGCGGGTGGCAACCTGCTGGAGCACGTGCTGAACGCGCTGCCGGTCGAGACCGAGGCCACGCACATCCCCGAGTCGGTCACCGTGTCCGTGGCGGGTCTGGAGGCCGGTGCCTCGATCCTCGCCAAGGACATCACGCTGCCGAAGGGCACCACGCTGGCCGTCGAGGAGGACGCTGTCGTCCTTCAGGTCCTGGCCTCGCAGGCCGAGGAGGCCGCGGAGGGTGAGGCCGCCGAGGGCGAGGAAGTCGCCGAGGCCTGATCCTCGCTGTCATCGGTTGGTCGGCCGCTGTTCCCGTGCGGGGCAGCGGCCGACGTGTATCAAGGAGACGTGGACGTGACTACCGGCGCCAATGACCCGTGGCTGATCGTGGGCCTCGGCAATCCCGGGCCCGAGTACGCCATGAACCGGCACAACGTCGGGTTCATGGTGGCCGATCTGCTGGCCGATCGGGTCGGGGGGAGGTTCAAGCGGGCCGGCCGGGCTCAGGCGCAGGTGGTGGAGGCCCGTATCGGTCCGCCCGGGCCGCTGAACCGGCGGGTGATTCTCGCGAAGCCGATGTCGTACATGAACCTCTCGGGCGGGCCGGTGAACGCCCTGCGCGAGTTCTACAAGGTGCCGCTGGCGAACATCGTCGCGATCCATGACGAGTTGGACATCGACTACGGCACACTGCGGCTGAAGCTCGGCGGCGGTGACAACGGGCACAACGGTCTGAAGTCGATGACGAAGGCGATGAGTGCCGACTACCACCGGGTGCGGTTCGGCATCGGGCGCCCTCCCGGTCGTATGCAGGTCGCCGACTTCGTGCTGAAGGACTTCTCGTCCGCGGAGCGCAAGGAGTTGGACTACTTCGTGGACCGGGCCGCGGACGCCGTGGAGTGTCTGGTGATCGAGGGGTTGGAGCGGGCGCAAAGCACGTACAACTCGTGACTTGTCCGGCCGGTCGGCCGGGCCGAGGTTGACCGGGCGTAGGGGTATGGCCAAGGATCGCGGCCATGCCTTCTGCCGTTCTCTCCAGTCAGGGCGCTTTCACGGCGCTGCGGTTCGGGCGGTACGCGGCGATGGGTACGGTCGCGGTGCTGATTCTGATCGCGGGCGTGTGGGCGTCCTGGGGCAGTGCGCAGCATGTGATGCTCACGAAGGGCCGGGAGAGCGGCACGATCAAGGTGACGCGGTGTGGTGCGGACACGTGCAGTGGGCCGTACGCGCCGATTTCGGCGGGGTCGCGGGCGCGCGGGTCGGTGACCATCGAGAAGACCGTGGCCGTGCGCACGGGGCAGACGTACACGGTTGTGGTGAAGCCGGGCAGTGACGACGTCGTACGGTCGGGGCCGGCGGGTGTCCTGTACGCGTGGGTTCCGCTGGGCGGTGCGTTGTTGCTGGCCGCCGTCGTCGTAGCAGGTGGGTTGGGGCGGACGCGGTTTGCGTGGGTGCTGGCGGGCTCAGGGATCGCGTTGCTGACCGCGGCGTTCGTGACGGTCTGAGGTCTTGGCCGTTCTCCATATCTGTGGAGGATCTGAGTGTTGCCTGTTCGTGATTGACCGGGGGTCAGTCCGGGCTGGATGCTGAGCCGCCCCCTCCACATCTTCCCGTTCCTTCTCGAAGATGGACTACTGCCTCATGCGTACCCTCAACCGCGTCGGCGCTCTCTCCGCCGTCGCCGCGGCCGCGTTGCTGTCCGCGCCGGCCGCCGCCCACGCCACCGCTCCCGGTGACAACGGGACCGTCAAGATCCACGACGCCTCCACCGGCGAGGAACTGCGCAAGAACGAGCCGCACGTGTGCGAGTTCTACCTGGACGCGTTCGGTTTCGACAGCGTGCAGCAGGTCTCCTGGCACATCGAGGCCTGGGCGCCGACGGCCGCCGTGAAGGGCGAGACCGTGAAGTCCGGTGCGATCACGCTGGACGGCGAGGGTCATGGCCGTACGGCGGACATGACGCTGCCCGACGGGCACTACAAGCTGTTCTGGAACTTCGAGGGCGAGAAGGGGTCCGCGAAGCACAAGGTGTTCTGGACGGACTGCGAGGACGAGGAGGAGGGCGGCGGTACGGCGACGCCGTCCGCGTCGGCGTCCGCGTCGCCTTCCGAGACCCCGGGTGAGTCCACCGAGGAGCCTTCCGCGAGCCCGTCGGCGCCGGGCGAGGCGGCCGCGTCGCCGTCGCCGCAGGGCGGTGGTGAGGGCGACCTCGCCGAGACCGGGAACGGCGCGCCGGTGGGCCTGCTGTCCGCGGCGGCCGCTGCGCTGCTCGGCGCGGGCGGCTACCTGGTGTTCCGGCGTCGTAAGGCCTGACCGCCGGGGTGGTGAGACGAACGGTGCCCCCGTGCTCGTACGAGCACGGGGGCACCGTCGTTCGTCCGCTGGGTCAGCCGGTGTTGCGCAGGCCGGCCGCCACGCCGTTCACGGTGAGCAGCAGGGCGCGGGAGAGCAGCGGGTCGGCTGTCTCTCCGGCGGCCGCGGTGTCGCGCTGCCGCTTGAGCAGGGCGACCTGGAGGTAGGAGATGGGGTCCAGGTAGGCGTCGCGGATGGCGAAGGTCTGCTTGAGGACCGGCTGGGCGTCGAGGAGTTCCTGCTCGCCGGTGACCTTGAGGACCTCGGCGACGGTGAGTTCGTGTTCGGCGCGGATGGCGTCGAAGACGTGCTTCAGCTCGTCCGGCACCAGCGTGTCGACGTAGTGGGCGGCGATCCGCAGGTCGGTCTTGGCGAGCGTCATCTCGACGTTGGAGATGAAGTTGCGGAAGAAGTGCCACTGTTCGTGCATCTCGTCGAGCACGGTGTCGAGGCCGGCTTCGCGCAGGGCCTTCAGCCCCGATCCCACGCCGAACCAGCCGGGGACGATCTGCCGGGACTGGGTCCAGCCGAAGACCCACGGGATGGCGCGCAGTCCGTCGAGCGAGACGCCCGAGCCGGGGCGGCGGGAGGGCCGCGAGCCCAGGTGCAGGTCGGCGAGCTGGTCGACCGGCGTGGAGGCGAGGAAGTACGTCGGCAGGTCGGGGTCTTCGACGAGCTTGCGGTAGGCGGCGTGCGCGGCGTCGGAGACGACGTCCATGGCGGCGTCCCAGCGGGCGAGCGCCTCGCCGGACTGGCGGGGGGCGGTGTGCAGGGCGGAGGCCTGCAGTGTCGCCGCGACCGTCAGCTCCAGGTTCTCCCTGGCCAGGGACGGCACGAGGTACTTGTCGGAGATGACCTCGCCCTGCTCGGTGACCTTGATCTCGCCCTCCAGGGTGCCCCAGGGCTGGGCGAGGATCGCGTCGTGGGAGGGGCCGCCGCCGCGGCCGACGGTGCCGCCGCGGCCGTGGAAGAGGCGCAGCCGGACGCCGTAGCGGTGGGCGACGTCGCGCAGGCGGCGCTGGGCGCGGTGGATCTCCCACTGGCTGGTGGTGATGCCGCCGAACTTGGAGGAGTCGGAGTAGCCGAGCATGACCTCCTGGACGTCGCCCCGCAGCGCGACGAGACGCCGGTAGGACGGGTCGGAGAGCATGTCCTCCAGGATGGTGTCGGCGGCCTTCAGCTCGTCCGTGGTCTCCAGGAGCGGGACGATGCCGATCTTGGCCCAGCCGGCGTGCAGGTCGATGAGGCCGGCCTCGCGGGCGAGGACGGCGGCGGCGAAGACGTCGTCGGCGCCCTGGCACATGGAGATGATGTACGACTCGATGACCTCGGGCCCGAAGACCTCCAGGGCCCGCTTGACGGTCTGGAACACGCCGAGGGTCTTCTCGCCGGCGGCGTCCACGGGCGCCGGGGTGGGGGCGAGGGGGCGACGCGAGCGGAGCTCCTTGGCGAGGAGCTTGGAGCGGTAGTCGCGGGGCATGTCCGCGTAGCGCCAGGACTCCTCGCCGAGCCGGTCGAAGAGCTGGCCGAGGGCGTGGTGGTGGGCGTCGGCGTGCTCGCGGACGTCCATGGTGGCCAGCTGGAGGCCGAACGCGGACAGGGTGCGGATGATCCGGTCCATGCGGCCTTCGGCGAACAGCCCGCCGCGGTGTTCCCTGAGCGACGTCTGGATCAGCGTGAGGTCCTGGAGCAGCTCGCCGGTGCCGAGGTAGTCGCGTCCGGCCTCGTGCGGGATGCCCTTGGCGAGGCGGAGCTTGGTGTTCTCCAGCTTCTGCCGGATGCAGGTGGCCTTGAGCCGGTAGGGCTCCTCGGCGTTGAGGCGCTTGTAGCGGGGGCTGATCTCGGGGAGGGCGTCGAGGTCGGCCTGGAGGGAGTCGAGGAGTTCCTGGGTGGCGCCGGTGTAGCGGATGGAGTTCGACAGGAAGCCGCGCAGCTCGTCGATCATCTCCAGGGCGTCGTTGATGCCGTGCTCGTGCTGGAGGATGAGGACGTCCCAGGTCACCTGGGGGGTGACGTTGGGGTTGCCGTCGCGGTCGCCGCCGATCCAGGTGCCGAAGGTGAGGGGGCGGGTGGCGTCGGGCAGCTTGTGGCCGACGCGTTCCAGTTCCGCGGTGAGGTCCTCGAGGACGTCGCCGACGGCGCCGGCGTGCAGTTCGTCGAGGTAGTAGATGGCGTTGCGGGCCTCGTCGGCGGGCTCGGGGCGTACGACGCGGAGCTCGTCCGTCTGCCATACGAGGTCGATGTTCTCGGCCAGTCGGGTGTCATGCCGGCGGCGGTCGCCGTCGAGGACCGGGGTCTCCAGGAGGGCGGCGACACGCCGGAGCTTGTTGAGGACCGAGCGGCGGGCGGCCTCGGTGGGGTGCGCGGTGAAGACGGGGCGCACGTTGAGGTGCTGGATCGTCTGGCGCAGGTGCTCGGGGTCGGCGTCCTTGAGGCGGTCGGCCGTACGGGCGAGGAGGCCGCCCTCGGCGGCACGGCGGGCACGCAGCTCGCGGCCCCGGTGGACCTGTTCGGTGACGTTGGCCAGGTGGAAGTAGGTGGAGAAGGCGCGGACCAGCTTGGCCGCGGTGTCCAGCTCCGTGCCGCGCAGCAGCTCGGCGGCGGCCTCGCCGTCCTCTCGGGTGAGGCGGCGGACCTTCTCGACGAGCTCCAGCAGCTCGGGGCCCTCCTGACGGACGAGGGTCTCGCCGAGGAGGTCACCCAGTCGGCGGATGTCGGCACGCAGTTCGGTGCTGGTGGTCTCCTGAGACACGGTCTGGTCGTCGGCACTGCTCACAGGTGCGGCTCCTTGCAGTGTTGAAGCTCGTCCGGGCGGGGAACCCGGCGCCTGGGCCGCGCGGCTGGGCCGCATACGGCTTCTGACATCCGGGAAGAAATCAGAGCGGACCGCGCTGTCCGACCGACTCCAAGGATAGGTGTCCATGCGGACGCGCAGTCTCTCGGGCTCTTGCCGCAGGGCGACGCACTGCCATACTTACGACGCCGTAGGTTACGGAACCGTAGGGAACGTTTTAACGGAACCTGGGAACAGTTCCCACAGCCCCGGCATCTGCCACAACCCTCGAAACCCCACAGGGGACGCCCATGACCACGAGCTCCGATGTGATCGAAGACGCCCCGAAGGCGAACGACGACACCCGACTTCCCTCAGCCACGCTCGGCGGCGAGAAGAAGGGGTCGGTCGAGCAGTTCGCGCTCCTCCTCTTCATCGTCGTCCCGTTCCTGGCGCTCGCCGCCGCGGTGCCGATGGTGTGGGGCTGGGGCGTGAGCTGGCTGGACCTCGGTCTGCTGGCCTTCTTCTACTTCTTCGCCTGCCATGGCGTCACGATCGGCTACCACCGCTACTTCACCCACGGTTCCTTCAAGGCGAAGCGTCCGCTGCGGATCGCGCTCGCCGTCGCGGGCTCGATGGCGGTGGAGGGCCCGCTGGTCCGCTGGGTCGCCGACCACCGCAAGCACCACAAGTTCTCCGACGCGGAGGGTGACCCGCATTCGCCGTGGCGTTACGGGGAGACCGTCCCGGCACTGATGAAGGGCCTGTGGTGGGCGCACATCGGCTGGATGTTCGACGAGGAGCGCACCCCGCAGGACAAGTACGCGCCTGACCTGATCAAGGACCGGGCGATCCGCGCGATCTCGCGTCAGTTCATCTGGTGGACGGTGCTGTCGCTGGCCCTGCCGGCGCTGATCGGCGGTCTGGTGACGATGTCCTGGTGGGGCGCGTTCACGGGCTTCTTCTGGGGCTCGCTCGTGCGGGTGGCCCTGCTGCACCACGTGACCTGGTCGATCAACTCGATCTGCCACGCGGTGGGCAAGCGGCCGTTCAAGTCGCGTGACCGTTCGGGCAACGTGTGGTGGCTGGCCGTGCTCTCGTGCGGTGAGTCCTGGCACAACCTGCACCATGCCGACCCGACGTCCGCGCGCCACGGTGTGGAGCGGGGCCAGATCGACTCCTCGGCCCGGTTCATCCGCTGGTTCGAGATGCTCGGCTGGGCGTACGACGTGCGCTGGCCGTCACGCTCGCGTATCGATTCGCGCCGGAACACCGGGGAAGGCGGCTCCCGGCGCCGGAAGGAGCCTGCCGAGGCGGCATGATTGACGCCGTGGCGACCGACTCGAGCAGTACCCCCAGCAACGACAAGCCTCGGCGGACGCGCCGTACCCGGATGACCGGTGCGGAGCGGCGCCAGCAGTTGCTGGAGATCGGTCGCACGCTGTTCGCCGCGAAGGGTTTCGAGGGCACGTCGGTGGAGGAGATCGCGGCGAAGGCCGGGGTCTCCAAGCCGGTGGTGTACGAGCACTTCGGCGGCAAGGAGGGGCTGTACGCGGTGGTCGTGGACCGTGAGATGCGGCGCCTGCTGGACATGGTGACCGGTTCGCTGACGGCCGGGCACCCGCGCGAACTGTGCGAACAGGCGGCGTTCGCGCTGCTGGACTACATCGAGGAGTACACGGACGGTTTCCGCATCCTGGTCCGTGACTCGCCCATCCCCCAGTCGACGGGTTCCTTCGCCTCGCTGATCTCGGACATCGCGACCCAGGTGGAGGACATCCTGGGCCGCGAGTTCAAGAGCCGCGGCTTCGACCCCAAGCTGGCCCCGCTGTACGCCCAGGCCCTGGTCGGGATGGTCGCCCTGACCGGCCAGTGGTGGCTCGACGTCCGCCGCCCGAAGAAGGCGGAGGTGGCCGCGCACCTGGTGAATCTGGCGTGGCACGGGCTGGACGGGCTGGAGGCGAAGCCGCGGCTGATAGGGCACCGCAAGAGCTGACGCGCCGGGCGCCGCCCGCTGGGGGCGCCCGCTGGGGCCCCCTCAGTGCTTGAAGGTGTCCTTCCCCTTCTCCTTCGCCTGCCGGGCGTCGCCCTTCATCTGGTCGGTCTTGCCCTCGGCGGTCATCCGCTCGTTGCCGGTCATCCGGCCCATGGCTTCCTTGGCCTTGCCCTTGACCTGTTCCTTCTTCGCACGGGTCTTCTCTTCCTTCGCCACGTTCCTCACTCCTCGCGAGGCTCGACGTCGGTGTCATCGATCGGGTGACCCTGCGCTGGGGCACTCAAACGGCGAGCAGGTGGTGGCGCTGCTCGTCTCCCCTCAGGTGATCGAAGATCTTCAAGACGCGCTGGCGGTCGCCGACTACCGGCGGCGCAAGGCGGAGGGCTCACTCGGAGAGGGCATCCCGCACGAGGAGGTACCGCGCCTGCTGGGACCGCGGCGGTCATGATGTGACCGGCTCCAGGAACTCCAGGCGGTTCCCCACCGGGTCGTAGGAGTAGAACCGCTTGTGCCCCGGCAGGTGCTGGTCCCAGGTGACGACCGCTCCCCGGGCCGCCAGCCGGGCGGCGTACGTCTCGATCCCGGTGACCCGCAGGCCGGGGTGGGCCTTCTTGGCGGGCCGGAAGTCCTCCTCGATACCGAGATGCAGCTGTACGGGTCCCGTCTGGAACCAGCAGCCCCCGCGCGCGGCGAGCGCGGGCGGCTTGGGGATCTCCGTCATCCCGAGGACATCGACGTAGTACGTCCGCAGCCGCTCCTCCGTGCCGGGCGGGGCCGCGAGCTGGACGTGGTCGACGGCGGTGATCATCACGCCCCCCTGCGGGCCACGGCGAAGATGCGCCGGAACGGGAAGGGGGTGCCGTGCGCCCCGGCCGGGTAGGCCGCGCGCAGGGCGTCCCGGTACTCGTCGAGGAAGGCGTCCCGCGCCTCGGGGGCGTCGGCGAGGGCGGTGAGGACCGGTCGTAGGCCCGTCCCCTTGACCCAGTCCAGCACCGGGTCGTCGCCGGTCAGGAGGTGGACGTACGTCGTCTCCCACACGTCCGCGAGGCAGCCGAGGTCGGTGAGGCGGGCGAGGTAGTCCTGCGGGGCGAGGACGGCGTCGTCGTGGCGCAGGGTGTCGGTGAGGCCGTGGCGGTGGGCGAGGTCGCGCATCAGGCGGTGGCTGGGGGCGTCGAAGTTGCCGGGGACCTGGAAGGCGAAGGTGCCGCCGGGCCGCAGGCCCTTCACCCAGGCGCCGAAGTGCTCCACATGGTCCGGCACCCACTGCAGCGTGGCGTTGCTGACGATCAGGTCGTACGGCTCGTCGGGCGTCCAGGTCCGTACGTCGGCGTGGGCGAAGTCGAGGCGGCCGCCGCCCGGGGTCGGGCCCTCGTGCTCGACGTGGGCCTTGTCGAGCATCTCGGCGGAGCTGTCGTAGCCGGTGATGTGTGCGCCGGGCCAGCGGTCGGCGAGCAGGGCGGTGACGTTGCCGGGTCCGCAGCCGAGGTCGGCGATGCGGGGCCGGTCGCCGGGGAGGTCGGGTACCTGGGCGAGGAGGTCGACGAAGGGGCGGGCACGGTGGCCGGCGTGACGCAGGTACTGCGCGGGGTCCCAGGTGGGGGCGGCGGACATGGGGAGGCCTCCTGACGGTCGGTCGCTCGTTCTCCAGCCTGCCCTCCCGAATATCTTGACGTCAAGAGACTTCACGTCGACACAACCACTACACTGATCGTCATGGAGGACGAGGTCGATCGGCTGGTCGCAGCGTGGCGCCGGGAGCGCCCGGACCTCGACGTGGAACCGCTCGAGGTACTCAGCCGGGTCAGCAGACTGGCCCGGCATCTGGACCGCGCACGGCGGCTGGCCTTCTCCGAGCACAGTCTGGAGCCCTGGGAGTTCGACGTACTGACCGCGCTCCGCCGCGCCGGGACGCCGTACCAGCTCTCCCCCGGCCAGCTCCTGACCCAGACCCTGGTCACCTCGGGCACGATGACGAACCGCATCGACCGCCTGGCCAAGAAGGGCCTGGTGGAACGCCTCCCCGACCCCAGCGACCGACGGGGCGTACTGGTCCGCCTCACCCCCGAGGGCCGCGACCGCGCCGACCAGGCCCTCGCCGGCCTCCTGGACCAGGAACGCGCGATCCTCGCGGAACTCTCCCGCGCCCAGCGGGGCGAACTGGCGGGCCTGCTGCGGCAGCTGACGGCCCCGTTCGACAACATCCCTGGATAGGGCGTCAGCAGTAGGGGTCTCCTGCCTCGCCTAGTTCCACCGTGCCGGCCTGACGGCGTGATCCTCGTGCGAGCCTGCCTACCCGTCACGACAGCCGACCGCCCCGGCCGACCGGAAACAACCTCGGCGCGGCTGCTCGACCCCGCAGCAACCAGGCACAGCCGCCCTCTACGCCAACTGACCGCCCCGCTCTACGACATCCCCGGTCAGATCCACCGGCCCCACTCCCGCCCGGCGCGCGAGCGCGACCGCGGCGAGGGTCGAGTGGACGCCCAGCTTGCCGAGGACGTTCTGCATGTGGGTGCGGACGGTGTGAGGGGAGAGGTAGAGGCGTTCGGCGACGGCCTTGCGGCCGAGGCCCGCCACCATGCAGCGCAGGACTTCGCGTTCGCGCGGGGTCAGGGACTCCACGAGGCGTTCGCTCTCGGTGCGGTGTTTGCGTGCGGCCGTCAGTTCGCGCAGGACGCCCGTGAGCAGGGCGGGCGGCAGATGGGTCTCGTCGCGCAGCACCCCGCGGATGACGGTGAGCAGCCGGGACAGCGAGCAGTCCTTGGCCACCCACCCGGAGGCCCCGGCCTGGAGGGCGAGCGCGGCCCGGCGCGGATCGTCCTTCTCGGCGAGGACGATGATCCGTACCGCGGGCTGCGCGGTGCGGACCCCGGCGACGAGCGAGATGCCGTCGACGAGCCCGTCCTCGCTCACCTCCTGGACCGGCACGGCCGGGCGGATGCCCTGGACGTTGCCGCCCAGGTCGGCGTCGACGAGAAGCACGTCGAACCGACGCCCCTCGGCGGCCGCGCGCTCCAGACTGCGCAGCGCCGCCGGACCGCTGCCGGCGGCGGAGACGTCGACGTCGGGCTCGGCCGCCAGTGCGGCGGCGAGCGACTCGGCGAAGATGCGATGGTCGTCGACGACCAGGACTCGGATGCGAACCACGAAACCCCCTTCCCCAAGCTCCCGAAGAGCAGGGGATACCCCATCGTCATGAGGACGACACCGGGAGACGAACACCGTCGCGGGCACGACGCCCGAAGCGCGGATGGCCGCACGGCCGCCGCCGTGCAGGAACTGCTACCCCCACTTCGGGCGTCGAACCCGACCTGTCTCGCCCCCTGATCAGCACCGGCCCCCACCGGTGCCGTTCATCAGAGTACGGCCGGGCGGCAGGAGGGGAAGGTAATTTGCAGAACTGGTTGGCCGACGCGTTTATGGTGAGCCGCATGTTTCGTCTGGAGACAGAAGTCGACAAATCACGGCACGATCTGCTCCGTCGGCGGCTGCGGGACACCAACACCGCGGCCTCCCCGATCCTGCGCGCCCTGCGCGGAACCCCAGGTGAACGCGAACGTCCGCTCCAGGTCTGGGCGTTGGACGACGCCGGCGCCGTGGCGGGCGGGCTCGTCGGTCACACCTGGACCACCTGGCTCCATGTCACGTACCTCTGGGTCGACGAACACCATCGCGGCGCCCGCCTCGGTTCGCAACTGCTCGCACACGCCGAGCGCACGGCCCGCGACGAACGGGGCTGCACGGCCGTACGCCTGGAGACGTGGGACTTCCAGGCGCCGGCGTTCTACAAGAAGCAGGGGTACGACGTGGTGTGCGTGATCCCGGACTATCCGCCGGGGATCACGGAGTACACCCTCACGAAGCGGCTGGGGTGAGCCGCGGGGGCGTCCAGGCGTGGTGGCGCAGAAGGCCGTGCTTGGCGAGGGCGAAGGGGGTCAGGCGGACGGCCGCGTCGCGTACGGCGACGGCGACCGGGTTGGCGAGCTGGTGCCCCACGCGCCCGGCCTGGCGGGCGGCCCGCGCGACCGCCTGACTGCGGGGGCGGCGCTCGGCGTCGTAGCGGGCGAGGGCCGCCTCGGGGGCGGGCTCGGCGGCGAGCGCGGCGGCCAGGACGACCGCGTCCTGCAGGGCCTGGCAGGCGCCCTGCCCGAGGTTCGGTGGGCCGTGGACCGGGCGGCGGGCCTGCCACCGGGTACGACGTCGGCGTACTTCCGCACCCGCCAGGCCCTGCTCACCGCCCTGGTCCGGCGGCTGGTCGAGCTGGACCAGGCGGAACTCCAGGCGGCCGGCGAGGCCCTGCCGACCCTCCGCACGCCCGGCGAACTCACCGACGCGCTGACCGATTTCATCGCCCTGCGCCTGGCCGGTCCCGCCCGCACCCGCACCGTGGCCCGTTACATCTGCACCGTCGAGAGCGTCCGCCACTCCGAACTCCGCGCGATCCTCACCCCGCACGACAACGCGGCCCACACCGCCGTCCGCACCTTCCTGACCAGTCACGGCGCCCCGGACCCGGCGGGCCGCGCTCTGACGCTGCTGTACTGCGTCGACGGGTTGGTGTTCAGCGGGCTGGCGACGGGGCGGACGGTGGCGCGGGAGGAGGTCGAAGGGCTGGTGGTGGCGGCTCTTCGGAGGGCCGGAGGACGGGCGTAGGCGAGCTGGACCGTCCGCCACGCTATGGACGGCCAGGTCGAGTTGGGATTTCATGACCGCATGACGAGCAGAGAGCGGTGGACCATGGCTCTCTGGCTGGCCGGGATCGTCGTGGCCGTCTGGGCGGTGATCCGGTTCGGACTGGAGCCGGTGACGGCGGCCCTGGGGATCGGCGGGACCATGCTCATCGCCTCACCGGCCAGATCCCTCGTCCAGCGCACCTGGGCGTGGAACGCCGAGCGCAGCGAGGGTGACCGACTCGACGCGGCGGCGGCCGCGTTGAACCACGCGATCGAGCGGCACTGGACCACCGAGGCCGGCCGCCGCAAGCAGCATCTCGCGGTGGACCGCATCCCCGTGCTGTGGGACACCGTCCGCGAACCCCACTCCCGCACGCCCGCTGGGGCAGGCACCCCTGCTGGTGGCCCGCCGGCCCGGCACGGCACGCTCGACGCCCTGATCGACGACTACCTCGCCCACCCCTCCCGCCTGGTCGTCGTCGGTGACGCGGGCTCCGGCAAGACGGGCCTGTGCGTCGATCTGACCCTCGCGCTGTGCCGCCGGGGCGACCTGGGGCGTGTCCCGGTGCTGCTCCAACTGTCCGCGTGGGACCCGGAGACGAGCTTCCAGGACTGGATCGTCCGCCGTCTCACCGAGGACTACGGCTTCCTCGGCGACACGACGAAGTACGGCAGCGGCGCGGCGAGGGAACTCCTCGTCCACCGCCGGCTGCTGCCGCTCCTCGACGGCCTCGACGAACTGCCTCCCGAGGCGCGGGGCCAGGTGCTGCGCGCGCTGCGGGAGAACACGCACCTGCCGACGGACACCGTCCTGACCTGCCGTACCGAGGAGTTCCACGCGACGACGGCCGAGGAGCCGCTGCCGGACAGTCGTGTCGTACGGCTGCTGCCGGTCGCCGCCGAGGACACCGTCACGTATCTGGAGTCCCACTTCCCCGACGACCTGGAGCGCTGGGAACCGGTCCTGCGCAGTCTGCGCACCGATCCGACGGGACCGCTGGCCACCGCCCTGTCCCGGCCGTTGATGCTGTTCCTGACCCGTGCCACCTACCAGCCCCGCGGCAGCACCCCGCGTGACCTGCTGGACTCCGGTCGGTTCGGCACGAGCGAGGCGATCGAGGCGTATCTGCTCGACATGTTCGTCCCGGTCGTCTTCGAGTCACCGCCCGTCGGGGCCGACGACGGCAACCCGGGCCGGCCCGCCCGCTACTGGCCGGCGCCCGCGGCCCTGGGGTATCTCCGGTTCCTCGCGTCCCGGCTGGACTCCCGGCGCCGCGACGGCGAGCACGGTGCCGTGGACCTGAGCTGGTGGGACCTGCGCGTGCTGGCCGGGGTGCCCCGCTACCCGTTCGTCGTGGTCCCCGGCGTGATCGGCACGGTGAGCTGCTGCCTCCTGGGCCTGCTGTTGTTCGGTCTCTTCGGACGGCCCACGTTCGGCGCCCTGTTCGGCGCGGGCGTCGGCGTCGTCTTCAGCCCCCTCCTCGGCCTGCTGCGCACCGAGCCGCCCCGGCGCTTCGCGCCCCGGCGCACCGCACAGCAGCCCCGCCTGGTCCTGCGCCCCCTGCTGCTCGACCTCGGCTTCGGCCTGATCGGGCTGGTCACCGGCGGCCTGATCGCGGGACTGCTGTACTCGGTGACGTACGGGATCGCGGCCGGGCTCGCCTTCGGTGTCGTCTTCGCGACCGCGCGCCGGTTCACCCGCCCCACCGAGCCGAAACACGCGATCACCCCGCGCAGGTCACTGCGGGACGACCGCGACGCGGTGCTGTACGCGTGGCTGTTCGGCTCCGCGGCGGGCGCCGCCGTGGGCGGTTTCCTCGCCACGGCAGGGATCCACAAAGCACGCTACGACCTGGTGTTCTCGGCGTCCGCCGCGACGACGGGTGCGGTCGGCGCCCTGGTCGGCGCACTCCTGGCCGGGGCCGGGCTCGGCATGGTCGTGCTGTCGACCAGCGCCTGGGGCCACTTCAACACGGCCCGGTGGTGGCTGGCCTGGCACCGCCGTACGCCCTGGCACCTGGTCACCTTCCTCGACGACGCGTACCGGCTGGGCGTGCTGCGCTCCACGGGCGCTCACTACCAGTTCCGGCACGCCAGCCTCCAGCACCACTTGGCCGCGGCCCGTCCGGCGGACTCCCCGGCGCCGCGGGGCTCAGCCGATCAGTCGGCCGCCGGCTGACGAGTCGGCCGGTGCGGCGGGCAGCCCGTCGGGCGACGCCGTGAAGAGCAGGGGTTGGCCCAGGACCCAGAAGGTGGTGCGGCTCGGCCAGTACCCGCCCTGCCGCCCGGGCGGGGTCTCGGCGTGGTAGGCGGCGGCGGGGAAGCGGACCTTGCCGGAGGCCAACTGCCGGTCGGCGGCGACCAGTTCGAGGTCCGTGAGGTCCGCGTCCGCAGCCGCCAGCGCCTCGTACTGCCGGCCGGGCAGCGCGAACCGGAACTCCACGGTCACCTTCGACGACCTGCCCGACTTCCGTTCCGACGCCTGGCGGGCGAGGAGTTCGCGCACGTCGTCGCGGGACGCCAGCTCGTAGCTCGACTCGTCCCAGCGGTCCTGCCCCGGCCCCTGCCGGTGCCGCACCGTGCACCGCACGACCTCGAACCAGGTGTCCCGCAGGGTCTCGGTCTGCCCCGCGAGCCACCGCTGCTCGTACTGGCGCTGCCGCTTCTCGGTCCGGCCCAGCGCGAACACACGCCCCAGCAGCCAAAGCGTCAGTGCCGCGGCGGTCCACGTCAGATACGGCCGCGCCCCCGTCTCCACCGCGAACTGCGTGGCGGCCCAGAGCAGCAGGACCAGGGCGAAGCCCCGCCGCGTCGCCCGTTGCGCCTCGGCGAAGCGGGGCGTGCGCAGCCGTACGAGCAGCGCTCTGACCACGGCCGCCGGTCGTGAACCCGGCGGATACAGCGGCACTTGCAGGTCAGGCCGTGGCACGGCGCCCCGACGGCCGCCGGGCAGGCCTGACGGTTCGACTGCTCCTGGTGAAGTCTCCACATCCGACCGTCCATTCCGGACCGGTTGTTCCCCCGTTCAGACCGTACCCGAACGCCGCGCGACGTCACCCCCTGTCGGACGCGCGAGGGGCGCACGGCGCGCATCCGGATGGACTACGCGCGCTGGGCCACGGTAAGGCTTCACGGCATGGGGGAGGCCAGGAGCGACACACGACGTGATGCGGTGGCGGTCCTACGGTGTGCGGTCGCGGCGCGGGGCTGGGGTTCGCTCGTCCGGTTCCTGTGCGTCGACTCCCGGCAGTTGGTGCCGGCGTACGACCGTGCGGTGCTCCCGCTCGTCGAGCGCACCGTGCCCGATGCCAAGGAGCGGCGCCGGATCCACGCGACCCTGCTCGGCACCGGAGTGAAGGTGGGCTTCGCCCTGTGGGGATACGCGTCCATGGCCCGCGTGCCCTTCGACGCCGAACTGGCCGTCCTGGGCAGCTCGTTCACCCGCCTCTACGACGATCTCGTCGACCACGGCGACCGCGCGGACCTGGATGAGGACCTGGCGTCCCTGTTCGCGGGCGAGCCCTTCCGCCCGCACAGCCGCCTGGAGGAACTGCTGCTCCTGCTGCACGACGCCATCGCCGTACGCCTGTCCCACCCGCCCGACGACCCGGTCCATCCCCTCCTGCGGGAACTGCACACCTTCCAACTGCGCTCCCGCGCCCAGCGCGACCCGCGTCTCCCCCTGCCGGAGGTCCTGGAGATCACCAGGGGGAAGGGCGGCCTCGGCATGGTCGCCCTGCTCTCCTTGCTCCGCCCCGGCATGTCAGCGGCGGAACGCGCCCTGCTCACCGAGCTGGGGTACGTCTTCCAACTCCTCGACGACCTGCACGACCTCCCCCTCGACCGCGCCGAGGGCCTCACCACCAGCGCCACCCTGCACGCCTTCTCCCTCACCGACCTGGCCACCCGGATCCGGCGCCTGCGCTCCCGCTTCCGCACCCACTACGGAACCGCGGACCCCCTGACGGCCCACCTGGCCCTGACCCTCATCGGGGCCCTTGTGGCCCCACGCCGCGGCCCGGCCCGCCCCGACCGCCCACGCCGCCGCCCCCGCCTGAGGACGGGTTCACTCGCCCTGCTCCTCTCCCGCACGGGAAACATCCGCCCGAGCACGCGAACGGGGCCGCCCCCGTAGGAACGGCCCCGACCTGCACACCTCGGCTCAGCCGACCCGCCGCGCCCCCGCCGCCGGTACCGCCTCGAAGACCCTCGGTGCCGTGAACCCGGCCGCCGCGAAGGCCTCTTCGACCGCCTTGCTGATGGTGTCGACATCGGTCGCCTCCGCCAGCACGATCGCCGAGCCGCCGAAGCCGCCGCCGGTCATGCGGGCGCCCAGGGCGCCGGACGCCAGGGCCGTGTCCACGACCAGGTCCAGCTCCGGGCAGGAGATGCGGAAGTCGTCGCGCAGTGAGGCGTGCCCCTGGGTCAGGACCGGGCCGATCGCCCGTGTCTCGCCGGACTCCAGCAGGGAGACGACCCGCTCGACGCGCTCGTCCTCGGTGACGACGTGGCGCACCAGGCGGCGTACCTCCTCGTCGTCGCCGAGCCGGTCGAGCGCCGCCTCCAGGTCGTCGTAGGCGACGTCCCGGAGCGCGTCGACGCCGAGCAGCGCCGCGCCCTTCTCGCAGCCCGCGCGGCGCTTGCCGTACTCGCCCTCGCTGTGGGAGTGCTTGACCTGGGTGTCGACGACCAGCAGGCGCAGGCCCAGGGCGGCCAGATCCAAGGGGATCTGCTTCTGGGAGAGGTCCCGGGTGTCGAGGAACAGGGCGTGGCCGGCCTCGCAGCACGCGGACGCCGTCTGGTCCATGATCCCGACCGGCGCGCCGACGTACACGTTCTCGGCGCGCTGGCACAGCCGGGCCAGCTGCCAGCCCTTCTGGCCGAAGTCGTAGAGGTCGTCGAGCGCGAACGCGACCACGACCTCCAGGGCCGCCGACGACGACAGGCCGGCGCCCGACGGCACCGTCGAGGACAGATGGATGTCGGCGCCGGTCACCGCGTGCCCGGCCGCGCGCAGGGCCCAGACCACACCCGACGGGTACGCCGTCCAGTTCCGGTCCGACCCGGGTTCGAGCTCCTCCACGCGCAGCTCGACCACGCCGCCCTCGACGTCCGCCGAGTGCAGGCGCAGCACGCCGTCCTCGCGCCGTGAGACCGCCGCGAGCGCGGTGTGCGGCAGTGCGAACGGCATGACGAAGCCGTCGTTGTAGTCGGTGTGCTCGCCGATCAGGTTGACCCGGCCCGGCGCGGCCCACACCCCTTCCGGCTCGGTCCCGTACAGCTCCTTGAACCGCTCGGCGACCGCGGCTGCCGTGTCGACGCTCATCCCCTGACCCTGACCTTCCCTGCTGAACCGGCCGCAGCGGCCGTGGAACGTACGGCCGTCCGTACCGGCCGTAGAACTTAACCTGCGCGCCGCTGCGTGAACTCCCACGCGTCGGCGACGATCCCCGCGAGGTCCGCGCGGGACGGGTTCCAGCCGAGCCGCTCGCGGGCGGTGTCGGCGGAGGCGACCAGGACGGCCGGGTCGCCGCCGCGGCGCGGGGCCACGACCTCGGGGATCGGGTGCCCGGTGACCTGGCGGACGGTCTCGATGACCTGGCGGACGGAGAAGCCGTTGCCGTTGCCGAGGTTGCAGATGAGGTGCTCGCCGGGCCGAGCGGCCTTCAGCGCGAGCAGGTGGGCCTCGGCGAGGTCGGCGACGTGGATGTAGTCGCGCACGCAGGTGCCGTCGGGCGTCGGGTAGTCGTCGCCGTACACGGAGATCGCCTCGCGCTTGCCCTGGGCGACCTGGAGGACGAGCGGGATGAGGTGCGACTCGGGGTCGTGGCGCTCACCGCAGTCGCCGTAGGCACCGGCGACGTTGAAGTACCGGAGCGACACCGCGCCGAGTCCGTGGGCCGCGGCCTCGCCGGTGATCATGTGGTCGACGGCGAGCTTGGAGGCGCCGTACGGGTTCGTCGGCCGCGTGGGCGCCGACTCGACGATCGGCACCTCCTTCGGCTCGCCGTACGTGGCCGCCGTCGACGAGAACACGAGCCGCCGCACGCCCGCCTCACGCATGGCGCCGAGCAGCGCCATGGTGCCGCCGACGTTGTTGTCCCAGTACTTCTCGGGCTTGACGACCGACTCGCCGACCTGCGAGAACGCGGCAAAGTGCAGCACGGCGTCGAAGGAGGGGTCGAGCCACTTGGCGGCGTCGCGGATGTCGCCCTCGATGAAGGAAGCCCCGGCCGGCACGCCCTCGCGGAAGCCGGTGGAGAGGTTGTCGAGCACGACGACCTCGTCACCCGCCTCCAGCAGATGCTGGGCGACCACGCTGCCCACATAGCCGGCGCCACCGGTGACCAGGTACTTCCCACTCATGAACTCGCTACCTCTCGCAGTCGCTCGGCCGCGCGCTCCGGCGGCACGTCGTTGATGAACACGCTCATGCCGGACTCGGAACCCGCGAGAAACTTCAGCTTGCCGGAAGTGCGGCGGATGGTGAAAAGCTCGAGGTGAAGCGCGAAGTCGTCCCGCACGACGCCCTCGAAGTCCTCCAGCTGCCCGAACGGCGCCTGGTGCCAGGCGGCGATGTACGGCGTCGGAGGCTCGCCTTCCCCGAAGATCCGGTCGAAGCGCCTCAAGAGTTCCAGATAAACCTTGGGGAACTCTGAGCGCGCCTCCTCGTCGAGCGCGAGCAGGTCGGGCACCCGGTTCTTCGGGTACAGGTGGACCTCGTACGGCCAATGCGCGGCGTACGGCACGAAGGCCACCCAGTGTTCACTCTCCAGGACGACCCGCTCGTCGGCGAGTTCACGCTCCAGGACGGCGTCGAAGAGGTTCTCCCCGCCGGTGGCGTCCTTGTGCGCGGCGACGGAGCGCAGCATCAGGGCGGTGCGCGGCGTGGTGAACGGGTAGGCGTAGATCTGCCCGTGCGGATGCCCCAGGGTCACCCCGATCTCGGCGCCGCGGTTCTCGAAGCAGAACACCTGCTGCACGGAGGGCAGAGATGACAGCTCGGAGGTCCGGTCGGTCCACGCGTCGAGCACGAGCCGCGCCTGCTCCTCGGTCAGGTCGGCGAAGGACGCGTTGTGGTCGGAGGTGAAGCAGACGACCTCGCAGCGCCCGGAGTCACCGGCGAGCGAGGGGAAACGGTTCTGGAAGACGACGACGTCGTACGACGAGTCGGGGATCTCGCTCAGCCGGTCGCCCTGCGAGGGGCACAGGGGGCACTCGTCCGCCGGCGGGTGGTAGGTCCGCCCCTGCCGGTGCGAGGCGATGGCGACGCAGTCGCCGAGCAACTCGTCCCGTCGGACCTCGGACGTCGTGACGGTCCGGTCCAGCGGACGGCGGTCGGCGGCGTCCCGCACGGTGTCGTCGCGCAGGTCGTAGTAGACGAGCTCACGACCGTCGGCCAGCTGGGTCGAGGTCTTCTTCACGGCGGACTCCATTCGAGCCACTCAGATCTTCCGAGACTCCTCCGAGCCTCCATCAAACATAACCAAACACAGAGAAACACAACTCACCACCTGCGTCAACATCACAATCAAACAAAGGGCATCATCTGACGTGTTCAATTACTGAACACCGCGGCGTAGGTTCCGCTCTGTATCGGTTCGCGCAACGAAGCGAGTACTTATGCAAACCCCCACACAATCCCCCACCTACCTCGCCGCCGAGCTACGGCTCCCCACGAACTGGCTCGACTACACGCTGCTCGGCATCTACTTCGTCGTCGTCCTCGGCATCGGCTTCGCCGCCCGCCGCTCGGTGAAGACCAGCCTCGACTTCTTCCTCTCCGGCCGCTCCCTGCCCGCCTGGGTCACGGGCCTCGCCTTCATCTCCGCCAACCTGGCGGCGACCGAGATCCTGGGCATGGCGGCGAACAGCGCGCAGTACGGCGCCTACACGGTGCACTGGTACTGGATCGGCGCCATCCCGGCCATGGTCTTCCTGGGCCTGGTGATGATGCCCTTCTACTACGGCAGCAAGGTCCGCTCGGTACCGGAGTTCCTGCTCCTCCGCTTCGACAAATCGGCACACCTGCTCAGTTCGATCCTGTTCGCCTTCGCGGCCATCCTGATCGCCGGCGTGAACCTCTACGCCCTGGCGATCGTCGTCGAGGCCCTCCTGGGCTGGCCCCAATGGGTGGCGATCGTCGTGGCGGGCTTCTTCGTGCTGGCCTACATCACCCTCGGCGGCCTGTCCTCGGCGATCTACAACGAGGTCCTTCAGTTCTTCGTGATCCTGGCGGCCTTGATCCCGATCACCATCCTGGCCCTGAAGAAGGCGGGCGGCTGGGACGGCCTGACGGACAAGCTCACCCAGTCCCACGGCGACGACTTCGTCACCGCGTGGGGCGGCACGGGCATCGGCGAGGCGAACCCCCTCGGCGCGAACTGGCTGACCATCGTCCTCGGCCTCGGCTTCGTCCTCTCCTTCGGCTACTGGACGACGAACTTCGCCGAGGTCCAGCGTGCCCTCTCCGCGAAGAACCTCTCAGCGGCCCAGCGCACCCCGCTGATCGCGGCGTTCCCGAAGATCTTCATCGTGTTCCTGGTGATGATCCCCGGCCTGGCGGCCGCGGCCCTGGTCCCCGGCTTCGGCACCGAGGAGTCCGGCTACCAGTACAACGACGCCATCCCCTACCTCATGGAGGGCCTGCTCCCCAACGGCGTCCTCGGCATCGCGGTGACCGGCCTGCTGGCGGCCTTCATGGCGGGTATGGCGGCGAACGTGTCGTCGTTCAACACGGTGTTCACCACGGACATCTGGGCGAAGTACGTGGTGAGGGACCGCGAGGACGCCTACTACGTCCGCTTCGGCCGCCTGATCACGGCGATCGGAGTCCTGGCGTCCATCGGCACGGCCTTCCTGGCCTCCTCCTTCTCCAACATCATGAGCTACCTCCAGACCCTGTTCTCCTTCTTCAACGTACCGATGTTCGTGGTCTTCATCGTCGGCATGTTCTGGAAGCGGGCGTCGATGAAGTCGGGCTTCTGGGGCCTGCTGGCCGGCACCACGGCCGCGATGATCAACTACTTCGTCCTCTACAAGCAGGACGTCATCAGCATCCCCTCCGACCAGGGCGCGAACTTCGTCTCGGCCATCGCGGGCTTCGTGGCCGGCGCGGTCGTCATGGTGGCCGTCTCCCTCTTCACGGCGCCCAAGCCGACGGAGGATCTCCAGGGGCTGGTCTACGGCACCCGTTCGCCCGGCATGGCCGAGCCGCCGGCCGAGGGGGACGACGCGTGGTACCGGAAGCCGGCGCTGCTGGGTTGGGGCGCGGTGGTGCTGGCGGCCGCCTGCTACATCCCGTTCTCGTTCTCGTTCTGACGACCGGAGGCTGAGAGACCATGACCGACCACTCCGACCACCCCCACCACCCCGGCTACTCCGAGAAGGACGTCCAGCGCGAGGTCACCGAACTGGAGGGCAAGTCCGAGACGGCCGCCCGGCTCTTCGACATCCGGCGGATCATCGGCGGCCTCTTCGTGATCTACGGCGTCATCGTCACGATCGCCGGTCTCACGGACGACGACGCGGCGATCGACAAGGCCGAGGGCGTCAACATCAACCTCTGGACCGGGCTGGGGATGCTGCTCCTCGGCCTCTTCTTCCTGGCCTGGCTGAAACTCCGCCCCACGGCGCCGCCTCCACCGCCCAGGACGGACGACCAGACGCCCTGATCCCCGGGCGGGGGCGAGCCAGGAGTCCCTCGCCCCCGCCGCCCCTACCCGTCCCATCACTCCGCCAGGGGGCTGCCGCCCCCTGGACCTCCGCCATCGGCCCGAAGGGCCTCGTCCTCAAACGCCGGACGGGCTGCAGTCTCCCGGGACGACGCACCACTCTTGCGCAGTGCCGTCGAGGATCCCGGCCACGGCGGCAGCTCTCGCGCAAGTCCGAGCACCGCGACGGGCCGCCGCAGGCGTCATGGCTCCACCGGACCGGCCCGATCCAGCAACCCCGTCCGAGCCGCCAACGCAGCCGCCTCCAACCGCGACCCGACGCCCAGTTTCATCAGCACCCGTTGGACATGCGTACGCGCGGTCGACGGCGCGATCCCCATCCCCGCGGCGATCAGCCGGGTGTCCTCACCGTCCGCGACCCGGACCAGGACCTCGACCTCCCGAGGGGTGAGCATCTGCAACAGCCGCTGTCCCTCGTCGTCAGGTTGGGCCGCCGGGTCGAGCAACTCGCTGAAGGCGCCCTGCAGCAGAGAGGGCGCCACCGCGGCCTCCCCCGCCCGGGCCTTCATGATCGCCCGCTCGACACCCTCTATACGCTCGTCATGCCGCACATAGCCGGACGCCCCCGCCGCGAACGCAGCCGCGATCCCGCGAGGGCTCGGCACCGGCCCCAACACCAGGACAGCCACCTGCGGCCGCTCCCGCTTGATCTTCACCACCGGATCGAACATCCCCGGCTCCGCGGGCGAAGCAGTCCCCAGCAGACACACCTCGGGCGCCCGCGTGATCACCAACTCCGCCGCCCCCGCGGCCGGTGCCGCCGCGGCCAGCACCCGATGCCCCCTCAGCTTCAACGCCGAGGCCAACGCCTCCGCGAGCAATCGGTGGTCGTCGACCACCATGAGCCGCACTCCCATCGAGAAACCCCCCAGTCCCCCAAGACCCCTCCGCAGGGACAGAAGGAGCCCCCTCCCGACTCCCCAGCCCTTTGCTCCCGGAAGCTACACGCTTGTTCGACGTTGCGCGCCCCTACCGGTGAGAAGTGCCCCGGAACGACGGATTTTCTTGCTTTCCGCATTCAAGGGCGACGAGACGGTGTCAGGCCCGCCGCTCACTCCCCCGCCACCCGAGAGCGGTGCACGTGCCGGAGACCGAGCAGTTCGGTGACGGCCTCCAGCGGCCGCGGACTCCAGCCACGAACGCACCATGGCCGCCGCCTCATCGCCGGCACCCGCGTACCGGACGCCCCGCCGCGTACCACCTTGGCGAGGAAGGCCACCGCCCGCGGCTGGACGCCGAGCCGGTCCAGCAGGACGGCGGCGCCCACCGCGCCGTCGCCGAAGAGGGCGGTGCGGTGGGGTCCGGTGAAGGAGAGGCCGTACCGCAGCATCGCCGGGGTCACGTGAGCACGTGTGCGGGACATGGGGCCTCTGGAGTGTGCCCGGCGGGGGTACACCACATTGCGGGCGACTCCGGACACGGGTGAGCCGGCGGGTGGCTGGTAGGACGCACGCTCCGGGCACCGACCGGCAATGATCCTTCCTTGGTCGTCCAGGCTCTCACTGCTGTGATGTTGTCGGCGTCCAGACCGCCGCGGCCGGATGCCGCGGCTCCCACGGTCGTGCTCCCCTGGCGGCACCTCGCCCGCTGCGGCGGCGGGCAGCGGCGGTGCCGTGCGCGCCGACACCGCACCGACAACGCCACCTGACCCCGACCGACCTCAGCCCTGCGCGCCGAACGCGACCACATGCACCTTCCGAATGTCCGAACTCGTCGACGAGCTCGCGTACACGGCGGACATGTACAGCCGCCCCTGCGAGTAGATGATCTCGGAGTACTGCGGAGACAACCGCGTCTCCACATCCCGCACCGACCTCGACGCCGGATTCTCCAGCAGCTTCGTCTCCTTGAACGTGCCGCCGTCGATGCTCACGATCTGCCCGCCCTTGTCGTACGGCGGCCGCTTGTAGGCGATCAGGTTGCCGCCGTCCATGCGGAGCGGTGTCATCGTGTAGCGGTCGCCCGCGTCCGCGCGCTGGCCGGTCTGCTTGCCGGTGGCGAGGTCGAAGGCGACGATCTCGTTGGTCATGCCGTACGAGCCACGGCTGCCGTCGTGCTGCTTGGTCTCGACGTAGAGCCGGTCGTTGCCCACCACGACGCCCTTGCACTGCTCGATCGTGGTGACACCGGAGCAGCGGGCCTCGAACTGGTCGCTCGGCACGGAGATACGGATGCGCAGCTTGCCGGTCTTGTTGTCGATCGAGAAGACGTCCGAGAGACCGATGGAATCCGTGTCCCCGACCTCCGCGGCCACGACGAGCGGCTCGGTGGAGATCACGCTGGCGTACTCGACGCCCTCGGCCATCTTGTACTCGGAGATCACCGAGCCGGACTTCGGATCGACCGTCAGGACGTGCAGCTGAGGCTGCTGGTAGGAGCCGCACTTGCGGATCGTGACCAGCTTCTCGCCCCCGGCGTACCCGAGGTCGTAGCAGCCGTCGTCGGCCTTCGGGACCCAAAGCTGCTTGCCGGACTCGATGTCGAAGGCGGTGCCGCCGCGCGTGCCGCCGGCCGCGACGGTGTTCCCGCTGACGGTGATGTTGTCGAAGCGGATCGTCGACCCGTCCACCTCGGCGTGCTTGGTCCACAGCTTCTTGCCGGCGTCGAGGTCGATCGCCGCGACCTCGCTGCAGCCGTACGAGGGCTTGTCCTTGGTCGGCTTGCCGGGCTGGAACGCGACGGCCGTGAGGTTGTCGTCGTTGACGTGCTTGCTGGCCTGGCAGACCGGTCCGGGCAGTGGGATGGTCCAGAGCTTGGTGCCCTTGTCGGGGTCGTAGCCGACGATCTCGGAGACACCGCTCTTGACGTACGCCTTGTCGGTCAGCCACGAGCCGGACACGACGACACTGGTGTCGTCCTCGACCTTGGGCGCGGGGACCTGGAAGAGGACGGAGGAGTTGGTGTCGGAGGGCACCTTCTCGGTGCCGTCGGGGGTGTCGCCGCCCGCGCCGCCGCCCTCGCCGTCCGAACCGCCACTGGTGCCGCCGCTGGAGCCGGCGGTGTCGTCCTTGCCGGCGTCACCGGACTTGGCGTACCACACGCCACCGCCGATGATCAGCGCGATCACCACGACGGCCGCGGCCACGATGACGGCCAGCTGCGAGCTGGACCTGCCACCGCCGCCACCGGGCCCGCCGGCCTGGTGGTGCAGCGGCACGGTCTGCTGCGGATAGCCGTAGCCGGGCGGCTGCGGCTGACCGTACGGGGCCTGCGGCTGACCGTAGGGGTTCTGCGGCTGACCGTACGGGGCGGACGGCTGCTGGCCGGGGTAGCCGTAGCCGCCCGGAGGGGTCTGCGGGGCTTGGGGCGCCTGGGGCGCCTGCGGGTAGCCGTAGCCGGCCGGCGGGCCCTGCGGGGGCGGGGCCTGGGGCGGCGGCGGGGTCTGAGGCGGGCCGAAGCCGCCGCTCCCCGGCTGCTGGGGCGGCTGGTCCTGTGGCGGGCCGAACCCGCCCTGCGGGGGCTGGTTCGGCGGCGGAGGCGGCGGCTGGGTCATGGCGTGGGTACCTCAGGGGAGGGGGACGAAAGGGGCGGCAGCGAGGGGGATGTGCGGGGCACGCCTCACTTGCCGAAGACGAGAATCAACTTCTCCTTGGCGGCGTCGTTGCCGTTCAGCCGGGTGCTGGAGAGGTAGAAGCGACCGTCGGCCCAGTCGAACGCCTTGGTGAAGAAGCCTCGCTCGACGTCCGACGCGCTCGCCGGGTTCTGCAGCAGCTTCGTCGGCTGGGGGCTGCTGCCGCTGACCGGGATGGACACGACCTGGCCGCCCGCGTCGTACGACGGCTCGACGTAGGCGATGAGCTTGCCGTCCTCGACCTTGATCGGCAGCATCGACTCGTCCGCCGGGGACTTCACGCGCCACTTCTCCTTGCCGTTGGCGAGGTTGATCGCGACGATCTCGTTGGGGCCCGTGACGGCCTTGGTCGGCATGTAGAGGGTGTCGGCGTCGGCGGCCACGCCGGTGCAGCCCTGGAGGTCACGCTGGAGGATGGCCCAGCCGCACTGGGCGCCGATCTCCAGGGGCACGTCGACCTGCGAGCGCCGCTTGCCGTCGGCACCGAAGGTGGAGATGTTCCACTGCTTCTTGTCCTTGTTGGTGCTGTAGATGACCAACGGGTCGACGGAGAAGACGCGCGCGACCTTCCAGCCGTTGGCGAACTGCCAGGTCCACTTGGCCTTGCCGGTCGCCGGGTCGAGTTCCTGCACCTCGTCGTGCTCGTTGCTGCGGCTGGCGTTGCAGCCCGCCACGGCGATCAGCTTCTCGCCGCCCGCGAAGGCGTCCGGGAAGCAGGCGTCGCCGTACCGCTTCTTGTCCCACAGCTTCTCGCCGCTGTTGATGTCGTACGCGGTGCCGGACTGGGAGCGGGCCACCAGCAGCGTCTTGCCGGTGATGGACAGTTCGACGTCGAGCGTGCTGTCGAACAGCGCGCCCTGGGCGACCTCGGCCTTCCAGCCCTTGGCGCCGGTGTTGAGGTCGATCTGCTGGAGCTGGGTGCACTTGGCGCGGTCGCTGCCGCCGCTCATGTACGCGACGACGACCTTGTCGTCGGCGGACTTCTGCGGGGTGACCGCGCAGATCTTCTCGGGGAAGGAGATCGGGTCCCAAGTGGCTTCGCCGTCACCGACGTTGTAGGCGAAGACCTGCTTGTAGGCGGCCTTCACCGCGGTCTTGTCGGTGATCCACATGCCGGGGGCGTCGGCGCCGGAGCCGGGCGCGTCGGGCGCTTCCTTGTACCAGAGCACCCTTGAGTCGCCGGACTCACGGCCTCCGTTGAGGTTCTCCGGGTCGGCTCCACCGCCACCGCCACCGCCGTTGTCGGGGTCGTCGGTCGGGGAACCGGTGTTCTTCGAGTCGCCGCTCTCCTGGGCGACCGGCTTCTTCGGGTCGTCGTCGCCACCGCGGGTCACCGCGAACACGGTGCCGCCGATGACCGCCAGCGCCGCGACCGCCGCACCGACGGCGAGGGCGGGCTTGCCCTTGAAGGGGTTGCGCGAGCCGGGCTGCGGGGCGCCCGGGTACTGCGGCTGGGGCGGGTAGCCGTAACCCTGGGCGGGCTGCTGAGCGTAAGGGCCGGGCTGCTGCGGATAGCCGTACGGCCCCGGCTGCTGCGGCGGCTGGCCGTACGGGCCGGGCTGCTGCGGGTAGCCGTAGCCGGGCTGCGGGGCACCGGGCGGCGGGCCCTGCGGGGGCGGCGGCGTCTGGGGCGGACCCTGCGGCGGCGGGGGCGGGGTCTGCGGGGCGTCCTGCGGCGGCTGCGGTGCGCCGAAGCCACCCTGCCGCGGGTCCTGCGGTGCGCCGAAACCGCCCTGGGGCGGCTGGTTGGGCGGCTGGCTCATGAGCGGTTCCCCCTTGTGACCGGTGTGGTGCCACGTCCTGTGCCGTCACGTTTCCGCCACACCGACGGTTCTCAGACTGTTCTCAGACGGCTCTTTCTATCACCCGCCACCGACAGCGCACCGGGCCGTATCAGCCCCTGTTCCCAAGGGAGGACCGCCCCGTGATGCCCCCGTTATCCGCCTTCACGCCCCCTTCACCAGAGGCGCGCAGCGCCCCGGTGAAGGGGCGCGGGGAACTGCGCGACCAGCCACGACGGCGCCGCACACGACAACAGCCCCCCAGCGACGCTTCCGTAGTCGCCCCGTGAACCGCTACGCGCCTTCCGCAAGCTCCAGCCAGCGCATCTCCAGCTCATCCCGCTGCCCCGCCAAGTCCCGCAACTCCGCGTCGAGTTCGGCGACCTTCGCAAAGTCCGTGGCGTTCTCGGCGATCCGCGCATGCAGCCCGCTCTCCCGCTCGGAGAGCTTGTCGAGCTGCCGCTCGATCCGCTGCAACTCCTTCTTCGCGGCCCGCACATCGGCCGCGCTCTTCTCCGGCACGACCTTCTCCGCCCCCGGACCGGAGGTCGCGGCGGCGGCGACCTGCGCCTCCATCCGGTGCCGGCGCTCCAGGTACTCCTCGATGCCGCGCGGCAGCATCCGCAGGGTGGCGTCGCCGAGCAGGGCGAACACCCGGTCGGTGGTGCGCTCGATGAAGAACCGGTCGTGGGAGATGACGATCATCGAGCCCGGCCAGCCGTCGAGGACGTCCTCCAACTGGGTGAGGGTCTCGATGTCGAGGTCGTTGGTGGGCTCGTCGAGGAAGAGGACGTTGGGCTCGTCCATGAGCAGCCGCAGCAGCTGGAGCCGCCGCCGCTCACCGCCGGACAGGTCCCCGACCGGCGTCCACTGCTTCTCCTTGCCGAACCCGAACGTCTCGCACAGCTGACCGGCGGTCATCTCGCGCCCCTTGCCGAGGTCGACGCGCTCGCGCACCGCCTGCACGGCCTCCAGCACCCGCCAGTTCGGGTCGAGTTCGTCGACCTCCTGGGAGAGGTAGGCGAGTTTGACGGTCTTGCCGACGGCGATGCGGCCGCCGGTGGGCTGGGTCTCGCCGTCCGTCCGGGCCGCCTCGGCCATCGCCCGCAGAAGGGAGGTCTTCCCGGCGCCGTTGACACCGACGAGGCCGATCCGGTCGCCGGGGCCGAGCTGCCATGTCACATGCTTGAGCAGCACCTTGGGGCCGGCCTGGACGGTGATGTCCTCCAGGTCGAAGACGGTCTTGCCGAGCCGGGACGAGGCGAACTTCATCAGCTCGCTGCTGTCCCGGGGCGGCGGCACGTCCTTGATGAGCTCGTTGGCGGCCTCGACCCGGAAACGCGGCTTGGACGTCCGCGCGGGGGCGCCGCGGCGCAGCCAGGCGAGCTCCTTGCGGACCAGGTTCTGCCGCTTGACCTCTTCGGTGGCGGCGATGCGCTCGCGCTCGGCGCGGGCGAAGACGTAGTCGGAGTAGCCGCCCTCGTACTCGTAGACGGCGCCGCGCTGGACGTCCCACATGCGGGTGCAGACCTGGTCGAGGAACCAGCGGTCGTGGGTGACGCAGACGAGGCCGGAGCGCCGCTCGCGCAGGTGCTGGGCGAGCCAGGCGATGCCCTCGACGTCGAGGTGGTTGGTGGGCTCGTCGAGGACGATCAGGTCCTGTTCCTCGATGAGCAGCTTGGCGAGCGCGATCCGCCGCCGCTCGCCACCGGAGAGCGGGCCGATGACGGTGTCGAGGCCCTGCGGGAAGCCGGGCAGGTCGAGGCCGCCGAAGAGCCCGGTGAGTACGTCCCTGACCTTGGCGTTCCCGGCCCACTCGTGGTCGGCCATGTCCCGGATGACCTCGTGCCGGACGGTGGCCTCGGGGTCGAGCGAGTCGTGCTGGGTGAGCACGCCGAGCCGCAGTCCGCCGGAGTGGGTGACCCGGCCGGTGTCGGCCTCCTCCAGCTTGGCCAGCATCCGGATCAGCGTCGTCTTGCCGTCGCCGTTGCGCCCGACGACTCCGATGCGATCCCCCTCGGAGACGCCGAGCGACACACCGTCGAGCAGGGCACGGGTGCCGTACACCTTGCTGACGTTCTCGACATTGACCAGGTTGACGGCCATTTCTCTCCTGCCCAGGGGGACGATCGACCCTCCAGGGTAGTCGCGCCCACCGACGGCCCGGCACCGCGGGGATTTCCGGGCACGGGTGCGCCCCGGGGATCCCCCGTGTCCCCGGGGCGTACCGGTGTGCCGTGCCGTCTCGGCGTCAGCGGCGGGCGGCCGCCGCGCGGACCTCGCCGAGGAGGTCGTACATGATCTGGCCGGGGCACTCGGTGTCGAAGTAGTCGCGGTGACCGCCGACCGTGTTGGTGTCCTTCTTGGTGCCGTTGACCGGGTTGGTGTAGGTGACCTGGGCCTGCGGGTCCAGGCCCTTGAACCGGGCGATCACCTTGATCAGGCGGATCAGGGAGGCCTTGGCCGCGTCCGTCGGGGCCTGGGTGTCGAGGTTGCCGATCAGGGCGATGCCGAGGGCGCCGGAGTTGTAGCCGACGGAGTGGAAGCCGGTGACGAGGTCGCCGTCCGGGTTGAAGGCGGGGATGCCGTCGTCGCCGGAGTAGCGGCCCTCGTAGACGTTGCCCGCCTCGTCGATGAGGAAGTGGTAGCCGATGTCGCCCCAGTCGTTGGTGATCGCGTGGTACTCGTAGATCGCGCGTACCGTCGCGGCCGGGTCGGGGTCGTCGTTCGGCGTCGCGGTGTGGTGGACCGTGATCATCTGGAGCGGGTAGTACGTCTCGGGCGAGTTCACCGAGCCGTCCGGCTTGAACCGCTTGGACTCGTCGGCGCCCCAGGCGGCGCGCGAGAGGTAGCGGACGCCACGCACGCGCGTGGGCTCGCTCGGCACCTGCACGGTGCGGTTCGGGCCGTCGGTGGTGTCGATCGCGAGGGAGCGCACGCCCTCGATGCCGCTCGGGGCCTTGACCTCGTACGCGGTGGCGTTGCCGGCCGCGACCAGGGCCGTGCCGCCGTTCTCGACCGTCGCGCAGCCGCGGTGCAGGTTCTGCCAGCCGCCGTCCGCGAGCCGGATGGCGGCGCCCGTCTCCGCGCCGGACCAGCGCACCCCGACGTAGGAGGCGGCGAAGGCGGTGGTGGCGGCGCCGGTGCCGGTGGCGGCCTCGGTCCGGGTGGCGGGAAACTTCTCCGGCGTCGTACCGGAATCGCCGGAGCCGGACGCGGAGTTGTCGCTCTCGCCGGAGTCGGTGGCCGCGAACACCATCGGCGTGATCGCGGCTCCGGCGGCCACGGCACCGCCCGCGGCGATCACGCCACGACGAGACAGCGAGCGCTTTCTACGGTGAGACGGCTGGGCTGGGGTGGGGGATTCGGACACGGAAGTGTCCCCTTCCAGAAGTGCACTTGACGGTGGGGGGCCGGACACGGGACAGACACGGCCCGGCAGTTGAAACGTCAAGCGACCCTAACGGTCCCACCCGCCCCACGTGTACTGCGAGCGCAGTACATTCGTGTGGAGATCGGGCAAAGAACGCCTACTTGTGAGTACGGCGTCACGCTCCGGTGATCCGCACGACGGTGGCGCCCGGCGCGGGCCCCGACGCCGTGCGCACCGCGCGGCAGGTGCCGGACGTCCGCAGGGTCTCGGCCACCTTCGCCGCCGACTCGGGGTCGCGGGCGAGGAACGCCGTCGTCGGGCCCGAGCCGGAGACCAGCGCGGTGAGCGCACCGGCGGCACGGCCCGCGGCGAGGGTGTCGGCGAGCTCCGGGAAGAGGGAGAGGGCGGCGGGCTGGAGGTCGTTGGAGACGGCGGCGGCGAGCGCGTCGGGGTCGCCCTTGGCGAGGGCGTCGAGGAGAGGCTGGGAGGCGACGGGCTCGGGGATGACCGTGCCCTCGCCGAGCCGGTCGAACTCCCGGAAGACGGCGGGGGTGGACAGCCCCCGGCCGGCCATCGCGAACACCCAGTGGAAGACGCCGCCCATGTCGAGCACGCGCAGCTTCTCGCCTCGCCCGGTACCCAAAGCCGCCCCGCCGACCAGGCTGAACGGCACGTCGCTGCCCAACTCGGCGCAGATGCCGAGAAGTTCCTCGCGGGAGGCGCCCGTCCCCCACAGCGCGTCGCAGGCCAGCAGCGCACCCGCGCCGTCCGCGCTGCCGCCCGCCATGCCACCGGCGACCGGGATGTCCTTGGCGATGTGGATATGGACGGCCGGTTCGAGACCCCGGCGCTCGGCGAGGACGATCGCCGCCCGCGCGGCCAGGTTCGTACGGTCGAGGGGGACCTGGTCGGCGTCCGGCCCCTCGCAGGTGACCCGGAGTTCGTCGGCCGGGGTCACGGTGACCTCGTCGTAGAGGCCGACGGCCAGGAAGACGTTGGCCAGGTCGTGGAAGCCGTCGGGGCGGGCGGCGCCGACCGCGAGCTGGACGTTGACCTTGGCGGGGACGCGGACGGCGACGCTCGCGCTCACTTACTCGGACTCCTCGTGCCGGGCGGCGGACCGGGTGGCGGCTTCCTTGTGCTCCGCGATGCGCGCGAACTCCTCGACCGTCAGGGCCTCTCCGCGGGCCTGCGGGGAGACGCCGGCCGCGACGAGGGCGGCCTCGGCGGCGGCGGCCGAGCCCGCCCATCCGGCGAGCGCGGCGCGCAGCGTCTTGCGGCGCTGGGCGAAGGCGGCGTCGACGACGGCGAAGACCTCGCGCTTGGCGGCGGTGGTCTTGATCGGCTCGGTGCGCCGGGTCAGGGCGACGAGCCCGCTGTCGACGTTGGGGGCGGGCCAGAAGACATTGCGCCCGATGGCTCCGGCCCGCTTGACCTCGGCGTACCAGTTGGCCTTCACGGACGGCACGCCGTACACCTTGGAGCCGGGTGCGGCGGCGAGGCGGTCGGCGACCTCGGACTGCACCATGACGAGGGTGCGCTCGATGCTCGGGAAGGTGGCGAGCATGTGGAGGAGGACCGGGACGGCCACGTTGTAGGGGAGGTTCGCGACCAGCGCGGTGGGCGGCGGGCCCGGGAGCTGCGTGACGTGCATCGCGTCGGAGTGCACCAGCGCGAAACGGCCGGCGCGCTCGGGCATGCGGGCCGCGATGGTGGCGGGCAGCGCGGCGGCCAGGACGTCGTCGATCTCGACGGCGGTGACGCGGTCGGCCACCTCCAGCAGGGCGAGCGTGAGGGAGCCGAGTCCCGGGCCGACCTCCACCACCACGTCGTCGGGGCGGACCTGCGCGGTGCGGACGATACGGCGGACCGTGTTCGCGTCGATCACGAAGTTCTGGCCACGCTGCTTGGTGGGGCGCACACCGAGGGCGGCCGCCAGTTCACGGACGTCGGCGGGGCCCAGAAGGGCGTCGGGGGTGGGGCTGCTGCTCACGGCCACAAGGGTACGGGTCGCCACGGGCCGCACTCGTCCGCCCGTGGCCGACCCCGCCCGCGTGACTCACCCGTGCAACCGCTCCCCGCAGTGCGGCCAGGGACTGGCCCCCTGCCGCACGTACAGCTTCTTCGCCCGCATCGTCTGTTCCTCCGCCGGGGCGTCCTGCGGGCGGCCCTTGCCGCCGAGGTTCCGCCAGGTCTGGGTGTCGAACTGGTACAGCCCGCCGTAGTTCCCCGAGGAGTCCACGGCGTCCGGCCGCCCCCCGGACTCGCAGGCCGCCAGCCCGTCCCAGTTCAGCCCTCCGGCGGCGCGCACGGACGTCGGCAGCGGCTTGGTCCCGACCTTCACCACCTGGGTCTGCGGCTCGCGCACCACCTCGGACCTGATCCGCCGTGGCTTCTGTTTGACGCCGTTGACCGTGCGCAGGGAGTACGTGACCCGGCGCAGGCCCAGCCGGCCCGCCCGCTCGACGACCTCCGTGCCCTTGAACACCGAGGGGTCCTCGACCCGCTGCACGGCGAACTGGATCGCCTCGTCGTGGATCTCCTTGCGGCCGGTGATCCGCAGGACCGTGACCGCCTGCCCGTCGCGCGGGAAGCTGTCCTGGGGGACGGAGGTGGTGTCCTGTCCGCGCAGCGTGATGCCCGCCTGCCGCACGACCTCGCCCACGGTCGCGGCGTTGGTGCGGATGGTGCGTGCCCGGCCGTCCGCCATGATTGTCACGGCGCGTTCGGTCCGCACGTCCAGCGTGAGCCCCTCACGCCCGATGCGCCGGGAGCGCGACGTGGAGACGTACGCCCCCTCCGCGCGCACTCCGATCTGCCGCAGCGCCGCCTCCACCGTCCGCTCCGTCGTCCACACCTCGCGCCGCTGCCCGTCGAGGGTGAGCCGCACGGGCCGCCCGTAGCGCACCGCGATCTCGTCACCGCTGGTGAGGGCCGCGTCGGCGGCGGGTGCCACGGCGTCGTGCGCACCCACCTCGACGCCCTCCTCGTGGAGGAGTTCGGTGACGTCGTCGGCGAAGGTGTGCAGGGTGCGCGGCTTGCCGTCGACGTTCAGCTCGATCGCCTTGTCCTTGGCGACGAAGGCGCTCGTGCCGCCCGCGAGGAAGGCCACGACCAGGGCCTGCGGGACGAGCCGGCGCATGGGTCCGTCGCCCCGCTCGGCGAGCCGCGCCCTGCGCCGGTGCGCGGCGCGCCGGCCGCTGCGGGGGCGCACCACGGGCTCGTACGCCGTCTCGGGCTCCTCGTAGGCGGGCCGGTAGGTGTCCTCGCGGGCGCCGTACGGGTCACGCCCTTCGTATCCCTCGTAGCCGCCGTACCCTTCGTACCCCTCGTACGCGGGTCTGTACGTGTCCGTCCGCGTCGGATGCGTCGCCGGCCCGCCCGCAACGCCGTACGCCAGCGTCTGGACGCTGTGCGGGTCGAAGCCGCCGTACCCCGGGGGCCGGTGGGCCGGGCTCGGGCCATACGTCTCGTACTGCGCGTTGCTCACGACGACACGCTCCAGCGGAGGGGTCCGTTTCAGGGCCCCCAGAACCTAGCGGAGCGGTGAAAACTCTCCAAAGCGACGCGACTACCGACAGTCGCGACAAGTCGGAGGTGTACCCCTGCGAGCGTTATGCGGCGGTTATCCGTCAGTAGCCGAAGGCATGTGCCGTGTTCGCCCCGAGGGCCGTCGCCAGCGCGTCCTCGTCGATCCCCCGGACGGCGGCCATGGCGCGCACCGTGATCGGAATGAGATACGGCGCGTTGGGCCGTCCGCGGTACGGCGCCGGCGTGAGGAAGGGCGCGTCGGTCTCCACGAGGAGCAGCTCCAGCGGGGCCACCGCCACCGCGTCCCGCAGATTCTGGGCGTTCTTGAAGGTGACGTTGCCCGCGAAGGACATGTAGTAGCCCGCGCGGGCGCACACCTCGGCCATCTCGGCGTCGCCGGAGTAGCAGTGGAAGACGGTCCGCTCGGGGGCGCCCTCCTCCTTCAGCACCCGCAGCACGTCCGCGTGGGCCTCGCGGTCGTGGATGACCAGGGCCTTGCCGTGCCGCTTGGCGATCTCGATGTGGGCGCGGAAGGACGCCTCCTGCGCCTCCTTGCCCTCGGGCCCGGTGCGGAAGTGGTCGAGGCCGGTCTCGCCGACGCCCTTGACCTGCGGGAGCGCGGCGAGGCGGTCGATCTCCGCGAGCGCCTCGTCGAGCGCCCGCGCGCCCCCGGGCTCGCGCGCCCCCTGCCGCGACCAGCCGTCGGGGTCCCCGTGCACGATGCGCGGCGCCTCGTTCGGGTGCAGGGCGACGGTCGCGTGCACGGCGTCGTACCGCGCCGCCGTCTCGGCCGCCCACTGGGAGCCGCGTACGTCGCAGCCCACCTGCACGACCGTCGTCACCCCGACGGACGCCGCCTTGGCCAGAGCCTCGTCCACCGTGCCGGACTGCATGTCGAGGTGGGTGTGCGAGTCGGCGACCGGCACCCGGAGCGGCTCCGGGAGCGGCGGGGCGGCGTGCTTGTCGGGGGTGTTCGAAGGCATGCCCCGATCCTACGAAAGGAGCATGCCGTCGAACGGGTCGGCCTTGCGCGCCGGCGCCGGGCTCAGCTCGCCTTGCGGTGGAAGACGTGCAGGAGGTCGGAGAGGTGCCAGTGGTGGTCCTCCTTGGACGCCGCACCGTTCGACGGCACGCCCGGCACCTCCACGGGACCGGCCGGCGGCACCCGGCGCTGCTGGTGCACCGCGTCGCGCACCGACGAGACCCGCCCCGGACGCATGATCCGGACGAGGTGGTTGTCGCAGTTGGGGCACGTGGGCCGGCTCAGGGGCGACGGCACGACCTGGCCGTCGGCCACGTACATCACGAACTCACGGCCTTCGCCGTCTATGTGGTGCTCTATTTCGTACGACTGCTCCCAGCCGTGCCCGCAACGCATGCAGGCGAAGGAGTACGACTCGTTGACGACGGCGGTCGCACCGTTGCGAAGGCCAGTGTGTCCGGTGATCTCGCTCATGCCAGCTCCTGTGGTCCGCTGGTGGGACGGGTTGCGTCCCACCACCCAGTGGACTCCTCCGCAGGAGCGAACGCACGCCATCTGTCCACTGTTGGGGGCGACTTGGACGTTCCTTGCCGAAAGGCCCGGCTCCCTTTACCCCCGCATGGGGCGCGCGCTCATGCGATATACGCCCTGCTCACACGGCGTTTCACGCCCCCGCGTTCTTGGCCGCCACCACGGCGTCGAAGACCTCCCGCTTCGGCAGCCCGGCCTCCGCCGCCACCGCCGCGATGGCCTCCTTGCGCCGCTCCCCCGCCTCTTCGCGCACGCGAACCCGGCGTACCAGCTCCGCGGCGTCGACCTCCTCGGCGCCCTTGTCCGGCGCGCCCTCGACGACCACGGTGATCTCCCCGCGCACTCCCTCGGCCGCCCAGGCCGCGAGCTCCCCGAGTCCGCCGCGCTTGACCTCCTCGTACGTCTTGGTCAGCTCCCGGCACACGGCGGCCCGCCGGTCGGCGCCGAGCACCTCGGCCATCGCGGCGAGGGTGTCGTCGAGGCGGTGCGGGGCCTCGAAGTAGACGAGGGTCCGCCGCTCCTGGGCCACCTCCCTGAGCCGCGACAGCCGCTCGCCGGCCTTGCGCGGCAGGAACCCCTCGAAGCAGAACCGGTCGACGGGCAGCCCCGACAGGGCGAGCGCGGTCAGCACGGCGGACGGCCCCGGCACCGCGGTGACCTTGACGTCCTTGTCCACCGCGGCCGCGACCAGCCGGTACCCGGGGTCGGACACGGACGGCATCCCGGCGTCCGTCACCAGCAGCACCCGCGAGCCCGCCAGCAGGGCCTCGACCAGCTCGGGTGTCCGCGCGGCCTCGTTCCCCTCGAAGTACGACACGACCCGCCCCGTCGGCTGCACGTCCAGCGCCTGGGTGAGGCGCTTGAGCCGGCGCGTGTCCTCGGCGGCGATCACGTCCGCGCCGGCGAGTTCCTCGACCAGCCGCGGTGGGGCGTCCTTGACGTCGCCGATGGGGGTGCCTGCCAAAACAAGGGTTCCTGTCACGTTTCCATCCTCGCAGGGCGCATCCGCGCGACTGTCACAGACGTGTTCCCTACGATGGCGCGGTGACCAGTACCGCGTCCTCCACGGACACCCGGCAGGGCCAGGCGACCCACGAGCAGCGGCCGTCGTGGCAGCAGCGGCTGCGCCGATTCGGCTACACGGCGGCGCCCCGGAGCGACGTCCGCGACCGGCTCGTGCCGCCGTACGTCCAGCCCAGCCCGCGGATGTGGCAGTTCCTCGGCGTACCGCGCCCGCTCGCCGAGCGGATCGCGCGCTGGTCGGGCTGGATCGGTCCGCTGCTGGTGACGCTGCTCGCCGGGGTGCTGCGGTTCTGGAACCTGGGCAGCCCCAAGGCGGTGATATTCGACGAGACGTACTACGCCAAGGACGCCTGGGCGCTGGTCCACCGCGGTTTCGAGGTCAACTGGGACAAGAACGCCAACGACCTGATCCTCGACATCGGCAGCCAGGTCAAGATCCCGACGGACGCGGCGTACGTCGTCCATCCGCCGGTCGGCAAGTACGTCATCGGGCTGGGCGAGCTCATCTTCGGGTTCAACCCGTTCGGCTGGCGGTTCATGACGGCGCTGCTGGGCACCCTGGCCGTGCTGATGCTGTGCCGCATCGGCCGTCGTGTCTTCCGCTCGACCTTCCTCGGCTGCCTCGCCGGCACGCTGATGGCGGTGGACGGGCTGGCCTTCGTGATGGCGCGCACCTCGCTGCTCGACGGGGTGCTGATGTTCTTCGTGCTGGCGGCGTTCGGCTGCCTCGTCCTCGACCGGGACCGGGCCCGCGCCAGACTCGCCGCCGCGCTGCCGGCCGACCCCGACGGCCGGGTCCGCCCCGACGCGGACGTCGCCGAGACCCTGCGGCTGGGCTGGCGTCCCTATCGCTGGCTGGCCGGCCTGATGCTGGGCCTGGCCATCGGCACCAAGTGGAACGGCCTGTACTTCCTGGTCGCCTTCGGTCTGATGACCGTGCTCTGGGACGTCGGCGCCCGCAAGGTCGCCGGTGCCCGCCGCCCCTACACCGCGGTGCTCAAGCGCGACCTGGGCCTCGCCTTCCTGGCGACCGTGCCGGTGGCGATCGTCACCTACATCGCGTCGTGGACCGGCTGGATCCTCTCCCCGACCGACGGCACCGGCGGTTACTACCGCGACTGGGCGGGCGCCGACGGCCGCGGCAGCAGCTGGTCGTGGCTGTTCCCCGACTGGTGGCTGAGCCTGTGGCACTACGAGTCCCAGGTGTACGAGTTCCACGTCGGCCTGTCGTCGCCGCACACCTACGAGTCCAACCCGTGGAGCTGGCTCGTCGTCGGCCGCCCGGTGTCGTACTTCTACGAGTCCCCCGCGCCCGGCAAGGACGGCTGCCCCGCCGACGCGGGCGAGAAGTGCGCGCGCGAGGTGCTGGCGCTCGGCACCCCGCTGCTGTGGTGGGTGGCCGCGTTCGCGGTCCTGTACGTCCTGTGGCGCTGGGCCTTCCGCCGCGACTGGCGGGCCGGGGCCGTCGCCTGCGGCGTCGTGGCCGGTTACCTGCCCTGGTTCCTCTACCAGGAACGCACCATCTTCTTCTTCTACGCCGTGGTCTTCCTGCCCTTCCTCTGCCTGGCCGTGGCCATGCTCCTGGGTGCGATCATCGGCCCACCGGGCTCGGGCGACACCCGCCGGGTGGCCGGCGCCACGGGCGCGGGCGTCCTGGTGCTGCTGATCGCCTGGAACTTCATCTACTTCTGGCCCCTCTACACGGGCACGGCGATCCCGATAGACAGCTGGCGGTCCCGGATGTGGCTGGACACCTGGGTCTAGGGCAACGAATCGGACGTTCATTCGGTCAACAAAAGAAAACAGCTCCCCCACTTATCCCCCACGCCACTTACAGTTCGGTGGACGAAAACGGGGAGGGACGCATGTCCAAGGGGGTCAGAAACGCCGTGATAGGCGGCGTGTTCGCCGTGATGGTGGGCGGGGCCGGATACGGCGCGTACAACATCATGTCGGCGTTGAACGGCGGCGGGGCGACCGGCCAGGGAGGGCCGGCGCCGGTGCGGTCCGGGCCGCCGAGCGCCGAGGAGGTCGAGGAGACCACGGCCAAGTTCTTCGCGGCCTGGGAGAAGGGGGAGGCGGCCCAGGCGGCGGCGTACACGAACAACGACGCGGCGGCCGGGCCGGTGCTGACGTCCTTCAGCGAGGGCGCGCACATCACCGGGGTGGAGATCACGCCCGGCAGGGCTACCGGCGCCACCGTGCCCTTCACCGTGAAGGCGAAGGTCACCTACGACGGCAAGTCCAAGCCGCTCACCTACAAGAGCGAGCTCAAGGTGGTGCGCGGCATCACCACCGGCCGGGCCCTCGTCGACTGGCAGCCGACCGTGATCCACCCGCAGCTGAAGAAGGACGACAGGCTCGTCACCGGCGAGGCCTCGGCCCCGCCCATCGAGGCCGTGGACCGCGACGGCACCGTGCTGACGAAGGAGAAGTACCCCTCCCTCGGCCCGGTCCTGGACACCCTGCGCGACAGATACGGCAGCAAGGCGGGCGGTACCCCCGGCATCGAGCTGGCGATCCGGCACGCCGACGAGTCGCCGGACACCTCGCTGCTGACCCTCGCCAAGGGCAAGCCCGGCAAGCTGGAGACGACGCTCAGCGCGAGCGTGCAGGCGGCGGCCGAGAAGGCGGTGAAGCGGTACGCCCAGTCCTCGGTGGTGGCCGTCAAGCCGAGCACCGGCGAGGTGCTGGCGGTGGCCAACCATCGTGGCGACGCCTTCAACGCGGCCTTCGAGGGAACCGTCCCGCCCGGCTCCACCATGAAGATCATCACCGCGGCGATGCTCATCGACAACGGCGTGACCACGATGAACGGGCCCGCGCCCTGCCCGGACACGGCGACCTGGCAGAGCCAGACCTTCAAGAACCTCACCGGCATGAAGCCGGACGAGAGCGCGAGCGCCACCCTCGCGGCCGGCTTCATGCGCTCCTGCAACACGGCCTTCATCAAGCTCGTCGACGAGAAGCCGCTCTCGGACGCCTCGCTGACGGCGGAGGCCGAGCAGCGGTTCGGGCTCGGCGGCGACTGGAAGACCGGCATCACCTCCTTCGACGGCAACGTCCCCGCCTCCACCGGCCCGGACCGCGCGGCCAACGCCATCGGCCAGGGCCAGGTCCAGATGAACCCGCTGAACATGGCGTCGGTGACGGCCACAGCGATCACGGGCACCTTCCGGCAGCCGTATCTGGTCGCGCGCGACCTCGACGACCGGCCGTTCGCCACCGCCGACGGCCTGCGGGCGAGCACCGTCGCCCAGCTGAAGCAGATGATGCGGCTGACCGCGACCTCGGCCCAGGGCACCGCCGTGCAGGTCATGTCCGGGCTGAGCGGTGACATCGGCGCCAAGACCGGTTCCGCCGAGGTCGACGGAGAGGCCACCTCGGACAGCTGGTTCACCGGATTCCGCAATGACGTGGCGGCCGCGGCCATGGCCCAGCAGGGCGGCCACGGCAGCGACGCGGCGGGCCCGATTGTCGCAGACGTGCTACGAGCGTCCGGCTGAACTGAACCCCCGGGGCACGGGACTCTAGGGTGGTCCTCGTCGTTGGTATGCGGGAGAGCCTGCGGACGCCGCAGCGCAGGCGGGGGTCCGTTCACAGGCTCTCAGGTCGGCGGGGCGGCGGGGGCCCCTGGAATACGCGAGGGAACGGAAAGCAGTGGGCAACAGAGGGCGCGTCGCTGAGCGACGGAAGACCAACCCCGCCGTGCTCGGCGGGATGATCGCCGTGGTCGTCGGCGGCGCCGGGTTCGGCGCCTACGCGCTGTTCGGCGGCGGGGCCGTCGCCGACAGCCGTACGCAGTCGACGTCGGCCAGCGCCGACGACAAGGCGAAGGACGTCAAGACCGGCCCCCTGTCGGCGACCGAGGTCACGTCCGCGGCCCGCGAGTTCCTCAGCGCCTGGCAGCAGGGCCGGGTCACCGAGGCGTCCGCCGCCACGGACGACACCACGGCCGCCAAGACCCTGCTGACCGGCTACACCAAGGACGCCCACATCAAGGACGTCACCCTCACCGCCGGCGCCCGCACCGGCGACAAGGTCCCCTTCTCCGTGAAGGGGACCGTCTCCTACAAGGGCACCACCAAGCCGCTGGCGTACGACAGTTCGCTGACGGTCGTACGGCGGGCCGAGGACGGCAAGCCGCTCGTGGAGTGGCACTCGGCGATCGTCCACCCCGACCTGAAGGACGGCGACACCCTCGTCACCGCCGAGTCCGGCACCCCGCCGGTCAAGGCCCTCGACCGGGACGGCGGCGAGATCACCGAGGACAAGTACCCGTCGCTGGGCTCGGTCCTGGACGGGCTGCGCGAGAAGTACGGCGACAAGGCCGGCGGCAAGGCGGGCGTCGAGCTCCAGGTGATCCGGGGCAAGGAGTCCCAGAAGGCCGAGCTGTCCGACAAGACCCTGCTGGAGCTGAGCAAGGGCACCCCGGGCACGGTGAAGACGACGCTGAGCCCGGCGATGCAGGCGGCCGCGGAGAAGCAGGTGGCCGCGAAGTCCAAGGCGTCGGTCGTCGTCCTGCGTCCCTCGACCGGCGAGATCCTGGCCCTCGCGAACTCCTCGCACGGCTTCAACACCGCCTTCCAGGGCTCCCTCGCGCCCGGCTCGACGATGAAGGTCATCACCTCCTCGCTGCTCATCGAGAAGGGCCTCGCGTCGGCGGACGAGCAGCACCCCTGCCCGAAGTACTTCACCTACGGGCACTGGAAGTTCCAGAACGACGACAAGTTCGAGATCAAGGGCGGCACCTTCAAGGCGAGCTTCGCCCGCTCCTGCAACACGGCCTTCATCAGCCAGGCCCCCGAGCTGGACAACGACAGCCTGACCAAGCAGGCCCAGCAGGTCTTCGGCCTGGGCCTGAACAACTGGTCCGTCGGCGTCCCGACCTTCGACGGCGCCGTCCCGGTCCAGTCGCAGGCCCAGATGGCGGCCTCGCTCATCGGCCAGGGCGGCGTGCGGATGAACCCGCTGAACATGGCGTCGGTGTCGGCGACCGTGAAGACGGGCACCTTCAAGCAGCCCTACCTGGTGGCCCCGTCGGTCGACAATCGCACCCTCGCCACCGCCTCCCGCTCAATGTCCGGATCCACGCTGTCCCAGCTGCGCGAGCTGATGGCGTACACGGCGGCCTACGGCACGGCGGCCGAGGCGATGTCCGGGGTCACCGGCGACGTCGGCGCGAAGACGGGCTCGGCGGAGGTCGACGGCCAGAAGAAGCCGAACGGCTGGTTCACCGCGTACCGGAACGACCTGGCGGCGGCGGGCGTGGTCCAGGCGGGCGGTCACGGCGGCGAGACGGCCGGGCCGATCGTGGCGGAACTGCTGAAGCTGGGCGGCTGAGAATGAGCACCTCGGCCGGGCGTCAGCGCCTGAGCTGAGCCTCGCGTTCGACGGGTGCGGCGGCCAGATACGTCCGCCGCAGAAACCTCATCAGCGCCTTCGACTCGAACTGCACCACCGACACCCCCTGCGCGGAGTGGAACTCCACGACGGCCTGCACCCGGCCGCACGGCCATACCCGTATCTCACCGCTCCCCGCAGGGGCACGCAGTCCCTGTTCCAGCAGGGAGCGCGAGAAGGTGTACTCGTGGGCCTCGCGCCCGGGCAACCGGATGCGCACCGAGCGCGGATCGATGTCGGGGTCATAGCGCAGGATGACCGGAACGGCGTCCTGCTCCTCCGCGAGGAGGTCCGCGTCCGTGACGATGTGGGCTCGGGCGTACTGTTCGACTACAGACATCGGACGGCCCTCTCACACTGCGTGACCTGTGCGAAAGCTGTGCCTTCGCTCCCCCTCCAATGTCGCATATCTTCCGGGAACCGCCCGTCGGGACCGGCGTATATCACACGTGCGATACGCAAGGCTCGCGCTCTTGCGAACCGTTCGCATCAAGCCACTATCATCAAAAGGTGCATGTACCTGACGGATTCATAGACGCCCCGACCTCCGCCGTGACCGGAGTGGTCGCCGCGGCCGCGGTCGCCGTGAGCCTGCGCGGCGCGCGCCGTGAGCTCGACGAGCGGACGGCGCCGCTGGCCGGCCTGGTGGCCGCGTTCATCTTCGCGGTGCAGATGCTGAACTTCCCCGTGGCGGCCGGGACCAGCGGCCATCTGCTCGGCGGCGCCCTCGCCGCGATCCTCGTCGGCCCCTACACCGGCGCGTTGTGCATCTCCGTCGTCCTGCTGATGCAGGGCATCCTCTTCGCGGACGGCGGCCTCACCGCGCTCGGCGTGAACATCACCAACATGGCGATCGTCGGCGTCGTCGTGGCCTACGTCGTCTTCCGCGGCCTGGTGAAGGTCCTGCCGAAGACCCGGCGCTCGATCACCGCCGCCTCCTTCGTCGCCGCGATCGTGTCCGTGCCGGCCGCGGCCCTCGCGTTCACGCTGCTGTTCTGGATCGGCGGCACCACGGACGTCTCGATCGGCAAGGTCGCCACCGCCATGGTCGGCGTCCACCTGCTGATCGGCATCGGCGAGGCCGCGATCACCGCGCTGACCATCGGTGCCGTCATCGCCGTACGCCCGGACCTCGTGTACGGGGCCCGTGACCTGCGCCGGCCGCTGAAGCTGCGGGTAGGCGGCGAACTCGTCGACGCCCCCGCGCCCGAGTCCGCCCAGCCGGTCGCGGCCCGGACCTCGCGCCGCACGCTGTGGATCAGCGGCCTGGTCACTTCCCTCGTCCTCGCCGGGTTCGTCAGCTTCTACGCCTCCGCCAGCCCCGACGGTCTGGAGAAGGTCGCCGAGGACAAGGGCTTCTCGGAGTCCGCCGAGGAGCACGCGGGCGCCGACTCCCCGCTCGCCGACTACGGCGTCAAGGACATCGACAACGCCCGGCTGTCCGGCGGTCTCGCCGGTGTGATCGGCGTCGGCGCGACCGTCGTCGCGGGCACCGGCGTCTTCTGGGCGGTGCGCCGACGGCGTACGGACGAGGGGGCCGACGTGTCACCCACGAGCACGAGCGTCTGACATGGGCGCAGGGCACGCGCACCGGCTCTACCGGCACGGGCACTCCCCCGTGCACGGTCTGCCGCCGCACACCAAGCTAGCCGCGACGTTCGCGTTCGTGGTGGTCGTGGTGTCGACGCCGCGGGAGGCGATGTGGGCGTTCGGCCTGTACGCCGTGCTGCTCGCGCTCGTCGCGTACCTCGCGCGCGTGCCAGCCGGGTTTCTGCTGAAGCGGCTGCTGATCGAGGTGCCGTTCGTCGCGTTCGCGATGCTGATGCCGTTCGTGGCGGAGGGCGAGCGGGTCGAGGTGCTGGGCATGTCGCTGAGCGTCAGCGGACTATGGGGCGCCTGGAACGTGCTGGCCAAGGGCACCCTCGGCGTCGCCGCCTCCGTGCTGCTCGCCTCGACGACGGAGCTGCGTGAACTGCTGCTGGGGTTGCAGCGGTTGAAGCTGCCGCCGCTCCTCGTGCAGATCGCGTCCTTCATGATCCGCTACGGCGACGTGATCACGGACGAGATGCGGCGGATGCGCATCGCCCGGGAGTCGCGCGGCTTCGAGGCGACGGGCGTACGGCACTGGGGCGTGCTCGCGAAGTCGGCGGGCGCGCTGTTCATCCGCTCCTACGAGCGCGGCGAGCGCGTACATCTGGCCATGATCAGCCGGGGGTACGCCGGTTCGATGCCGGTGATCGACGAGGTGACCGCGTCCCGGGCGCAGTGGTCGTACGCCCTCGCCCTCCCCTTCGCCGCCCTTGTCGTCTGTCTGCTGGGATGGTCACTGTGACGGAACCGATTCCCTCCCTGGAAGTGGCCGGTCTGGCCTTCGCCTACCCCGACGGCCACCAGGCCCTGTTCGGTGTGGACTTCTCCATCGCGCGCGGCGAGCGGGTCGCGCTGCTCGGCCCGAACGGCGCCGGCAAGACGACCCTCGTGCTCCACCTCAACGGCATCCTGAGCGGCGGCACGGGCAGTGTGCGGGTCGCCGGGCTGCCCGTCGGCAGGCAGCACATGGCCGAGATCCGGCGCCGGGTCGGAATCGTCTTCCAGGACCCCGACGACCAGCTGTTCATGCCGACGGTCCGCGAGGACGTCGCCTTCGGCCCGGCCGCGGCCGGGCTCAAGGGTCCGAAGCTGGAGGAGCGCGTCGACCGGGCCCTGGAGCGGGTCGGCATGGCGGAGTTCAAGGACCGCCCGCCGCACCACCTCTCCTTCGGTCAGCGCCGCCGGGTGGCCGTCGCGACCGTCCTCGCGATGGAGCCGGAGATCCTCGTTCTCGACGAGCCCTCCTCCAATCTCGACCCCGCCTCCCGCCGCGAACTGGCCGACATCCTGCGCTCGTTGGACGTCACCGTCCTGATGGTCACACACGATCTGCCGTACGCCCTGGAGCTGTGCCCGCGCTCGCTCGTCCTCAGCGAGGGTGTGATCGCGGCGGACGGCAGGACGTCGGAGCTGCTCTCCGACGACGAGCTGATGCGCACGCATCGCCTGGAGCTGCCGTTCGGCTTCGATCCGCGGTCCGTGACAATGGGCGCGTGACCAACGACGAGGGCACCGGGACCGAGGGCTCACTGCTGCTGGACGAGCAGCTGTGCTTCGCGCTGTACGCCGCCCAGCGCGCGGTGACGGCCGCGTACCGTCCACTCCTCGACGAACTCGGGCTCACCTACCCGCAGTACCTCGTCCTGCTGGTCCTCTGGGAGCGCGGCGAGACGACGGTGAAGGAGCTGGCGGGGGCCCTGCGGCTGGACTACGGCACGGTGTCTCCGCTGCTCAAGCGGCTTCAGGCGGCGGGGCTGGTCCGCCGGGAGCGGGCGGCGGGGGACGAGCGGTCGGTGCTGGTCAGGTGCACGGAGCGCGGAGAGTCGCTGCGGGAGCGCGCGGCGCGCGTGCCGGGTGCCCTGCTCGCCGAGACCGGGCTCGGGGGCCCGGAGGTGGAGCGGCTGCGCGAGGAGCTGTGGCGGCTGGCGACGAAGGCGACGGCGGCGGCCGACCGCAACCGCTGATCTCGGCTTACCAACGGTTACCGCCCCCTGGTAACAGCGGACTCACTACCGGCCAGTACCTTGTGCACGATGTACTTGTGCGCTTCATTTCTGGGGGAGGGCCAACCATGACCGACGAGGGCACCGCCGTCGACACCCGTCCGACGAAGATCATGTACGTCGCCGAGGCCACCGCGCACGGTGGCCGGGACGGGTACGTCACCAGCCAGGACGGCCAGATCGAGCTCAAGGTCGCGATGCCGCCGGAGCTGGGCGGCGACGGCAACGGCACCAACCCCGAGCAGCTGTTCGCCGCCGGCTACAGCTCCTGCTTCCACAACGCGCTGATCCTCGTCGGCAACCGGGAGGGCTACGACCTCACCGGCTCCACGGTCGCCGCGAAGGTCGGCATCGGCCCCAACAAGCACCGCGGTTACGGCCTCGCGGTCGCCCTCAGCGTGTCCCTGCCGGTGCTGGACGCGGACGTCGCGGCGAAGCTGGTGGACGCGGCGCATGAGGTGTGCCCGTATTCGAACGCGACTCGGGGGAACGTCGACGTGAGCATTCTGCTGGGCTGAACGCCGTAGGGCGAGATGTCGGCCACAGTTCGGAATCGGGTGGCCTGTGGTCGTGTTGGGATGGCTGGCGGTGGCCGTGGAGCACAGGCGCAGGGAGTACGGACGTGGACGTGAACGGCACAGTGGCCGAGGGCTTCGAGCCGGTCAGGGAAGCGTTCGCGCGGAACTTCTCCGGGCTCGGGGAGCGGGGCGCGGCGGTCGCGGTGTACCGGGGCGGGCGCAAGGTCGTCGATCTGTGGGCCGGTACCAAGGACGTGGACGGGACCGAGCCCTGGGAGCAGGGGACCGCGCAGGTCGTGCGCTCGGCGACCAAGGGCGTCGCGGCCGCCGTACCGCTCATCCTCCAGCAGCGCGGCGAGCTGGACCTGGACGCTCCGTTGGCCGCGTACTGGCCGGAGTTCAAGGCGTACGGCAAGGAGCGGCTGCTGGTACGGCATGTGCTGAACCACCGGGCCGGGCTGCCGGTGCTGGACCGGCCGCTCACGCCCCAGGAGGCGCTGGATCCGGAGCGCGGTCCCGAGGCGGTGGCCGCGCAGGCGCCCGCGTGGGAGCCGGGAACCGATCACGGCTATCACGCGCTGACGTACGGCTGGCTGCTGGACGAGCTGGTGCGGCGGGTGACGGGGCGCCGGGCCGGCGAGTGGCTCGCGGCGGAGATCGCCGGTCCGCTGGGCCTGGACCTGTGGCTGGGGCTGCCGGAGGCGGAGACGGCACGGGTGGGCCGTACCGGCCGGGTCGACGGTCCTGAACCGGCCGGTGGACTGCGCTCACGCCCGAAGCGGTCGGTCACCGAGGCCTACGACGACCCGGACTCCCTCACCCGTCGCGCGTTCGCCGCGATCACCCCGTTCCCCGACCAGAACGACCCCGCCTACCTCGCCGCCGCCCTCCCCGCGACGAACGGCATCGCGACGGCCGACGGTCTGGCCCGCTTCTACGCGGCGTTGATCGGCGAGGTCGACGGGGTACGGCTCTTCGACCCGGCGACGGTGGAGGCCGCCCGTGCGCAGGAGTCGGCGGGCCCGGACCGCGTCCTGGTCGTCAACACCCGTTTCGGCCTCGGCTACATGTTGCACGGCCCCGCCTCCCCGCTCCTCGGCCCGGGTTCCTTCGGCCATCCCGGGCGGGGCGGCGCCCTCGGCTTCGCCGACCCCGAGTCGGGAATCGCCTTCGCCTACGTGACGAACGGCTTCCGCAAGACGGTGACAGCGGACCCGAGGGCACAGGCGTTGATCCGCGCGGTGCGGTTGGCGCTCGCGTAACGGCTCGGCGCGTGTGTGACGCCGGACGCGGGGACGTCCCCAGGGGCGCGGCGCTGTGTCGAATATGCGGCTACCGCCGCGCGGGCGCGACCAGCCCCCCACCCAACCGCACCCGGCATACGACCTACCCCAACACCTCACACATGGATCGGGTGCGACGTACGCCCCGACGCGGAGTCGATCTCGCCGTGCGCCTTCGTGAGCATCTGCATCGCCAGCTCGTTCAACGCACGCGCCCCGGCGATCTCCTCACCGACACGTGGCTGATTCGCGTCCGTGTGATGCCGTGAGGCGTGCCCGTGGGCGCGTACCTCGCTGCCGTCGGGGAGGCGCACCATGGCCACCGCCCTGGTGTGCGTCTCGTCCTCCTGGAACTCCAGCTCGACATGCCATCCCACTGCGGTGTGCATCATGACGATCACCTCCGGAAGTTCTGCTTCCAGGGTGCGCCTCGGAGGGCACCGCCGACCAGTCAGAGGAGCAAACACGGCAACTCGGGATCAGTGAGACTCGGCACACTCCCTTCGGTGACCGCCTTCACCCTGCTTCCATGGAGATGTCGCGTTCCACGGAGATGTCGCGCGCCGGACCTGGCCCCGCCGTCACCGCCACCTCCCCCGTTCACCCCACCGGGCCACATCGAGGACATGCGCTGCTGCTTCTCCGCCCACCTGCCCGCCCTCGCGGCACTGTCGGCCTTCCCCGGCCCCTGCGAGGTGCTGCGCTCGGGCGCCCGTCTCGCCCCCGCCCTGCTGCGGTCGGCCTCCGCCGCCGTGCAGCGGGCCCGCTCGCACCACCCCGACGACCTGATCGCCGTCAACCTCGAACTCGTCACCCTCACCGAGGACCGCGCCGTCATCACCTGGTACACCGGGATCCCCGGCACCGACGACGGCCTGGGCCACCCGCTCCCGGCGCTCACCGAGGGCGAGATCGTCTACGGCACCCACCCGTCCAGGCTCAACCGCGCGGCGTCCGAGGACCGGCCGACCGCCCATCACCAGGTCGAACTCACCGACCTGGAGCCGGGGCAGACGTACTACTACCAGGCCCGCTCCCGAGGCACCGCCGCGACGCCCACCCCGCTGCACCTGGTGCGCGGCAACGCGGTGGGCACCTCGACGTTCGGGTTCGGTTCGAGCGGCGGGCCGTACTGCTTCACCACCCCGCAGCCGCCGCCCGGCCGGCATCTGCTGTCGGTCGCGCTCTGCAACGACCTGCACCTGGGCGAGACGACCGCGGGCCTCGTGGGCGGCTTCCCTCTGCTGCGCGGGGTGCCGCAGCAGCCGGGCCGGGCGCCGTATCCGGAGCTGATGAGCCGCGCCCTGGTCGAGGAGGCCCGGCGGCGCGGGGCGGACGTACTGCTGGCCGGGGGTGACATCTCGGCGGGCGGAGCGGCGCACGACCTCGGTGAGGCGCGGCGGATCCTGGACGGCTTCGGCGCTCACGGCGAGGACTACTTCGTCGTACGCGGCAACCACGACCGTTCGCGGGACAACGCCGGCTTCCAGACCGCGTTCCCGGCCGGCGACGGCGGCCCCGGGTACTTCGCCCGGGACCTCGGCGGGCTGCGGGTCATCGGCCTCGACACCTACGTCAAGACCGGCAACGGCGCCGACGCGGGCGGGCTCGGTCCGGAGCAACTTGCTTGGTTCCAGGCCAGGTTGAGGGAGGCCCCGGAGCAGCCGACCCTCGTCTTCGGCCACCATCCGCTGACCGTGCGGGACTCGGTCTTCCCGGTCACCCGCGGCCAGCAGCTGGACCGCCGCCAGGCCCGCGCCGTCGTCGACGCCTACGCGTCCGCGCCCGGTGTCTTCCTCCACCACGCCGGCCACACCCACCGCAACAAGCGCACCGTGCTGTCGCGGGCCCCGCACGTCACCCAGCAGGAGGTCGCCGCCGCCAAGGAGTACCCCGGCGGCTTCACGCTGGTGCGCATCCACACCGGGGGATTCGCCCTCAACCACTACAAGGCCGGTGACCTGGCGGCCCGTCAGTGGAGCGAGCGCAGTCGCCGGGTGGCCGCGGGTCTGTGGCCCCACCACGCCCTCGGCCGGTCCGTGACCGACCGCAACAGCGTGACGGCACACGACCTGTCGGGGATCACGCGGCGCGCCTAGAGCCTGACTTCAGGCAGCCGTCGTCACCCCGGAACAGCATCATCCCGGCAGAAGATCGCGAAACTCGGCGCGCCACAGGATGATTTGGGGCATTTCCTACTTAATCTCCCTAAATCGCATCCACCTCACTCCACCGGAGATGACATGCACAAGCTTCGCAAGGCCGCGGTCCTGGTCGCCGCCCTCACCACCGTCGGTCTCGTGGGCGCGGGCACCGCGCAGGCCGACCAGGGCCCCCGGGGCAACGACGTAGAGGTGCTGCAGAGCACCAGCTGCAAGTCCCACGACCTGAACCTCGACATCCTCGGCGTGGTCGGGATCCTCAACGGCGTCCTGGGCAACGGCCTCAACGGCGAAGGCGAGTCGGGCGCCCAGAGCACGCACCTCGGTTCGACGATGGGCTGCAACAACAGCGCCTTCAGCGGCTGACGAACGCCTGACGGTGCGGGAGCCCCGGCCAGAACGGACGGGGCTCCCGCTATCCCGCGCGCAGCATCAGCCCGATCCCCACGACCAGCAGCCCCGCCGCCACGATGCGCGGCGCCCCGAACCGCTCCTTGAAGAACACGGCACCGATCGCGGCGCCGACGATGATCGAGGACTCCCGCAGGGCGGCTATCGGCGCCAACTCGGCCTTCGTCTGCGCCCACAGCACCAGGGCGTACGCGGCGAAGGACAGCGCGGCACCCAGCAGCCCCACCCCGGCGAACGGCCGCAACACCGCGACCGTCTCCCGGCGCCAGCGCCAGCAGGCGTACGCGGGCACGGCTGTCCCCTGCACCGCCATCAGCCAGGCGATGTACCCGAGGGAAGACCCGGAGGCCCGCACCCCCAGCCCGTCCAGCACGGTGTACGCCGCGATGCTCAGCCCGGTCGCCAGCGCCGCGCCGATCGCGGCCCAGTCGGGCGGGTTCCCGCGCAGACCCCACAGGGCGACGCCCGTGAGCCCCGCACAGGACACGGCGATTCCGGCGGCCGCCCACCCGTCCGGGACCTCATGAGCGACGAAGGCGGCGACCACGGCGACGACGAGCGGCGCGCTGCCGCGCGCGATGGGGTACGCCTGCCCGAAGTCGCCCAGCCGGAACGACTTCATGAGCAGCGCGAAGTACACGATGTGGACGAGGGCCGACGCCAGGAGATACGGCCACGCCCCCGCCGCCGGGAACCCCGCGAACGGGATGAGGGCCAGCCCGATCAGCACCCCGCCGCCCGTGATGAGCGTGAACCCCACCAGCTTGTCGGTGATCCGGTGGGCGAGGGCGTTCCAACTGGCGTGCGTGACGGCCGCGAGCAGGACGGCGGCCGTGACCAGCGGGGTCACGAAGCCCGCGGTTGCTCGCGCACGTCCACGAGGGTGGCGCCGGCATGGGCGACGAGATCCTTGGGGGCCATCGGGAAGACGGCGTGCGGGTTCCCGGCGGCGGCCCAGACGACGTCGTGGCCGAGCAGCGAACGGTCCGCGAGCACGCGCGTCTTCGTACGGTGCCCGAAGGGGGGTACGCCTCCGATGGCGTAGCCGGTGGTCTCCCGGACGACCTCGGCCTTGGCCCGCGTGACCTTCTGGGCGCCGAGTTCCTTGCGGACGAGCTCGACGTCGACCCGCGAGGCCCCGTCCAGCAGAACCAGCACCGGCTCGCCGTCCGCCGCGAAGATCAGCGACTTGCAGATCTGACTGAGCTCACACCCGATCGCCTCGGCGGCCTCGACGGCGGTACGGGTCGCGTCCGGGAACCGGCGGATCCGGGAGTGGAGGTCGGCCAGCCCGAGCTCACGAAGAGCCTCGTCGAATCGGTTCATGCCCCGCAGGCTAGCGGGCGGGTACGTGGCCTACGAATGAATTCCGGATGCCCGGGGCGAGGGTGAGGTGGGGGCCATTGCGACTTGCCGGCCGAAGGCCACTGACTCCCCTGGTCTTCCTCGGTCTTGGCCGGTGAGGGCACCCGTCCCCACGGAGCCCTCACCGGCCGGCCTGCTTCAACGGGCGTATCTCACCGGCCGGTCAGACGCGCACCAGCTCCCGGTCCCCGTCCTCGTCCTTGTCCTTGTCGGTCTGTGCCCGCAGCCCCTCCCCCTCCACGTCCACGTTCGGCAGGGCGCGGTCCAGCCACTTCGGGAGCCACCAGGCCTTCTTGCCGAGGAGGGCCAGGACGGCCGGGACGATGGCCATGCGGACCACGAAGGCGTCGAAGAAGACGGCGATGGCCAGGCCGAAGCCGATCATCTTGACCATGGACTCGGACGAACCGATGAAGCCCGCGAAGACCGCCATCATGATCACGGCGGCGGCCGTGACGACGCGCGCGCCGTGCCGGAAGCCGGTCACCACCGCCTGGCTCGGCTTCTCGCCGTGGACGTAGGCCTCGCGCATCCGGGTCACGAGGAACACCTCGTAGTCCATGGCCAGTCCGAAGACCACGCCGACCATGAAGATCGGCATCATGGACATCACCGGGCCGGTCTCCTCCACGCCTATGAGGCCCGCGAGCCAGCCCCACTGGAAGACCGCGACGACCGCGCCGAGGGCCGCCATCACGCTCAGCAGGAAGCCGAGCGCCGCCTTGAGCGGGACCAGGATCGAGCGGAAGACCACGATCAGGAGGAGGAAGGCCAGGCCCACGACCAGGGCCAGATAGGGCAGCAGGGCGTCGTTCAGCTTCTCCGAGACGTCGATGTTCATCGCCGTGGAGCCGGTGACCAGCACGGTCGCGTCCGTGTCGGCCTTCACCTCCGTGCCCTTGTCACGGATGGCGTGGACCAGGTCCTCGGTCATGACGGAGGACGGCTTGGCGTCCGGGATCACCGTGATCGTCGCGGTGTCGCCCGCCTTGTTGGGCGTCGCCGGCGTCACCGTGACGACGTTCTCGATGCCCTTGATGTCGTCGCCGACCTGCTTGAAGACCGCGTTCGGGTCGTCGTTGCCCTTCGCGTCGACCACGACCATCAACGGGCCGTTGAAGCCGGGCCCGAAGCCCTCGGAGAGGAGGTCGTAGGCGCGCCGCTGGGTCGTGGACGTCGGCTGCGAACCGTCGTCGGGCAGGCCCAGTTCGAGGGAGGTCGCGGGGATGGCGGCGGCGCCGAGGCCGAGGACGCTCAGGAGGAGGACGGCCACCGGGCGGCGTACGACGAAGCTCGCCCAGCGCGTGCCCATGTTGGGCTTGACCGGGGCGGCCGTACCGGAGGCGGCGGCCTTCTTCTCGGCCCGGTTGCCGCCCATCCAGCGGCTCTTCCGGCCGGCCGGCTGGACTTTCCTGCCCGCGTACCCGAGCAGCGCCGGGATCATGGTCAGCGCGATCAGCACCGCGATCACGACCGTGCCCGCCGCCGCGATGCCCATCTTGGTCAGCATCGGGATGTTGACGACCGACAGGCCGACCAGCGCGATCACGACGGTCAGGCCCGCGAAGACCACCGCCGAGCCCGCCGTGCCGACGGCCCGTCCGGCCGCCTCCTCGCGCTCGCGGCCCTCGGCCAGCTCGGCGCGGTAGCGGGAGACGATGAACAGGGCGTAGTCGATGCCGACCGCGAGGCCGATCATCATCGCCAGGGTCGAGGTGGTGGAGCCCAGCTCCAGCGCGCTCGCCAGGGCGGTGATCGTCGAGATGCCGATGCCGACGCCGATCAGGGCGGTCAGCAGCGGGAGTCCGGCCGCGATGAGCGAACCGAAGGTGATGACGAGGACGACCGCGGCGACCCCGATGCCGATGATCTCCGTGGCGCCGGTCTCGGGCGTGGTCTGGAGGGCGTCACCGCCCACCTCCACGGTCAGCCCGGCGTCCCGCGCGTCCTGCGCGGCGTCCTGAAGGGCCTCGCGCGATGAGTCCTTCAGCTCCATGCCGGAGACCTCGTACTTCACGGACGCGTACGCGATCGTGCCGTCCTTGCTGACGGCGTGCCCGGTGTAGGGGTCGGCGACGGAAGCCACCTCGGAGCCGTCGGACAGCTCCTTGACGGTGTCCTCGACGGTCGCCTTGTTGCCGGGGTCGGTCATCTTCTGCCCGTGCGGGGCCTTGAAGACGACCCGGGCGGTGGCGCCGTCGGCGCTCATCCCGGGGAAGCGCTGTTCCAGCAGGTCGAAGGCCTTCTGCGCCTCGGTGCCGGGGATCGAGAAGGAGGTGGATCCCGCGGCGGGCGCGCTGGCCGCGCCGACACCGGCGAGGGTGAGCAGCGCGACCCATATCAGGGCGACGAAATGCCGTCGCCTGAAGGCGAGTCGGCCGAGTTTGTAGAGGAACGTGGCCACGAGGGCGACTCCCGGTCAGGTCGTGGGGATGCAGGGCCTGGGTTCCGATCCAGGCCCTGGGGCAGGGGTGATCAGCCCGACGACGTGAGCGGTTACGTCAGGTGGAGGGCTTGCTGGGGAGTACTGGGGGAAGGGACTCGTCGGTTGACGGGATCGTCAGTTGACGGGGGCACCGAGGGCGGGGAGGACCACGGCGTCGATGTACGAGGTGAGGAAGGCCGCCGTCGGTGGCCTCTCGTCGAGGACCGTGCACGTGACGAACGCGCCGAGCATCATGTGCACCACGAATTCCAGCGCCGGGCAGTCCGCACGGACCTCGCCCCGGTCGATCGCGCGCTGCAGGACGCGGCGCGACTCGGCGATCTCCGGTTCGATGATCTGGCTGCGGAACTCCCTGTGCAGGTCCGGGTTGGCGTGCATCGCCATGGCCAGTCCGCGCATCAGGGCACTGTTCTGCGCCATCTCGGCGTCGTCCGCGTGCGCCATGATGGCGTGGAAGTCGCCGCGCAGTGACCCGGTGTCGATCTGGCCGAGGTCCTTGACCGGCTTGTTGTGCCGGATGGCCTTCACGACCAGCTCGGCCTTGCCGCCCCACTGGCGGTAGAGGGTGGCCTTGCTGGACCGGGTGCGAGCGGCCACGGCGTCCATGGTCAGGGCGTCGTAGCCGACTTCGCGGAGCAGGTCGAGCACGGCCGCGTAGAGCTCGGCCTCGCGCTCAGGGGTGATCCGACTGCGGCGCGCCGTTGCGACCTCGGTCATGCCTGCCTCACCTTCCCGCTCCGAACGACACTGTTTCGTACACGACGAATGTAGCGCACCCTCCAGCGAAACGAAACGGTTTCGTTCGTGTTGTGGGTCACGGCGTCATCGCCATGCCTGGATCGTCACGAGTTGCCCAGGTCCGTCCACAGGAAAAGCATGGGGAGGTGAGCTATCTGCGCCTGCCGCATCTCCATGACGACCTGTTGTGCTTCGTGGCCGAGGACGACCTGTGGCTGGCCCCCCTCGACGGCCGGGGCCGCGCCTGGCGCCTCACCGTGGACCGCGCCAAGACCGGCCACCCCCGCTTCTCCCCCGACGGCCGCCATCTCGCGTACACGAGCTGGCGCAGCCTCGTCCCCGAGATCCATCTGGTCCCGGTGGACGGCGGCCCGGGCATCCGGCTGACCCACTGGGGCTCGGCGGACACCCGGGTCTGCGGCTGGACACCCGAAGGCGTGATCCTCGCCGTCGCCTCCCACGGCGAGCCCTTCTCCCACTACACCTTCGCCTACAAGGTCCGCCCCGACGGCGACCCCGGCCGCAAACTCCCCTGGGGGCCATGCTCCGACATCCAGGTCGCCGACCTCGACGGCGAGCGCAGGACCCTGCTGCTGACCGGCACCCCACCGCACGAGCCCGCCTCCTGGAAGCGCTACCGGGGCGGCGCCACGGGCCGCCTGTGGCTGCACGGCGAGCGCCTGCTCGCGGATGTCGACGGCCACCTCGACTCCCCCATGTTCGTCGGCGGCCGGATCGCCTTCCTCTCCGACCACGAGGGCGTCGGCAACCTCTACTCGTGCGCGTACGACGGCTCCGACCTGCGCCGCCACACCGACCACGACGCCTTCTACGCCCGGCACGCGGCGAGCGACGGCACCCGGGTGGTGTACCAGTGCGCGGGCGACCTGTGGATCGTGGACGACCTCACCGCCGGCTCCGAGCCGCGCCGCCTGGACGTACACCTGAGCGGGTCGGGCGCCGGCCGCCGCAGGTACCAGGTGCCGGCCGCCCAGCACGTCGACGGCATCTCCGTCGACGAGACGGGCCGCGCGAGTGCCGTGGTCGTCCGAGGCAGCCTCTACTGGCTCACCCACCGGGACGGCCCGGCGCGCACGATCACCGACACCCCGGGGGTACGGGTCCGGCTCCCGGAGATGCTCGGTTCGGCCGGGCAGATCGCGTACGTGACGGACGCCGAGGGCGAGGACGCCGTCGAGATCGCCTACCTGCCGCGGGCGACCGGTGACCGCGAGCCGCGCCGGCTGGCCTCCGGCGAGGTGGGCCGGGTCCTGGAGATGGTCTCCGACCCGCAGGGCGAGCGCCTCGCCATCGCGGCCCACGACGGGCGGCTCCTGCTGCTCGACGCGACCGAGGACTCGGGCGGCGAGGTCACCGAGCTGATCAGATCGGTCAACGGCCCCGTCCGGGACCTGGCCTTCTCCCCGGACGGCTCCTGGCTGACCTGGTCGCACCCCTTGATCGGCCGCTCCCTGCGCCAGATCAAGCTCGCCCGGATAAGGGACGGGCTGATCGTCGACGTCACCAACGGCCGCTTCGAGGACGAGAACCCGGTGTTCACCCGGGACGGCCGCTACCTCGCCTTCCTCTCCTGGCGGGGCTTCGACCCGGTCTACGACGTCCACACCGGCGACCTCTCCTTCCCGCTGGGCTGCCGCCCCTACCTGGTCCCCCTCTCCTCCGCGACCCCCTCCCCCTTCGCCCTGACCCCGGAGGGCCGCCCGGCCGCCGGGGGCCTGGACCCGGTGGCGGACGAGGAGGGGGCGACCGGCGGCGCGCCGACCGTCGAGACCGAGGGCCTGGAGAGCCGGGTCACCCCCTTCCCGGTCGGCGCCTCCAAGTACTCGGCGCTGCACCCGGTGGCGGGCGGCGGACTGGTCTGGCTGCGCTGGCCGATCTCGGGCGCGCTGGGCGAGACGTTCGCCAACCCGGACGACACGACCGGCCGGCCGACCCTCGAACACTTCAACATCAGCAAGGCGAAGAAGTCCGAACTCGTCGACCATCTCGACTGGTTCGCGGTCAGCGGCGACGGTTCCCGCCTCGTCCTGGTCGACGAGGGCGACCTGCGGGCGGTGCCCGCCTCCGAGTCCGGTGACAGCGACACCACGGTCTGGATCGACGCGCGCCGCATCCTGCACGAGGTCGACCCGACGGCGGAGTGGAAGCAGGCGTACGAGGAGGCGGGCCGGCTCATCCGGGCGTACTTCTGGGAGCCGGGGATGTGCGGCATCGACTGGGACGCGGTCCTCGCCCAGTACCGCCCCCTGGTCGAACGGGTCGCCTCCCCCGACGAGTTCGCCGACCTGCTCCGCGAGGTCCTCGGCGAACTCGGCACCTCCCACGCCTACGTCACGGCCGCCCGCCGCAACGAGGGCCCCCCGCACTACCAGCGCTGGCAGGGCCTGCTGGGCGCCAACTTCGTACGCCGCGACGACGACTGGATGGTCCGCCGCATCCTCCCCGGCGAGTCCTCCGACTCCAAGGCCCGCTCCCCGCTGGCGGGCACGGGCATCCGCGAGGGCGCTGTGCTCACCCACGTGGACGGCCGCCCCGTCAACCCGGCCACGGGCCCTTACCCCCTCCTCGCCGGCGCCGGCGGTACGACGGTGGAGCTGACCTTCACCCCCGCCGAGGGCGAGGCGGGCCGGGCCCGGCGCGTGGCCGTGGTCCCCCTGATCGACGAGCGCCCCCTGCGCTACCAGGACTGGGTGGCCAAACGCCGCGCCGTCGTCCGGGAGTTGAGCGGCGGCCGCTGCGGCTACCTCCACATCCCCGACATGGGCGGCTCGGGCTGGGCCCAGTTCAACCGCGACCTGCGCATGGAGATGTCCCGCCCCGCCCTGATCGTCGACGTGCGCGGCAACGCGGGCGGCCACATCAGCGAACTCGTGGTGGAGAAGCTGACCCGCACGATCCTCGGCTGGGACCTGACGAGGAACGCCCAGCCGGTGTCGTACGCCTCGAACGCCCCGCGCGGCCCGATCGTCGCCCTCGCCGACGAGGCGACCTCCTCCGACGGCGACATGATCACGGCCGCCTTCAAACTCCTCAAGCTCGGCCCGGTCGTGGGCCAACGCACCTGGGGCGGAGTCGTCGGCATGACCGGCCGCCACCGCCTCGGCGACGGCACGGTGATCACGGTCCCGATGAACGCGGCCTGGTTCGACGCCTACGGCTGGACCATCGAGAACAAGGGCGTCACCCCGGACGTCGAGGTTCTCCGCACCCCCTTGGACTGGGCAGAGGGCCGCCACGCCCAACTCTCCGACGCGGTGGAACTGGCCCTGGACCTCCTGGAATCCAACCCCCCGGCAACGCCCCCGGATTACACACACGTCCCGGACCGCTCAAGACCAAAACTGCCGCCCCGTACTTCTTGACGGGGGGGGCGGGCAACCCCCTCAGGGGCGCGGGGAACTGCGCGACCCCCACCGGGCCCGCACCCGAATACGCAAACGCGGGGCACCCACCAAACAGGGGGCACCCCGCGTTCACACAGACCGACGACTACCGGTCGTAGTCCTGGTCGAACCGCTCCTCGTCCTCGCGGCGCACCCGCTCGGACTCCTCGTCCCGCTGCGGCCGCTGCGGACGGCCCCGCTCCGGCTGCTGCGGCTGCCCCTGCGGGCGCCCGCGCTCCTGCTGACCGTGCTGGCGAGCACGCTCCTGAAGCTGCTCGGACTTCTCCTTGAACTGGTCCTTCATACCCATGTGGGTTCACTCCCGTAGTGAGTGGGGGATTGGCCCCTCGGTGGGGCCTCGACCAGATTCACACGGGCGATAACCCCCCGCATGTCGATCAGTTACGCCGCGTAGTCCTCTCCTGCTCGTCGGCGGCGCCCCCCGCTCCGACCAGCCCGATCCGCATCCCCTCCAGCCGGTCCGCGAACCGCCGCACCTCCCGCTGCCCCACGGTCCCGATGAGCCCCGGCAGATACCCGCGCACCCCCTGCATCCCGCGCAGCCACCACTGCCCGTACACATGACTCGACCGCCGCTCGATCCCGGCCACGATCCGGTCGACCGCCGGCCCCAGCGGATACGTCTTGTTGGACGGCCACGGCAGCCGCTTCCTCAACTCCCGCATGACGTCGTCCTGATCGGCACCCCGCACCATGTCGGTGTCGGTCCAGGACAGATACCCGACGCCCACCCGCACGCCCTTGTAACCGACTTCGGCCCGCAGACTGTGCGCGTACGCCTCGACACCCGACTTGGACGCGCAGTACGCGGTCATCATCGGCGCCGGGGTGATGGCGGCGAGCGAGGCGATCTGGAGCAGATAGCCGCGGCTCTCCATCAGCACCGGCAGAAACGCGCGCGCGGTGACCGCCGAACCGATGAGGTTGACCTCGATGACCCGCCGCCAGGCCTCCGGATCGGAGTCCACGAACGGACCGCCGCTCGCCACACCGGCGTTGGCGACGACGATGTCGACCTTCCCGAACCGCTCCTTGACCTCGCGCGCGACGACGGCCATCGCCTCATGGTCCGTCACATCGGCGTACCAGTGGCCGCTGTCGCCGTGCAGCCGTTCGCAGACCTGCTTGAGCTCGTCCGGCTCCAGCCCGACGAGCGCCACCTTCGCGCCGCGCGCGGAGAGCTTGCGGGCGAGCAGCTCCCCCACGCCGCGCGCCGCCCCCGTGACCACGGCGACCTGCCCTTCGAGGCTCACCCTGCTCATGCGCCCTCCTTCACCTGTGAGTACGTCGTGCTGCGCGTGTACCGCGTGACAAGTTCGCGTATCTTCCCGGTCACCAGGCCGGGCGCCTCTATCGGCGTCATGTGCCCGAGGCCGGGCAGTTCGGTGACACCGAGGCAGTGGGGCAGCGCGGCGGCCAGCGAGTGCGCGTGCACGGGCGGGGTCAGCCGGTCGGCCGTGCCGACGACGACCGCGGTCGGCACCGCCAACTCCCGTACTCCGTGGTCGAGATCGAGCAGGTCGAGCACCTGCGACCAGGCGTACCGCACCTTGCGCGGGCACGCGTGCACGATCCGCGCGCAGGCCTCGACCATGTGCGGGGCCGACCCGGGGCCCATCGTGCCGTACTTGAGGATCGCCCTGGCGGCCGGCGTGACCGGCCCGAGCGGCGCCCGGGCGCCGAGTATGTGCTTCGTCAGCCAGGTCCGCAGCCGTCCCGGCCGCAGCGGTACGACCGTGGACTCGGCCACCAGCCGCGAGGAACCGGTGCTGCACAGCAGGACGGCGGCGGCATGCTCGCGGAACCCGGGGCGGGTGGACGCGGCCATCACCGTCATGCCGCCCATGGAGTGCCCGGCGATCACGGCCTTCTCACCGGGCGCGAGGGTCGCCCTCAGTACGGCTTCGAGGTCGTCGGCGAGCGCGTCGGCGCTGCACGCCGGGCTCGCCGGGCTGCGTCCGTGGCCGCGCTGGTCGTAGGCGATGACCCGGTGGTCGGCGGTCAGTTCCCGGATCTGCGCGGCCCAGAAGGCGGTCGAGCAGGTCCAGCCGTGCGCGAGGACGACGGCGGGCGCGTCCGTCGGGCCGTGCACCTCTATGTGCAGCCGGGCGCCGTCCGCGGAGGTGGCGGTCAGCTCACGGGCGGGGGCGGGCGGGGCGTACGGCCCGGACGTCACGTGCATGAGCCGGCTCACGCGGTCACCTCGACTTCTTCCTTGGCACCTTTCTCGGCGGTGGCCCGGACCGCGGCGTACTCCGACAGATCCACGCGCCGCGTGACCCGCCGGAACTCCGAGGTCGTACCGGGCCAGACGGTGGTGTTGCGGCCGTTCGCGTCGAGGTACCAGCTCGTGCAGCCGCCCGTGTTCCACACGGTCCGCTTCATGCGTTCCTGGACCCGCCGGTTCCAGGCGTGCACGGCACTCGGCCGCGCGTCGAGGGCGACCCGCCCTCCCAGGACGTTCAACTGGCGCACGAAGTCCGCCATGTAGTTCAGCTGGGACTCGATCATCAGGATCATCGAGGAGTTCCCGAGCCCCGTGTTGGGCCCGATGACGGTCATCCAGTTCGGGAACCCGGCCGCGGACGCACCCCGCAACGCCTCCATCCCGCCCTTCCAGGCCTCGGCGAGCGTCTTGCCCTCGACCCCCACCACCCGCTCGGCGATGGGCATGTCGGTGACATGGAACCCCGTACCGAAGACGATCGCGTCGACCTCGGCCTCGCTCCCGTCGGCGGCCACCACGGTCGATCCGCGGACCTCGCTCAGCCCGCTGGCCACCACGTCGACATTGGGCCGGGCGAGCGCCGGGTAGTACGCGCTGCTCAGCAGGATCCGCTTGCAGCCGATGCGGTAGTCCGGGGTCAGCTTGGCGCGCAGGGCCGGGTCCTTGATGGAGCGGGCCATGTTGCGCTTGGCCAACTGCTCGACGAAGCCCAGCTCGCCCGGATGCTTCGTGAACGCCTGGACCTGAAGCTCCCGGATCCCCCACAGCAGTCCGCGGCGCAGCTGGGCGGTGAAGGGCAGGGCCCGGTGCAGCGAGCGCTCGACACCGCTGATGGCACGGTCGACGCGGGGCATGACCCAGGGCGGGGTGCGCTGGAAGAGCGTGAGCCGCTCCACCTCGGGCTGGATGGACGGCACGATCTGAATGGCGGACGCCCCTGTCCCCACCATCGCGACACGCTTGCCGCGCAGGTCGTAGTCGTGGTCCCAGCGGGCCGAGTGGAAGACCTTGCCGGGGAAGGAGTCGAGCCCCGGGACGTCCGGGACCTTGGGGTCGGACAGCGGCCCGGTGGCGGAGACGACGAAGTCGGCCGACAGACTCCCGCTCCTGGTCTCGATGTCCCAGCACAGCCGCTCGCCGTTCCAGGTCATCCGCTCCACCTCCGAGTCGAAGCGGATGTGCGGCCGCAGCCCGAAGACGTCCGTGACGTGCTCCAGATAGGCCCGGATGTGCTCCTGCCCGGAGAAGGTGCGCGGCCAGTCGGGATTGGGCGCGAAGGAGAACGAGTACAGATGGGACGGCACATCGCAGGCGCACCCCGGATAGCTGTTGTCCCGCCAGGTGCCGCCGACGCTGTCGGCCCGCTCCAGGACGACGAAGTCGGTGACGCCCTCGCGTCGCAGCCGGACGGCGGCTCCCAACCCGCCGAACCCGGACCCGACCACCGCGACCCGCACATGTTCGCGTTCGGCCATACCTGTGCCTCCACACTTGAACACACTTGAACCGGAACCATGCCAGTGAACACTGGCACAATGGGGAGAGTAGGGCAGGTCCGTACCGACCGGTAGGGGTCGGCCCGGGAAAGTTACCGTCGGTACGCCTTAAGGTGCCCAGGTGACCGAGAAGCGTGAATACCGCATGGCGGAGCTCGCCCACCTGGCCGGCATCCCGGTCCGCACCCTGCGCTTCTACCGCGAACGCAAGCTGATCCCGCCACCCCGCCGCGAGGGCCGCATCGCCTGGTACGACGACCACCACCTGGCCCGCCTGCGCACGATCGCGGCACTCCTGGAACGCGGCCACACCCTCACCGGCATCGCGGAACTCGCCGACGCCCTCGACCACGGCCGGGACGTCGCCGACCTCATCGGCGTCGACACCCCCACCGAGGAGGAACCGGTCCGCCTCACCCCCGAGGAACTCGCCGCCCGCTTCGAGGGCGAGGTCACCCCCGAGAACCTCGCCGCCGCCATCGAACTCGGCTACCTCGGCACCGACGGCGACGAGATCGTCCACATCAGCCGCCGCCTCCTTGACGTCTCCTCCGCCCTCGTCCGCGAGGGCATCCCCCTCGCCGAGGTCCTCGCCGCCGGCAAACGCGTCCGCGAACACGTCGACGACCTGGCCGAGATGTTCACCGACATCGTCCTGCGCCACGCCCACGAGGACGACCTCCAGCGGCTGCGCCCCCTGGCCAGAAGCGTGGTGGAAGCGGAGTTCTCACTGGCGCTGGACCGGCGGCTGCGCAAGCAATAGCGCCCTAGGGGCTCGCGGAGCCCTCAGCGACCGTAGACCACCGTCACCGGCGCATGATCCGACCACCGCTCCGCGTGCGTCGCCGCCCGCTCCACATACCCCTTGAGCGCCCGGCCCGCCAGCCCCGGCGTCGCCACGTGGTAGTCGATGCGCCACCCCGTGTCGTTGTCGAAGGCCCGACCGCGGTACGACCACCAGGAGTACGGCCCCTCGACATCCGGGTGCAGCGACCGTACGACGTCGACATAGCCGCCCGCCGACGGAGCGAGCACTTCGCCGAGCCACTCCCGCTCCTCCGGCAGGAACCCGGAGCTCTTCTGGTTGCCCCGCCAGTTCTTCAGGTCCGCCTTCTCGTGCGCGATGTTCCAGTCGCCGCAGACGAGGACCTCGCGGCCGTCCGCGGCGGCGCGTTCGCGCAGGTCCTTCAGATAGGCCAGGAACTCGCCCATGAAGCGGACCTTCTCGTCCTGCCGCTCGGTGCCGACCTCGCCTGAGGGGAGGTAGAGGGAGGCGACGGTCACACCCGGCAGGTCCGCCTCGACGTAACGCCCGCTGTCGTCGAACTCACTCGAACCGAAGCCGACCTGGATGCGGTCGGGCTCGCGGCGGGTGTAGAGGGAGACACCGGCCCGGCCCTTGGCGGCGGCGGGCGCATGCAGGACGTGCCAGCCGTCCGGGGTGCGGACATGCTCGGGCAGTTGCTGCGGCTCCGCGCGCACCTCCTGCAGGCACAGCACATCGGCTTCGGTACCGGCGAGCCACTCCACGAAGCCCTTCTTCGCGGCGGCCCGCAGCCCGTTCACATTCACAGAGGTCACAGTGAGCACCCGGGAACGATACCGGCACCCTGGACCGAGTCCGGTTCTGGAACCCGGTGAAATTGAACTCATATACGGTATTCGGCATGGACATACGCCGGGTCGCCTTCGACCACCCCGACGCCGTCAAGCTCAATGACCAGGTCCAGGCCGAATACGGCGTCCGCTACGGCGACGGCGGCGACGCCACGCCCCTGGACGTGGCCGACTTCAGGCCGCCGAACGGCCTGTACCTGATCGCGTACGACGCGCTCGGCACCCCCGTCGCCTCCGGCGGCTGGCGGTCCCAGGACGAGAACGGCGAGGGCAACGCGGACGGCGATGCCGAGCTCAAGCGGATGTATGTCATCGAGCAGATGCGCGGCCGGGGCCTCGCGCGCCGCATCCTGGCCGCGCTGGAGGAGGACGCGCGGAACGCGGGCCGCAGGCGCATGGTCCTGGAGACCGGGTCCCAGCAGCCGGAGGCGGTGGCGCTGTACACGTCCAGCGGGTACGAGCCGTGCGAGAAGTTCGGCTACTACCGCTTCCACGAGCTCAGCCTGTGTTACGCCAAGGCTCTGTGAGGCGTAAGCCCGGTTAGACGCCCCCGTCCTCCTCGCCCGTACGCCGGTTGATGCGATACACGTCCCGCACACAGAGGTTGAGGGCCAGGGAGAGCACGACCAGCCCCGCGCACGCCACCAGTACCGTCCGGCTGTCCCAGAGGCCGGCCGCGAAGGCGGTGAGCAGATAGCCGAGGGGGATGGCGAGCCGTTCGCCGACGTTGTTGAACGCGCTCATTCGCCCCAACTCGCCCTGCGGCACATGCTGCTGGAAAGCGGTCGTCCACGCGACGATCGTCACGTCGAGGCCGATCCCCGCGAGCAGCGCGGCCAACAGCACCCAGGGCAGCGGCAGTCCCCAGCCCATGGCGAGCAGCGGCGCCGCCAGCGGCGTACAGGCCACGATGGCCACGACCAGCAGCCGGTACGGCCGCCAGCGCAGGCACACCACCGTCCCGCCCAGCAGCCCCGCCGCGAAAGCGGCCTGCACGAGCCCCCAGTCACGTGCCCCCGCGTACCGCTCCGCCGCGACGACGGGCCCGAGCAGCTGGTACCCCGCCAGCCACGCGGCGACGAGGAGGGTGCCGGCGGCCGTGTAGGTCCACAGCCAGGTCCGCGACCAGAACCCGGTCCAGCCGTGCCGCAGGTCACTGAGCGCGCTGGTGACGATGACCGGCGCGTCCAGCCGCAGCCCGAGGAGCAGAAAGGCGGCGACGGCGAAGGTGAGCGCGTCCCAGGCGAGCGCCCAGGCGGGGCCGCTGACCGCGACGACGGCTCCGCCGATGGCCGGGCCGAGGACCTTGACGGCGTTGCCCGGCAGTCTGAGCAGGGCGTTGGCCTGCTGCAACTGTTCCACGGGGACGATCTGGCCCACGGCGCCCTGGGTGGCGGGCACGGTGAAGGCCACCGCGGTCCCGGAGACGAATCCGCAGACCGCGATGGAGGTCGTCGACGCGTGTCCGGTGGCGACGATCACGGCCAGCGCGCCTTGGGCGACGGCCGCGAGCAGATTGCCGAGGAAGAGCATCCGGCTGCGGGACATCCGGTCCGCGAGCACTCCGCCCACGAGCAGGAACAGGACCGTCGGCACGGTGTTCGTGGCGAGCACCAGCCCGAGCTCCCCGGCTCCGCCGCCCTCCCCGATCACGGAGTAGGCGAGCGCGAGCGGCGCCATGGCGGACCCGGTTGCGGAGACGAGGTTGGCCAGTACGAACCGCCGGAAGCCCGGGATCCGCAGCGGCGCCGCACGCCCCGCCGATAACTCTGCGTCGACCTTCTCCACGCTCCCCCTCGCGACGGCGGCACTTGGGCACAACAAAGATCCCGCCCGATCAACCGATCGGGCGGGATCTTTCAACTCCCTGGTTTCCCTGGAGAGTTGTTGCGGTGGACCTGAGGGGATTTGAACCCCTGGCCCCCTCGATGCGAACGAGGTGCGCTACCGGACTGCGCCACAGGCCCTTGCAACGAGTGAAACTTTAGCACCCCGATCGGCCTGCTTGGAAATCCGTTCCCCGGCCGGCCGCCGGGCCCGGCCGCAGGTGGCGGCTACTCGTTGGCGGCGCGCGGCCGGTCGCCGTCCTCGTACTGGTCGAACAGCGGCGTACGGCCCCGTTCGCGGGCCCGGCGGGCGGAGGCGGCCCGGCGGGCGTCGCTGCGACCGCCCCCGTCGGCCTTCTCCTCCTCGCGCCCCGCGTCCGCGTCGCCCGGCTCCGCGCCCCGCGGGGAGCTGTCCCCGGCCTCGGCACCGGTCTCCCGGTCCCGGCCGACGGTGCTCGACCGCGCCGAGCTCCAGGCGTCCGGGGCGCCGAGGTCCACGTCGGGGGTGGCCCGGGGCGCGACCGGGGCGGTCACATACGTCGGCAGCGGCACGGGCACCGGGTCCCAGCTGTCACCGTGCCCGGGCCTGCGCTGCCGCTCGCGCTGCTGGTCCACCCACTCTGCGTGGTCGGTCTGCTCGACGAGGGCGCGCCGGTCGGCGGCGAGGGCGGACAGGCCGGGATCGGTGGCGCCTGGTTCGGACCCCTCGTCGGGCTCGTCGAGGCCCGCGCCGGGGTCGGTGCCGCCGCGACGGCGCGACTGGCGCGCATGCTCACGAAGCCGCTGCGCGGCGGCCTCGGCCTGCCGCCGGTCCATCTGGTAGGCGAAGCGGCGGCGCTCCTGGGACCGCAGATACGCGATGTACCCGCTGAGCAGCACGGCGGGAACGCCGGGCGCCCACAGGAACGCCAGCCCGCCGACCGCGGCGACGATCGCGCCGAGGGTGAAGGCGAGGAAGAGCATCACGGTCGTACGGCGACGGCGCGCGAGCACCTTCGAGCGCCGGGCGCGTGCCGCGGCCGCCTCGTCCGAGGGGGCCCGCCGGGCGGCGGGCACCCGCTGGCGCGCCTTGGCCGCGGGGCCGGAGCCCGCTTCGGCGGAGGGCGCGCTCGCGCGTTCGGGTGTCGGCCGGGAACCGTGTTCGGGTGCCGGTTTGCTCCCCTGCTCCCGGGCGGAGTCGCGTGCCGGTTCCGGGCGTCCTGGTGCCTGGGCCGGGACCGGCGCCTGGGTCTGCGGACGGGTCGGAGGCATGGCGAAGGCCCGGACGTCCACCGACTCGGTGACGTCGCCCGGGTCGTCTGCGCTGAGCTCCCCCTCCTCGGTGGAGCGCGCGCGCAGGTCCTTGGCGTACCGGCGCTCCATCCCCGCCCGTCCGGACAGCAACCGGATGGCTGTGCTGAAGCGTTCCGTCGGACGGGCCTCGTTCAGCTCGTCCTGCCTACGGAGCCACATCGGCACCAAGTAGGCGGCCCAGGCCCCGACAATGACTGCGTAGATGAGGCCGCTGCTGCTCACGTCTCACACGGTAGAGGGATTTGCGTGAGGCCATCCGCCAATTGAGCCGGTGTGTCGCACGATCTGGCTGATATTTCGAACTTTTTTTGTGACCGATGCGATCAGCAGCCCAACGAGGGCGCGAATTTAATGCCCTGAGCCGGTCATCCGGCGATCAATTTCGAACACTTATTCAATTTCCGGAGCGCCTTCGAGCTACGCGGGATTCCCCTGCGGGTTCTGCCGGGTGTTCTGCGACTTCGCGTCCGTGGCCCGCTGCGGGCGTTCCCGGTGCCAGCGGCCGAGCAACCCTTCCGGTACCTCTTCCGCCGTGAGCGCGAAGACGAGATGGTCCCGCCAGGCCCCGTCGATGTGGAGATATCGCGGACGCAGCCCCTCCTCGCGGAATCCGAGTTTCTCCACGACCCGGCGGCTGGGCCGGTTCTCGGGGCGAATGCAGACCTCGATGCGGTGCAGCCCGACGCTGCGGAAACAGTGGTCCACGACCAGCGCCACCGCCGTCGGCATCACCCCGCGGCCCGCCACCGCCTCGTCCACCCAGTAGCCGACGTGCCCCGAGCACATCGAGCCCCAGGTGATCCCGGCGACCGTCAACTGCCCGACCAGCCGCCCCTGGTACTCGATGACGAACGGCAGCATCCGGCCCGAGTTCGCCTCGGAGCGCAGGTGCCGGACCATCTGGCGGTAGGTCGGCCGGTGCGCGATCGGTCCGCTGGGCGTGGGCGGCGGAATCGTCGCCTCCCACGGCCGCAGCCAGTCCCGGTTGCGCCGGTTGACCTCGCGCCAGGCCCGTTGGTCGCGCATCTTTATCGGCCTCAGGACGACATCGCCGTCCCTCAGCACGACGGGCCAGGATGGGCTGTTCAGCTCGCACCCCCGCTGCTGGGTCTGGGGTGGTCGCCGCCGCGGATCTGGTCGACGGCGTGGATCAGGAGGGGCTCCAGGACGGCCAGACCGTCCTTCACCCCGCCGCTGGAACCGGGCAGGTTGATGATCAGCGTGCGCCCGGCGACTCCGGCGAGCCCTCGGGACAGTGCCGCCGTGGGCACCTTCTCCCGTCCGAACGCTCTGATCGCCTCGCCAATGCCCGGCACCTCGAAGTCGAGGACGGCTCGGGTCGCCTCCGGTGTGCGGTCGGTGGGCGAGATTCCGGTGCCGCCGGTGGTGACGATGACGTCGTACCCGGCGTCCACGCCGGCGCGCAGGGCGGCCTTCACGGGGTCGCCGTCGGGCACGACCTGCGGTCCGTCGACCGTGAAGCCGAAGCCCTTGAGGCCGTCGGCGATCAGCGGGCCGCCCTTGTCCTCGTAGACCCCGGCGGCGGCTCGGTTGGAGGCGGTGACCACCAGGGCGCTGTACGGCGCGAGCAGTGCACCACCGATCGACGCGTCCAGTGTCATGCCCGGCTCCAGTCGCCCGACTTGCCGCCCGTCTTCTCCTCGACCCGCACGTCCGTGATGACCGCTCCCTTGTCGACCGCCTTCACCATGTCGATCACGGTGAGCGCGGCGACGGAGACCGCGGTGAGGGCCTCCATCTCGACGCCCGTGCGGTCCGTGGTCTTCACGGTGGCCACGATCTCCACGGCGTCCTCCGCGACCGACAGGTCCAGTTTCACACCGGACACCGCGAGCGGGTGACAGAGCGGGATCAGGTCGGGGGTGCGTTTGGCGCCCATGATCCCGGCGATCCGGGCGGTGGCGAGGGCGTCGCCCTTGGGGACCCCCTCGCCGCGCAGCAGCTCGACCACGCGGGGCGAGACGAGGACGCGGCCGCTGGCGCGGGCGGTGCGCGCGGTCACGTCCTTCCCGGAGACGTCGACCATGCGGGCAGCGCCCGCGTCGTCGATGTGCGTGAGGTGGTCCTGCGTGGATGGGTCCTGCTTGCTCATGCTGGTGTGGCGCTCCCGGTCCTGGCCCGTCGCGGTGCGGCGCACGGGCCTGCTGTGCGCGACACGGTACCGCCAACCAGGGTCGCTCAGCCGAGCAGGACCACCTCGACCTCGGCGCCGGGCTCGACGCTCTCGGTGTCCTCGGGGACGACGATCAGCGCGTCCGCGTGCGCCAGGGCGGCGACCAGATGGGATCCGGCGCCGCCGACCGGGCGCACCGCGCCGTCGGCGTACGTCCCGCGCAGGAACTGTCTGCGTCCCTTGGGCGAGGTCAGCGCCTTGTCGGCGGTCAGGGTCGCGGTCGTCCGGGGGCGGTGGACGTCCTCCAGGCCCATCAGGGTGCGGATCGCGGGGCGCACGAACAGTTCGAAGGAGACGTACGACGACACCGGGTTGCCGGGGAGCGCGAGCAGCGGGGTGTGGTCGGGGCCGATGGAGCCGAAGCCCTGGGGCTTGCCGGGCTGCATGGCGAGCTTGCGGAAGTCGATGCCGCTGCCGGCCTCGTCCTCGTCGGCGACATGGGACAGGGCTTCCTTGACGACGTCGTACGCCCCGACGCTCACGCCGCCGGTGGTGACCATGAGGTCGGCGCGGACGAGCTGGTCCTCGATGGTGGAGCGGAGGGTCTCGGCGTCGTCGGCGACGGCGCCCACGCGGTAGGCGATGGCGCCGGCGTCCCGGGCGGCCGCGGTGAGGGCGAAGCTGTTGGAGTCGTAGATCTGGCCGCCGGACAGCTGCTCGTCGGGCTGGACGAGTTCGCTGCCGGTGGACATCACGACGACGCGCGGGCGCGGGCGCACGCGTACCGTGCCGCGGCCGATGGCGGCGAGGAGGGCGATCTGGGGCGGGCCGAGGACCGTGCCGGCCTCAAGGGCGCGGTCGCCGGACTTCACGTCGCTGCCCTTGGCGCGGACGTGTGCGCGTGCCTCGGCCGGCCGGTGGACGTGCACCTGGCCCTGGGCGCCCTCGGGGGCCAGGCTGCGGGCGCGCATCCCGGTGACCGGGCCCTCGCCGAGGCCGCCGTCGGTCCACTCCACCGGGACGACGGTCTCGGCGCCGGGCGGCAGCGGGGCGCCGGTCATGATGCGGGCGGCCTGGCCGGGGCCCACGTGGAGCAGTTCGGCCTGGCCCGCCGCGACGTCCCCGACGACCTCCAGGACGGCGGGGAACTCCTCGCTCGCGCCGGCGACGTCCGCGACCCGTACCGCGTACCCGTCCATGGAGCTGTTGTCGAACGGCGGCAGGGAGACCGGCACCGTGACATCGTCGACCAGGACGCAGCCCTGGGCGTCGAGCAGTTGCAGCTCGATGGGTTCGAGGGGGCGGACGGTCGCGAGGATGTCCTCCAGGTGTTCGTCCACCGACCAGAGGTGGTCCTGGCCGGCGGGGCGGGGCGCGGCGGTGCTCAACTCGCTACATCTCCTCGGCTACGTAACTGCGAAGCCAGGTCCGGAAGTCCGGGCCCAGGTCTTCACGTTCGCATGCGAGTCTGACAATGGCACGCAGGTAGTCGCCGCGGTCGCCGGTGTCATAGCGGCGGCCCTTGAAGACGACGCCGTGCACGGGGCCGCCGACCTTCTCGTCCTGCGAGAGCTGCTGGAGGGCGTCGGTGAGCTGGATCTCGCCGCCGCGGCCCGGCTCGGTCTCACGCAGTATGCCGAAGATGTGCGGGTCGAGCACATAGCGGCCGATGATGGCGTAGTTGGACGGGGCGTCGGCCGCGGCCGGCTTCTCGACGAGGTCGTGCACCTTGACCACGTCGCTGTCCTCGGTGGGGTCCACGGCCGCACAGCCGTAGAGGTGGATCTGCTCGGGCGCGACCTCCATCAGGGCGATGACGCTGCCGCCGTGCTGCTCCTGGACCTCGACCATCCGCTTGAGCAGGGGGTCACGCGGGTCGATCAGGTCGTCGCCGAGGAGGACGGCGAAGGGCTCGTTACCGACGTGCGGGGCGGCGCACAGCACCGCGTGGCCGAGGCCCTTGGGGTCGCCCTGGCGGACGTAGTGCATGGTGGCGAGGTCGCTGGACTCCTGCACCTTCGCGAGCCGGCCGGCGTCGCCCTTCTTCTGCAGGGCGGATTCCAGCTCGTAGTTGCGGTCGAAGTGGTCCTCCAGGGGGCGCTTGTTGCGGCCCGTGATCATGAGGACGTCGTCGAGGCCCGCGGACACGGCCTCTTCGACCACGTACTGGATCGCCGGCTTGTCGACGACCGGCAGCATCTCCTTGGGAGTGGCTTTGGTGGCCGGCAGGAAGCGGGTGCCGAGGCCCGCTGCGGGGATGACAGCCTTGGTGATCCGAGGGTGGGACTGAGTCATGCCCGCCACCTTATCCGGTGTCTTTTCAGGGAATCTGAGGCTCCGGTTATTTGGCTCTCTTATGAGCACATTGGGAAGGGTAAGGGAGCGACCTATGAGTCACATCGGACGTCCGGCCGAGCCTGACAAGCGCGTGTTGCGGCAGGAGATCCTATCGGTGAGAGGCAGGTTGACTGCGGATGACCTGCGGGTGTCGGCCGCCGCGCTGGCCGGGCGGGCACTGGAGCTGCCCGAGCTGGCGCACGCGCGCGTGGTGGCGGCGTACGTCTCCGTGGGGAGTGAACCCGGCACCCTGGCGCTGCTCGACGCGCTGCGCGCGCGGGGCGTCCGTGTCCTGCTGCCCGCCCTGCTGCCCGACAACGACCTCGACTGGGGCGGGTACTTCGGGGAGGACTCCCTGGCCCGCGTCCAACACGGCGGGAAGATGGCCCTCTTCGAGCCCTCCGGCGAGCGCCTCGGACCGGACGCCGTGACCGACGCCGACGTGGTGCTGCTGCCGGGCCTGGCCGTCGACGCGCGCGGGATGCGGCTGGGGCGCGGCGGCGGGTCGTACGACCGTGTCCTCGCCCGTCTGGAACGCGCGGGCGCCCGGCCCTCGCTGGTGGTGCTGCTGTACGACGCGGAGGTCGTCGAGCACGTCCCGGAGGAGCCGCACGACCGGCCGGTGCACGCGGTGGTGACGCCGTCGGGGGTGCGCCGCTTCGGAGAGCCCTGAGCCCGCCCAGCTCGCGAAGGGGCCCTCCACGCGCGTGTGGAGGGCCCCTTCGGCGGTACGGGCGTCAGCGGCTCACGGCCTGAGCACCAGGGTGTCGCTGGTGCTGTCCTCGACCGCCTTGTCCGAGAAGGCCCAGTCGAGCAGTTCGCCGTCGGCCCACTTGTCGGTCTGGTCGGTGTAGTGGGCGCTGTAGGCGTGCCCGGAGGCACCGGTGAGGTTGATCCACTTCGACTTGTCGAGGTCGTTGAGGTTGACGACCATCCGCATCGACGGCACCCAGACGACGCCGTAGCCGCCGGCGGCGTTCCAGCCGGAGGCGTTGACCGTGCCCTCGCCGCCGCTGAGCTTCCAGGGGCCGCGGTTGAGGATGTACTGGAGGAAACCGGGGCCCTCGGTGCCGAGGGTCTGGTTCTTCAGGAACAGGCGGTGCAGCCGGCCCCAGCTCCAGGTGTCGATGTCCTTGCCTAGCTTGGCCGTCAGCTCCCAGCGGGCGTCGATCATGGCGCGCTTGAACAGGTCGTCACGGTTGTGCTCCGCGCCCTCACGGGCGCCCGAGTCGGGCGTCGTCCACCAGTCGCTGTCCTCGTCGTCCATGAGGTTGCGGACGACCTCGAACCAGCGGTCGCCGCCGTCCGGCTGCGCCTGGTCGGCGTCGCGCTCACCGCACTCGCGCACCTTCCCGGTCGCGTCCGCCGGACCCGTGGTGTTGACCGGGTCGACCAACAGGCACTGCCCCTTGACCCGCAGCTCCTTCGGCAGCTTGTTGCCGAAGGCGAGCTTGAGGATGTTGCGCCAGACCGCGTTGAAGTAGGCGGCCGCCGCCGAGTCGGCGTCCTGGGTGTAGTCCCAGCCCTCCAGGAGCTCCTGGGCGTCGCGGACGTCCTTGTCGGCGATGTCGATCTTCAGCAGCTTGGGCACCAGCAGCTTGGCGATCTCGCTGCTGTTGTCGAGCTGCATCTGGCGCATGTCCTCGGTGGAGATCTTGCCGCCGCCGTCGATCTTCGACTGGATCAGGTCGTTGATGCGCTGGCTGCGGGCGCCGTAGCCCCAGTCCGTGGTGAGCGTGTAGGGGTACTTGGCCTTGTCGACGACCGCCTGGTTGGCGGTGACGATGTAGCCCCGGGACGGGTTGTACTCGTACGGCAGCTCGTCCTTGTCGATGTAGCCGGTCCAGCGGGACCTGGAGTCCCAGCCGGGCGCCGGGACGGAGCCGTCGTAGCCCTTCGCGCGCGTGGGGATCTTTCCGGGCAGCGTGTAGCCGATGTTGTCCTTGGTGTCCGCGTAGATCAGGTTCTGCGAGGGCACGTCGAACAGGGCGGCCGCGCCCCGGAAGTCGGTCCAGTTCGCCGCCTTGTCCATGGCGAAGACGGCGTCCATGGAGGTGCCCGGGTCCAGCGCGGTCCAGCGCAGCGAGATGCCGTAGCCGTCGCCGCGGTCGGGGGCCGCGGTGTCCACGGTGGCCTTCTTGCCGACCTTCACCAGCTCGGAGCTGCGGTCGGAGAGCAGGGGCCCGCTCTCGGTCTCGCGGACGACGATCTTCTTGGGTGAGCCGCCGGCGACCTTGATGGTCTCCTCGCGCGTGGTGAAGGGCACCGTCTTGCCGTCGAGGAGATAGCCGTCGCCGGAGAGCTTCTCCAGGTAGAGGTCGGTGACGTCGACGCCGGAGTTGGTCATGCCCCAGGCGATGTTCTTGTTGTGGCCGATGATCACGCCGGGCATGCCCGCGAAGGTGTAGCCGCTGACGTCGTACTGGCACTTGCTGGAGACCGCGCGGCAGTGCAGGCCCATCTGGTACCAGACGGACGGCAGCGCGGCCGACAGGTGCGGGTCGTTGGCCAGCAGGGGCTTGCCGGTGATGGTGTACTTCCCGCCGACGACCCAGGAGTTGGAGCCGATGCCGTTGCCGTTCACGCCGACGGCCGTCGGGAGGCCGTCCAGGACGTTCTGGAGGCCCGACAGCTGGCTCTGCAGGCCGCTGGTGCCGGAGCTGGAGGCAGCGCCCGTGCCGGTGCCAGTACCAGTACCAGTACCGGTGCCGGTCGAGCCCGCGGAGGACGCGGAGCCGCTCTGCTGGAAGGTCTTGGTGATGTCGTCGTACTGGCCGCTCTGGACGATCGTCTTGTTCCGGCCGTACGGGTAGTCCGGGTACAGGTCCTGGATCTGCTTGGGGCCGAGGCGGCTGGTCATCAGGGCGCGGTCGATCTCGTCCTGCATGTTGCCGCGCAGGTCCCAGGCCATCGCCTTCAGCCAGGCGAGCGAGTCGACCGGGGTCCACTTCTCGGGCTTGTAGTCGTTGGTGAACCCGAGCGCCGCGTACTCCAGGGAGATGTCCTTGTTGTCCTTGCCGTCCAGGTAGGCGTTGACTCCCTCGGCGTAGGCCTGGAGGTACTTCTTGGTGGACGCCGACAGCGTCTTGTCGTACTCCTCCTTGGCGACGCGGTCCCAGCCCAGGGTGCGCAGGAACTCGTCGTTGTCGACCTGGCTCTCGCCGAACATCTCCGACAGCCGCCCGGAGGTCATGTGCCGGCGGACGTCCATCTCGTAGAACCGGTCCTGCGCCTGGACGTAGCCCTGGGCCATGAACAGGTCCGCGTCGGAGGAGGCGTAGATCTGCGGGATGCCGTAGTCGTCGCGCTTCACGTCGACGGGCCCGGACAGGCCGGGGAGCGTGAGTGATCCCTTGGTCTGCGGGAAGGAGGCACGGACGGTGCTGATGGACCAGTACCCGCCGTAGCCGACGCCTCCGACAAGTGCCAGCACCAGCACGAGGACGATCAGACGGGCTCTGCGCCCCTTCTTCCTGCCGGACTTGCCGGGCTTCTGACCCGTGGAGGCGGTGGTGTTGGGGGGCATCGCTGTCCTTGCTGTCCTAACGCGAGAGGCAGGCGGTCCTGGAGTGCTGGAGCAACCATAGGCGCAGGGCCCGATCCAACTTGACTCGGAGTAGGGAACCAGGACGGACGGACGTTCGATCATGCACCCATTAGCGTCAAGAAATCGTCAAGAGTTAGGTAAGGTAACGAAGTAGTTGGGTGCGGAGAACCGCCACTTCGTGTCCTATGTATGTGAGCCCACGCGCGTGTGCGCGCGGGCCAGGGAAGGGAACGGCCGCTGACTGTCCACGACCTCAACCAGCTCCTGCTCGTCTGCTCGCTCGTCCTGCTCGTCGCCGTCGCCGCGGTCCGGATCTCCTCGCGCAGCGGGCTCCCAAGCCTGCTCGTGTACCTGGGCATCGGCGTCCTCATGGGCCAGGACGGCATCGGCGGCATCAACTTCGACGACGCCGAGCTGACCCAGGTCATCGGGTACGCGGCCCTGGTCGTGATCCTGGCCGAGGGCGGCCTCGGCACGAAGTGGAAGGAGATCAAACCGGCCCTTCCCGCCGCCACCGCCCTGTCGCTGCTCGGCGTCTCGGTGAGCGTCGGGGTCACGGCGACGGCCGCGCACTATCTGGTCGGGCTGGAGTGGCGGCAGGCGCTGATCATCGGGGCGGTCGTCTCCTCGACCGACGCCGCGGCGGTCTTCTCGGTGCTGCGGAGAATCCCCCTCCCCTCGCGCGTGACCGGCACCCTGGAGGCCGAGTCCGGCTTCAACGACGCCCCCGTGGTCATCCTGGTGGTCGCGTTCTCCACGCACGGTCCGATCGAGCACTCGTACGTGCTGCTGGGCGAGATCATGCTGGAGCTGGCCATCGGCGCCGCCATCGGCCTCGCGGTGGGATGGCTGGGCTCCTGGGGCCTCAGGCACGTGGCGCTGCCCGCCTCCGGTCTCTATCCGATCGCCGTCATGGCCATCGCCGTCGCCGCCTACGCGGCGGGCGCGATGGCACACGGCAGCGGCTTCCTTGCGGTCTATCTGGCCTCGATGGTCATGGGCAACGCCAAGCTGCCGCACTGGCCCGCCACGCGCGGGTTCGCCGACGGGGTCGGCTGGATCGCCCAGATCGGCATGTTCGTCCTGCTCGGCCTCCTGGTCACCCCGCACGAGCTGGGCGACGACATCCTGCCCGCGCTCCTCATCGGGCTGGTGCTGACCATGGTGGCCCGTCCGCTGAGCGTCGTGCTGTGCCTGGTGCCGTTCGGCGTCCCCTGGCGGGAACAGGCCCTGATGTCCTGGGCCGGGCTGCGCGGTGCCGTGCCCATCATCCTGGCGACCATTCCGATGGTGGGCGGGGTCGAGGACAGCCGCCGCATCTTCAACATCGTCTTCGTCCTGGTCGTCGTCTACACCCTGGTCCAGGGGCCGACCCTGCCGTGGTTCGCGCGCAAGCTGCGGCTCGGCGGGGAACCCGAGCCCGCCGACCTCGGCATCGAGTCGGCCCCGCTGGAGCGGCTGCGCGGGCACCTGCTGTCCTTCGCGATCCCCGAGGGCTCGAAGATGCACGGCGTCGAGGTCAACGAACTGCGGCTGCCCGCCGGGTCCGCCGTCACCCTCGTCGTCCGCGATGGAAAATCGTTCGTTCCGCTGCCGACGACGGTGTTGCGACGAGGCGACGAACTGCTGGTCGTCGCCACGGACCCGGTACGGGACGCCGCCGAACGCCGGCTGCGCGCGGTAGGGGCCGGAGGCAAGCTGGCCGGATGGCTGGGGACGAACGGGACATCCTGATCACAGGCCGAGCGCCCGCAGTGCTCAGGTTCACAAGGTCAACGGCCCGCACTCCCTGTACTATGCAGGCGTACCCCTAGATCGAACCACCTCTGCCTGACGCAGAGCTGGCGCGACCGTATGGCGGCCGGGACGTCCCTCCTCAGCGGACACCGGTATCTACCGCAGTTCCGCGCGACAGGACAGCTCTCGGCGCCGCCCCCCACCCGACGGGGTCGCGCTACCAGGCGGCAGAAAGGCACGGGCCGTGGCATCCACGGTCACCACCGAGCAGTCGAAGGACTCGCCGGCCTCCTCCCGCCCGGGATACGGACAGCTGCTGCGCACCCGCGGCGCCTGGACGTTCCTGCTCCCCGGCTTCGCGGCACGCCAGCCGTTCGCGATGCTGACCATCTCCATCGTGCTGCTGGTGCAGCACACCACCGGTTCCTACGGCGCGGCGGGCGCCGCCGCGGCCGTCACCGGCGTCTCCATGGCGCTGTTCGCGCCCTACAGCGGCCGCCTCGCCGACCGCTACGGGCAGCGCACCGTCCTGCTCCCCGGTGTCCTCGTCCACACACTGTCCGGCCTGACCCTGACGGCGCTCGCCCTGTCCCACGCCCCCCTGTGGGCGCTCTTCGTGGCGGCCGTGCCGACCGGTGCCTCGGTGCCGCAGGTCGGTCCGATGGTGCGGGCCCGCTGGGGTGTGAAGCTCCAGGGTTCGCCTCTGATGACGACTGCGGCGGCCTTCGAGTCGGTCACGGACGAGTTGACCTTCGTCGTCGGCCCGCTGCTGGCCACCGCCCTGTGCACCGCCGTCGACCCGGCCGCGGGCCTGGTCACGGAGGCCGCGCTGACCCTGCTGGGCGGTCTGCTGTTCGCCGCGCAGAAGAGCACCCAGCCGTCGGTCGCGGTCGCCGGGCACGCGCGCGTGGAGCACGCTTCGGCACTGCGCATCCCCGGAGTGCGCGTGCTGATCGTGACCTTCCTCGGCATCGGTTCCGTCTTCGGCGGCATGCAGGTCTCCCTGGCCGCGTTCACCGAGTCCATCGGCGAACCCGGACTCAACGGCGTCCTGTACGGCACCTTCGCCGCCGGCAACATGCTCTCCGGCATCGTGTGCGGCGCCATCGTGTGGAGGGTGGCCCCGCAGCGCCGCCTCCTGGTCGGCTACGCCGCCCTCGCGCTGGCCGCGTCCGGTCTGTGGGCCGCGCACTCGGTGCTCGTCCTGGCGGGCCTCGGACTGCTGGTCGGCATGTGCATCGCGCCCGCGCTGATCACCGGCTACACGCTGGTCGAGAGCCTGGTCCCGGCCGGCGCCCGCACCGAGGCCTTCACCTGGCTCACGGGCGCGGTCGCGCTCGGCCAGGCCGCAGCGGTCACCGTGGCCGGACAGCTGGAGGACCGCTTCTGGGGCGGCGCCGGTTTCCTGGTGCCGATGGGCGGGACCCTGCTCGCCCTGGCGACCCTGGTGGCACTGCGTTCACGGCTGGCGGCACGGCCCCGCGGGCGCACCGTGGCACGTGGCGTCGGTCACCGCGTGCCGGTGGCAGTGGACTGAGCGGCTGGAATACGTCACACTTGACCGTCGTTAGCACTCATCGAGTGAGAGTGCCAGGAGGAAGACAGTGCCGACCTACCAGTACCAGTGCACCGCGTGCGGCGAGGGCCTCGAGGCGGTGCAGAAGTTCACCGACGACGCCCTGACCGAGTGCCCCAGCTGCCAGGGCCGCCTCAAGAAGGTGTTCTCCGCGGTCGGCATCGTCTTCAAGGGCTCCGGCTTCTACCGCAACGACAGCCGCGGCTCCTCGTCGAGCAGCTCGCCGGCGTCGTCGAAGTCGTCGACGTCCTCCTCTTCCGACTCGTCCTCTTCCTCCTCGACGTCGTCTTCCTCGTCGTCCTCGGAGTCGAAGTCGTCGAGCGCCGGCACCTCCTCCAGCAGCTCCGCCGCGTAAGCACTTCCCACGGGCACGTGGGACGCGTCTCTTACGGGACCCTGTCGCTCTCCGGCGGCGGGGTCCTCGGCGTTTGCGGGTGCGGTTAGGGTGCGGACATGGCGAACAAGGCGAACGTCGAACTCGGCGTGATCGGTGGCTCCGGCTTCTACTCGTTCCTCGACGACGTGACCGAGATACAGGTGGACACCCCGTACGGGCCGCCCAGTGACTCCCTCTTCCTGGGCGAGATCGCCGGCCGACGGGTCGCCTTCCTGCCCCGGCACGGCCGCGGCCACCATCTTCCCCCGCACCGCATCAACTACCGGGCCAACCTCTGGGCCCTGCGCTCGCTCGGCGCCCGTCAGGTCCTCGGCCCGTGCGCGGTCGGCGGCCTGCGACCCGAGTACGGGCCGGGCACGCTGCTGGTGCCGGACCAGCTGGTCGACCGCACGAAGTCCCGGGTCGGCACGTACTTCGACGGGCTGCCGCTGCCCGACGGCACCGTGCCGAACGTGGTGCACGTCTCCCTGGCCGACCCCTACTGCCCGACCGGCCGCGCGGCCGCGCTGAAGGCGGCGCGAGGGCGGGACTGGGAGCCGGTGGACGGCGGCACGCTGGTCGTGGTCGAGGGGCCCCGCTTCTCGACCCGTGCCGAATCGTTGTGGCATCAGGCCCAGGGCTGGTCGGTGGTGGGCATGACCGGCCACCCCGAGGCGGCGCTCGCCCGTGAACTCGAACTCTGCTACACGTCGTTGACGCTGGTCACCGACCTCGACGCGGGCGCCGAGACCGGCGACGGCGTCTCGCACGACGAGGTGCTGCGGGTGTTCGCGGCCAACGTGGACCGGTTGCGGGGCGTGTTGTTCGACGCGGTGGCCGCGCTGCCGACGAACGAGGAGCGGGACTGTCTGTGCGCGACGGCGTTGGGTGGGATGGATCCGGGGTTCGAGCTGCCGTAGCCGTGACCGTAGGAGTGGTTGTGGTCGTGGCGTGGTTGTGGATGTGGAACTTCCCGTACGGGTGAGGGAGTTGTCCACAACCTGCCAGTAGTCCACCGGCTCCGGCGGGCGACGGCGCGATGCCCCATCGTGGCTTCGCAAGCCGATCTCTCGCCGCAGGTGGTGGTTCTCATGCCGTTCGACCCGTCTTCGACCTCTCCTTCTCCTTCTCCCTCTCCTTCTGTCGCCCTGCTCCCTCCGGGCCCGGACGCCCCGGCCACGTGCGAGGTGCCGCACTTCGCTCCCGTGCGGGTACGCGGCGGGCTGTACCAGTTGCGCCGGCTGCTACGGCATCGCAGGCGGGCCGCGGCGGCGGGGCTCGCCGTCACGGCTGCCGCGCTCGTGGCGGCGGGGCCCGGGGAGACCGGCCCGGCACGCGGGCATCCGGTGGCGGAGCCGGTTCGCCAACACCGGGCCGTGGAGCGGGTGTCCGCGCCGGTGCGAATCGCCGACGGGGCCACCGTGCGGCTGCTGCGGCCCGGTGACCGGGTCGATGTGATCGCCGCGGAGGAGAACGCGCCGGGCGGGGGCGGCGCCGAGGTGGTCGCGCGCGGGGCGCGGGTGTCGAAGGTGCCGGAACCGCTGGACGTCGCGGGCGAGAGCGGGGCGCTGGTGGTGCTGTCGGTGCCGCGTTCCACCGCGGCGCGTCTCGCGGGCGCGAGCGCTACGGCGCGGCTGGCGGTGACACTGTGCTGAGCTGGATCGCGCATGTCGCGCACATGGTGCTTATCGCCCTGTCAAGCCCCTCGTTCAGGTGGTGCAATTGGACAGGATGGCCTAGCCCTGACGTAGGTTGCGGAGCTGTTCGTTCCACAACCTGTGCACACGAGGAGAGGCTCCGCGGTGAGCGAGAAGAAGGAACCGGGCGTCTGGGACGGCTTCAAGGCCTTCCTGATGCGCGGGAACGTCGTCGATCTGGCGGTAGCGGTGGTCATCGGCGCCGCGTTCACCAACATCGTGAACGCGGTGGTGAAGGGGATCATCAACCCGCTGGTCGGAGCGATCGGCACCAAGAACCTCGATCACTACAGCTCGTGCCTGAGCTCGTCGTGCGAAGGCGAGCGGGGCATTCAGATCCTGTGGGGCTCCGTCCTCGGCGCCACCCTCAGCTTCGTGATCACCGCGGCCGTCGTCTACTTCCTGATGGTCCTGCCGATGGCGAAGTACCTGGCCCGGGTGGAGGCCCGGCGCAAGGCGAAGGAAGGCACGCAGGAGGTCATCGAGGTGACCGAGCTGGAGGTCCTCAAGGAGATCCGCGACGCGCTGGTCGCCCAGCGCGGCTCGGGGCACGACCAGCGGTAACGGATCAGATGTGGTGGGGCGGCTTCTCGTCGAGGAAACGCTTCAGATCTGCCGCGCTGTCACCGTCGCCACGCGGTCGCTCGCCCCAGCCACGGTCGGTGTCGTCCGAGGACTGCTGGTCCAGCGGGTCGTCGAAGATCAGCGCGGGCTTCGGCTCGCGCGGCTCGGAGGCGGGGGCGGTGCTCATACGTCCAGGGTACGGCCCGCACGGCGACGGCCTTCCCGGCCAAGGTCCCGGATGCTTGCGCGCTTGTGATCCCTTCGCAGGAAATTCCGCGCCTGATCTGCTGTGCTTGACCCCATGACGTCCAGTTCGACTCCCGCGCCGGACTCCCCCCGCCCGCCCGGACACCGCCGTCCCCTGCGTCGGCTCACGGCCCGGGGCCGCGGCGAGGCGCACCGTGCCGCCACTCCGCTGGAGCTCTTCTTCGACCTGTGCTTCGTCGTGGCCATCGCCCAGGCGGGCATCCAGTTGGTGCACGCCGTCGCCGAGGGGCATCCGGGCGAGGGGATCCTCAACTACGCGATGGTGTTCTTCGCCATCTGGTGGGCCTGGATGAACTTCACCTGGTTCGCCTCGGCCTACGACAACGACGACATCCTCTACCGGGTCGTCACCCTCGTCCAGATCGCCGGTGTCCTGGTGCTGGCCGCCGGGGTCACCAGGGCGTTCGAGGACCACGACTACCTGGCCGTACTGCTCGGCTATGTGATCATGCGGCTCGCCCTCGTGACGCAGTGGCTGCGCGTGGCCAGGTCGTGCGAGGGCCCGGAACGCCGGATGGCCCTGCGGTACGCCGGCGGTGTGCTGCTGTGTCAGATCGGCTGGGTGGGCCTGGTGGTGCTGCCCGAGGACGCCAGGCCCTGGGTGTTCCTGGTGATGGCGGTCCTGGAGATGTGTGTGCCGCCGTTCGCGGAGAAGGACCATCAGACGTCCTGGCATCCGCGTCATATCGCCGAGCGGTACGGGCTGTTCACGATCATCGTGCTCGGCGAGACCATCGCCGCCGCCACGGTCGCCGTGAAGACCGGCATCGACGAGAACGACGCGTTGGGCGATCTGCTGCCGATCGCCGCGGGCGGGCTCCTGATCATCTTCGCGGCCTGGTGGATCTACTTCGTGGTGCCGATCCACGGCCATCTGAAGTCCAACAGGCAGGCGTTCCTGTGGGGCTACGGCCACTACGTGGTCTTCGCCTCGGCGGCGGCGATCGGCGCGGGCCTGGAGGTGGCGGTCGAGCAGGCCGTCCACAAGGCGCACATCTCGACGCTGGCCGCGTCGGCGGCGGTGACCCTGCCGACGGCGCTGTATCTGCTCACCGTGTGGGCGCTGCACTCGCGCTACTTCAAGGTGGGCATCGCCCAGCAGCTGGTGCTGCCGACCGCGGCCCTGCTGGTGATCTGCTGCACCTTCCTGGGCGACTGGGCGGTGCCGGCGGCCGGCCTGGTCTCGGCGGGGACGGTGGCGACCGGGGAGACGTTGACGGCACGCAGGGCGGGCCGGGTGCGCGGGGAGGCGACGGCGCCGGTCGTCTGACGCGAGGCGCGGCCCCGTCCTGCGAGAGTCCGGGGGGCCGGCCTCGGTGGCTGGACGACACTGGGCTCATGACAGTTGACGCTCTGACAGATGTCGCCGGGCTGCGGGTGGGTCACGCGACGCGTAACGGCGACGGTTGGCTCACCGGCACCACGGTCGTCCTGGCACCCGAGGGCGGGGCGGTGGCCGCCGTGGACGTGCGCGGCGGCGGGCCGGGCACCAAGGAGACGGACGCCCTCGATCCGCGCAACCTCGTGCAGAAGGTCGAGGCGATCGTGCTGACCGGGGGCAGCGCGTACGGGCTCGACGCGGCGTCCGGGGTGATGGCCTGGCTGGAGGAGCACCAGCGCGGGGTCCGGGTCGGGGCGGATCCGGCGCATGTCGTGCCGGTGGTGCCCGCCGCGTGCGTCTTCGATCTCGGGCGGGGCGGCGACTTCCGCGCGAGGCCGGACGCGGCCATCGGGCGGGAGGCGGTCGAGGCGGCCGCGGCGAGCGAGCCGGGCGCCCCGGTGCGGGAGGGCTGCGTGGGCGCCGGCACGGGAGCCACCGTCGGGCCGGTCAAGGGCGGGATCGGCACCGCGAGCACGGTCCTCGGCTCGGGCATCACGGTGGCCGCGCTGGTCGTGGCCAACGCGGCCGGGTCGGCCGTGGATCCGGAGACCGGGGTGCTGTACGGGGAGCTGTTCCAGGGGCGGGTCGACCACCCGGAGGCGGATCTGCACGAGGCCGCGCGACAGCGGCTCGCGGACATCGCGGCGAAGAGCGCGCCGCCCCCGCTGAACACGACGCTCGCGGTGGTCGCCACCGACGCGGACCTGACGAAGGCACAGGCGCAGAAGCTGGCCGGTACGGCGCACGACGGCATCGCGCGGGCCGTGCGGCCGGTGCATCTGCTCAACGACGGGGACACGGTGTTCGCGCTGGCCACCGGTGACCGCCCGCTCGACGCGGGGCATCCCCTCGCGTTGAACGAGCTGCTGGCGGCGGGCGCGGACGCGGTGACGCGCGCGATCGTGCGGGCCGTGCGAGCGGCCCAGTCGGTGGACGGGGCGGGTGGAGTGTGGCCGTCGTACGGGGAGTTGTACGGGGTCTGACGATGTCGAAGTGTCGCGGTTCTGTCACGTGACGGCATTCACCGCGAACGCCGGGAACCCGGTCCGGGGGCGGTGACCTCTTCCTCCCCGGAACGGAACGCATACCGCAGATCGCATGAAGATGGAGCAGATCGTGACAACGCCGAACATAGCAGCGCGGCGCGCACTGGGGGCCTGTGCCGCCCTGATGATCGGCGCCCTGACGCTCACCGCCTGCGGCGGGAGCGCCAACGCCGACAACGACGACAAGGCCGGCGAGGACTCCAGGTCGTCCGCCGCGACGATCGAGATCTCGGCGAAGGACGGCTCGAACGGGGCCTCGATCAACTCGACCGGCGTGAAGGTCAGCGACGGCAAGCTGACCGAGGTGAAGATGACGGTGGCGGAGAGCGGGCAGGCCGTGCCGGGCTCCCTGTCCGCCGACGGGGGCAGCTGGAAGCCGAAGGAGCAGCTGGAGCGGGGGACGAAGTACCGCATAACGGCCACCGCGAAGGACGGGGACGGGCGCGGCACCGCCGCCGACTCCACCTTCACCACGGTGTCCTCGGCCAACAGCTTCATCGGGACCTACACGCCCGACGAGGGCACCACGGTCGGCGTCGGGATGCCGGTGTCGTTCAACTTCGACAAGGCGATCAGCGACAAGAAGGCCGTCCAGTCGCACATCACCGTCAGCTCCAGCAGCGGGCAGAAGGTGGTCGGGCACTGGTTCGGGGAGCAGCGGCTCGACTTCCGGCCCGAGCAGTACTGGAAGGCCGGCTCCAAGGTCACGATGAAGATCGACCTGGACGGCGTCGAGGGCGCGAACGGCGTCCACGGCGTACAGAAGAAGACGGTCACCTTCACCATCGGCCACTCGCAGGTCTCCACGGTCGACGTGAACAGGCAGACGATGACGGTCGTGCGGGACGGCGAGACGATCAAGTCGGTGCCGATCTCGGCGGGCAGCTCGGAGTTCCCGACGTACAACGGGCAGATGGTGATCACCGAGAAGTTCGAGAAGCTGCGGATGGACAGCAGGACGGTCGGCCTCGCCAACGCCTACGACATCCCGGACGTGCCGCACGCGATGCGGCTCACGCAGTCGGGGACCTTCATCCACGGCAACTACTGGTACAACAAGGGCAACCCGCCCTTCGGCCGCCAGGGCACCAGCCATGGCTGCGTCGGCCTGCAGGATGTGCAGGGCGGACAGGGCGACACGGCTTCCAGGTGGTTCTTCGACAACTCGACGGTCGGTGACGTCGTGATCGTCAAGAACTCCCCCGACAAGACCGTGACGCCGGACAACGGCCTCAACGGCTGGAACATGTCGTGGAACGAGTGGGTGGCGGGCAGCGCCGCCTGATCCCTTCGTAACGCCCTGAAGTGGCGTCGGAGCAGGGATTCTTGACGGTTCGTCGGGCCGCGCGGGAACTTCTCGCGCGGCCCGCGCGTTTTACCGGACGTACGTTTTCTCGGTTCCCGGACATGATGTCCGACCGAGGGGCTACGGTATGCACCCACAAGGTGACATGCAGCAACGCCGGGAGAAACCTTGAGCGTTCCGTACGAGACGGCAGCGTACGAACCAGCCGAGTCGCCCGAGTCTCCGGAGGAGCATCTCGCGCGACTTCTCGGCCGCGCCCTGAACTCGTTCGAGTTGCCGGACGAGACGATACGGCGGCTCGACTGTGCGCTGGCTCACGACAGCTCGCTGCACTCCGCGCACCACAGCGCGGGGCTGCACCGCGAGACGTACCGGCACACCTGGCTGCTCGCCGACGGCTCGGCGCTCACGCTGTGGGAGCTCGTCCACAACACCGCGCGGGGCCGCGACCCGCAGCACGAGGTGTACACCGACGAGGAGGAGCTGCGCGCCGCGACCGCGCGACTGCCGCTGCCGCCGGACGCGCCGGACTTCGAACTGCCGGTGACGGTACAGCTGTCGCCGATACCCGCGCCTCGGCACGCCTATGCGCCGGACGACTCGGCGGACCACGCGCGGCGGGTGCTGCGCCGGGCGGAGAACCCCGACCGGCCGGACGCGGCGACGGCCGCGCTGCTGGCCACGGCGTGGGCGCACCAGATCACACAGGCATTCGGACGCCCGTGCCGGGCCGCGCGCGCCGGGCTGTGCTTCTCGCTCTACGAGCACGCCTTCCTGCTGCCCGACGGCGAGGAGGTCTCCCTCTGGGAGGTCGAGCACACGGCGACGCCCGACGGGCGGCACATGTGCGAGGTGTACGTCAGCGAGGACGCGGCACGCGAGGCGATGGAGCGGCGGGCGGCGCAGGTGCCGTAACGGCGGATGCCGTGCTCAGCGGCCTTTGTCGAGCTGTCGTACCAGTCCCGCGAAGGCGTCGAGTTCGGCCGGGGTGAGTTCGACCGCCTCCAGGTCGGGGGCGGTCTGGCGCTGGTGCGGAAGGCCGGGGAGCGCTTGGCCGGGGAGCGCTTGGCCGGGGAGCGCTTGGCCGGGTGCGCGCCGGGGGTCCGTCGCGCGATAGCGGCGCAGCAGACGGGTCAGTCCGGTCACCCACAGTGCGACCGCCAGGGCGAGTACGACGGGGCCCAGCAGCTGGAGGATCGTGACGTTTTCCGGCATACGCCCCAGTAGACACCACGGTCCGGACCATGCGGCCCGGACCGTGACGTATCTCGCAGGTGCCGTGAACAGCTCACAGCTCCCCAAAGGGGCAAGCGGAAGCCTTACGCGGCGACCGGCTGCTTCGCCTCCACCGCCGGGGACACGGCGTCAGCGGTGCCCTCCGGCGCCGTCCGGCGCATGCCCTTCAGCAGGATGACCAGGCCGGCCGTGACCGCCGTACCGGCCGCGATGGCCAGCAGGTAGAGGAACGGCTTGCCGATCAGGAAGGTGACCCAGATGCCGCCGTGCGGGGCGCGCAGGGTCGAGCCGAAGGCCATGGTCAGCGCACCGGTGACCGCGCCGCCCGCCATGGACGCGGGGATCACGCGCAGCGGGTCGGCCGCCGCGAACGGGATGGCGCCCTCGGAGATGAAGGAGGCGCCCAGCACCCAGGCCGCCTTGCCGTTCTCGCGCTCGGCCGTGGTGAACAGCTTCTTGCGGACCGTGGTGGCCAGGGCCATGCCCAGCGGCGGGACCATGCCCGCGGCCATCACTGCGGCCATGATCTTCATCGCGGAGTCGCTGGGCGCCGCGACCGAGATGCCGGCCGTCGCGAAGGTGTAGGCCACCTTGTTGACCGGGCCGCCGAGGTCGAAGCACATCATCAGGCCGAGCAGGATGCCGAGCAGGATGGCGTTGGTGCCGGAGAGGCTGTTCAGCCAGTCGGTCAGGCCCTTCTGCGCCTCGGAGATCGGCTTGCCGATCACCACGAACATCAGGAAGCCGACGACCGCCGAGGAGACCAGCGGGATCACCACCACCGGCATGATGCCGCGCAGCACCGGTGGGATGTCGATCCGCTGGATGCCGAGGACCACCCCACCGGCGATCAGACCGGCGACCAGGCCGCCGAGGAACCCGGCGCCGATCGTCACCGAGATCGCGCCGCCGACGAAGCCGGGCACGAGGCCTGGCCGGTCCGCCATGCCGTAGGCGATGTATCCGGCGAGGACCGGGACGAGGAAGCCGAAGGCGGCCGCGCCGATCTGGAAGAGCAGTGCGCCCCAGCTGTCGACCTGGCCCCAGTCGAAGTGCTCGGTGACCGACTTGGCCTCGTTGATCTGGTAGCCGCCGATCGCGAAGCCGAGGGCGATCAGCAGACCGCCTGCCGCGACGAACGGGACCATGTAGCTCACACCGGACATCAGCCACTTGCGCAGCTTGGTGCCGTAGCCCTCGCCGGACTCGCCGGCGCGCTCGACGGGAGTGCCGGGCCTGGCGGCACCGGTGACCTCGCCGCGCTCGGCCTTGCCACGGACCTCGGCGATGAGCTCGGCCGGGCGGTTGATGCCCGCCTTCACGCCGGTGTCGACGGTCGGCTTCCCGGCGAACCGGTCCTTCTCGCGTACGGCCACGTCGTGCGCGAAGATCACGCCGTCCGCCGCCGCGATGACGGCCGGGTCGAGCCGGGTGAAGCCGGCCGAGCCCTGCGTCTCGACGACGAGTTCGACCCCCGCCTCACGTCCCGCGTTCTCCAGCGACTCGGCGGCCATGTACGTGTGGGCGATGCCGGTCGGGCAGGAGGTGACGGCGACGATACGGAAGGGGCGCTCGGCGGCCGGCTCGGCGGGGGCCTCGGAGGTGGTGCCCGTGGCGGCGTCGGCGGAGGCCGCCACCGACGACGCCACGGAGTTTTCGGAGGGAGCGGAACCGGCGGCCTCGGCCGCCTCGGGCTCCTCGCCCCGGATCAGCGCCGCCGCCGACGCCGCGTCGCCCGCCGAACGCAGCGCGTCCGTGAACTCGGCGTTCATCAGCTGCCGGGCCAGCGACGACAGGATCGTCAGGTGGGCGTCGTCCGCGCCCGCCGGAGCGGCGATGAGGAAGATCAGGTCGGCGGGGCCGTCCGCGGCACCGAAGTCGATTCCGGCGGCGCTGCGCCCGAAAGCGAGTGTCGGTTCGGTGACATGGGCGCTGCGGCAGTGCGGGATGCCGATGCCACCGTCGAGGCCGGTCGGCATCTGTGCTTCGCGCGCGGCCACGTCGGCGAGGAAGCCCTCCAGGTCGGTCACCCGGCCCAGGGCCACCATGCGCTCGGCGAGGGCACGCGCCGCGGCTTCCTTGGTGTCGGCGGACAGGTCGAGATCGACCAGGTCCGCGGTGATCATGTCGCTCATCGCGGGCTCCTTAGCACGCGTATCGCCCGGTGAGTCTGGTGGGCGGGGAAGGGGACGGGGGTGCCGTGGGGGGAGGTTCGGGTGGGGGAGGCGGGGTCGGGGAAATCCCGCCTCCCCCGGGCGGCAGAGCGGCTCAGGAGGCCCTGCCGTCCGTCGGCGGGCGTGAGTAACGCCGAGCTTCGCCGCTTACCGACCGGATCGGCAACAACTGTGACAACCGCGACATTCGTCATGACACCGGCTCCTTGAGGACACGGTCCACCGGCACCTCGGCCGTGACCGTCACCGCCGACGGGTCCAGATCGGAAGGCGAGGGCATCACGCTGCCGGGCAGCTGCACGGCGGCGGCGCCGTGCGCGACCGCCGAGGCGAGGGCCTGCGGTCCGTTGCCGCCCGCGATGAGGAAGCCGGCCAGGGAGGAGTCACCTGCGCCGACATTGCTGCGTACAACGTCCACGCGCGCGGTGGCGAACCAGGCGCCCGCGCCGTCCACGAGCAGCTGACCGTCCGCGCCCAGACTCGCCAGTACGGCGGCGGCGCCCATCTCACGCAGCTCCTCGGCGGCCTTCAGCGCGTCGCCGACGGTGGTCAGGGGGCGCCCGACCGCCGCCGCGAGTTCCTCGGCGTTCGGCTTCACCACATCGGGGCGGGCGCGCAGGGCTTCGAGGAGGGCGGGCCCGGAGGTGTCCAGGGCGATCCGCGCGCCCCCTGCGTGCGCCCGGGCGACCACATCGGCGTACCAGGACGGTGCGAGCCCGCGCGGCAGGCTGCCGCAGCAGGCGATCCAGGCGGCGTCGCGCGACTGCTCGCGCACCGTCTCCAGGAGCAGCTCCTGCTCGGCCGCCGACAGCTCGGGGCCGGGCGCGTTGATCTTCGTGAGCACGCCGTCCGACTCCGCGAGCGCGATGTTCGAGCGGGTCGCTCCGGCGACCGGAACGGGCGCGACCTCGATGCCCTGGGCGTCGAGCAGGTCGGCGACGAGCGCGCCGGGCGCGCCGCCCAAGGGCAGTACGGCGACCGTGCGCTGCCCGGCGGCCGTCACGGCACGGGAGACGTTCACGCCCTTGCCGCCCGGGTCCATGCGCTCGCCGGTGGCGCGGATGACCTCGCCGCGGTCGAGGGAGGGCACCTCGTAGGTGCGGTCCAGGGACGGGTTCGGGGTGACGGTGAGGATCATGCGCGCACTACTTCCGTGCCGCCGCGCTCGATCGCGGTGGCGTCTTCGGGGCTCAGCCCGCTGTCGGTGATCAGCAGGTCCACGTCGCTCAGGTCACCGAAGCGGGCGAAGTGCTCCTGGCCGTGCTTGGAGGAGTCGGCGAGCAGCACCACCCGGCGGGCGGCGGACACGGCCGCGCGCTTGACCGCCGCCTCGGCGAGGTCGGGGGTGGTCAGACCGTGCTCGGCGGAGAAGCCGTTGGCCGCGACGAACAGGACGTCGGCGCGGATCTCGCCGTACGCGCGCAGCGCCCAGGCGTCCACGGCGGCACGCGTACGGTGCCGTACGCGGCCTCCGACCAGGTGGAGCTGGACGCTGGGGTGGTCCGCGAGGCGGGCCGCGATGGGCAGGCTGTGCGTGACGACCGTGAGGGACGCCTCCAGCGGCAGGGCGGCGGCGAGGCGGGCCACCGTCGTACCGGCGTCGAGGATCACCGTGCCCTGGGTGGGCAGCTCCGCGAGGGCCGCCTTCGCGACGCGGTCCTTCTCGTCGGCCGCCGTCGACTCGCGCTCGGCGAGGTCCGGCTCGAAGTCCAGGCGCCCGGCCGGGATCGCGCCACCGTGCACACGGCGTACGAGTCCGGCGCGGTCGAGGGCCTTCAGGTCCCGGCGGATCGTCTCCGCCGTCACCTGGAACTCCTCGGCCAGCGACAGGACGTCCACTCGGCCGCCGTCACGAGCCAGCCGGAGGATCTCCTGCTGCCGCTCCGGTGCGTACATGTCCGTTCGCCTCCGAACTGTGCCCGAACTTGTGGTTTCGCTGGGAGGCTACGCCCGGATTTCCGGAAAGTAAACAGGTTCGGGCCTAATCGGGCATGACCAGGCTCTCAGCAGGGAGAAACGGAAACAACAAGGGGCCCGGCACCGAGGTGCCGGGCCCCTCCCCCGCTCTCAGCCCACCAACGCGGGCTCCTTCTCCGTCGCCGGCGACGGATCATCGGCCGCTCCCTCGACGTGCTGGGCCGGTCGCTTCGGCAGCGCGGACATCAACAGGAAGATGACGCCCATCACCGCGGCGACCCACCAGAGCGCGTGCTGGAACCCGTCCGCGAAGGCCAGGCCGGCCGCCGTGCGCTCCCCGGCCTCGGCCAGGGAGTCGTCGACGACGCCGAAGAAGACCACCGAGACCAGGCCGAGGCCCAGCGCGTTGCCCATCTGTTGCACCGTGTTGATCAGGCCCGACGCCGAACCGGCGTGCTCGCGCGGCACCTCCGAGAGGATCGCGTCCGTCAGCGGCGCCACGATCAGGCCCATGCCGACGCCCATCACGACCAGGGGCAGCGCCATCTGCCAGGGCGCGATGGACAGGCCGTAGCGGTTGGCCTCCCAGATGTAGATCAGGACGCCGATCGCCATCACCAGGGCGCCCGCCTGGAGCACCTTGCGGCCGAAGCGCGGGACCAGCTTCTGGACCGAGATGCCGGCCGCCGTGGAGACCGCGATCGAGAACGGGATGCCGGTCAGGCCCGCCTTCAACGGGCTCCAGCCCAGGCCGAACTGCATGTACAGCGTCCAGACCAGGAAGAAGATGCCGAGCGCCACGCCGAAGACGGTCTGGACGGCGATGCCGGCCGCGAAGCTCTTCACCCTGAACAGGGAGAACTCGATCAGCGGGGAGCCGTCACGGGTCGCCTTCCTCTTCTCGTACGTCACCAGCGCCGCGAGGACCACGAGCGCGCCCGCCATCACCACGTACCCCCACGTCGGCCAGCCCAGCTCGCGGCCACGGGTCAGCGGGTAGAGCAGCATCAGCAGGCCGAGCGTGACCAGGGCGACGCCGACGAGGTCCAGCTTCAGGGCCTTCGGCGCCTTGGACTCGGTGATGAAACGGCTGCCGAGGATCAGGCCCGCGATGCCGACCGGGAGGTTGATCAGGAAGATCGGGCGCCATTCGAGGCCGAAGAGGTTCCACTCCGTGAGCAGGGCGCCGAGCAGCGGGCCGGTGACCGCGCCGAGGCCGACGACCGCGCCGAACAGGCCGAAGACCTTGCCGCGTTCGTGTGCCGGGAAGGTGGCGTGCACGATCGACAGGACCTGCGGCACCATCAGCGCCGCCATCGCGCCCTGGAGGATGCGGGAGGCGACCAGCATCTCCGGGTTCGCGGCGAAGCCGCACAGGGCGGAGGCGAGGGTGAAGCCGCCGATGCCGATCAGAAACAGTCGCTTGCGGCCGTGTATGTCGCCGAGACGGCCACCCGTGATCAGACCGGCGGCGAACGCGAGGGCGTAGCCGGCGGTGATCCACTGGATCTGGCCGAACGTCGCGCCCGCCTCGCGCTGGATCGACGGGATGGCGATGTTGACGATCGTGACGTCGACCAGGTCCATGAAGGCCGCGGTCATCACGATGGCCAGGGCGAACCAGCGGCGGCGGTCGCCTGTCACGAGTGGGGAAGCTGTCTCGGTTGAGGTCATGTCCTGAAGCTATTCCGCCAGTAGGTCAGATCGTGTCCTACTTCTACGGCATCCTCGAACTCATGACGACAGATACTCCGGCACGGCTGCTGACACTCCTCTCGCTTCTTCAGACGCCACGCGAATGGCCCGGTGGCGAGCTCGCCGATCGGCTCGGGGTGTCCCGGCGCACGGTTCGGCGGGACATCGACCGGCTGCGGGAACTGGGGTATCCCGTGCAGGCGACGAAGGGTTCCGACGGTGGGTACCGGCTTGTCGCGGGCAAGGCGATGCCGCCGCTCGTGCTGGACGACGAGGAGGCCGTGGCCATCGCGGTCGGGCTGCGGGCGGGCGCGGGGCACGCCGTCGAGGGCGTCGACGAGGCGTCGGTCCGGGCGCTGGCCAAACTGGAGCAGGTGCTGCCGTCGCGGCTACGGCACCGGGTGAGCACGCTTCAGGCCGCGACCACGCCGTTGACCAGTGGGGACGGGGCGAGTATCGCGCCCGAGACACTGACCGTCATGGCGTCGTGTGTGGCGGGGCGGGAGCGGTTGCGGTTCGCGTACCGGGCGAAGGACGGGGTCGGGTCGCGGCGGGTGACCGAGCCGCATCGGCTGGTGTCCACGGGGCAGCGGTGGTACCTCGTGGCGTACGACCTCGATCGGGGGGACTGGCGTACGTTCCGGGTCGACCGGGTGAGTGAGCCGTTCGCCACCGGGGTGCGGTTCGCCGAGCGGGAGTTGCCGACGGGGAGTGCGGCGGAGTATCTGCGGCAGTCGATTCGGCCTCGGCAGGAGACGTACGAGGTGGTCGTGACGTTCGCTGCGGGGGTGGAGGTTGTGGGGGCTCGGTTGCCTCGGTGGTTGGGGGTGCCGGAGGCGGCGGGTGAAGGCGGGAGTGGGTGCCGGGTGCGGGCGGTGGTCAGTGAGCCAGTGGAGTGGCTGGCTGTGCGGTTGGCGATGGTGGGGTGTGAGTTCTCGGTGGAGGGGCCGGGGGAACTGGTGCGGTGTGTGCGGGAGTTGGGTGGGCGGTTGAGTCGGGCTGCGGGGTGATGCCTGCGGGTGCCTCCGGCGGTTGGGCGGGGGTGCCTGCGGCTGCCCGTTGCGGTGGGTGGGGGTCGGGATGCCTGCGGCTGCCCGTTGCGGTGGGTGGGGGCCGGGATGCCTGCGGCGGCACGTTGCGGTGGGTGGGGGTCGGATGCCTGCGGCGGCACGTTGCGGTGGGTGGGGGTCGGATGCCTGCGGCGGCCCGCGGGTGTCTGGTGGGGTTCGCGTAGCGCGGTTCGGTGAGTGGGTGGGTCGGGGCCGCGCCGGGGGGTGTCCGTCCTCGGTCGGGCGGCTCGGTTCTCGGAGAAGTGCCCGGCGCTGACGCCCGCCGCTGCGGGCGGACACCCCCCGACACGGCCCCTTCACGCCGTGGGCGGCTGCCGGTACGTCTCGGGACACCCCGACACGGCCCCTTCACGCCACGGGCGGCTGCCGGTGCGTCTCGGTGCGGGCCACTGCAACGCTCCAGGGGCGCGGGGAACTGCGCGACCAGCCACAACGGACCCGCAGCCGACGTACTACGCGTGCCCGCCGATGTCCTTCCACGGGAAGTTCCTCAGCGCCGCCAAGTTGGCCTGGGCCAGGGCTGCCGGGCCCTGGGGGCCCTGGGCGGGGGCGTCGCCGGACGCCCAGGTTTCTACGGCTACTCGGATCGCCGCGGCTGCCACGGCTGCCGCGAAGTGCAGGGCGGCAACGTTGTCTTGGCCCGTTCTGGCCGCCAAGGCCTCCGCCAGGGTTCGTTCGGAGTCGTGGCAGGCCTCGGACCAGACCTTTCGCAGGGCCGGGTCGGAGATGGCCAGCCGGACCAGGGTGCGGACCCATTGCCAGGAGGACTCCGAGATACCGGCGCCCGGGGTGAGGGTGTGGTGGAGGGCGTGTTCCAGGGCCTGGGGGACGGGGAGGTCGGCGGGGGCGTCGCGGACCGCCTCGGTCCAGCGGGTGGCGCCGGCCGTGTAGAGGGGGGCCACCGCCTCTTCCTTGGTGGCGAAGTAGCGGTAGAAGGTGCGCGGGGCGATGCCGGCGGCCTGCGCGATGTCCTCGGCTCGGGTGGCTCGCAGGCCGTGCTTCACGAAGAGGGCGGCCGCGGCTCGGGCGACCTCCATGCGGGTGGCCGCCTTGCGTCGCTCCGTGAGGGAGGGGGAGGTGCTCACGCTCGGCAGGCTATGCCCATGTGGCACAATCTGCCATTCGGGGTGGGCCACCCCGTGGTTCAGGTACGGGGTGGCCTGCCCTTCCAGCGTTCGAGGCGAAGTGGAGCCGGGCCCGGCACCCAGGGGGGATGGGCGCCGAAGCCCGGCTCGGGGAGAGTCCCGGCGCCGGGGGGAGTGCGTCGGGACTCGGTCTGTGGAGGCGGTGCGGGTTCGGGGCCCCGGGGGTCCAGGGCCCGAACTCCCTTGCCCTAAGGGCTTGTTCCCGGCGGTCTGGCGGTTGAAGCGGCGTTACATCGCCATGTTTGCGCGGTCTTTCGCCACCCGGCGTACGCGACCGTCGGTGGTCGCACGCCCCCAGGGCCTAGGCCGCCGCGTCGAAGCCGGTGCTGCGGGCCAGCTTCTTCAGCTCCAGCAGGGCGTGCTTCTCGATCTGGCGGATGCGCTCGCGGGTGAGGCCGTGCTCCTTGCCGACCTCGGTCAGCGTGCGCTCGCGGCCGTCTTCGATGCCGTAGCGCATCTTGATGATGGATGCCGTGCGCTGGTCCAGGCGGCCGATCAGGTCGTCCAGTTCCTCGCTGCGCAGGAGGGTGAGGACGGACTGCTCGGGGGAGACCGCGGAGGTGTCCTCCAGGAGGTCGCCGAACTGGGTCTCGCCCTCGTCGTCCACCGGCATGTTGAGGGAGACCGGGTCTCGCGCCCAGTCCAGGACGTCGGTGACACGGTCCGGGTTCGAACCGAGCTCGGCGGCGATCTCCGCCGGCTCGGGGTCACGGCCGTGCTCGCGGTTGAACTCGCGCTGGACCCGGCGGATACGGCCGAGCTCCTCCACCAGGTGGACGGGGAGGCGGATCGTGCGGGACTGGTCGGCTATCGAGCGGGTGATGGCCTGGCGGATCCACCAGGTCGCGTACGTCGAGAACTTGAAGCCCTTGCGGTAGTCGAACTTCTCCACCGCGCGCACCAGACCGGCGTTGCCCTCCTGGATCAGGTCGAGGAGGGGCAGGCCGCTGCGCGGGTAGCGGCGGGCCACCGCGACGACCAGACGGAGGTTGGAGCGGATGAAGATGTCCTTGGCCCGCTCGCCGTCGGCGACCAGGGCCTCCAGCTCCTCGCGGGTGGCGTCCGCCTTGGCCTCCTCGTATCCGTCGAGGACCTGCCTTGCGAACACACCCGCCTCGATGATCTGCGACAGCTCGACCTCTTTGGCTGCGTCGAGAAGCGGCGTGCGCGCGATCTCGTCGAGGTACATGCCGACCAGGTCGCGGTCCGCGATCTCGCCGCCATGGGCGCGAACACTGCTTGCCGCGTCGACGGCCTCGCCGGTGGCGGACTGACGACGGGCGACGGCACGGGTTGCCATGCGTGCTCCCTTGCGAAGTGGGGCGGGCGGGTGGTTCGTGAACGGTTGGGACTCTTCTCGAGTGCCCGCCGTTCGATGGAAACAACGACTGGAATCAGGACAGAATTCCCAACCCGCCCCCCTATTTTTCTGATCTTGCAGTACCCTGTCCGGCCACATGAGGAGGCACGATGCCGTCGGGACGTACAGAGGTGCAGGTCAGACCGGGAGTCAAGGGTGACCTCGAAGCCCTCACCGACATCTACAACCACTATGTACGTGAGACGCCCATCACGTTCGATACTGCTGTCTTCACGCCGGAAGAGCGCCGCCCTTGGCTGCTCTCCCACCCTGAAGACGGCCCGCACCGGTTGATGGTTGCCGCGCAGGACGGTCCCGGACACAACTCACAGCGGATTCTGGGCTACGCCACATCCAGTGCCTTCCGGCAGAAGCCCGCCTACGAGACCTCCGTGGAGGTCACCGTCTACCTCGCGCCGGACGCCGGGCGCCGGGGCATCGGCACCCTTCTCTACAAGGCCCTGTTCGAGGCCCTGGCGGAGGAGGACGTGCATCGCGCCTACGCGGGGATCGCCCAGCCGAACGAGGCGTCCGCGCGCCTGCACGAGCGGTTCGGCTTCCGGCACGTCGGGACGTACCGGGAGGTGGGCCGCAAGTTCGGCCGGTACTGGGACGTCGCCTGGTACGAGAAGGAACTCTGAGGGGCCGCAGGGCTCAGCCGAACTGCACCGAGCGTTTCGCCAGGCCCATCCAGAAGCCGTCGATCACCGACTTCTGCGGGGTCTCCAGTTCGCCCGCCGCGTCCGCCGCGCCCATCGTCACGAACAGCGGAGCGAAGTGCTCGGTGCGCGGGTGGGCGTAGCGGCCGGCCGGGGCCTTGTGGAGGAAGTCCAGGAGTGAGTCCCAGTCACGGGTCTCCAGGGCCCGGCGGCCCCAGTCGTCGAACTCCACGGACCAGGCTGGGATGCCGCCCTGGCGCAGCGCCGCCAGGTTGTGGGTGAAGAAGCCGGAGCCGACGACCAGCACGCCCTCGTCACGCAGCGGCGCGAGCTTGCGGCCGATTTCCATGAGCTTCACCGGGTCGAGGGTCGGCATGGATATCTGGAGGACAGGGATGTCCGCGGCGGGGTACATCTCGACGAGCGGAACGTAGGCGCCGTGGTCGAGGCCGCGGTCCGGGATGTCCTGGACGGGCATGCCGGGGGCGCGCAGCAGCTTCCGTACGGACTCGGCGAGTGCGGGAGCGCCGGGGGCCGTATACGTCACCTGGTAGTAGTGCTCGGGAAATCCCCAGAAGTCGTAGACGAGAGGAACGGTCTCGGTGGCACCGATGGCGAGCGGAGCCTCCTCCCAGTGGGCGGAGACCATGAGGATCGCCTTCGGGCGGGGCAGCTGGGCGGACCACGCGGCGAGCTCACCGGGCCAGATCGGGTCGTCCGCGAGCGGCGGTGCGCCGTGGCTGAGGTAGAGGGCAGGCATGCGCTCCTGCGTTGCGGCGGACATGGCGGCGACTCCCTCCGAGGGCTTGAAGCTCATTTGCTTCAAATCTAAAGCTTCCCTGTGGAAGACCGTACGCGTAGGTATTTAAAAATTCAAGGAGAGCTCTCGTACAGTGGAGTACATGAATACGGCATCGACCTCGGAGCCGCGCTGGCTCACCGACGAGCAGCAGCGCGTATGGCGCTCCTACATCGACGCGACCACGCTCCTCGAGGACCACCTGGACCGCCAGCTCCAGCGGGACGCCGGCATGCCGCACGTCTACTACGGCCTTCTGGTCAAGCTCGCCGAGTCGCCGCGCCGCCGGCTGCGGATGACCGAGCTGGCGATGTACGCCAAGATCACCCGCTCCCGTCTCTCGCACGCCGTCGCCCGGCTGGAGAAGAACGGCTGGGTGCGGCGCGAGGACTGCCCCGACGACAAGCGGGGCCAGTTCGCGGTGCTGACGGACGCGGGCCATGACGTGCTGCGGCAGACGGCACCCGGTCATGTGGAGGCCGTACAGCAGGCGGTGTTCGACCGGCTCAGCCCCGAACAGCAGAAGGCCCTCGGCGAGATCATGCGGATCGTCGCCGAGGGCCTGCAGCCGAGCGAAGCAGGTGCGGACCTGCCCTGGCTCCGCTGAACCGCTCATTCAGGGAGCCGGGGCAGGTCCTGTGGCCGTACGTACGGAGCGTCCCCATCCCCGTACGTAGGCCAGGTCCCGAGGGGTACGGCCGGGACCGTCGTCGTCGGCGTCAGTGCGCGACGACCGGCACCGGCAGCTCCTGCGCCGCGCCCTCCTCGGAGGACGCCACCGTCGTACCGCCCGGGCGGCCGGCGTTGACGAAGGTCAGGGCGATGGCCGCGGCCACGACCAGGATGCCGACGGCGAACCAGATGGCGCTGGTGTAGCCCTGCACCATGCCCTCCAGCTGGACCAGCTGCTGCTGGGTCCGGCTGCTCGCGCCGCCGATGTGGTCGGCGATGTAGGACGTGGTGGCCGAGGCGGCGATCGTGTTCAGCAGCGCGGTACCGATCGCGCCGCCCACCTGCTGCGAGGTGTTGACCATCGCGGAGGCGACACCGGAGTCCTGCGGCTTGACGCCCAGCGTGGCCAGGGACATGGCCGGCATGAACGCCGTACCCATGCCGAGGCCGAGCAGCAGCATCGCGGGCAGCAGCAGCGCGGCGTACGACGAGCCGATCTCCAGCTGGGTCAGCAGCAGCATGCCGAGCGCGGCGACCAGGAAGCCGGGGCCCATCAGCAGCCGCGGCGCGACCCGGGTCATCAGCCGGGTGCCGATCTGGGTGGAGCCCGTGATCATGCCCGCGATCATCGGCAGGAAGGCGAAGCCGGTCTTCACCGGCGAGTAGCCCTTCACGATCTGCAGGTAGTAGGTCAGGAACAGGAACAGGCCGAACATCGCGATGATCGCGAGGCCGAGGGACAGGTAGACACCGCCGCGGTTGCGCTCGGTGATCACGCGCAGCGGCAGCAGCGGGGCCTTGACCTTGGACTCGACGACGACGAAGGCCAGCAGCAGCACGCCGGAGGCGACGAACAAGCCGACCGTCATCGAGTCGCCCCAGCCCTCGGACTCGGCACGGGTGAACCCGTAGACCAGCGAGACCAGACCGAGGGTGGACAGGATCACGCCGGGGATGTCGAGCGAGGAGCGGTTGCGGCCGCCCTCCGGCTCACGGATGACGTACCAGGCACCGGCCGCGGCGATGATGGCGAACGGGATGTTCACGAAGAACGTCCAGCGCCAGTCCAGGTACTCGGTGAGGAAACCGCCGAGGATCAGACCGACGGCACCGCCACCACCGGCGATGGCGCCGTAGATGCCGAACGCCTTGGCGCGCTCCTTGGCGTCGGTGAACATCACCGCGAGCAGGGAGAGCGCGGCGGGTGCGAGCAGCGCGCCGAAGGCGCCCTGGAGGGCTCGGGCGCCGAACATCATCGCCTCGTTGGTGGCCGCGCCGCCCAGCGCGGAGGCCGCGGCGAAGCCGCCGAGACCGATGACGAAGGCCCGCTTGCGGCCCCACAGGTCGGCGATACGGCCGCCGAACAGCAGCAGACCACCGAAGGCCAGGGCGTAGGCCGTGACGACCCACTGCTTGTTGCCCTCGGATATCCCCAGGTCCTGCTGGGCGGAGGGCAGAGCGATGTTCACGATGGTCGCGTCGAGGACGACCATGAGCTGGGCCAGCGCGATGAAGACGAGCGCTTTCCAGCGGTTGGAATCGGCGGCACCGAGGGTGCTGCCTGGAGCCTTTGCGGCCGTTTCGGACATGGGGGTACCCACTTCGGGACTTCGTGATGGAAAAAGGGCGTCTAGAGGAAGGAAAGGTGACTCAAGGGGGACGGCTCGTCGGCTGTGACGGCCGGTGAGAATCGCCGCGGTGACGACCACTGGTGGTGGTGACTGCGGTGACGACCACTGGTGATGATGACTACGGTGACGACCAATGGTGATGATGACCGCGGTGACAACCGCTGCGGATGATGACCGCTGCGGCGCTCTGAACTGATCGGTCAGGCCTGGCGCAGGTCCTCCATGGTCAGCGCCGTGCCCGGCAGGACCGAACGGGCCGGGGCCCGCAGTCCGTCCAGGAACAGCTGGAGATGACGGTGGACATAGCGGTCGGCGATGCCGCACCCGGTTCCCGCCGGGGGCCGGCTGAGCTGGGCCGCGGCGATCATGACGTCGCCGACGTCCACGTCGGAGCGGAGCTGGCCGGCCGCCTTGGCGCGGTCCATGATCGCCCCGACGAGGCTCTCGCACCGCTCGCGCGACGCCTCCAGGTCCGGGTGGTGCTTGTCGAACGTGCTCTGGACCATCGGGCACAGCGCGCTGATCCGCTCGTCGGCCGCGGTGTGCACGAAGCGCTCCAGGGCCTCGAAGGCATCCCCGGTCTCAGCGAGCGCGAGCTCGGCCGCCGCCACCGTACGGTCCATGACGGAGCAGACGACCTCGCGGACCAGCGCGTCGCGGTCGGGGAAGTTGCGGTACACCGTGGCGTTGCCCACGCCGGCCCGGCGGGCGATCTCGTCGAGCGGCACGTCCGGGCCGAACTCGACGAACATCTCCCGGGCGGCGGTGACGATCCGCTCCCGGTTGCGCAGGGCGTCGGCGCGCGGCCGGGGCGCCTTGCGCGCTACGGGGGTCACGGTCTGCACGGCGTACTCCTGATGCTGCTGGGTGGCGATCCGGGGAAGGTGTCCCCGTTTCGCTCGGACACCTGGCTAAACGGGGAGAGGGTCCCCGGTTATTTCCCGCCCCTCGAAAGAATCCATGTGACCTGAGTCACAAGCAACTGGCCGAAGAACCCACGTTCGGTCTCTTCCAGCGCGCGCCCGCGCAGCCCTCGACACAGGGTGATCGAGAGGGTGCAGCGCGCAGTCCGGCGGGCTGCCATGGACTGAAGGGCCCATGCATGCAGCCGAGCCGTCGGATACGCCCCCGCCGTGTGGCCGCCCTCGCCTCCGTGACCGTCCTGACCCTGGCGGTCAGCACCTCGGCAGGCACCGGACACCTCACGGCGGGTACCTCGACGGCGGCCGGGGCGAGCCCGATGCCCCCGGGCCACTCCTCCGCGCTCGGCCCCTGTCTGATCAGCGGCCGGCCCACCGTCCAGATGTCGGAGGGCATGCCGACCACCCGCGGCTACGCCCGCTCCACCGGCACCGTCCGCGCCCTCACCCTGATGGTCGACTTCTCCGACGCGCCCGGCCCGGGCAAGGCCCTCGACCGTTTCGCGGAGTTCTTCCCGCAGACCCAGAACTGGTTCCGCACCAGCTCCTACGGCCGCCTCGACTACCGCCCGCAGACCCCGATCCCCCGCTGGCTCCGGATGCCCAAGTCGTTCCGGGCGTACGGCATAGAGCGCGGCGCGCCCTTCGATCCCGGGTACCGGAAGCTGGTCGAGGACATCGTGGTCGCGGCCGATCCCATGGTGAACTTCCGCTCGTACGACTTCCTGAACGTCCTGGTGACCCCGAACGCCGGTCCCTCGGCCCTGGACACGGTCCTGTCGGTGACGTTCGCGGGCAACGCGGAGGCACCGGTGGCCGACGGCGTCTCGGTGACCAACGCGTCCTTCGTCTACTCCCGCCAGGACGACGGCTCCGGCACCTACCACCGCACCGGCTACCGGGTCCTCCCCCACGAGAACGGCCATGTGTTCGGCCTGCCCGACCTCTACACCGCCGAGGGCGGGGGCGCGGTCGGCCACTGGGACATCATGAGCGAGGACTGGGGTGCCAACAACGACCTGCTCGGCTGGCACAAGTGGAAGCTGGGCTGGCTGGACGCGGCCCAGGTCCGGTGCGCGGCCACGCCCGGCACGGCCGAGTACGCCCTGACGCCGCTGGCCCGCGAGGGCGGCCCGAAGCTGGTGTTCATACCGCTGGACCGCCGTACCGGCTACGCCGTCGAACTGCGCACCCGCGAGGGCAACGACGAGGCCGTGTGCCGCCCCGGCATCCTGATCTACAAGGTCGACGCCGACGTCGACACCGGGATGGGCCCGGTGAAGGTCCTCGACTCCCACGAGGACAGCGGCGGCTGCACACGCAGCCCGAACGTCCACGCCGAACTCTCGGACGCGACGTTCGTGCCGGGGGAGGAATTCCGGGACGAGAAGCGGGGGGTGCGGGTGGAGGTGGTGGGGGCGGAACTGGACGGGGGGTACCGGGTGCGGGTGACGCGGGGGTAAGGCCATTTCCAGCCCCCCCTCATTCAGCCCCTCCGGCGTCTGGCTCTTTCAGCCCCTCCGGCGTCTGGCTCTTTCAGCCCCTCCGGCGTTTGAGGAGCGGGGGTCCAGGGGGCGGAGCCCCCTGGCGGGGTCGAAGGGGCGGAGCCCCTTCAGGGATGGGACGGGTAGGGGCGGCGGGGGCGAGAACCGCCTACGGTTGGCCCTGCCGCGAACGCCGTACCGGAGAACCGATGCCCGCGAAGACACCCCTGGACGACCGCGCCGTACCCACCGAGGCGGTCACGCCGCTGATCCGCGGCGTCGCGGTGCTGCGGCAGCTGACAGAGGCCGGCGGCACCCTGAGCGCGAGCGGCCTTGAGCGGGCCACCGGACTCGCCCGCTCCACGGTGGACCGGATCGCCGCCACACTCGCACGCATGGGCTACGTCCGCCTCGACGGCCGCGACGTGGTGCTGGCACCCCCAGTCATGGAACTGGGCAACGCCTACCTGGCCTCCCTCGGCCTGCCCGCCCTCCTCTCCGCCCACGCGGACGCGCTCGCCGACGAACTGGACGAGTCGGTGTCCCTGGCGGTCGGCGACCGCGACGGCATCCGCTTCATCCACCAGGCCACCCGCCGCCGCGCGATGTCCCTCAGCTTCCGCATCGGCGACCTGCTCCCGGCCGAACGCACCGCACCGGGCCCGCTGTTCGCCACGGAGTGGACGGACGCGCGCTGGCGCGCCTGGCGCGAACGCCGGGCGGCGGACCCGGAGGACCGGGGCTTTTCTGCCGTACCGCCCCGGGAGCACCTGTCCTCCGACGAGGACTTCGCACGCCGTGCGGCGCGGGCTCGGGAGGACGGCTGGGCACTGGACGACCAGCTGATCGAGCCGGGCCTGGTGGCGGTGTCCGTACCGGTACGTGATCCGCGTGACCCACGTGACCCGCATACGGGCGGCGGCCGGATCGCGTGCGTGGCGAACGTGGTCAGCCACACGAGCCGGCACACCGCCGCCGACCTGCGCGACACGCTCCTCCCCCGGCTGCGCACCGCGGTCGCGGAGATGGAACGCGAGCTGCGCGAGGCGCCGGATCCTCGGCCCGGCACCGCTCCGGCGGGCCTTGCCGTCTGGACGGGGGCCTCCAAGCAGGAACTCGGCAGGGAGTTCGTCGAGTCGCTGGCCCGCGGGCTGACCGTACTGACCGCCTTCGGCGAGGGCCGGGCCGAGCTGACTCTCACGGACGTGGCCCGCGCCACCGGGCTGGCCCGGGCCACCGCACGCCGGGCGCTCATCACCTGCGAACATCTCGGCCTGGTACGCCAGTCGGGGAACCGGGGCTTCACGCTGACCCCGCGCGTCCTGTCCCTCGGCTACCCGCCCCTGTCCCGCACCTCGCTGGCCCAGATCGCGACCCCGCACCTGGCCGAACTGGCCGACCGCGTCCACGAGTCGGCGTCCCTCGCGGTGCTGACGCCGTCGGGCGAGGAGGTCCAGTACACCGCCCGCGCCGCCACCGGCCGCGTGATGAGCGTCAACGTCACCGTCGGCACCCGGCTGCCCGCATACGCGACATCCCTGGGCCGGGTCCTGCTGGCCGACCTCCCGCCCGGAGAACGGCCGTTGGGCGCCCTGTCTCCCCTGACACCGCGTACGACCACCGACCCCGCGACACTGCGGGCCACCCTGGAGGACGTCCGGACGCTGGGATACGCCCTGGTCGACGAGGAGCTGGAGGCGGGACTGCGGTCGGTGGCGGTACCGGTGCGGGACCGTACGGGGCGGGCCGTCGCCGCGGTGAACGTGGCGATGCACGCCGCTCGGCGGTCGGTGGAGGAGTGCGTGCGGGACGTGCTGCCGGTGCTGGTGGAGACGGCGGGCCGGGTGGAGGGGGATCTGCGGGTGGCGGGGCGGTTCGCGCGGGTGGCGATGGTCTGAGGCCGTGCCACCTGTGAGGTCTGTGAGGCCTGTGAGGCCTGTGAGGCCTGTGAGGCCTGTGAGGCCTGTGAGGCCTGTGAGGCCTGTGAGGCTGATATTCAGGGCCTACTGCTCAGCCGTCGTACGGCCTTGCGGCGCGGCCCTCGCGCAGGGTCAGCCCCCACCAGGCGAGCTGGTCCAGCAGCACGGCGGCGGCCTTGCCGGTACTGTCCTGGTCGTGCGGACGGCCCTCGTCGTCGAACCGCTCCCAGGCCATGTGGAAGGAGACGGTGTCGCGCAGGGTGACGGCGTGCAGCTCGGCGAAGACCTGCCGCAACTGCTCCACCGCCCGCTGCCCGCCGGCCATCCCTCCGTACGACACGAACCCGACCGGCTTGGCCCGCCACTCCCGGTAGACGTAGTCGATGGCCAGCTTCAGGGCGGCCGGGTAGCCGTGGTTGTACTCGGGCGTGACGACGACGAACCCGTCGAGGCCTTCGATGCGTTGGGCGAGGGTCGGCGCGTCGCCGGGGGCGTCGGAGCGCTCCAGGGTGAGCTTGAGTTCGTCGGCGAGGGCGGGTTCGGACAGATCGATGACATGGGTCTCCATGTCGTCCCGCCGGCCGATCTCCGACACGAACCACCGGGCCACCTTGTCGGCGAAGCGGCCGGGGCGGACGCTGCCGATGAGGACACCGATCTTGAGCGGGGCCTGGGAGGTCTGGGACATGGAAGTGCCTCGATTCCGTGAGGGGAGGTCGGTAGAGGCAACGTAAAATCTCAAGTTCACTTGAGGTCAATGCGGAACCTGGCCCGGTACTCGCTCGGCGTAGTGTCGAGACGGCGGCGGAACGCCCGGATGAGGGTGTCGACGGTGCCGAACCCGCAACGGGAGGCGATGCGTTCCAGCGTGTCGTCGGTGGTCTCCAGCAGGTTGGCGGCCCGCTCGACCCGGGCCGACTCGACGTAGGCGTGCGGTGTCGTACCGAGTTCGGTCTTGAAGATCCGGGTGAGCTGACGGTCACCGACGTGCATGTACGCGGCCAGGTCCGGGACGGTGAGGCGTCGGTCGAGGTTGTTCAGGATGTGTTGCCGCAGCTCCTCGACGCGCCGGGTGGTGGAGACCTGCTCCAACGGCACGCTGAACTGCGACTGCCCGCTGGGCCTCTTCAGATACATCACGAGCCGCCGGGCCACGCTCAATGCGACGCTCTCGCCGAAGTCCTCCGCGACGAGCGCGAGGGACAGGTCGAGGCAGGCGCTGATGCCCGCGCCGGTCCAGACCTCACCGTGCTCCCCCTGCTGACGGATGAAGATCGGATCCGGGTCGACCAGCACCGCGGGATGGTCCGCGGCAAGCCGTTGCGCGGTCGACCAGTGTGTCGTGGCCCGCTTGCCGTCGAGGAGCCCCGCGGCGGCGAGGATGTGCGCACCCACGCACACCGAGGCCACTCGCCGGGTACGTCCGGCCAGCGCCTTCACCCGGGCCACCGTGCCGGGCTCGGCGACGGGGTGGATGCGCTGCTCGCTGTCGACCTCGACCGAGCCGGGCACCAGCAGGGTGTCGATCACCCGGGCGCCGATCTCGTCGAAGGTGACGTCGGGCAGAATCCGCACCCCGGCCGCCGTGGTCACCGGCTCCATCGTCTCGGCGGCCAGTACGACCTCGTAGCCGCCCCGTTCGGCGGCTTCCCTGGGGACGAGCGAGAACACCTCCGGCGGGCCGGTGACGTCGAGGAGATCGACGCCTTCGAACAGCACGATCACGATCAACCGCTTCACGATGCACCCAGCCCGTCCGGGGTCGGTTTCTGCAACCAGTACGTCATTGCGGGCGCTTCGGTCCGGGCCGTAGCGTCGCACACGGGTTCAACGGGCTGTTGAACACCCCTCACCTCACCACCCACTTGGGAGAAGACTGTGCCGAGCAAGACGTTGCGCGAACTCGCCGGTGCCGACAACAGCACGCCGGCCGCCCTCACGACCTCGACCCTCATCCTCGTCGACTACCAGAACACCTACACCCGCGGGGCGATGGAACTCGACGGCTGGCAGCCCGCCTTGGACGCCGCGTCGGACCTGCTGTCCCGGGCCCGCGCGGCGGGCGCCGCGATCATCCACGTCCAGCACGACGACGGCGAGGATTCCCTCTACGACATCCGCCAGGACATCGGCCGGATCCACCCCAGCGTGGCACCCATCGAGGGCGAGCCCGTGGTCGTCAAGCAGGCCCCGGACTCCTTCCACGGGACCGACCTCGGCAAGCTCGTCGACGAAGCCGGGAACGAGACCGTGATCATCGCCGGGTTCATGACCCACATGTGCGTCGCGTACACCTCCGCGTCGGCCGCCCTGCGCGGCAACAGGCCCACGGTCCCGGCGGACACGTGCGCCACGAGGTCGATCGTCGACGTCAGCGCCGACGAGTTGCATCGCAGCGCGTTGGCGGCGATCGCGGATGCGTACGGGGTCGTGGTCGCCTCGGGGAGGGAGTTGGTCTGACGGGACGAGACGCGGGCGGGCGGGCGTGACTCACCGTGAAAGGGACGGACACCCTTGACCTCAAGCGTGCTTGAGGAAGGAGTCTTCCTGTATGGACACCGAAGAGACGCAGCGACAGCGACAGTTGCAAGCCCTGATCGACCGCGCCGAGATCACCGACCTGCTGGACCGCTACCTGCGTTCCCTGGACGACGGCGTCCTCGACGAGGAGTGGGCCGGCGCGTTCCACACCGAGGACGTCACGGCGGAGATGCCCATCGGCACCGTCCACGGCCGCGATGCCCTGCTGGCCCGCGTCCGCCAGGGAATGGCCCTGTTCGACCGCACCGTGCACCTCGGCACCAACACCGTCATCGAGATCGACGGCACCCGAGCCACGGCCCGCGGCGCCCAGCTCAGCACCCACGTCCTGGCCGACGGCTCCGCCGACGTCTTCATCTCCGCCGGCCACACCGACACCGAACTGGTCAGAACAGCCGACGGCTGGCGCATCTCCGCCACATCCCTCCGCGTGGCCTGGACCCAGGGCACCCCTCCGAGCCTCCCGACCGGACTGGACCCGGCCCGTACGGCCTAGTTCCGGGCGAGGCAAGCGGCCACCGACCGACTCGCCGTCCGCTGCCGTGAGACGGCACCCACCCGGCACACAGCCGCCCTGACCTGCACAAACGAGAACCTGCCCACGACCGATCGCGCATCCGCCAGGTAGGCGCCGGATCTCCGTGAGATCCGCATGTTCCCCGCCTTCGTACGCCTTCGTGGGGCTTGTAGAAAACTCCGTCGCCGCAGGTCAGCGGGGAGCCAGGAGATCGCTCCGGAACGCACAGCCGTCGATTCGGAAACGCTGAGCGTATCGCTGCAGGCGTCCGCCCCGGGCGTCGACCGAGATGCCGCCGTCCACGATGGGGATGAGGTGGGCGTAGGCGAGGAGGTTGAGTACGGAGCGGGGCCAGGGCCGGTCGACGCAGGAGAAGAGCACCGTCGCGGACGGTGGCGTGCAGGAGCCGGTCGAGGTTGACTTCCTCGACGGTGTCGAAGTCGAACAGGCTCAGGTTCTGGATGCCGGTGCGGGCCAGGGCTTCGACGACGAGCATGCCGGCCGAGCCGCACCCGACGACGCCGACATGCAGACGCGCCAGGTCGTCCTGGATCGCCTGGCCCCAGGCGGAGACGGTGCGCAGCTGCCGATCTGTGGCCGGGGCGCGGGGTGGAGACGGTCGTTGCAGGTGACCGTCAGACGGTCACCGACCACACGGACGTTCTCCGCTTCGGTGGGGGCATAGCGGCGGGGAGCCCGTTGCTGCCAGATGCGGGCGCCGAAACCGGCATCCCTGCCCGCGAAGTTCAGACTGCCGGCCGAGACGCTCAGCGCGTCACTGGCGGCCGCTGCAGCGGAAGTTGGCGGCGTCGTTCGTGCTGCCGTGCCCGTCGTAGCGGGCGACGGCCGGCCACAGGCACAGCGGTCGGCTCATGGGCCCGTTCGCGGCGCGCAGTGTGGTGGGGGCCTTGCCGTGTTCGACCCACTTCACCAGGGCCGCCAGCGGGTCGGCCGGGGCGGCGCCGGAGCCGCCCCTGCAGTGGCCCACGCCGGGGGCCGTGAAGAGACGGGCGAACTTCTCGGTCTTCGCCCGGCCGCCCATCGCGGCGGTGACCTGCTCGTAGTAGCTGGTCGTTCCCTGAGGCGGGATCAGCTGGTCGGCCAGACCGTGCCAGAGGAGCAGTTTGCCGCCGGCGGCATGGAAGGCGCTCAGGTCGGGGTCGTCCGTGCCGACGACGGGGCCCCACTCCTGACGGGAGCGGTCGAAGTAGTGGGTGAAGTTGGCCATGGTCAGGCGGTGCCAGTCGAAGGACGCGTCCTTCGCCAGCCAGTAGGTGAACCAGCCCGACGCGAGGGGCGTCGGGACTCCGTCGCCGTTCGCGGTGGCAGCGAGTCTGGCGAACGAGGCGCCGGGCAGGATTCCGTACCACAGGCGGCGACCGTCCGGGCGTCGCGGCCCGTCCCAGATCTTCCCCACCACCGCCGCGTCTTGGGCCGTGATCGTGCCGCAGGGGGTCACGGTGCCGACCAGCGAGGTGGGGTTGAAACGGCAGGCCCGGGGGTCCGTGATGACGCCGTCGGTCACGCCGTCCCGGGTGTCGCACGCGGCGGTGACCGCCCGGTTGAACGCATCGAACTTGCACGAGGGCACGAAGTCGTCGAGCTCGTGCATCACGACCTGGGGCCACATCGCCGCGGGGAGGAACCGGTCCGCCTGGATCGCCGGCGCGCCGGCCAGGATGCCGTCGTAGTCGCGGGGCTGGACCTGCGCTTCCTGGAGACCTTCCCTGCCACCGTTGGAACAGCCGTTCCAGTACGAGTAGTTGGGTGACGCGCCGTAGAACGCCTGGGTGACGGCCTTGCCCTTGACGGTGGTCTCGTGCAGCGCGCGCGAGATGAAGTCGTTGATCAGGGACCGGTTCATGCCGGTCGGGGACCAGGCCCACGAGGCGTCGCTGGAGTCGGCCGTATGACCGGAGTCGGAACCCGCGGCGGCGTAACCGGTCTTCGCCGCGCTCTCCGTGTCCGGGACGGAGCCGTTGAAGCCACCGCCTCCCACCCCTTGGAAGCGCCCGTTCCAGGTGGCGACGGGCAGTGACACGCGCATGTGGATGTCCTGGGGAACCAGCAGTTCGACGTTGCAGATCACCGGAGTGGTGGTGGTCTGCGAGGCGCTGGTGACCGTCGTGCCGTCCGGGAAACTCAGAGCCGTGAGGCTCTCGCAGGACCGGACCGGCTGGCCGGGTCTTGTGTTTGCGGCTGCGCTCGCCCCGTGGACCGGCATGGCGCAGAGCCCTGCCGCGAGGATCAGGGACCCGGAGATCGCGAGCCGGCGTCGGACGGGGCCTCGCGGGGATGGCGCATGCTCGGCGCTGCCGCCTGAAGGCTTCCACTTCATGCCCGCTCACCTCCCTCTTTCTTTCTTGGCTGGGTGGATGGGGCCGGTCAGCGGTCGGCCGGCTCGTGGATGTCGGAGGGGATCGGGTCGGCGTACAGTGCGGCGATGTCCGCGTCGTACTTCTCGGCGACCTTCTGCCGCTTGAGCTTCAAGGTGGCGGTGAGTTCATCGCTCGTCGCGTCCCAGTACGCGGGGACCACCCGGAAGCGCTTGACCTGCTCCACACGTGCCAGCCGGCTGTTGCCCTCGGCCACCGCGGCTCGCAAGGCGTCGATCAGCAGGGGGTTGCGGGCCAGGGAGCGCGGGTCCGGCCGCAGCCCGTGCCCGGCGGCGAAGGCCGCCGCGGCCTCGGCGTCCAGGACGAGCAGCGCGGTGAGGTAGGGGCGGCTGTCGCCGATGGCCACAGCGGTGCCGATCAGGGGACCGGCGGTGGTGAGGGCCGTCTCGACCGTGACGGGCGAGATGTTCTTGCCCCCTTCGTTGATGATCAGGTCCTTCTTGCGGTCGACGATGGTCAGGTAGTCGTCCGCGTCGGACACGATGACGTCGCCGGTGTGGAACCAGCCGTCTCGGTCGAAGGCTTCGCGGGTCCGGTCGGGGTCGTTGCGGTACCCCTTCGTCACCGACGGCCCCCGCACCAGGAGTTCGCCGTCGGCGGCCCGGCGTGCTTCCAGGCCGGGCAGCAGTGTGCCGATGCTGCCGAACCGTGCCCGCGCGGGCGGGCTGACGGCACCGAAGCAGCTCAGCTCGGACATGCCCCAGCCCTCGCAGATGGGGACGCCGAGCGCCGCGAAGAATTCCAGGGTCGCAGGCGGCGTGGGTGCCGCGCCGGTCACCGCCCACCGCACCTGGTCCAGCCCCAGACGGGACCGCAGGGCGGACAGGACGCCGGCGTCCGCCTCTGCGTACGCGGCGGCGAGCTCGTCGTCGACCGGCTTGCCCGCCTGCAGCAGGCGTGTACGCCTGAGGCCGGTCTCCAGCGCCTCCCCGACGGCCTCCCGACGGTGCGCGTCCGGCTCACTCGCGATACCGAGCTCCACGGCCTGCTTGATCTTGTTCCAGACCCTGGGGACGGCGCACCAGATCGTCGGCCGGCAGTCCGGCAGCGCCTTGCCGATCTCCTTGATGTCGGGCACCACCGTGACCTGCACCCCGAAGATCGCCTGTGCGTACAGGCAGGTGAAGCGGTCGACGACATGGGCGGAAGGGAGGTAGGAGGTGGTCCGGTCGCCGAAGCGGAAGTCCAGGACCTGTGCCACCCCCGCGGCCTGGGCGAGCAGGTTGGCGTGCGTGATCTCCACGCCCTTCGAAGGGCCGGTCGTGCCCGAGGTGTAGATCAGGGTGAGCACGTCGTCCGGCTGGACGGCGCGCCAGGCCGCGTCGAAGTCGAACGAGGTGTTCGCCCGGCCCTGAGCGCGGAGGGTTTCCAGGCTGAGGGTGCCTTCCGCCGGCTTCGCTTCGTCGCCGTACGTCAGGGTTTCGTCGTCGGCGGTCCTGGTTTCCTCGCCTGCCGCCGGGACCTCGTCCCCGTCCACCAGGATGAGGTGCTCGACGGCCACGCCGGATTCCCGGACGACGGAAAGGTACTGGGTCTCGCACACCATCACCCTGCTTCCGGAATTGCGCAGGACATGGGCGAGTTGAGCCGCGGGCAGCGTGTTGTAGACGGAGAACGGGATGGCGCCCAGATGCTGGGCCGCGAGGTCGACGGGGAAGAACTCGACCCGGTTGGTCATCATCAGCGCGACGGTGTCACCACGCCTGACCCCGAGCCCGGCCAGGCCGGCCGCCAGGAGGCGCACGTCCTCGGCGAGGGCCCGCCAGGTCACGGTGCGCGTCGCGCCCACGGTACGCAGGGCCACCGTGTCGGGCGCGACGGCTGCCGTGCGCTGGAAGGCATCGCACAGCGTGGCGGGTACGGAGGTGGGGTCGGTCATCTGGATCAGTTCCCGTCGATCGGCTCGTACCGGAACTCACGCTCGACAGGCCCGACGCGCACACATACGGCTACGGCGGCGCCGGCAAAGCCACGGCGTGAGCGCGCGGGTTCGACGACGGCAACGCTAGGCATCCGTGGCGCGCAGGGCATCGGGTATGACGCCCAACAAAGCGAGCGCTTCACTGTGATCGGATCACACCGCTGTGGAGGGAGGTGATCGGGCCTCCACCTGCGGAGGTGACCGGGTCACACCGCGGTGCCGGAACCGCCCCCGAACAGTCTGATCGCGATCAGCAGCTCCTGGAGGTCGGCGAGCCTGCGCAGGTCGCACCCCGTCCGTTCCTCGACACGGGCCAGACGGTGATGTGCGGTGTTGATGTGGACACCGAGTCGCTGGGCCGCGGCCTTCACGTTCAGATCGCTGGCCGCGTACTCCTCCACGGTCCTGATCAGGGTGCCGTCCGCCCTGGAGTCCTCGGCCACGAAGGTGCGGAGCGCCGCCGGCACCATCCGTGCGGCGGTCTCGTCCGCTCGGAGCGTCAGATAGTCGAGCACACTGAGATCGGACAGACAGACGACGCCACCGTCCGGCGGCAGAGTGCCCAGCGCGGAGACCGCCTCGTGGTACGCCTTCCCCAGATCGACGACGGTGTCGTACCGCGTGCTGACGCCCACCGCGAGCCGTGTCCCCTGGCCGGCGAGCGTCCGCCAAGCCGTCCTCACGGATTCCCCGGACACACTGCCCACCCTGTCGCGCAGCGCCCGCACGATCACTATCTCGTCCTGCCGCAGCACGGTCAGCGCACGAGCCGGGTCGCCCGCGGCCTGCCCCAGAAGCGAGGCGGCGGAACGCAGACTGTAGGGGTCGCCGACGGGACCCACGGGCACCGCGACCACCACGGCACACGGCGTATCGGGATGCAGCCCGGCCTTCGTGGCCGCGGTCAGCCGTGGTCCCGGCGCCGGCTCCCGTCCCGCGATCAGGTCTTCGAGCAGGTCCCGACGCACCCGGTCGCCTTCCACGGCCAGGAACTGTTCCTCGTCCAGATAAGCCCGGGCCGCGACCGTACTGCCCCGGTTGATCAGTTCCATGACGAGTCCGCACGCTTCCAGCGCGACGTCACGCCCGCCGGTCGTGTGCACCGCCCAGTCGGCGATCGCCTCCCACATCACGCGGTGCGCGATGCGCAGCGCGTGCATGAAATCCACCAGGGGCATACCCTGCCGTGCCCGCCGCGCGGCATGCGGGCGGACGAACGCCACGTCGTCGTCCGTGACCGGTCGGTCGCGGGCCAGGCTGACACTGAGCACGTCGACCGCCTCCGTCACGTGGGCCACCACGTCGGCCAGCAGCGCTTCGTCCACGAGGGCGGCGTAGCCGGGAATCTCCGTCCGCATGGCCTCCAGAGCCGCCTCGGCCAGTGACTGCCGCTGAGCGGCGATGATGTCGGCCACCTCGTTGAGGGCGGCCACCTGACCTGATCGGCGCATCACGGCCTCAGCCTAGGGGAGCCATGGCGTCAGTGCGCCGCTAGATCACTGGGATGAACCGACGCTCGGTAAGACCCGTGACGCCGACTCGACTTCGCTTCTTCGGCACCGGCTTCCGCCGTGGACCAGTGGCGTGGGCGAGCCGCGGTACATCGACGGCTGCTCAGGCGGCAAGGGTGGATTCGCCCGGCGAGCCGACGCGCCGGCCACCCACGATCCCGCCATCGGCCGCGACCTGCCGTGCGGAAGCCGTTGTGCGCCTACCGTGAGTGACGGCGAGCCGTTGTTGAGTCCTGAGCTCCGCACGCGGTTCATTCTGGTCAGGGCGCTGACTCAGACGGCGGAAGCACGGTGACGTGTGCACCGATCCTGCCTTGTCAGAGCTTCGGGTCGGTGGTGTGGGTGCGCCGGTGGTGGGCGTAGTCGCTGGTGTGTTCTTCGGCCCAGTTCTGCAGGTGTTGCAGTGCGGTGGTGGCGCCGCGGGCGAGGTCGGTCAGGTCGTACTGCACCGTCGGTGGGCGGCTGGTGTGCACGGTACGGGTGATCAGTCCACCGGTTTCGAGGTCGCGCAGGGTCTGCGCGAGCATCTTGTCGCTGACGCCGCCGGCCCGCCGGCGCAGCTCGGACCAGCGTTGCGGGCCGTCCATGAGGTCGACCAGGACCAGGGCGGCCCACCGGGCGGTGACCAGGTCGAACAGCTGCCTGCCGGGACAGGCGGGATTACGGACGTTGCCTCGCGTGCTTTCCTGCACGTGCTCACCTCACCTAAAGGTATGTACTTCCCTTGAGAAAGTAACTCGGTCAGAGTGAGGGAGCCAACCGCTGATCGTCAAGGAGTACCCGTGGTAACCGACGTTGCCGTGACCCGCGCCGTGAACACCGTGACGGTGCTCGGCGGCCCCACCGCGCTGATCCACCTGGCCGGCTGGACGCTGCTGACCGACCCGACCTTCGACGCCGCCGGCACCGAATACCAGGACGGCCCGGTCCCGGTGCGCAAGACCGCCGGCCCGGCGCTGAAGCCCGCACAACTGCCCGCCCTCGACGCCGTCGTGGTCAGCCACACCGGGCATCTGGACAACCTCGACACCGCCGGGCGTGCGGTGGCCTCCGCTGCCTCGGAGGTGTTCACCACCGTCGCCGGCGCCGAGGATCTCGGGGGCGGCGCCGTCGGCCTGGAGCCCTGGCAGACCCGGACCCTGTCGACGCCGGGCCGCACGCCGCTGAACATCACCGCGGTCCCCGCCCGCCACGGGCCCGTCGGCACCGAGGACCTCACCGGTCCGGTCACCGGCTTCCTCCTGCACACCGACGACGGATCGGCACCGAGCGTGTACGTGTCCGGTGACACCGTCGACCTGGACGCGATGAGCGCCCTGGCCGGCCGGTACCGCGTCGACGTGGCGCTGCTGCACCTGGGCGCGGCCGGCTTCGAGGCATTCGGTGACATACGACTGTCGCTGACCGCGGTCCAGGCCGTCGAGGCCCGCCGCCTGCTCGGCGACCCCCTCGTGGTGGCCGTGCACGCCGAGGGCTGGGCGCACTACACCGAAGACCGCAGCCACGTCCAGCAGACCTTCGACGCCGCCGGCGTCCCGCTGCACTGGCCCACCCCCGGCGAGCCCGTCACCCTGCCCGACCCGCACACCCGCTGACACCTCACCCAGTGCCGCCGGCGCACCGGCCCGCTCCGTCTACGCCGCCGCAGACGCGGGAGCGGCTGCGGTCACCGCGCTGTACGAGGGCCTCGCCACCGTGCAGGACAACACCATCGACGCGCAGGGCAGCGCCCAACAACTTCTGGGGCTGACGCCGCGCACCACCGGCCAATGGCTCACGCAGATCGGCCTGTAGCCGACCCGCCCGTCCGCAACGAAGAAAAGAAAAGGAAAGAACATGAAACCGGAAGTCCTGCACGAGCGCTTCGCCCAGTACCTCAAGGACCAGGACCTCGACGGACTGGGTTCCCTGTTCGCCGAAGACGCCATGTTCGTACCGGGACCGGGACAGCAGCCCGTCTTCGGCAGGGAAAGCATCAAGGAAGCGCTGAAGCCCTACCTCGCCTCGCCCAGCACCATGGAGGTGGTGGCCACGTCGGTCCATCAGAACGGCGACCTGGCGATGGTCCAGCCGTCCTGGCGGATCACGAGCGAGGACGGCATCGTGGAAGGAAAGGCGATCGAGGTGATGAAGAGGACGAGCGAGGGGAACTGGCTCTACATCATCGACAACCCCTACGGCGTCTGATTCTCGTCATCCCGGCATCACCGTCGGGCAACGGAACCTCGCCACGGCAACGGCGGCCCTATCGACGTTCTCGATGCGGCCCCCGCTGCACTGGCCCACCCCGGGCCGGCCCCTCACCCTGCCGGACCCGCACCCGATGACACCTCACCCAGTGCCGCCGTCGGCGCACCGGCCCGCTCCTTCCACGCCGCCGCAGACGCGGGAGCGGGCGGTCACCGCACTGCACGAGGGCCTCGCCATCGTGCCGGACAAGATCATCAGCGCGCACGACAGCGCCCGGCAGTTTCTGGGGCTGACGCCGCGCACCACCGGCCAATGGCTCACGCAGATCGGCCTGTAGCCGACCCACCCGTCCGCAACGAAAGAAAAGAAGAGGAAAGAACATGACACCGGAAGTCGTGCACGAGCGCTTCGCCAAGTACCTCAAGGACCAGGACCTCGACAGCATGGGTTCCCTGTTCGACGAAGACGCCATGTTCGTACCGGGACCGGGACAGCAGCCCGTCTACGGCAGAGAAGGAATCAAGGAAGCGCTGAAGCCCTACCTCGCCTCGCCCGGCACCTTTGAGATGGGGGCCGCGTCGGTCCATCAGAACGGCGACCTGGCGATGGTCCAGGTGCCCTGGCGGATCACGAGCGAGGGCGGCACCGTGGAAGGAAAGTCGGTCGAGGTGATGAGGAGGACGAGCGAGGGGGACTGGGTCTACATCATCGAAAACCCCTACGGCGTCTGATTCTCGTCATCCCGGCATCACCGTCGGGCGACGGAACCTCGTCACGGCAGCGGCGGCCGCATCGACGTTCTCGATGCGGCCGCCGCTTGCTGTCCGGCGTCGGTGACACGGTCATGATCCGGTGTGGTCCGGGCGCAGTTGGCCGGTGAGGGTAGCAGGTCTTCGACGTGGCGTTGTGCGGTAAAGGCTCCGCTGCCGACGGCGAACAGGCCGGTCCTGGCGAAGTCCACGCGGGTACCGGCTGTCACGGCGCCGGGGAAAGCGGTGCCGGTGAACCGCCGGTACAGCAATGCTTCGTCGGTGCCGCCGCGGTGAGTCGTTCGATGGTGTGCCGCCGTCGGGAAACGCCGTGGCCAGTGCGGTCAGCAGCATGACAAGGACGTCGCGTCCGTGGGCCCACCCCGAGGTTGTGAGCGTGTCCCGCTTGCGTGCTGTGCAAGAGGCCCCTGCCTCCGCGGGAGCGGCCTGTCATGCCAGGCACCCGAGACAGCGGCAAGTAGCCCCACAAGCTGACACAGGGAGCAGAACGGTCCAACGGCCCTGGGTCCCGGCTCCCACAACGTCCACCAACCGCGCGATGCAAGCCCCAGGCACCGCAGGTCAGAGGCACTCCAGCTCGCCGCCCCGACCTCCTGCCCCCAGACAGAGGACCCTCACTGGCGCGCATCCGCTAAGCTACCCCTGGTCAGTCGTTGGTACGTGACGTTGTCTGCTCAGATGACCCAGCGGAGAGCGTTGCACCACGTCTGACCAGCGGGCTTGCGCTCCTCGTCGAAGATCCACACCCTGGGTTTTCAACAAGGTTTTCTACAAGCCCCCGCCTTCGTAGCTCAGGGGATAGAGCACCGCTCTCCTAAAGCGGGTGTCGCAGGTTCGAATCCTGCCGGGGGCACAACGCAACAAGCCCATGGCCTGGGATTTCTCCCCCAGGGAGAGATTCTGTTCGGCCTCGGACTTCTCGTCCGGGGCCGTTTGCGTGAGCGGAACGGGTCGCCGCGACGATGCGGCGGTCGGGAGAGCGCGGTGCGCCGCGCACGCACCTCCGGTTGGTGTGAACGCACGTCGTTGAGAGCGTCCGGCGCCCGCCCTGCTGAGCTTCGAAGGACAGTCAAAGGCGTCGGTGCCGGCGCCAGTACCAGAGCGCGCCGACCCCGGCGGACGCCGTGGCCAGTGTGATGCCGAGGACCGGCCAGCGGCTCTCGGCGATGCGCAGGCCGGTCAGGAAGGTCACGACGGTCAGGACGAGCGGTACGAGGAGGGAGATGAGCGCACGGAGTACGGCCGCCATGACGTCTGGTTCGATGCGGGAGGTCCGGCGGCGGCGCGGGGCGGGTGCGGGGTCGGCGAAGTAGTAGACGAGGGTACGGCCCGCCAGGCTGGCATCGGCACGCCGGTAGACCACTGCCATATACGGGAGCCAGACGAGGGGCGCGACCAGTCCGACCAGGAAGACCACGCCGAGCAGCAACCACCGCCAAGCCTGGACGGCTCCCCGGCGTACACGCCGGGGCGCGTCCTGGCCGTCGTCGGACGGCGCGAGAATGCCGAGGATGCGGGCCATCCGCAGGGTGACGTTCCACAGGGCCGCCCATCGCCTCCAGCGGGCGGTTGCGCCGGCGGCGGGTCCAGTGCGGGTCAGCGCCTCCTGGGCCTGTCCCGTGTCCTCGTACACGCCTTGGAGGACGAGGAGTTCGCCGGCGCGGGCACTCGCCGTGGGGTCACGGCCGTGGAGATCGGCCAGCTCCAGGACCGTACGTGCCTGGCGGAGCAGCGCCGCGCAGAACGCGAGGGGAACGAGCACGAGGAACGGGCCGCCCACGATGGATCCCTCCGACACGACGGCCCGTCGGCCACGAGCGACCACCCGGCCCCGCAATTCCGCCTCGGTGGCGTCGGGGTGGCTCCGCCGAAGCGAGGCGATTGCTTCGGGCACGCCAGGCCCGACGCGGCGGACGGCGAAGTCGGCGAGGAGTTCGGGGAGGTGCCTGGGATCGGTGACGACCGATGCCAGCAGCGAGCGTTCAGGGAAGGGCTCCTTGCGGGAGCCCTCAGCTCTCGGATTCTCCCGGTGCGGCACATGTCGTATCTACCACGAATCGCCCGGATCGCCGTCTGGGTCTCCGTCGGAGTCGGCGCCTGCCCTCTCCGCCGGCACACACCACCGTGGCGCGGCCCTTCCCCCGTGGCGGGTGAGGCAAGGGGCCCGGGTTTGGGATGCGATAGGAGGAACAGCGAGAAGTGCGCCGGCCCCATGCCTCGCCTGGTCCGGCGGCGCGCCTGAGCCGGACGACTCTGCGAGGTGGACAGCGTGAAGCACTGGCGGGCTCTGATCGTCCTCGGTACGGCCCAGTTCCTGATGGTCCTGGACACCTCCGTCATGAACGTGTCCATCAGTCAGCTGGTCGAGGACTTCGACACGGAGGTCACCGCCATCCAGGCCGTCATCACGCTGTACGCGCTCGTCATGGCCGCGTTCATGATCATCGGTGGCAGGTTCGGGGACATTCTGGGGCGTCGCCGCATGTTCCTGCTGGGGCTGGTCGTCTACGGCGTGGGGTCCGCCCTGACCGCTGTGGCGCCCACGTTGTGGGTCCTCACGCTGGGCTGGTCCGTCATCGAGGGGCTCGGAGCCGCCATGGTGCTGCCGGCCATGGCCGCCCTCGTCGCGGAGTCGTACCGCGGGAAGGACCGGGCCGTCGCCTACGCGGTCATCGGCGGGCTCGCCGGCGCCGGGATCGCGGTCGGACCGCTGCTGGGCGGCTGGGTGACGACGTACCTCACCTGGCGGCTGGTCTTCGCCGGTGAGGTCGTGGTCGTCGTGGCCGTCCTGCTGTGCCGCCGAGTGATCGCGACGCCCGCCCCGAGCGGTTCGCGCCCCCGGCTCGACGTGGTCGGTGCGGTGCTCTCCGCGGCCGGACTGGGGCTGGGCGTGCTCGGGGTGCTGCAGAGCAGCACCTGGGGATGGGTGCAGCCGCGCAATCCGCCCTTCACCGTCCTCGGCTTCGCCCCGACGCTGTTCGTCATCGGTGCCGGGGCGGCCGTCCTTGCGCTCTTCCGGCACTGGGAGAAGCGGAGGGAGAACCAAGGCGTCGACCCCCTCGTGCATCTGTCCCTGCTGGGCAGACCTGTCCTGCGGTCCGGTCTGATGACGCTGCTGAGCCAGAACCTCATCCTGCTGGGGTTGTTCTTCACCATCCCGCTGTACCTGCAGGTGGTTCAGGGATTCGACGCCTTCGAGACGGGCCTGCGCCTGCTCCCGGTGTCCGTGACCATGTTCGTGACCTCCCTGTCCGCGTCGTCGCTGGGGCGGGTCATGGGGCCGCGCCGGGTGGTCCGGCTGGCCCTGGTGACCCTGGCGGCCGCCATCGTGTGGCTGCTGGCCACCATCGACCCTGCCATCGACGACGCGCAGTTCGCCGGCGCCATGGCCCTGTTGGGCGTGGGCGTCGGCCTGCTCGCCTCGCAACTGGGCAACGTCGTCCAGTCCGGCGTCGGCGAGGAGGAACGCAGTGAAGCCGGAGGGCTCCAGTTCACGGCACAGAATCTGGGCTCCGCGCTGGGCACCGCGCTCATCGGGTCCATTCTGATCGGTGCGCTGGCCCACGCGTTCACCACGCAGGTGGACGAAAATCCGCGGCTGTCCGAACAGGCCCGTGAGGAGGTCGGTGTCGCCCTGGAGGCCGGGATCAGCTTCGTCCCCACCGATCAGGTGCGTTCGGCGGCCGAGCGTGCCGGGCTGCCGCCGTCCGAGGTCGACGCCGTCACGGACTCCTACGCCTCCGCGCAGCTGGACGGCCTGAAGGCGGCGATCCTGGCCACCGGCGGCATCGCTCTCGCCAGCTTCCTGGTCACGCCGAACCTGCCGACCGCACGGGCGGGCCGTCGCCGGCAGCCGGACACCGAGACTCCGGCCGGGGCAATGGGATCGACTCGCTGAGTTCGGGGGGAAGTCACCGATGTCCAGAACCCGAGCCACGACCGGCCGGGCCGCGGCCCGCGCGGAGCGCCGGGCACAGCGCCGGGCCCACGCGGACTACACGGGCGGTGTCTACGGATCCATGCTCGCGGCCTCCGTGGTGATCGGCGCGGGCTCCCTGGGCTCGTTCCCCCGCGCCGAGCTGGTGCTGCTGCTGTTGCTGACCGGAGTGGTCTTCTGGGTCGCGCATGTGCACTCCCAGCTGTTCGGGGCACGCCTGGCGCGAGAGGCTCCGGACCGCCGGGTCGTACTGCGCGTGTGCCGTGACGAGTGGCCGATCGTCAAGGCCGCGGTTCCGCCGGCCGCGGCGGTGGCCGTCAGCCCGCTCCTGGGACTGGACGTGCGAGGTGCTCTCTGGCTGGCTCTCTGCGTCGCCGTGGCCGGCCAGGTGGGCTGGTCCGTGGCCGCGGCCCGCCGGGCTGGTGCTTCGCCGCGGCTCATGGCCGCCACCGCATCGGTCAACCTGGTGCTCGGGCTTCTGATCATCTCCTTCAAAATCGTTCTGAAGCATTGATCCTCGGCGTCCGCTCGCCGGGCGTCGGCCGCCTGGACCGGGTGAGGCCTGTCGTGGCACGGAGGGAGGCGCACGATCGTGGGTGATGGCGCCGTCCGCCGGCCCGAAGCAGTCCACGGAAGGACGGCTTGTGCGCTACGAGATCCGCGTCGAGGGGCACCTGTCGGAAGCGTTGACCGAGGCCTGGAGCTGGGCCACGTTGTGATGGCCGGCAAGACCGTCCTGTTGGCGTGCGACGACCGCGCGCCTGTCCGGCCCCTGCCGTACGCCGCTCGCTCGTCCGGGCACAGGAAACGTAGGGAAAGCGTCCGGCACGGTCACGGTTCCGCCTCGTCGTCCGGCGTCTCGGCGTCGGCGCCGGAACGCGCTTGTGCCGACGGGGCGCGGCGCTGTCGGCGCAGCCCCGCCTGGACCGCGGTCGCCAGCACCCGGGCGGCGACGCCGACGAGCAGCAGCCCTCCCGTCATCTGCAGCATCGTCAGCACGCGTCCGGTCTGGGAGTGGGCGGTGATGTCCCCGTAGCCGACCGTGCTGAAGGTGGTCAGGGTGAAGTACAAGGCGTCCGTCCTGGTCAGCGGCTCGCTGAAGGAGCCGGGGGAGGAGCGGTCCAGCAAGTAGTAGGAGCCGGCGAAAAGGACCAGGAACAACACCAGCGTGGCGGCCAGGGCCTCGACGGCTCTCAGTCGCGGGTGCGGTGAGCGCGCGATGACCCGGACCTCCCATCCGAACACCAGCATTACGGCCAGCAGGCCGCACACGAGCAGTGCCGACGCGCCGGCCGTACCGCGCTCGTCCAGGGGCAGCAGGTAGTAGGCAGTGACAAGGCCGACCGTGATGAGCACGGCGCGGGCGCCGGCGACGACCGCCGCCCACCGGCGGGGGCGGCACCGCCGACGCGGACGGTCCGCGTCCGGTCCTGGCCGGGTCCGGTCCGTCCGGGCGGTGTTCGGATCGCTCATCTCGTGTCTTCTCGCTCCGTCCGGGCCCGGAAGGCGGGTGGGCAGGGCAGCGGGAGACTTCCACCTCACCGCCACGGCGGAGTCGATGGATCACCCGTGGTGGGTGATCCGGTCACCGATCGGCAGGCGTGATCCTGGAGCGGTCAGGTGCCCGCGCACCACCCCCTCCCCCGCCCCGTCGGCTTTCGGAGGGGACGGGCATCACGCGAGGAGGAGCCATGACCATGCCGCGTGGTCCGGCATCGCGTACCGGGCAGACCCCCGAGCCCGGCGGTGTGGCCCCGGGTCCGCTGGGAGACCCCACAGACGTGTTCGCGCGGCTCGGCCACTCATGGACCTGGCTCCTGGGCTCGGCCGTCGCGACGCTGGTGCCGGGCGTCCTGGTGCTGGTGTGGCCGGAGGCGACCCTGCACGTCCTGGCGGTCCTCATCGGCCTGTACCTGCTGGTGTCCGGGGTGTTCCGGTTCGTGGCCGTCTTCGCGCGGGAGGGACACGAGCGCCTGCCGGGGCTGCTCCTGGCAGTGCTGTACGTCCTGGCCGGGGTGCTGTGCCTGAGGAACCCACTGCAGACGATCGCCGCACTCTCGCTGATCACCGGGGCCGTCTGGCTCGTGTCCGGCATCCTCACCCTCTACACGGCCGTCTCCGCCGAGGACCTGCCACACCGCGGCGTCGTCACGGTCGCCGCCGTACTCGGCATCGTCGCAGGGATCGTGGTGCTCGCCCTGCCGGCCGAGTCGGCCCGTGCCCTGACCAGGCTGCTCGGCCTGTGGCTCGTCCTGCTCGGTCTGGCCGAGGCGGTGGTCGCCCTCGCTTGGCGGGCCGCGCTCCAAAAGACGCGCGCCCCGGGGCCGGGCGCCCCCGCCGCGACGGCCTGACACCGCACGAGCGCTCCGTTTCGGCTGCCTCCCCGACCGTCATCCCGATCAGCGACCGTCGCCACCGGCGCGGCACACGCGGAAAGGAGCCCCATGGACCCGGCCGCGACCCCGGATTCGCCGGACTCCGGCGGAGACGTCACCCGGCACCACGTCATGACCGCCGAGGAACGAGCGGAGTACGAGCGACTGCGCCGTCACGCAACGGTACGCCACCGGCGGGTACGCCGGGTCGGTGCCTCCGTCCTGCTGCTGCTGGCCCTGCTGCTCGCGCCCCTGGCCGTCGTCGCGGCCTGGGTCCAGGACACTGTCTCCGACACCGACCGGTACGTGGAGACCGTCGCTCCGCTGGCGTCCGAGCCGGCTGTGCAGGAGGTCGTGATCAACCGGCTCACGGACCGCGTGGTAGCGAACGTGGATGTCGCGGCGGTGACGGTCTCGCTCGTCAAGGCCCTCCAGGACGCCGGGGCTCCGCCCCGTGTCGTGGAGGGGGCCGAGTCCCTCGAGGGTCCGTTGCGCAACGCGGTCAGGACCGTCGTGGACCGCACCGTCACCCGCGTGATCACCAGTGACGCCTTCCAGCAGGTATGGGAGGGCGCCAACCGGCGCTCGCACGCCGCCGTGGTGAACATGCTCACCGGCGACCGCGAGGGTGCCGTAGGTGCTGAAGGCGACACCGTCCAACTGGATGTGGGAGCGGTCGTCGACCAGGTACGGGAGCGGCTCGTCGACGCGGGTTTCGACAAGGCCGCCGCCATCCCGGACACCGACCGGACGATCACCCTGTTCCAGACGGAAGAGCTGGGCAGGGCGCAGGACGCGATGCGGCTGCTTGACATCCTCGGCACCTGGCTGCCCGTCCTGACTGTCCTACTCGCCGCACTCGCCGTGTGGACCAATCCGGCACACCGGGTGATGCTGTTGATCACCGCGACGGGTGTCGGCGTGATGATGGTGGTGTTGCTCGTCGCGCTGGCCGTCGTGAGACGGGTCTATCTGGACTCGGTCCCGCCTGACGCACTGCCCACCGACGCCGCCGCCGCCATCTACGACACGTTCGTACGTTTCCTGCGCGACAGCACGCGCACCCTTCTGGTCGTGGCGGTGATCACAGCATTGGTCGCCTACCTGTACGGTCCCGGACGCCCCGCCCGCGCCGTCCGCACAGCGGCGGACCGGAGCACGACGGCCGCCGGCCGAGGGCTGCGCCGCGCCGGACTGCGCACCGGATCCACCGGACGCTGGCTGACGGACCACCGGGCATGGACCACCGGTGGCGTCATCGCGGCGGGAGCGCTGGCGCTGGTCCTCTGGAACCACCCCACGGTCGGAGCGGTGGCCCTCGTTCTCGGCATCGCCGTGGCCGTCCTGATCATCCTGGCGATCCTCGCGGCGGCAGCCGGGCCGGCCGACCGGGCGAGGGAAGGGGCGGCCCCGTGAGTCATGGCGAATCCCGGCCTCGGCACGCGCCCACAGGCACCCGGCAGCATCCCTGTTGCCTCCACCTCCTGGTACCGGACGGCCGCCGGTGCGCGTCCACCCGTGCTGCCGACTACAGCACGCTCACCCGCATCGGGTGAGGCCGCCCGGCCCTTGCCGTGCCCATGCTGAAGACAGCACGCAAACGGCAGCCGGGCGGGTGCCGGGGACGGAGGAGACATGAGCGCGCAGACGTACCTGGCTTACGACTATCCCCTGCTGAGCGTCTTCTGGAGCATGCTCTGGTTCTTCCTGTGGATCATGTGGTTCGCCCTGCTCTTCCGGGTCGTCGTGGACATCTTCCGTGACGACGACCTGAGCGGCTGGGCGAAGGCCGGCTGGCTGGTGTTCACCGTCCTGCTGCCCTTCCTGGGCGTCTTCGTCTACGTGGTCGCCCGCGGCAAGAACATGGGCCGCCGGGAGGTTGCGCAGGCGCGTGCACAGCAGGAGGACTTCAACGCCTACATCAGGCAGACCGCGGCCGGCGGCCGGACCAGCAGCGTCGACGAGCTCGCCAGGCTGTCCGAGATCCGCGCCCGCGGCGACATCACGGACGAGGAGTTCCGTAGGGCGAAGGACCTGGTCCTGACCAGCCACGGTCCGGCGGAGCACTCGGGATCCACCTCCCGTACGTCTGGTCACTGACCATCCGGATCACAGGAAACGAGGCCCAAGATGACCGCGACACACCCCCGGCCGGCGCACACGGCCAAGCAGGAATGGGCAACCGGCCTGACGGCCTTCGCGGCGGTGATGCTCTTCCTCGTCGGCCTGCTCGACATCTTCCGGGGCATCATGGCCATCGCCGAGGACGACGTCTTCGTCACGACGCGCAGCTACGTCTTCGAATTCGATCTGACCGGTTGGGGCTGGGTCCACCTCGCTCTGGGTGTGGTCGCCGTGATCGTCAGCTTCGGACTGCTCAGGACCGCGACCTGGGCACGCGTTGTCGGCGTGGCCATCGCCGGCCTCGTCATCATCGCCAACTTCCTCTCCCTGCCGTACTACCCGGTGTGGTCGGTCGTGATGATCACCATCTCGGGCTTCATCATCTGGGCCCTGTGCGTGGTCCAGCGCGGCAACCTCTTCGACCTGTCCGAAGAACGTCCCATGTCCGAGGCGCGCCCGCCGGACAGGCCCTCGTATCCGCACGGGCCCGCTTGAGCGCACAGCGGTCAGGGCGTGCGGCGGAAGAGAAGGGCGGACAGGTGAAACCCGGCGGTGACACGAGGAGACCGAGGAAGACAGGCCCCGCGACCGGAGTCGAGGGCAGCGCCGCACGAGCCCGCCTCGCGGTACTCGCCCTGCTGGGCAGCATCCTGGTGGCGCTCGTCGCCGCCGGTCTGCGGAGCGTGCTGTGGGCGCTGGCGGGCATCGCCGGGCTGGCGCTGGCCGCCGTGGGGGTGTGGTGGGCCCTGGCGCACACCGGAGCGCTCCGTGCTCTCGGGGCGGTCCTGTCAGTGATGGCACCGGTCGCTGTCCTGGCCCTCTATGCCACGTCCGGGATGCTGGGGCCGGCCTTGCTGTCCCTGGCTCTGTGGGCCCTGGCCGTCACGGCGGCGCGTACGGCCCTGAGCCCCGGGCACACCACCTCCGAGCAGTCCGGGCAGGCGGTCGCCGAGACACCCCACAGCCCTTGGATCCTCATGAATCCGCGCTCCGGCGGCGGCAAAGTAGGTCGTTTCCAGCTGGTCGACAAGGCCCGGGCGGCCGGCGGCCGGGTGGTCCTGCTCGAGGGCGGCCAGGATGTGACGGAACTGGCCCGGCAGGCCGTCGCCGAGGGGGCCGATCTGCTGGCGGTGGCGGGCGGCGACGGCACCCAGGCGCTGGTGGCCGAGGTCGCGGCGGGCCATGACCTGCCGTTCGTGGTGATTCCCGCCGGCACCCGCAACCACTTCGCCCTGGACCTCGGCCTCGACCGCCACGATCCGGCGGCGGCCCTGGAAGCCCTGACCCACGGCGTCGAAGTCCGCATCGACCTCGGGTACGCCGCGGACCGGGTCTTCGTCAACAACGCCTCATTCGGAACGTACGCGTCCGTCGTCACCGACCCCGCGTACCGGGACGCCAAGGCGCGCACGACCCTGCGCACCCTCCCCGGCCTCCTCACGGGCGAGGAGGCGCCCGGGCTGCGGGCGCGGGCCGACGCTGCGTACGTCGACGGACTTCAGGCACTCCTCGTCAGCAACAATCCCTACGGACGTGCCGTCGACGCGGCCCATCCGGGGCGCAGGGATCGGCTGGACTCGGGCCTGCTCGGCGTAGTGTGCGTGCGGGTCGGCAACACCGCTCAGGCGGCTCGACTGGTGCGCGGCCCGCGCTCCGGGGGGCTTGTCCGGCTGAGCGCGAGGGAAGTCGTCGTCGAAGCCGGCACGGACACCCTCCCGGTCGGCATCGACGGAGAGCATGTCGTTCTGCCCTCACCCGTCGTGTGCCGCAGCGCGCCGGGAGCACTCCGGGTGCGTGTGCCTCGCCGTCGCCCCCACGCACCGCGTGTCGGCGGCGGGGCGGCTGACTGGTCGCGCGTGGCACGGTTGGCGCTGGGCCGTCTCTCCCCTGCCCAGGACAAGACGAGCCATGAATGAGCGGCGCGGGCGCGCGGTACGAGCCGCGCTGCGGCCTCGGCGATGGCGAGGTCGGCCTCGGGGAACAGGCTCGTGTACGTGTCGGCCGTGATGGTGATCGGCGAGTGGCCGAGCATCTCCTGGATGTCCTTCTGGTCGGCCCTGCCGCTTGTGGCGCGGCGCGGCTCCCGTCACGGACGCCATGAGGCAAGGATGACGAGTCATGACGATCGTGTTCCGGGTCCCGGCCGGCGGTGCGGAGCGGGTGGGGTTCGCCTACTCGCCGACGATGGAAGCCGTGCTGAGTCTCCATGTGCTGGTGGAGCCCAAGCACCACCCCGTCCAGCACGGCTGGGTGCGTGCGATGCGCAAGCTGTCCCCGGCGCTGAAGCGGGAGATCGAGGCGTTCTCCTATGCGGTGCGCTCGTACTTCCCCGAGTTCCTCTTTCCGCGGCCGACCGGCCAACTGGCGGACTTCGAAGACGAACTGGCCGGCTTGCGCGGGGCGGATCCGGAACTGGTCCGCCTGGAGTTCGCCGTCCCCCTGCTCACGCCCTGGCCGGGCGGCGGCAAGGGCAGGGATCCGCGCGTGCTGGACGAACCGGAGGTACGCGGCCTGGTGCGGGAGCGAGTCGCACGGGAAAGCGACGAAGCGATGGCCGCGATGCTCCTCGACGATCCCCGCGCCCTGCTCGAACGGTTCCTGAGCATGCTGGAGCGCTACTGGCGGGAGGCGTTCGAGGAGGAATGGGCACGGCTCGAACCCGAACTCGCCGCCGGTGTCAGCGAGGCCGGACACCAGATCGAGCAGCGCGGCCTGTACGGGATGCTCCGCGGCCTGTGGCCGGAGGTGCGCAGCGATCCGCGGGCCGAACGCTTCTGGCTGGAGCGGCCGCACGACCACGAGGTCGCCATCGGCCCGGACGACACACTCGTCCTCGCCCCCAGCGCCTACGTGTGGCCGCACGTACGCGTCAACTGCGACGGTCCGTGGCCCCTCGGGCTCGTCTTCCCCGTCTCCTCGATCGTCCGGGAAGCCCGCCCGCGGATTCCGCCGGCCAGGCTCGTCGGCACACTCCGCGCGCTCGCCGACGACACCCGGCTGCGCGCCCTGCGACTGCTCGCCGAACGCCCACGCAGCACACAGGAGTTGGCCCCGCTCGTCGGCGTCAGCGAGGCCGCTCTGTCCAAGCACCTGCGGGTGCTGGCGGACGCGGGCCTGCTGGAGCGCCGCCGCGAGGGCTATTACGTCCTGTACCGGCTTGCGCCCGGACAGGTGGCGGGCCTGACCCCCAGCCTGGAAAGCTTCCTGCACGGCGACGGCGAGGTGACTGAGCCCCACTGATTAGCCATCCGCCTAATAAGTGGATCGGGCCCCCGACGGAACCCGACAGTGGCCGCATGTCACTGCTGAAGGACCGCAACTTCCTGCTTCTCTTCGCCGGTCAGGGCATCTCACGCTTCGGCGACGGCCTGTACACCGCCGCGACCGCCTGGCTGGCCTGGTCGCTGACGAAGGACCCGACGGCCGTCGCCCTGGTCAGCGTCTCCGCGTTCGCGCCCGCGTTCGTGGCCACCTTCGTCGTCGCCTCGTACGCCGACCGCCGCGACCGCCGGAAGCTGATGATCGCCACCGACCTGGCCCGGGTCGCCGTGGTGGCCGTGGCTTCGGTCCTGCTCGCCCTCGACCTGCTGAACCTGCCCCTGCTCGTGGCGACCACGGCGCTGCTGGCGCTGATCGGCGCCCCGTTCGCCCCGGCCCGCAACGCCATCGTTCCGCAGATCGTGCCGGACGAGCGCCTCCAGCAGGCCAACGGGCTGCTGCAAGTCGCCTTCCGGGCCGCCTTCTTCGTCGGCCCGCTCATGCTGGCGCCGCTGCTGGCCTTCGGCTCGCTGCAGTCGGTGCTGGTGGTGAACGGGCTGACCTTCCTGGGCTCGGCGGTCGCCGTGGCAGCCATCCGCGTGACCCGCCCCGCCGCGACCAGCGGGCAGACCGGGCTGTGGTCCGATCTCAGCGCCGGGCTCAGGGCAGTGCGGGCGGCTCCCGATGTACTCGTGGTCATCGTGACCTTCGTGCTCGCCCTCGCCCTGACCAACGGTTTCCTGACCGTCGGGCTGGTCGTGGTCGTGGGGCAGGGCGGCCAGTACGGCCTGCTGCTCGGCGTCGCCGGGGTCGCCGAAGTGGTGGGCGCCCTGCTCCTGGCCGGCCTGCGCATCCGCAGACTCGCACTGGCCGCGGTGCTGGCGTGGGCCCTGCTCGGGATCTTCCGGGCTCCACTGGGAACGGTCACCTCCCATGCTGTGGCGGCCGTTCTCCTGACCGCCACAGGGCTGGCCTCGGCCCTCACGGACATTCCCTTGATCGCACTGGTGCAGCAGCGCATACCGAGCCATCATCTGGCGAAGGCGCTCGGCCTGTGGGAGGCCGGGGTGGCAGGAGCCCTGGCGATCTCCCCCTTCGTGGCCTCGACCACCATCACCCTCGCCGGAGTCGAGAACGCCTTCCTGCTCTCGGGAGCCGCCGTTGTCGTCCTGGCCGTGACCGCCACGCTCACCCTCACATGTGTCGGCGCACGGCAGCCCGGTCAGGAGCCCTTCGTCACAGCCGACGGCACGGCAAGCGTCGCGGCGCCGGGAGAGACAGCGGTGATCACGGCCAAACCGGAGTGACCACGCGGATCATCGCGATGCGCAGGTCAGCTGAGGACACGCTCGCCGCAGCCTGACAACGAGCACGTTGGGGCCATCAGGCAGCGCCCCCGGCGCGGGCACGCTGTCGCGGACTTGCGCCGGCATCGGCTCCACAGACGGCCGAAGCCTCATCCGCGACGAAGACCTACCGGGACGGAGACATGTTCACCGGCATCCTCAAAGCAGCGGCCCCCTTCCCGGTGGAGATCGACCTCGGCCAGATCTGACCCACGCACTGCTCAGCAACCGGCAGCGCGTGAGCGATGCGTGAGCGGACGTTCCGCCACAGGGCGGCATGCGCCGGATCGAGTGGCTCGCCCGCGCTCCTGACCAGGGAAAACAGCACCGCGTGGCAGCGCCGGGCACCACCTGGCAGGATTCGATCCCACTCCTAAAGCGGGTGCCGCAGGTTCGAATCCTGCCGGGGGAACAGAGAAACACCTGGTCAAAGGCCCTTCCGTCCGTCGGACGTAGGGGCCTTCGAGGCAGGAGGCCGGGGCCGACCCTGCTGTCCTGGGGCCACGTGCGCCCGTAGGGCGAGGTGAAGCTCGACCTGGGCTCGTGCCTTGAGGTCACCGGGCCAGTCCCCGGCCCAGTTCAAGCGGATTCGAGGATCGGGCGGATCTCGATGGTTTCGGGGGTGGGGAGGTTCTTGGCCAGTTCGACGGCTTCCTCTCGGTCGGCCACGTCGATGATGAACCAGCCGCCGAGGGTCTCCTCGCCGGCGTGCGCGGGCCCGTCGGTCACCGTGGGTGTCCCGTCGGCCGTTCTGCGCACCGTCGTGGGAGTGATGTGCTCGGTCTCCAGAGCTTCACCGCCGACCAGTTTCCCGGCCGCGGCGATGCTGCCGATCCAGCCTTCGTATTCCTTGCGGTACGCCGCCCGGTCGGCCTGGATCCGGCGGCGTGACTCGTCCGTCTCGAAGATCACGAGTGCGCATTTCAAGGATGCTCCTCTCCAGCCGCCGTACGGGCGACTCCTGCTGATGCTGTGTGAGATACAGCCTGGTCAGGTGGCGCTGTCCGCTGGGGCGATGGGGGCGATGCGGGCGAGTGCACCGATCTCCAGTGCCGTCCACACGGCGCCGTCGGGACCGGGTGCGATGCCGTGCGGTTCGGAGTGGGGGGTGGGCAGGTCGTGGACGGTCAGGGAGCCGTCGGGGGTGATCGTGCCGACGCGGTTGCCTCCCCATTCGGTGAACCATGCGGTGCCGTCGCTGTCGACGGTGACGGCGTGCGGTCGGGCGGTGCGGTCGGGCAGCGGGAACTCGGTGATCTGCCCGTCAGTGGTGATCCGCCCGAGCTGACCGGCGGCGATCTCGACGAACCACAGCGCGCCGTCGCGGCCTGCGGCGATCCCCACCGGCGCCGCCGCCTCCGTCGGCAGGGGATGGATGGTGACCGCACCGTCCATGCCGATCCGGCCGAGGGCGTTCGCCTGGTTGAGGGTGAACCACATCCCGTCGTCGTCACCGGCGGTGATCGCTGAGGGGAACGCGCCTGTGACGGGGAGCGGGAACTCGGTGATGCGGCCGTCGACGGTGATGCGGCCGATACGGTCGGCGGCGGTCTCGGTGAACCACAGCGCGCCGTCGGGTCCCGCCGCGATGCCGAACGGCCCGCAGCCGGGGGTGGGCAGGCCGAATTCGTCGATGACGCCGTCGGTGGTGATCCGCCCGATCCGGCCCGCCCGGTACTCGGTGAACCACAGCGCGCCGTCGGGGCCGGGTGTGATGACGGTCGGCCCGCAGGTGGGGTCGAGCCGATGGCTCGTCGGCTCCTCGCCGGGCACGAGCCGGCCGATCCGGCCGCTGTGGACGAGGGTGAACCACAGCGCCCCGTCCGGCCCCGTCGTCAGGGCGTAGGGTCCGGCCGCGCTGTCGGCCACGGCATGTTCTTCGACGGATACCTGGGTCACAGAGGCTTCCCCAAACCGTGCTCGGTGGCGATGCGGGCGATGTCGTCCGGGGTTCCGGACATGATGGTGCGGGCGTGTTCGGTGACGAGGCTGGCGGGCCAGTCCCACCAGGCGGCGCGCAGCAGTTGCTCGACGTCGGCGTCGCTGAACCGTTGCCGGATCGGTCTGGCCGGGTTGCCGCCGACGATCGTGTAGGGCGGAACGTCGGCGGTGACCACGGCGCCGGCCGCGATGATCGCGCCATCGCCGATGCGTACGCCGGGCATGACGGTCACCTGGTAACCGAACCAGACGTCATTGCCGATCACCGTGTCACCGCGGCTGGGCATGGACGTGACGATATCCAGGGTCCCCTCGGTCCAGCGGCCGCCGAACATGGTGAACGGGAACGTGGACACCCCCATCGTCGGATGCTCCGCACCCGCCATCAGGAACCTGGTTCCCGTGGCGATCGCGCAGTACCTGCCGATGACCAGACGCTCGGGGCCGTACGCGTACAGGACGTTGAGGTGCTCGAACCCGGTCGCGCCGGCCGGGTCGTCGTAGTAGGTGTACTCGCCCACGACGATCTTCGGCGAGGTGACCAGTGGTTTGAGGAACACCACCCGGTCATGCGCCGGCAGTGGATGAACGGTGGTGGGGTCAGGCGACAACGTACGGTCCTTCGGATCTGTGGCCCGTGGCCTTCGGGATGGGGTCCTCCGCGGCTTCACGCGGAGCGGTCGGCGCGGAGCGGTCGGCGCGGAGCGGTCGGCGCGGAGCGGTCGGCGCGGAGCGGTCGGCGCGGAGCGGTCAGGCAGGGTCGGAAGGAGTGGTCCACTCGACGAACTGGATGACAACTCCGTTCGGGTCCTTGATCTGGAACAGCCGCTCGCCCCAAGGCTCTTCACGCAGCGGCATGGTGATGTCGACGCCCTCGGCGCGCAGCCGCTTCTCCTCGTCCTCGATACCGGCGCCGGTGAAGGCGAGGATCAGGCCGGAGGCGCGCTGGTCGCGCTGGTCACCCGGCAGCACTTCGGTGCCACGTGCAAGCAGGACGATGTCCACCGCGGCGTCGTCGCGCGTCAGGGAGGCGAACCCGTCGGCGGCGGCCTGCTCGACATAGCCGAGGTGGGTGGTGAAGAACCGCTGGGACGCGGCGACGTCGTCGACGGTGAGCGAGACGGTGGACGCGGTGATCTGCAAGACGGTTCTCCTCATGGATTCTTCGCGGAGCCTGTCGCCTGTCGCCGCTGGTGGGCGAGGCGGTCGGCGTGATCGTTGGTGGGGGTGCGGTCAGTAGCCGCCGCGTCGCGGCAGGCTGCGAACGGGCGGGGTGATACGCCGGGCGCGGGCGGCGGCCGTTCGGGCGGGTTGCTGCCTGTCACGGCGACGCGGCGCGGGGATCGGGCTGCTGCCGGTACGTCCGGCCAGGACCTCATCGAGGCCGGCGGCGAGGGGGGCGTAGGACGCGTAGCTGGCTTCACGCATGGACTCTCCTCTTCGAACTGCCATCGTAAACTTGCGACGGGGGCAAATTTAGTCTGAGGCTCATGAGGGTGTCAACATAAAAATGCTACGAGGGTAAGATTGCCTCATGGCTACCTACACCACATCGCCCGCGCAGCCTGCCGGCCTGCGGGAAACCAAGAAGCAGGAGACCCGGCAGCTCATCTCCGACCACGCCACCCGGCTGTTCCTCGCCCAGGGCTTCGAGCGGACCACCATCGCCGAGATCGGCGCCGCTGCACGGGTCGCCAAGAAGACGGTGACCAACTACTTCCCACGCAAGGAGGATCTGGCCCTGGACCACCAGGACGCGTTCATCGCAGCCCTGGCAGACACGGTGACCGCTCGACGGCCCGGCGAGTCCGCCCTGGCGGCGCTGCGCCGCGCCTTCGCCGACGCCGCCGCGGCCACGGATCCGGTCTCCGGATTCTCAGGCCCTGCCTTCGCCCGCATGATCGCCGACAGCCCCGCCCTCTCGGCGTGCCTGCGTGGCCTGCATGACCAGCGCGAACGCGCCCTGGCCCACGCTCTCGCCGCGGCCGTCGGCGCACCGCCGAACGACATCACCGTCCAGACGGCCGCCGGACTGCTCGGCACCGTCCACCGCATCCTGTTCCAGCGCATCCAAGACCTCACCCTGGCCGAACACTCCAACGACGAGATCGCCGAAACCATCACCACGGAGGCGGCCGACGCCTTCGACATGCTGGAACCAGCTCTCTCCCACTACGCCACCGCCTGAACGAGGAGGGCCTTCCTCACATCCGGAGTCCACCAGGAGTCCGCATCCCCGGGCGCACCTGAGGACGCGCCCCTCGGGGGCCTGCGCCGCATCGTCGACGCGCGGGGGGTGTCCGGCTACATCGCGGCCGCCGCCGCCCATCAGGACGCCATGGACCGATTGCGCGAATTGGCTGAACGCCTCGAAGAAGAGCACGGCGCGGTGACGGACGACGAGCAGCGAGCGGCGCTGGACCGCATCGCCGCCATTGACGGCTGGCATGACAAGCAGCCATCGAGTTCGGACGAGGCAGCGTGAGCCGCACCGCCCGAGCGAAGCTGCACCGGCCGCGACAGCGCGTCTTCGTGTTTGGCTGCGAGGCTCTCTCCAAGGCGGTTGAGGGCGACCGGGAGATGGCCGCACTGATCAAGACGGCTCCGCGGCTGGACATCCCGATCGTCACCTCGGCGCTCACCACCTTGGCGGCATGGGATCCTCGCGAAACGTCGAGGCAGGCATTGTGGAACTGGACGCTCTCCCGGATCCGCATCGTGCACACGGACGATCAGGTGATCGCCATGGCGCGAGACATGCTGAAGGCAGCCGGCCTGCATGGGCGCAAGTACGCCATCGATGCCATTCTGGCGGCTGTGGCCGGGCGGGAGGCCGTGCAGGGAGCTCAGGCAACCGTCTTCACTTCCGACACCGCCGACATGAATCGACTCCTCGCGGGACACTCCGTGCGAGTCGAGAAGGTCTGACGAAACGCCGCCCGCGCTGCACTCCGACCACTCGCCACTTCCCCCTGAGCTGCCCATGCCCAGCCAGACCGCATCCACAGCGGGTGTCGCAGGGCTTTCGCCCTGAGCCCCGCGAGGGCTACCTGCTCGGTCACCTGGCCAGGTGCGGCGACAACCACACGGTGGCCTGCCGGATGTCCCTGTCGTTAGCTAGGCCGCGGCGCTTCCGCCAGCTCGCTGCGCTTCTTCATCTCTCGCCGGAGCAGACTCTTGCAGGTACGAGGCCTATGCGCGCAAGTCGCCGAACAACAGCCGTGTTGCCCCAGCTAGCGGGATCCATCTGCCGATCAAGGGCCACCAAATACGCGTTGGCGGACAATATGACCAGTGGCAGTTCGCCAAACGCATCCCGCGGGACATCCCGCTGCAACGGACTCATTGTTCTCACGTCAGGCACTCAGCCGAAACCGTGAGCAAGTTCGGGGCCACGTTCGACCGAAGACGATAAACGCCAAGCTTAGCTTTGCGATGGGTCATCGGCAGCCGCGCGGCGCCGGAGTCCCAGCAGTGTCCCGCCCGCCGCCAGCGTCACCACGGCACCCGACGCGATGCCGAGTGCCAAGCCGCCGCCGAAGCCCGGCCCGTCGCTTGATGCCGGGGCCTCGTCCGGAGCCGAGACCGTCACCTCTCCACGTAGGACGATCGAGGGGTAGTCGCACACATAGTCGCGGTCCTTTTCCGTCACGCAGGCGGCGTCCTTGTGGCGCAGCGTGAACGTCACGGGATACGTGCCGGGCTTCAGGCTCTCTTTGATCCGGCCCGCACCCACCCAGGCGCTCTTAGTGTCACCCAGGGCGGTGTCGTCGGTCAGCGCCGGGCTGGAGACGTCCACCGCCGTCGGGTGCGGATTGCCAGGGCGCTCCTTGACCGTGAGTTCCACTGCCTCGCCAGGTTCTACCGGACCGCTGGCGGAGACGTATCCCCGTCCGGGGAAAGGGAGTGAGTCGGCGTATGCCGTCCCGGCGTACCCAAGCAGGATCAGCGGCACGGAAATTGCGAAAAGTCCGCCGTGTACGGACGAGCGCGCGAAGTGGATCATATGCATTTCCCCCTGCATGAAGTGGTCATTACGACCATGGCCGACCGTGACGCACTCACGCCAGGCGGCGTGACGCGCGTCTCATATGATCTGGGGGATTTGACCATGAAGTTGCGCAGAGCACTGAGTGCTGCGGCGGGGGCCGCGGCACTCATTCTGCTGCCGGATCTTCCGGCGTACGCAGACCAAGGCGATCCGCCTCGTTCGGGGAATGCCACCCCGAGCGCCCTGGCGGAGTAGCCTTCCGTTCCTCCAGCTCCCGTCCCGACGGGCGGTGACGACGACACGCGCGGGTTCACTCCCGCCGACGCCGACAGCTACTGGACTCCGGAGCGCATGCGGGCCGCAAAGCCCGTCCAGGAGCAGGAGGTTAAGCAGTTTCCTGCTCCGACCAGGACGCCTCGCTCCCCCAGCAAGCCGTTCGAAGGGCTGCCCATCGTCGGTACCTTCTTCTGGAACGACGGCACCGACACCGGCCGCTTCTGCGGCGGCACGGTCATCAAGAGCCCCGGCAAGAACATCGTGATGAGCGCCGGACACTGCTTCGACGACCAGGACGCGCGCAAGAACCTCACGTTCGTCCCGCAGTACGACGACGGCAAGAAGCCGCACGGCGCCTTCACTGTCAAGCCCGGACGTATCTACGTCGACAAGCGATACCTGTCCAAGGGCCCGGACGCCGCGGCCGACCTCGACTTCAACTTCCTGCAGATCGAACCGCGCGGTGGCAAGAAGGTCGAGGACATCGTCGGCGGGGCCGAGTTGATGATCAATGCCGGGTACGCCCACGCCCCGGTCCGCCTCATCGGCTACCCGGCCAACCAGAGGCGTCCGCTGGGTACGGAAAGGTGCTCTGCACCGGGGGTTCTGCAGCGGACAGCACGGCGCCCGCGCCGGCGGTGACCCGGTCCACGCAACGCAGGCGGTCGATCCCACGTCTGGCAGGGAGAACAGCCAGGAACCACCCCCCGAACGGAGTGCTCGGTGCTCATAGGACTCCTGACCGCCGTTGCGGCCTCGATCTGTTACGGCACGGGGTCCGTCCTCCAGGCCGTCGGCTCCCGCAAGTCGGCCCGCCGCGAGGCGGCCGCCGCCGGGCACACCACCCGACAGGTCACCGCGCATGGCGGCCCCAGTCTCTCCTCCACCGCCCAGGCCGCGATGACCTGGGAGTTCGTCGTCGGCACGGTCCTGGACTTCGTCGGCTTCGGGCTCGGCGCGCTCGCCGCCCGTCTGCTGCCGCTGTTCCTCTCCCAGACGGTCATCAGCGCCAACCTCGTCATCACGGCCGTCCTGAGCGTCAAGCTGCTCGGCATCCGGCTGACCCGGGCGGAGTGGACCTCGATCGCGGTCGTATGCTCGGCGCTGGTGCTGCTCGCCAGCGCGGCGGGCCCTGAGGGCAGCGGGCACACGCCGATCACCACCCACTGGTGGCTCCTCGCGATCTCACTGCTGCTGATGGCGGGCGGCACGGTCCTGGTCCGGCTGCTCGGCGCCCGGGCCGCGATCCTGGCCGGTCTGCTCTCCGGTCTCGGCTTCGGCGCGCTCGGCGTGGGCGTGCGAGTGCTGAACGGGATCGATCCGTTCGACCTGGGCACGCTGCTCACCGACCCGGCCCTGTACGCCATTCTGGTCGCCGGAATCGGCGGCATGTACCTGCACACCGTCGCGCTGCAGATCGGCTCGGTGAACGGGGCGACGGCGGCGCTGGTCGTCGGCGAGACCGTGCTGCCCGGCATGATCGGCGTCTGGTGGCTGGGGGACGCCTCACGCCCCGGCTTCGCCTGGCTGGCGGTGACCGGCTTCGTCCTGGCGGTCTCGGGCGCGGTCGCGGTGGCCTGGTTCGGCGCGCCGGAAAACGCCGGGAAGGACGTCCCGGCCCCGACCGACGCCCCCGCCCAGACCCCGGCGCTTGCCCAAAACCGAGGCCAGTAGCGTCGGGGACCGGCGCGGTGGCTGCCGCTCCGTACGAGCCGGGCGGCGGCCTCGGCGATCGCCAGGTCCGCCTCGGGAAGCAGACTCGTGTACGGCCGGCCGGCCGTGACGGTGATCGGCGATTGGTGATCGGCGATTGGCGATGGCGATGGCGATGGCGATTGGCCGAGCGTCTCTGGATGTCCTTCAGGTCGGCCACTGTGATCGTCCGCGCCTGCCACTGACCGGCACCCGCGACATCCCGCCGGTACCGGGCGACGCAGTCTGGACGCGGCGGTCCGGGCACAACCGCCACGCCCTTGCCCGAGCCTGCCCCCTGACCGGCGAGCGAGGCGTCGACGCGGACAGCACCGCTCTCGACGGCGACGACGGAGTTCACCACTCCCGGGGCGAGGTTGTGATGGGCGTGGATGCCCAACTCCGTGGCCGGGTCGAGGACGTCACGGTAGGCGCGAAAGCGGTCGCCGGCCACGGTGATCCTCGACGAGCCGGTCAACGGCCTGGATCCCGAGGGCATCCAGCCGTATGCCCCCCGTTTCCTTCTTCGCGGTCCTGGAAGAGGGCCGCTGGCCTCCGGGCAGAGCCAGTCACCCCCCCCGGCAAGGGTTCGATCCCACTCTTAGAGCCGGTGTCGCAGGTTCGAATCCTGCCGGGGACACAGCGCGTTATGCCGATGACCTGGGATTTCTCCCACAGGGAGGCGCTCCATTCGGCCTCGGACTCTTCTTCCGGGGCCGTTTGCGTGAGCGGCTCGGGCGCCGCCGTGTAGGCGGTGTTTCCCCGCTCCTGCCGACAGGTCAGGCGTTCTGACGCAAGTGAGGGCGCACGAGGTTCGGTAGGTCGGGACACGGGGCACTGACGGCTGATCGCGCGGGAGCCACCTTCGGTACGGGCTCGCCCTGCGGAGCTTCCTCGCACTCCGGGGCGTGCAGGTCGCCGCGGTCAGGCCCGCGCCGGGCATCCAGTTCCGCGGCACCCAGCCCGTCGGCCTGGGGGACCCGAGGATCTCCCGCTCGATCGGCACCGGAAGCCGTGTGGTGGGGATGTCGCGGTGGGGGACGCCGTCAACCGGCCTTACATGGCGGGAGCTTGCACCCACACCGGGTACCGGGACTCATTCATCCAGGAGTGGGTGAGGGCGAACTGGATTCCGTGACGGTTGAGCTGGCACCATCAGGTTCGCCGGACACCTGCGAGTCCGAGTCCGTCCTCGGGCCCTGTCCTGGAGTCGGTGCAGGAGGCCGATGCAAGGCCTATGGGCGGGACGAAGAGGTGGCGCCGACGGCCCACAGCAGCAATTCCTCGAAGGATGTGTCCATGCGACTGGCTCTGAAGACGTCGGGCCCTGTGCGAACCCGGTCCCGGCGCAGGGTGCTCATCACCCTTCTGGTTGCCGCTTTCGCCGCCGCCCTGGCGATCGGCGCCATTGCGGTGGACAACGCGGTGAACCAGCCGGAGCTCCGGATACGCGGCATCCCCAGCAGCGGCGTACTGAACGCCGCCGCGCTCTCCAAGGTCACGCTCACAGTGGACGTGGTCGATCGCAACGACGAAGAGGCGCTGCGCAATGAGGCGCTGCGCACTGTCGAGGTCAGGCTGAACGGCGAGATCGTTCCCACTCTGTGGGTCGCAAGCCACCGGGTGCTCGATGTGCGGGCGTTGCGGGACGGGGAGTACGAACTGACGGTGACCGCCGACCCGGGCCTGCTCTCGCGCGAGATCAGTCTCAGTCGCCGCTTCATCGTGGACACCACCCAGCCCTGACCTCAAGGGCCCAGGCATGTGCTGGACTCGCCCACGAGCACGTCCCCGCCACCGACCCCGCGGTCCGAAAGCTTCTGAAGCGGGTGTCGCAGGTTCGAATCCTGCTCTGGGGGACACACCGCGATGAGCCGCTGACCTGAGGTTTCTCACCCCGGGGAGGCGTGCTGGTAGGCCGTCGGCCTCGGGCTCCGCGTCCGGGGCCGTTTGCGTGAGCGTGCGTCAGCAGACAAGGAGTCGGTCTCGCGCACATCACCCACCGGATCGGCGTCAGGCGTGGACACCGAGGGAGTTCGTCGGCGCGCGTGATGTCGTCGGTCAGGACGGACTGGACCGGGTCTTCGAGGTGCTGCGCGCGCCGTACGCCGAGGAGCCCATACTCCCTGACGGTCGACCTGGGCATACGCCGTCGGCCCTGCTCGTCGCGTACAGCCTCGGGGAGTGCGTCCGCGGTGAGTCGGTCCGTCATCCGGCGTATGGCCGCGGCGGTTTGATGGCTCCCGCCCAGGACCGCCCTATACCTCTCGTGGCCAACTTGGTGTGATTCAGACGGCGTTGTACCTCTGCGCCAGGTGAATCGACCTGATTACAGGAGTGAAAGCAGGGTAGGTGCCGCAGCTGAGCCGTCGGTGCGAAGACGAACAGGATCCGTCATTGTCAGCCTCAGTGCCCACGTTCAGGGACCACGACGACTTCGCCGCGTACGTCGAGAGGTACGGCCCCCGCCTCCTGCTGTGGATCTGGGACAGGGCGGAGGGGGAGCTGGGCCACCAGATCTCCTGCGCGGAGTTCGGCTCTTTGCAGAGCATTCCCATGAGCGCGGTCCGGGCCATCGTCGGCCATCTCAGCGCCGAGGAGCTGATCAGTTCCCACGACGGACACGGTACGGACGCGGGTGCTCCCGTGGTGACGCTGCGGACCGCCGGGGCGGAACGGGCTCGCCGGCTGCAGGCCCTGCGCGCGAACTCGGTCCAGCGGGGCCGTCACGCGGCACGCGCCGTACTGCACTGGATTCACGCCAACCCGCACCGGCAGCCGCTGCGGATCAGCGGATTCCTCGATTCGCCGGACGTCTTCTTCCTCGGTGAACCCCTCTCCCGGAGCGAGGTCGCCCGGGCCCTCACCTATCTGGCCGAGGAGGACCTGATCACCTGTGAGGGGCCGCCGTTCCACAACGACGTCGGCTCACACGTGGCTCTCACCTCGCAGGGCGTGAGCGCCGTGCTCAGCGGCTCCTCCGACATCGTCGCGTACGTGGCACAGCAGCGCGAGCGCCGTCGGCCCGCCCAGCACACCCATATAGAGGCCGAGTCGATCGGGCATATCACCCAGGGCGACTCCGACAACAGCGTGCACAACAGCATCGAGGTGCACACCGCGCTGGCACCCGCCGACCTCGCCCGGCTCATCGCGGAGCTGGCACCGGGACTGAACCTCGAACCGGAGTCCCGCGCGGCCCTGCTGCGCAGCGCGGACGCCCTGGCGCGCGGCGGCGACAGCGACGGCGACGGCAACCCCGGGCCGGACCGGCAGCGCGGGCTGATGGAGGGGATGCGGCGCCTGCTGGGTGCCGCCCCCGACACGGTCGGCAGGCAGTTCCTGCTGGACGCCGTCGGCCAGGCGCTGGGGAGGCTGCTCGGAAGCTGAGCCACCCGAGCGCACAGAACGACGACGGCACCAAAGACGTTGACAGAACGGGGGAGAGGGCGATGCGGATGCCCTTGTACGCACGTGACTCCATCCTGCGCGCGTTGGTGCCCCGTCTGGTCGGCCTGGCCGCCGACCGGCGGGAACTCGTCCCCCAGGAACACCGCGGCGACCTCCCCGTGACGCTGCTGACGGGCCGCCACGGCATGGGCAGGACGGCGGTCCTGGACTCCCTGGAAGAGGCCTACCGCGGGCGCGTCCCGCTCGGCAGGGTTGATGCCGCCCAGATCGAGCAGGGGCGGTGGTCCGGTTCCACGGCGGCCAACACGTCGGCCGTGGTCGAGATCCTGGAGCAGCTGGTGTGCCAGCTGGCGCCCATGGTCCCGGGCGCCGGGCGGCTCCGGTTCTCCCGTCTGCTGCCGGGACTGTTCGCGGTGTCCAGCTGGCACCGCGGCAGCGAGGCCGAACAGTCGCTGGCCCGTGACCGGTTCGCGCGCCTCCTGGTGGCCTGCGGTCTCGAAAGGGGCACGGCCGACGTGGACGGCAGTCAGTGGACGGACGACGTCAGCGAGCGCCTCGCCGACCCGGACCGGCGCCCGCACGACCTGGCTCCTGTCACCGAGGCGGTCATCCAGCAGTACTTCAGTCGGCACACCCGTAGCCGCGCCGAACGGTTTGTGCACCAGTGGTACCAGAGCCGATTCTCGGGCTCCGAGGACGGTGAGGCCGCCCTGATCCGGCTGAGCCTGCGCTTCCACCAGGGCGGCGACTTCCAGCAAGCGGTCGAGCACATCCTGATCGCCGCGTTCCTCGAAGACCTCACCGACGCCCAGGGCCGGTGGCAGCGGATCAACCGGACGCCGCGCCCCCTGGTCCTGCTGGACAACGCGCACACCGCCGCCGGACAGCGCGTGCTCGGCCTGCTGCTCGAACACCGTGCCGCGCCCGAGTCCGGCACCCGCGACCCCCTGGTCGTCGTCGCGACCAGGCTGGGCGACGGCGCGGACCTCTACCCGGACGCAACGCGCCGCGAGCTGCCCGAGCTGATCCACGCCTCCGGCTGGGAGCGCGCCGTCCCCGGCTCGCCGTCGGCGGGACTGCTCGTGGTCCCCTTGGCACCGCTGACCCGCGACGACCTGTTGCTGATGCTCGACCCGGCCCAGGGCCCCCTTCACCGCCATCTGCCGTCGGCGCTGTACGCCCTGACCCAGGGGCACCCGCAGGGCAGCAGGGCGCTGTGCGAGGCGGTCGTCCGCGCCAGTGGACAACGCGCCGTCGCACCCGAGGATCTGCTCGACCTGCCGGCCGGGGAGGGACGACCGGTCGCCGAGGTGCTGCTGGAGCAGATGATTCCGCAGCCCCAGCTGCGCGCCCGTCTGATACCGCTCGCCCTGGCCCGCGACCGGGAGGCCGCACAGGCGCTGGTGCCGGCGTCCGCACCGGCCGGTGGCGGCTTCCCGGGCGCCGGGCTCTCGTCCGTCGCCCAGTACCTGGAGGAGGAGCACTGGACGGCCGGGACGGCCGGCGCCGCCCCAGGTTTCGTCTCCGACCCCTTCCTGCGCGCCCTGCTGCTCCATGAGGCCCGTACGACGTCGGCGGCAGCCCCGCCAGGACGACGCTGGGAAGATCTGCACGCTCTCCTGCGCGAGCACCACGCGGCGCGGGGAGCCGGGCACGAGCCCGACGTTCTCCGGCACACCCTGGCGGCAGGCGGCGCGGATTCGGTGGTGAGCGCGCTGACCGAGCACTTCGGGACCTGGGAGGCGGGCCGCTGGCTGGACACCCTTCGGTACGCCGCCGAGGCCCCCCGCCCGCCATCGGGCGGATGGACGGACGAGCGCGCCGAGATCGCCCGCGGTGCCCATGACCATCGCTACGCCGAGACCGACGACGTACGCAGGTCCGTCAACAGACTGCTGCACACGCTCTGGTACCTCTCCGAGACCTACGCGGAACCCCTGCCCGACCTGTGCGACGACCTCGGCTCCGAGCTGGCGTTCCTGTCGATGCGGCATCCCTCGGGGCGCGCCGTGCTCAACGCGGCCGCCCGGGCCTGGCCGGCCGCGGCACGCGAGCGAAGGCCCTACCCGACGTACGGCTCTGCCGGAGACGAGGAGTGAGGACTGTGCTGAACCGCTTCAGGAACCGCGCGCTGGGACCGGCCGACAAGGCGGTCGTCCTCGCGGTGGGCGTCGTGCTGCTCGCGGCGGTCGCCTTCGTGGTCGTACGGCTGCTGCCCGAGAAGTGCGGCGGCGGACTGGAGGCAGCCGGGGACGAGTGCGTGGGCGTGACCGCCGGGGTCCTTGAGGGCGATCCGGAGCTGGCGGGCCTGATACGGGCCGTGGCGGACGAGAACACCCGGGTGGAGAAGGGCTGGACGGCCCCGGAGAACGGGCAGGCCAGGATCCCGTACGTGCGGGTCGCCCTCATGATGCCGTTCACCAGCGATGCCACCAGCGCCATGAGTACGGAGCAGATCGCCCGTGCGCTGGCGGGTGCCCACGCCGCCCAGCTGCGGGCCAACGCGCAGGCGGGGCCGCGCTACCAACTGCTGCTGGCCCACGACGGGAAGGACCTGGACCAGTGGGAGCCCGTCGTCGACCGGCTCGCCGGGATGACCGACGACAAGGCGCCACTGGTCGGCGTGTTCGGCATGCCGAGCAGCACTCCGGACACCCTCGCCGCGGCCAAGGCCCTCTCCGCTCACCGGATCCCGGCGATCGGCCCCATCCTCACCTCCACCACCATGGAGGCCGGCTACCTCTTCAAGACCTCCCCGTCGAACGAGCTCTTCGCCGAGGCGCTGCGGGAGTACCTCGACCAGAATCCGGGGAACGGTACGGGCTTCCTAGTCTCGGACCGGCGGGAGCGGGACAGTTACTCCGCCGACCTGCGGGAGGTCTTCCTGGCGTACTTCGGCGAGGAGTACGGGCTGAAGCAGCGGCAGGCGTCCTATCTGGGACTGACCGGCGACGACGAGGGCGTCCCCCAGCGCTTCTCCGACGCCGCCCGCAGCATCTGTCTGACCGGGGCGGACACGGTCTTCTTCGCGGGACGCGATCACGATCTGCCCCACCTGGTGGACCGGCTGGCGAACGAACCCTCCTGCGGCCACGAGAAGCCGACGCGCATCCTGAAGGTGGGGATCGGAATGGATCCCGAGTCCACCACTACGGACATCGCCGAGCAACTACGGGAGGCCCGGATCACCCTCGTGGGCGCGGCCTCCGTCGACGCCCGGTCCTGGGCGGGCGACGAGAAGCTCCCGGCCGGGCCTCGCGGCTTCCTGAAGCAGTTCGAGAAGCTGCGGGCGAAGCTGCGAGACGACCCGGCGGACAAGCAGCCATGGGGGAGCAAGCCTCTGGACGACGGCTACGCGGTCATGTACTACGACGCCTTCACCGTGCTCTCCCAGGCCACCGGCCGAGCGTACGACGACATCAACGGCGGCGCGGGGAAAGGGAGGGAAGAGACCAGCGGCGCCCCGATCCTGCCGACGCACAACGACGTCTACAACACCGTCATCAACATGAACATTCTCGGCACCCAGTCCGGGGCGAGTTGCGTCAACTGCGTACGCGGAGCCAGCGGCACCTTCGGCTTCGACGACTCTCCGGACACACGGAAGTGGGCAGTCTGCAAGCCTGTGCCCGTCATCGAGTACCCGGAACCGGCCTCCGGTGCGAAGACGAAGACGGCCGGGATCTACCGCAGCTACGAGGACACCTACAACGGCGCCTGTCCCTGACGTGACCCGGACCGGGGGCAAGCCAGAGCGAACCTCTCGGCGTGCACCTGCGCCGTCGGGTCCAACCGCCGTTCGGCGTTCGGTGCGTCCTGCGGCCCGGGGTTCCGCGGTGGTTCACGTGGCGGGGTGGTGCAGCTCTCACCGGTGTGGCCGGCGTCGCGAACATCAGCAGTACGCTGGGCCCAGCGTGATCGGGCCCGCAGCACAGTGTCCGGGAGGTGCTTCATGACGGCCGAGATGGTGGCCCCGGCATGGATGCATGAGCAGATCACGGCGCAGGAGTACGAGTCCTGGTCCGAGGAGCAGTGCGCCGGCATCGAGATCGTGGACGGGATGGTCGTCGCGAGTCCGAGCGCGTCCAAGCGGCACAACCGGCTGACCCGGATTCTGGCGAACGCCCTTGATACCACCGCGGGCCCGGAGTGGAACGCCGACACGGACTTCGACGTCCGGCTTCAGGACGTTCCGCTCACCAATCGCCGCCCTGACGTCGTCGTGTACCGCGCAGACACGATCGACATCACCCCGACCCGCCCTGAGCACGTGCTGCTGGTCGCGGAGGTGGTGTCGCCGGGCCCGGAGACCACCGACCGGATCGTGAAGGTCGACCAGTACGCCAAGGCAGGCATCGGCTTCTACTGGCGGATCGAGCAGGCCGCGACAGGCGTTCCTCTCGTGTACACCTACGTTCTCGACCCCGCGACGAAGACCTACCGGGACGGAGACGTGTTCACCGGCATCCTCAAAGCAGCGGCCCCCTTCCCGGTGGAGATCGACCTCGGCCAGATCTGACCCACGCGCTGCTCAGCAACCGGCAGCGCGTGAGCGATGCGTGAGCGGACGTTCCGCCACAGGGCGGCATGCGCCGGATCAAGCGGCTCGCCCGCGCTCCTGACCAGGGAAAACAGCACCACACGGCACCGCCAGGCACCCGCAGGCAAGGATTCGATCCCACTCCTTGTTCGCGCGGCCTGAATCATCTCAACTGGCTTACAAGTATTGACGATTGCTCAACGGATGGGTCTACATGTAGGGCCGGATGGCCACCGTGACATCCATGTCGAAGGCGTTCGCCCCCGCCGCGGACGGCAGGCCCAGGGCTCGGTCGAGCGCGCGGCCCACGCGGCCGCAGCCGCTGGTGCCCGGGGCGGCGAACTCCGCGTCCTGGGCACCGAAGGCGGCGACCAGGGGGTCCCTGGATATCACCCGCGTGGGATCCGTGTCCTTGAGCACCAGGTGGACCGCATCCTCATCGCTGCCCACCGAGCAGCCCGACGACGGCAGGGCCGGCAGCCCGCGCACCGAGCCTATGGCGAACTTGATGTCGAACTCGCCGCGCCGGGTGGTGTCGGACAGGAAGTCCGAGTAGCCGCCGTACCGCGGAGTCAGGGTCAACGGGGTGCCTCCCACCCTGATTGGCGCAGCGGCCATCTCCCCGAAGACCTGCCGGAATTCACCGTCTACACGGCCTTCCGCAAAGGTGATCTTCATAGGTTCGGTGAGCGGCTCGTCGATGGCACCCATGCGCAGATGCCCCGTGGCGTGCATGACCTCGCAACGCCAGGTTCCGGGGTCCGCGCCCGCGGGCAGCTCATCAGCGGTCGGACAGGCGGAGAAGTCGAACTCGGCCAGACCCGCGGCCTGTTCGGCTCCGTGCGCGGGTGCGGCGCCCAGGGCAACTCCGACAAGCAGGGCCCCCGCGGCAGCACTTGCGAAGCGGCGGACTGCGCGGTTCAAGGTCACTCGGTTCGGCGTCATACGCCACAGCATTGCAGAGATTTCTCTGCAGAGGAAGGTCTGCAGAGAAACGGCTGCCATCTGGAATAGGCTGCCGCCATGACGAAAGAGCGGAGAGCGGAAGCCGCAGGGCGGCGCACGGTCGACAGTCCCGAGGTTCTCAAGGCCCTCTCGCACCCCCTGCGCCTGCGTATCCTGCGCCACCTCGGCGCGGTGGGCCCGGCCACCTCGACCACGCTGGCCGCCGCCCTCGGCGAGAACACCGGGACGCTCAGCTACCACCTGCGCATGCTGGAACGCAGTGGCCTCATCGAGGACATCCCCGAGCGCTCCACCGGGAGGGAACGCTGGTGGCGCGGGGTGCGCGGGCTCGACATCCGCAGACCGCCGCAGAGTGAGCTGACGGAGGCCGAGCGTGCCGTGTCGGCCGAGCTGGACCGGATGAGGATGGAGGAGGACGTCGAGCTCGCCCGGCAGTTCACCGCCGGACAGGCGGAGTCCGAAGGCTGGATGCGGGGTTCACGCAGCCTCATCCACCTCACGAAGGGTGAGCTGGACGCACTCCATGACGACTATCTGGACCTGCTCGCTCGCTATGCCCGCGGGCCTGAGGACGCCCCCGACGACGCAAGACCCGTACTCCTCCGCTGGTTCGGCCTGCCCGCTGACTGACCGGGCGACGAGTTGAGGGAAGGGGCCAGGTCGGGCCGGCCGGATCCGCTGCCGCCGCGCATGCGCCGCCGCCCGGCCTCAAGACCTGGAACATCCTGACCAGCTTGCGCTGCAGCCCCTCCCGGACGACCGCACGGGTGCGGGCGGCTGGAGCTGCGCGACCGCGAGCTCGGGCCGGCCCTCGGCCGCAACGCCGGGTTCCAGCGGGAAGCCTCGCGAACCCGCCGGAACTTCGGAGGGGTGTTTTCCCTGGCCAGACATCCTGCGCTCGGCGCTTTCGCAGGTCACAGCCCTGCTCAGGGGAAACTCCCGAAGCGGGTGTGTCGCAGGTTCGATTCCTGCCGGGGGCACACGGCGTTACGCCGCTGACCTGGGGCTTCTCCCCCAGCAAGGCGCTTTGTTCCGCCTCGGACTCCTCGTCCGGGGCCGTATGCGTGAGCGGTGCGGGCGGGCAACCGTTCAGGCCGGAACCGACCGTATCCGAGCGGGCGAGCGTGAGCAGATCGAGCCCCAGGGCCGGAAGCCCATGGCGGAGCCGAAGCCGGACCGCCGCCGCCGGAGTGAGCCGCTGAACCGGGGCCCACCCCGCCGAGCGCACTACACCGTGGCGCGTGCTTCCTGCCAGCGAGCGGCGTTCGCCTTGTCGAGACGGTAGAACGCCTCAGCCGGGTAGGTGGAGTCGGGGTCGGTAGCCCACTCGAACTTCATCGGCCAGTTGCCGCGCCCGTAGTGCGCGTGCAGGTGCCGGGTGAAGGCAGCCAGGGCGCCCTTGATCTGACCACGGTCGAGGTTGATGCGCTCGACGAGGGCGGTGGTGCTAAACGCGCGCTCCGGCTCAGCGGCGAGTAGGTCCAGCATGGTCGCAACGCGCTGGATCGACGGCAGCTCCGTGGCGATGAGCGACCTGAAGTTCTCAATGGTCCACTCCTCCACCGGCCAGCTTCCGTCCGGCTCGGCCCCCTGAGTCCCACCGGGCAGCGGACTGCTCATCTCGCTCTCCTTCAGGTCCAGTTCGGCAAGCAGGGCGTAGACACGAGTGACGTACTGAGCAGGGACGGGCACGGAGATGAACTGCTGGTCATGGGACACGACTTCCCCAAACTCCTGCAATGAACAGCCTGTTGACGTCCAGTAGACTGACAGACAGTCCAATGGACTGTCTACTTCTGATGGGCTCGGTCTCCTTTTCCGGCGCTCGAAACAGACCGGCGAACGAGGACATCCCCGAACCGAGAGCACAAGATCGGGCGGTCCGGTCCCGCCCGACGAGCACGGAATGCCGTGATACCGCTGCGGCGCCCTCGCCTTAGCCGATACCGAACCCACCCGCGGCACCGGCCGGACCGGCCTCTCCGGCCCACCGCCACGCGTGAGCGAGGCGTGAGCTGACGGCAGCCCGCGCGGCAGCGCCAGGCACCACCCGGGAAGGATTTGATCCCACTCCTGATGCGGGTGTCGCGGGTTCGAATCCTGCCGGAGCACGATCTGCGTAGCAGGTGAGAGTGGGTGGCGGCCCTTCGTTCCATTCGCGATCTCGCCGACACTCACCCATCGGGGACTGGACTCCGTGCACGCAGCGCGTAGAGCGGCACCGGCGGGAAGCGCGCCAGCCAGCCACTGACTGGACGCCGTGTCCCGGAGCGAGCAGGCAGACGGTGTGTTCGGCTCGTGGCGAGTCCGTCCGGCGCAGGTGCACCATCCGGTCCGCGACCAGCATCCCGTCCCCGGGCAACGACCACACCGTCCCGTTCACGAGCACACTGCTGATGCGTCCCCAGTGGTGCGGCAACCCGGCAAGCAGTCCGGGGAGTTCGGCGGTCAGGTCGTACGACCTCGGCCGCAGCCGGGCGGAAGGCGGGTGGAGCGCGGCAGGGCCGGGCGCCGACCGCAGCCCGGCAGGCGCACGCGTCACACAGTCTCGCCCGGATGCGTCCGGTCGACGGGCGGCCTGCTGTTGTCCAGCCAGGAACGGAGTGGGCCGGCGCCCCGCGCGGGGTCGAGCGTGAGGTGCAGACGTGTCCCTCGCCCCGACGTGAACGCCGGATAGCTGCGCTGCTCGCCCCCGGCGAACAGCAGCCGGAGAGCGTCCGCGACGTGCCGGGCCGCTTCGGCATCCATGGAGACGATGCGCACCTCGACCGTGCCTCCGGCGGGAGCGTCGTCCGGGACGTTTTCAGCCAAGGGTGAGTGCGACTGCAGGAATTCGGTGGTCATGATCGGCACCTGCCCCGGGCCGTGGAAACGGCTCGTGTCGTGTCGCGCGGCCCTACAGCGCCGCGCGCCGAGGACGAGACCAGTCCTGTCACCGGAGTACGAAGTACCCTCGACTCTCTCCACCGTACTCCTGGGCACCCTCGCTGCGGCCGCTTCCCGCCTCGGCGACGTACGGTGGGAGGTACCGAGGGCATCACGCACTCCGGCCGCCACGCCGGGTCGTCCTCGGCGAGAAAGGAAAACCCGAGCCACCCCAGCGGTCGGCGCGGAGACGGGTCGGCATCATGTCCGCCGCGGTCGGAGCAACTCCGGGCACGCCCGTCATGGCCGCCCGCGTACCGCGTGCCCGCACCGGCCCGCGCTTCTGCCGAGGGGAGGCGTGATGGTCCTTTCCCGGCTGGACATCCACCGGCGGAACCGAGGTGAGGGGGCACTCGTCACGCTCGCCGGTGCGATCGGACCGGCCACGGCACCGCTGCTGCGGGCCGCACTGGAGCAGTGTCTGCGCGACGGCGTCACCGTCATCGACGTCGACCTGACCACGGTCGGCTCCTGCGACGCCAGGGGCCTGGACGTCTTCCTGTCGATGTCACAGCGCGCCGGCCGGGTGCACACCTCCCTGCGACTGCACCACCCGTGCGCACAGATCACCCAGCTCCTCGCCGTCACCGGCTCCACCCCCCTGCTCCTCGCGGCCCCCACGGATCCCGTGCCACCCGCGCTGCCCCGCGACCTCTTGGCAGCGGCTTCCTCGGGTCCGTCGGCCGACCGAAAGCGGACGCCTGAGGACACTGCTCGCAAACCGGTCCCCAAGGACGGAATCCGCCTGCGTCGGCTGACCCGTTGGCAGACCGAAGGAGTGGAGCAGGACATCGCGGACCTGGCCATGGCGTCCGTCGCGGACACTCCCGGTGCCTCGTTCCACGGCCGGGGAGAGTTCCTGCGCCACCTGGCCGTCAGTGCCAGGCGGCCCGGCTTCGCGCTGCTGGTCGCCGAGACGACGGTGCTGGTCGGTTGTGCCTACGGCTTTCCGCTCGGCCCGGACGGCCCCGGCCGGCGAGGGTTCGACCGATTGCTGCAGGAGAGCATCCAACGGCTCACCACATACGCACGGTTCGTCGTCCTCACTCAGGTCGTCGCCCGCCCGCACGCTCAGCGCCGCGACATCGCTCGCCGACTGCAACAGCGCCTGCTCACCGACCGGCACACCGCCCTCGGAGTCGCTCTGCTCCATCCGGCCGACCAGGCCGGACAGGCCGCATTCGAGTCCTGGGGCTGGCAGAACATGGGGCAGGTCGTCGGGCTGTCCGGCCCCATAGCCCCCTGCGTGCTGACCCTGCCCCTGGAGAGCCCCTCACCGGCAGGCCGGTGATCAGACCGCTGTCGTCGATGATCCGGCAGGCCGTACCGGCCGCGGCAGTCACGCCACCCGCCGTCTGCAGTACGGATGCGCCCTCAGCAGACCGCGGCAGTCACGCCACCCGCCGTCTGCAGTACGGATGCGCCCTCAGCAGACCGCGGCAGTCACGCCACCCGCCGTCTGCGGTACGGATGCGCCCTCAGCAGGGCGGTCGCGCCCCGGGTCGTCCTCCACGGCCGGGAGTACTCTGGCAGTCACCGAGAGCTTTTCGGCCGCACGAACACGGCGAGGCCGTTCCCGGCGAGTGACAGACGCGGGCAGCCGAGGGTGCCGCCCGGGACGGGACCGCACGATGGACACCATCACAAGGCCCGCCGAAGGCACACCACCAGGTGACGGGCATACCTACCGGATGCCCTTGCCCCGTCTGAGCCTCACGCCGGGCGTCAGCCACGGCCCGCTGGACGGAGCGTGGTGGCCGCGCTGCGACGCACTGGAACTGGAGCTGCCCGCGCTGGTCGGCTCACTGGACCCGGCCGTCGGGACCGTCACCAGGGTCACCGTGGACCCCGCGTCCTGGCCCGATGCCCCGCGGAAGGTGATGGCGCCCGGCCACGTGATCGAGGTGGTCCAGAGCGACCTCGCCGCCGAAGCGCATGCCATCACCCTGGACTGCAGCACCACGGGACGTTGGGAACTGCTGGTCATCCCACCCGACGAGCCGGCCGGAGCAGCCACCCGGATGCTGACCGCCGCCGCCGACCCCGAGAACCCGCTGTCGGCTCCACGCATCCTGGCACTCGCCGAGAACGGCCTCGACGGAGAAGCCACATGGGAGTCGGAAGGAGGCCCCGGACTCAGGTGAGAGGCCCGGCGCGGTCGTCGGACCCATGTTCTCGACCGCGCCCACGAGCTTCCTCCCCATCTCATCGGGCCCTTGGTCTCCGACGTGGAGCGATTGGGGGGCCGCCGTCCGCAGGTTCTGCTGCAGGACTACGGCCGGCTGATGCTCGTACCCCTGCCCGGCGAGGGCCTCGCGGGCGGGGAGCCGCGGCTGATCGACGACTCTGACACCGGACGCTGCTTTCTCGAAGCGGTCTGCGTCGAGGTGTCCGACGACGGCCAATGGTCCACCTGCCGCTGCTGGCGGCGGTGACCAACCAGCTGGAGAGAACCGGCCGCGGGGTCCATCGCCGTCGTCCGTCGGCCTCGGCCGAGGGACGGCACGGCTCGTCAGTCGGACGGCCCGTGCCCGCTCCCGGTGTCGATGAGGATCTGTTCCGCCTGGCTGATGTTGTCGGCCCGGACGGCCTGGGCCATCGCGGCATGTGCGGCCTCCGGTGTCGCGTGCGGCGGGACCACCAGCAGTGAGAACACGTCCTGGTCGCCGCGGGTGATCAGGACAGTGTCGTCGCCCACCGGGAAGGAGTCGATGTGCACCACCTGGTCGTCGACGACGATCCGCGTCGGGAGCCCTTCCCAGGCAGCGGAGTCCAGCCCGACGCGCGTCACGGGGCCGAGATGTGCGATGAGAGCGCTCAGCAGCGCGGGCAGCTCGGCACCGATGTCGCGCGACCGCGGCCACCACGCACCGTCCAGGACACCTTCACGCGACTCCGTCGTCTCCAGCCGGAGCAGCGCACATCCGGGCCGCACGGCCGCGTGGACGCCACTCGGCAGATGCCAGGAAACAGGGGGTGAATCGGAGTCGGTCATCAGGGACCACCCGTCTTCCGGAACCGGTGCGAACACGGGACCCGCCTCGCCCCTATCACGCTACTCCGTGGCGCCGGCGGTGCCGGAAATCTCCGGGATCGGCCCGACCCCGGTACCTGCGTCGACGTGGGAATCACTGTCGCGGCATACGCTTCAGGGTATGGGCGTATGCGGAAGCGCGGCGGCAGCCGGACGCCGGACGTTCCGAGCGGTGGCTGCACCATGTCCTCAGCGCCACCGCCCGCAGGAGGTACCCGTGGACGTCCATTGGCGGCGCCGAGGTGGTGCGTCGCTGCTCACCTCGACCGGGCAGCGCAGATGCCCCGCCGACCGCGACGGTGACCGTCTCCGTCTCACCATCGACCGGCAGACACGCCTCACAGCCCGCCCAGTCCTGGCCGGCATCCAGCGGATCAGCCAGGCCGCGACGCGGACGAGGTGTGAACAGGACTTCGACGGCTACGAAGCCTGCCGTCCCTGTCAGGCCCGCACCGTCGGCCACGAGCCCGAGAGCGACAGCCATGACGACACTCCGTGAACGCAAGACCTACCGCAAAGCGATCCTCCGAGCCCTGTACGGGGCAGTCGAACGCAATCGTCCCGAGGTCAGTGGCGCGACACTCCGTGACGAGGTCGGCCTTCCCGACGCAGACCTCTCCGCAGCCTGCGCCTACCTGGCCGACGCGGGCCTGATCACCGTCGACTGGACATCGCACAAGACTCCCGCCACCGCCTCGCTGACCCATGAGGGCATCCGCTTCATGGAGGAGGAAGAAGAGTCGGCCGCACCCACTCACGGTGACTGACGCGGCGCCCGGCCGCTCCCTGCAGAAGCCTTCCGGACGTCACAGGAGGTTGCGGTTGCGGGTGCGTGCGGTCCCGCCCGACCTCCTGCCGGCTACCGGCCGTCGCGCTCTTCGCGGGGGATGTGACCTTCATCGCGGTAGCGGAGTTTCGGCGCGTTCGGCGCTGTGCCATCCGCTGACGATGGTGGCAGCGGCACATCTCCCGTCGGCGGAGGTCATGGGGCTGTGGGCGGAAGTACACGGCAGAAGGGCCGCTCCGCGAAGAGCAATATCTATGTCCGCGACATGAGAAATAGACGCCGGGCACGGCAAGTATTCCTCGACCGTCGACCCGATCGGAATTATCGACCGCGCAGGGCCGGTTGCACCGTGCTACTGTCGATCTCAGTTGCAGGTGTGGTTGCCAGAAGGTTCATTTCCGACGGGGTAATCATCACGGCGACACGGAATTCGCACAGGGCGAATTCCTGACACCGCCTCCGAGGGAGAAATGACATGGCTACTGGCACCGTGAAGTGGTTCAACGCGGAAAAGGGTTTCGGCTTCATCGAGCAGGACGGCGGCGGCGCCGACGTCTTCGCCCACTACTCGAACATCGCCGCCCAGGGCTTCCGTGAGCTGCTGGAAGGCCAGAAGGTGTCGTTCGACATCGCTCAGGGCCAGAAGGGCCCGACGGCCGAGAACATCGTTCCCGCCTGACACCGGCGCTGACGCAGACTTCGCAGCTGGGGCCCGCACCTCTGGGGTGCGGGCCCCAGCTCGCTGCTTTTCTGGGCGCGCGACGGGAAGCTCCACCGCATCACCGACCCGGTGAAACATTCCCCGTCGCTCCGACTCGCCCACATCGGCTTTGGCTCGTCTCGAAATTCTCTGCGCCGCTCATCTGCTGCGGGAATTCCTTGCTACGTGCCCATCAAGGAAGGTTCCGCATGCAGCGTGCCCGCACATCCCGCACATATGACCGCTTCGGAGGAGGCGCCGGCGTCAGCCGCTCCGGTGGTCCGCGCCGTTCCAAAGGCCACGGAAATCGACAGCCCGGACGAGCCGTACAGGGCGAGTTCGCGCCTCCGAAGACGATCACACCCCCGCTGCCCGCCGTCGAGTCGTTCGCCGATCTCGCCATGCCCGCACGGCTGTTGGCCGCGCTCGGCCACGAAGGCGTGACCGTACCTTTCCCGATCCAGGCGGCGACCCTGCCGAACTCCCTGGCCGGTCGTGACGTACTCGGCCGTGGCCGCACCGGCTCGGGCAAGACCCTCGCCTTCGGCCTCGCCGTACTGGCCCGTACGGCGGGGCGGCGCGCCGAGCCACGGCAGCCGCTCGCCCTCGTCCTCGTCCCCACCCGCGAGCTCGCCCAGCAGGTCACCGACGCGCTCACTCCGTACGCCCGCTCCGTGAGCCTGCGGATGGCGGCCGTCGTCGGAGGGATGTCCATCGGCAGGCAGGCCGGTGCGCTGCGTGCCGGGGCCGAGGTGGTCGTCGCGACACCCGGGCGACTCAAGGACCTCATCGGCCGGGGCGACTGCCGGCTGGACGATGTCGCCGTCACGGTCCTCGACGAGGCCGACCAGATGGCCGACATGGGCTTCATGCCCCAGGTCACCGCCCTGCTCGACCAGGTACGTCCCGACGGGCAGCGGATGCTCTTCTCGGCCACCCTGGACCGCAACGTCGACCTGCTGGTCCGCCGCTACCTGACGGATCCGGTCGTGCACTCCGTCGACCCGTCAGCGGGCGCGGTCACCACGATGGAGCACCACGTACTCCATGTTCACGACGCGGACAAGCACCGGACGACCACCGAGATCGCGGCGCGAGACGGTCGAGTGATCATGTTCCTCGACACCAAGCACGCGGTGGACCGGCTGACCAAGCACCTGCTGAGCAACGGCGTCCGCGCCGCGGCCCTGCACGGTGGCAAGTCCCAGCCGCAGCGCACGCGGACCCTGGCCCAGTTCAAGAGCGGGCATGTGACGGTCCTGGTGGCCACCAACGTCGCGGCGCGCGGGATCCACGTCGACAACCTCGATCTCGTCGTCAATGTGGATCCGCCCAGCGACCACAAGGACTACCTGCACCGGGGCGGTCGTACGGCCCGTGCGGGCGAGTCCGGCAGCGTCGTCACCCTGGTGACCCCTGATCAGCGTCGCGGCATGAGCCGGCTGATGACCGCGGCGGGCATCACCCCCCGGGTCGCCCGGGTGCGGTCGGGCGAGGCGGAGCTCAGCCGCATCACAGGTGCCCAGGCCCCTTCGGGTGTCCCGGTCGTCATCACCGCGCCGGACGCGGAACGTCCCCGCGGCACGTCTTCCTCGTCCCGGGGCCGTCGGGGCCGCGGGGGCCATGCCGGGCAGGTCCGGCCTGTCGGCGAAGCGGCGCGCCGCAGGGCGCAGCGGCGGCCCGGCTTCAGCTCGGCCGCGTAGAGCCGTTGTGATCACCAGCCCATCCCTTCCGGTAGGTAGGAGGCACCTATGACGACGGCTCAGGCGCAGCACCAGGTAGCGGATCGCTCCCCCAGGCAAGTGGTTGACGACAGGGGCACGTCCGGTCCCCGGGTCCGTGACGACATGACGGTCGAGGTGGCTCTGTCCCTCATGGCCGGAGCCCGTGTCGATCACCTCGTCCTGTGCGACGGGGACGACCAGAGCACGGGCCTGATCACCCTGACCCGGCTCGCCGTTCTCCGCGGCAGCCCCACCTACACGGACCGGATCCGCCTACGGGACATCCTCGACGGACCGTTCACCGCGCCCAGTGCTCGGCCCGATGCCCTCGGTGAGCATGGCCGGACCCCGGGCGTCCTCACCCTCGCCCGCTGATCCGCCTCGCCCGCTGATCTGCCTCGCCCGTTCGGCCCGTTCCCCTTCTCCTCTGTGAGGCATCATGCGCTGTGTCATCGCCCGGTACCCGTTCGAGCTCACCAAGAACGAGGTGCTGGCCTTGATGAAGGGCATCACTCCCGAGCTCGTCGCGGGTGAGTCCGTGACCATCGGCCGCCGCCGCTACCCGGTCAAGCAAGTGGGCCAGGTCATCACCCGACAGGACCGCCGCGACTTCACCAGCGGCGAAGTCGTCCGGGCCATGACCCGCCTCGGTTTCACCTGCCACGCCCACCCCGACGCCGCGCCGGTGCGCGTCCCCACTCCGTTCCAGACCGCTTCGGCGCTGCTCGGAGGCACCGCCACCCCTCAGGTGTGAACACAGGCGGAAGACCGCCATCAAGGACCCGGTGAGGGCCCTGCCGACGCGCGTCGGCAGGGCCCTCACCGTCGTATCGCCGCCCGTACACGGCCACGCTCTCGCCGCCCACGGCTACGTGTTCCACCCGTCATCGCAGGCCACAGGAGACCTGTGGCCCCTGAGCGCCAAAATCTACTCTTGCCAGAGTAGACATCACCTCCTGGCACGGTTAGTCTTTTTTTCGTTGACACGGTCGAGCGAGACCCGGCAGACACGAACTGGCGGGTAGCAGTACGTAAGTTCGCAGGTCAGTCCGGCTCTGGAGCTCCGAAGCCAAGGTGTTCGCAGAACGGTGACGGGGCTGAGAGCCGGACTGGGCAGCCCGCAGGTCGAGGGGCTGCCGAAAGCATCACCGAGCAGTACCGCAGTACCCGTTCATCAAGTGGTCGGTCAAGAGAAAGGACGGAGGAGCAGACGCCATCAGGATCGCCCGGCCCGGGAAGCTCTCGGTCCGGGTACCGCAAGACCCCGGAATGGATGGTGGTCCCCGGTCACGCAGCCGCGATCCCCGCACCCCTCCCCTCGCAGGGCCGGGTAGCGGAAACAGAAGGTCGGCAGAGCATCAGCGCCGACAGATGGTGTTGAATTTCCTTCGGGGCCCTGGTGCCGTACGGCACCAGGGCCCCTCGACGCGTTGCACAACGAGGTGACATGGCAGCAGATACTCCACTCAACGGTCGTCTGGACGACGACGACTACCCCGCATACACCATGGGCCGGGCCGCCGAAATGCTCGGCACCACCCCGGCCTTCCTCCGAGCCATCGGTGAGGCTCGCCTGATCACTCCACTGCGCTCGGAGGGCGGACATCGCCGCTACTCCCGCTACCAACTGCGGATCGCCGCCCGCGCCCGCGAGCTCGTCGACCGGGGAACCCCGATCGAGGCTGCTTGCCGCATCGTCATCCTCGAGGACCAGCTCGAGGAGGCTCAGCGCATCAATGCCGAGTACCGCCGTGCCGCGAACGAAGCGGCCGACCGTCCCAGTCACGGTTCGAGTTGATCACCTGGCACGGGCAGGGGGAAAGGAGCCGTTCTTCGCGGACCTGGACCTGACATTTTCCTGCGGAGTGCATCACCTCGGCCTGACGGCTCGCGAGCGCCTCGCCCTCCCCGCCACCGACGATCTCGATCTTCCAGGTCACGCTGAGCGATTCGCGTTGACCCCGTGCCGTATCCACGGCATTCCTCGCTTCCGCCGGTGGGGTCGTACCGACCGGAGCACGCCCTGGCCCGGGTCGGCAGCCTCTGGCCAGTTGTCGGCCCGGGGAACCGGAAGGAGCCGTACCCGTCCTGGGTGCGGCTCCTTCGTGTCGGAGGTCCGGGCGTCAGGCCGCGGTGAACGCCGTGCGGTGTTCCGCCGCCCAGTCGGCGAAGGTCGTCGCGGGGCGGCCGGTGACGCGGGCCACCGTGTCCGTCACCGGAGCGGCGGTGCCGACCGAGCCCGCGTACGTGCCGAGTACGGAGTCGACGAGGCCGGGTACCCCGAACGCACCGTACTGGGCTTCCAGTTGAGCCCGAGCGGCATCGCCGACCAGGTCGACGACCGATACCGGACGCCCGAGCGCCGCCGCGATCAGCTCGACCTGCCGGCGCTGTGTCATGGACTCCGGGCCGGTGAGGGCGTACGTCGCGTCCTCGTGGCCGTCGGACAGCAGGGCCTGGACGGCGACCGCCGCGATGTCACGCTCGTGGATCGGGGACACCGTGCTCTCGGCGTACGGGACGCGGACCTCACCGCTCTCACGGATCGCGGGGGCCCACTGCAGCACGTTGCTCGCGAACGCGGCCGGCCGCAGCACCGTCCGGGCCAGACCACTGTCCCGCACCGCCTGTTCGACTGACAGATGCATGAGCCCGATCGGATTGGCGGTCACATCGGGCTCGCTCACCGCGGCCGACGACAGCAGCACCACGTGCCGGACCCCGGACGCCTTGGCTGCCTGCAGGAAGTCGGCGACGCCGGACGGGTTGGGGAACAGGAAGAGCTTCTCCACGCCGGACAGCGCGTCCCCGAACGAGCCGGGGTCGCCCAGGTCCCCGGCGCGTACGTCGACGCCCGCAGGCAGTCGGGCGGTCTTCGGGTTCCGGGACGTGGCCCGCACCGGGGCATCGGCCGCGAGCAGCAGCTCGACGACGTTGCGGCCGACGTTACCGGTCGCGCCGGTCACCAGAATGGTCATGAGGTGGATCTCCTACGTGTGTGGGGGGGGGAGGAGCAGGGCAGCGCACACGAGCGGCGGCCAGGCCGGCCTCCGGTCAGGTCCGGGATGCGCCGAACCAGCGGCGGAGCGCTTCCGTGAGCGGTGTGCCGGATGCCCAGCAGATGTAGCCGTCGGGGCGCACCAGAACGGCCTCGGTGGCGAGGCCGGGCAGTTCCGGTACTTCCACGCCGTCCACGCGGCCCGCCCAGGGCGCCGCCTCGGCGAGGAGTTCCGTGCGCGTGGTCAGCAGGACGCCGTGCCCCTGGTGGAACAGTTCACCGGCCCAGCGGCCGTCCGGCAGGGCGAAGTCGGTGAGCCGGGCGCCGACGGGCTCGTCGTCCCCGAGGTCGTAGCGGATGGAGAGCCCGGAGATCGCCCCGCCGAGCAGGCGGTTGGCCTCCGGTAGCTTGATCAACTGGGCGAAGATCTCCCGCAGCGCCTCGTGTTCGACGCCCTTCTGGCCGAGAGCCACCTGGGCGCGGGTGTTGGTGAGGACGGCGGCGCCCACCGGGTGGCGTTCGCCGTGGTAGGTGTCGAGCAGCCCATCGGGGGCCCAGCCGGCGATCTCGGCGGCCAGTTTCCAGCCCAGGTTCATCGCGTCCTGCACGCCGGTGTTGAGCCCCTGTCCGCCGAGCGGCAGGTGGACGTGCGCGGCGTCGCCCGCGAGGAAGGCCCGTCCGACGCGGTAGTGCTCCGCGAGACGGGAGGCGTCGCTGAACCGGGAGGCCCAGCGCACCTCCTTGACCTCGGTCTCCGCTCCGTAGAACTCCTGGATCGCCGCGACGACCTCGTCCTCCGGCACCTTGGCGCGCTGGTCGCTGATCACCTGGTCGGCGACGCTGTAGAAGATCCGGTAGACGTTGTCCGACTCCTTGCCGATCGGGAAGATGTTCGCGAACGACCCGTCCGGACGCATCCGGGGCGAACCCTTGGTGTCCCAGGTCGTCGCGATTCCCTCGCCGGTGACGCCCAGGACGACGTCGGAGACGGTGCCGAACCAGCGCGCGTCCAGCCCGGGGAACTCGACCCCGAGTTGTTTGCGGATGAAGCTCCGGCCACCGTCGCAACCCGCCAGATAGCGCGCCTCGACCCACTTTCCCCCGGCCTGGACGCGGACCCGCTCGTCGTCCTGCTCGATGCCGGTGACCTCCGAGTTCCACTGGACCCGCACGCCCAGGGCGGCGAGGTGGTCCTCCAGCACCTTTTCGACCTCGGCCTGCGGAATGGCGACCTGGTACGGGTAACGGGAGTCCCAGCCGTCCAGCGTCAGCGGCACGGGCAGGTGCGCGAAGTGGGTGGTCTCCAGGCGGGCCCTGGCCTGCTCCTGCGCACCGTCGAGCATGCCGCGCAGGGCCAGCATCTCCGCGGTGCGGGGGTGGAGGTTCAGAGCCCGGCTCTCGCCGGTCCGGCCGGGGCCCTTGTCGAGCAGGGCCACACGTGCGCCGGTGAGGGCCAGCTCGTGGGCCAGCGTCAGACCGGTCGGTCCGGCACCCACCACGATCACGTCAGCGTCCATCACGGGTTCCTCTCTGCCTTTTCGGTTCCGAACACCGTTCTATCAGTGAACAGCGTTTTCCTACAAGTACGTCGTTCTCTCAAGCTCCGAGGAAGTGCCGAGCACGTGCCTCATGGGGCGAGCGCGTGCTCCCGGGGGCCGTGAGGACGCTGAGGGGCGCGACCGCGACTACGTTCGCGGCGGGCGGGTCACCAGCTGTGGGTGGGGGCCATGCCCCACGCGTCCAGCTCCGCCTCGACCAGCCCCTGGCCGACCGACACACCGGCGGACTGGAAACCGATGGACACCGTCGCACCGGCCCTGAGGACGAAGCAGTTCATCCGGCCGGGAGGACCTCCGGCGCCCGACACCGTGCGGAAGAGGACGCCCAGGGCCGGGCCGAACGCGTCTCTGGCCTCCGGCAGCATCTCGCCGGCGTTGGACAGCGCGGCGTCGGTCTGCGGATAGCCGGTGAGGTGCCGCCCGACCACCTCGGCGTACACCGCCTTGCTCAGCCGGCGGATGTGCGCCAGGTCGGTGTAGCGCCCGCGCAGGCCGTCCAGCCGCAGCGTGGCGATCCCGACCATGTTGGACGACTCCAGGTCGTCGGGCCGCCGGAAGCTCACGGGCAGCCCGACCGTGAACGGCCCGCCCTCCTCGGTGGTGCCCCGCGCCGCGCGCAGGATGTTCGCGGTCATGGCGAGCATCAGCCCCGTCACGCTGCCTCCGCCGCTCTCCGCCACCCGCTCGGCCTCGGCGGCCGACACGGTGAAGGCGAGCCGGGAGCGGACGGGCGCGGCGCCGGCTGCCTGCGGGGAACGCCCCAGCAGCATCCGGCCGGCGGTGGCGGGCACCTCGGCGACCTTGTCGCGCAGCCGGGACAGTGCCAGCCGGGAGTACGTCCACAGGCCCTCGGTCACCACGTCGGTGAGGTCGTCGACCAGCGACGGCTGCCCGGAGCGCCACTGCCGAGCGGCCTCCCGCGCGGCGAGCGTGGCCGCGCCGATGAGACCCTGACCGTCGGTCAGCGCGTGCGACCCCACCAGGGACACCACGGAGGTGCCGTCGGCGACATGCGCCGCGCTCAGTTCCCAGCCGCGGCCCGCGTGGGCGTCGAGGTCCACCCGGCAGGCGGCGTCGGCCCAGTCCATCACCTCCTCGGCGGCGATCGTCCGGGGGGAGACCCGCAGGGGGGCGCAGTCGGTGTGCCGCTCCCAGACCGGACGGGCCAGCGGCAGCCGGGCCGCCCGCATCCGGCGGTTCAAGGGGCCCTGGGCCAGGTTGGCGTGGAACTTCCGCAACGCCTCGGGAGCCGGTCGGCTCCGCACCCGCCAGAGCAGTTGCACCGGGGGCTGGACCCTCAGCTGTTGCATCAGTACATCGCCTCCGGTGAAGCGCTGCGATCCGGCCATGGTCATGTCGTCGTTCCCGCCTCGCACGGGAGCCCGACCAGCGGGGCCAGCGTGCGCCCCGCCAGCGCGATGGCGCCGGGATCGTGCGCGTTGACGAGCATGTTGGCCATGAGCCCGTCGACGCCGTGGCACAGCACCCGCGACCGGAGCTGCTCGGTGACCTCGGCCGGAGTGCCGACGAAGAACCGGTCGGTCGCCGCGGCGCGCTCGGAGTCCGTCAGCTCCGCCACGTCCACGCCCGACCTGACCAGCGCCTCCTCCAGCAGCTTGCGGGCCCGGTCGCCGTCCTCGTCGATGATCAGCGGCGTGGCGAAGCTGGTCTCCAGCGTCGCCGGATCCCGGCCGGCCTCGGCGCATCGCGCCCGCACCGCGGCCATCTTCTGTTCCAGCTGCGAAGGGGAGCAGATGATGTTGAGGTGGTCGGCGTGCCGGGCGGCGAAGGCGAACGTCTTCTTCTCGCCGCCTCCTCCGATCAGCAGCGGCAGGTCCTCCCGGAGCCGGGGCTCGTTGATGGCGCCCTCGGCGCGGAACCAGCGCCCCTCGACTCGCGGCCGCGCCCCGCGCAGCATCGGGACGACGACTGCGAGCGCCTCCTCGAACCGGCCGAAGCGCTCGGCGAGCGTACCGAACTCGTAGCCGTACTCGCGGTGTTCCTGCTCGTGCCAGCCGGCACCGACGCCCAGCACGGCGCGCCCTTGGCTGATCACATCGAGCGTCGTGACCATCTTGGCCAGCAGGGCGGGATTGCGGTAGCCGATGCCGGTCACCATGGTCGAGAGCTGCACCCGGCTGGTGACCGCGGCCAGCGCCCCGAGCAGGGTGTAGGCCTCGAGCATCGGACCGTCGGGCGGGCCGATCAGCGGCGGCTGGTAGAAGTGGTCCATCGTCGTGACCAGGTCGAATCCCGAGTCCTCCGCGGCCCGCACCTGGGCGACCAGTGCGGGGAAGAGGTCGGTGACCGTCTCCGTGTGATGGAAGTACGGGATGTGGTAGCCGAGACGTATGCTCACGTGCTGGTCCTCCTACCAGGTGACGGGAAGCTCGACGGGGCCGAAGAACTGGCCGAAGTACGTGTAGGGCAGGGCGTCCGCCTCCGCGGCGAGCCGCAGGTCCGGGACGCGGTGGAAGAGACGGTCCAGGATCACCTGGAGCTCGGCGCGCACGATGTTCTGGCCGAGGCACTGGTGCGCCCCGTAGCCGAAGGCGACATGCCGGGTGCCGGGGGTGCGCCCGATGTCGAAGCGGTCGGGGTCGGGGAAGGCGTCGGCGTCGCGGTTCGCCGGCAGGGTGGGAATGAGGACCCCGTCGCCCGCGCGGATGCGGACGCCGCCGATCTCCACGTCCTCCAGCGCCAGCCTGAGCGGCCCGGTGTCGGTGATCGACAGGAAGCGCAGGAGTTCCTCGACCACGGCCGGGGTGCGGGCCGGGTCGGCGATGAGCTCCTTCAGTTGCTCCGGGTCGGACAGCAGGGTGAGTACCGACAGCGAGATCATCGCCGCGCTGGAGGTGTGTCCGGCGATCTGCAACAGCTGCACCAGGCTGGCGAGTTCGAAACGGTCGGCGGTTCCGCCGCGCTCCTGGCGGGACCGCTCGATCTGACGGCTGAGGAAGTCGTCGGACGGGTTCTTCTCCTTGGCCGCGATGACCCTGTCGAGGTGCGCGTGCAGGGCGTCGGCGGCGGCCCGCTGCTCGTCCTCGGTCCGGGCCTCGCGCAGCATCCTCCCCGTGTTGCGCTCGATGGCGTCGAGGTCGTCCGCCGCGACCCCCAGGAACGCCTCGAGCACCAGGGTGGGCACGGGGTTCGCGAGGTGCGCGACGAGGTCGACCGGCCGGTCCGGCTGCTCCAGCATCCGGTCGATGGCGGCGTCGACGATGCCCTGGATCCGCGGCTTCATCGCGTTGATCCTGCGCACGGAGAACTCGCCGAGTACCGCGCGGCGGGCCTGGGAGTGCTCCGGCCCGTCCATGTTCACGAGAAACGGCGAGAAATAAGTCAGCGCCTTGAGCCCGCCCGGAGACAGTTCGGGAAATCCGGGCCGAAGTTTCTCTGAACTGAAACGGACATCGGAAAGCACCGCCCGGGCGTCCTCGTTCTTGGTGATGAGCCAGGCGGGGCGTCCGTCGGACATGCGGACCTGATGCACCCGGCCGCCCGCCTCGTCCAGTTTCCGATAGGTCTCCGGAACGCTGAACGGGCAGGTGCGGAGTATGGGAAATTCCGGGGCGGCGTCGGCTTCGATCTCATTCATGACAATTCCCTTGGGTAAGCCGAGGAGGGATGGCATGAACGTTAGCGCGGCGTTTTTCCCTGCGGGTCAGACCAGAGTCAGCTCTTTGTCAATTCTCGGACCTGGGAAATGCAGAGAACCAGTGACGGAAAAGAACCGGCCCCGGGACCACGGCCGCGAGGGCCGAAAAGAGAGGGCGGTCAGTCCTTGACGAACGTCGCCAGCCCGGAGATCAGCATGTCCAGGCCCAGCTCGAACCTGCCGTCGCTGTCGGTGTCCAACATGACGTCCACGTTGCCGACGATGGCCGGGAACCCCTCCGCGGGCAGGGACGCGAAGTAGTCGCGGACAGGATCGATCCAGTCGGCCAGGTCCTTGTGCGCCAGGCGCCAGCCCTCGTAGACGTCGGCCGTCGTGTACAGGGTCAGCCGGTGCAGGGCCCAGGCGGCGATCTTCGCGGGGACGCCCACGTTCAGCAGCGCCGACAGCAGCCGCTCGGTGATGGCCACGCCGATGGCGGTGGGCGGGAAGGCCGCGAAGTTGTAGAGGGCGATGTCGCCGTGGGCGGACAGCACGCGCTGCATCTTCGTGTAGTGCGCCTTGAGGTCCGCGTCCCACTGCCCGGTGACCTCCGGGACGCCGACCTCCTTCATCACGCGCTCCAGCACCAGGAGCAGCAGCTCCTCACGGTTGCGCACGTGCGCGTACAGGCTGGAGGCGACCACACCGAGGTCGCCGGCGACCCGGCGCATCGTGACCGCGGCACTGCCCTCCGTGTCGACCACCGCGAGCGCGGCGTCGACGATCCGCTCGGCCGTGAGCGGGGCACGCTGGGGCACCTCGGCCTTCCGGCGCACCTCCCACGGCGGGAGGGGCACTTCGGCGGAGTTCGACTTCTGACGCATCACGGAGACCTTACCGGTGAGGAGGCGCCGAAGGGCGCGGGGGCGGATCGAGGCGGGTTCGGATTCGGGTTGACGCCGAACATCATTCTACCGTAGAACAGTGTTCGTTAACAGGTGGATGTTCGGTCATGGGAACAGTGTTTCTGCATCGTACGGCGTTCATCGCACACTCCTCGCCGCGCCGCCGACGGCATCGCACCTGTCCCGACCCCAGGAGGTCTGCATGTCCACTACCGAAGTGCCACAGTCCGTGGCCTTGCCGACGGGCCCCTCGGTCTCCGCGAGGCGGGCATGGGCGGCCGTCGGCATCATCCTCGTCGGCGAGATCATGGATCTGCTCGATTCGCTGGTCACGACCGTTGCCGGACCGACCATCACGCGGGACATGGGTGGCTCGCAGGGGTTCATCCAGTGGCTCGCGGCGGGATACACCATCGCCATGGCCGCCGGACTGCTCGTCGGCGGGCGGCTCGGCGACAAGTACGGGCGCAAGAACCTCTTCCTGATCGGCCTGGCCGGCTTCACCGTGACCTCGCTGGTGTCGGCGCTGGCGACCAACCCGGAGACCCTGATCACCGCCCGGGTCCTGCAGGGTCTGCTGGGCGCGCTGATGGTGCCGCAGGCGCTCGGCATGATCAGGAGCGTCTTCCCGCCGGACAAGGTCGGCGTGGCCTTCGGTGTGACCGGGCCCGTGATGGCGCTGTCCGGTGTGGCCGGCCCGATCATGGCGGGCTGGCTGGTCGACGCGGACTACTTCGGCTGGAGCTGGCGGATGATCTTCGCCGTCAACGTCCCCGTCGGTCTTCTCGCCCTGGTGGCCGGGCTCGCGGTGCTGCCCAGGTCGCGGCCGCAGCGGGACCTCAGGATCGACATGGTCGGGGCGCTGATCGCCGCGGCCGGGATGGCCGCGGTGGTCTTCTCGCTGGTGCAGGGCCGCGAACTGGGCTGGCCCTGGTGGGTGTTCGTGCTGCTGACCGCGGGCGTCGGCGCTCTCGCCGGCTTCGTCCGCCACCAGTTCCTCCGCGCGGACAAGGGCCTGCCCACGCTCGTGGTCCCCTCGCTGTTCCGGAACAAGGCCTTCGTCTCAGGGCTGTTCGTCGGCATCCTCTTCTTCAGCGTGATGATGGGCGGTGCGCTGCTGTTCAGCCTGTTCTTCCAGCTCGGGCTCGGGATGAGCCCGCTGAAGGCGGGGCTCGCCACGATCGCGCAGGCGGCGGGCATGCTGCTCGGATTCGGGTTCTCCCAGGCACTCGGGATGAGGCGCCGGACCATGTTCATCGGGTTCGCCACCGCCGCGGCCGGTCTGCTGGCCGCGCTGGGCACGATCGCGGTGCAGGACGATCCGGTGAACGCTTGGTGGCTCTCGCCCGCGCTCGCGGTGATCGGTGTCGGCTCCGGGCTCGCCATCGCGCCCTTCTTCGACATCGTGCTCTCGGGCGTCGGCGAGGAGGAGACCGGCTCCGCCTCGGGCACTCTCACCTCCGCCCAGCAGGTGGGCAACGCTCTCGGCGCCTCCGTGCTCGGCACGGTCTTCTTCTCCGTCCTGAACGGGCGGCGGGCGGAGGGCGCGTCCGCCTTCACGGCGGCAACCTCGACGGCGCTCGTAGTGGCCGTCGCGCTCGTCGCGGGCGCCGCGCTGTGCACCCGGTGGCTGCCCGAGCGGGCCGTCCGGCACGTGGAGGCGTGACGGCTCGATCCGCACCGTAAATGCGCCGACAGTTTCTAATTGCGTCACGGTATCGGATGCGTTGAATCGCGCCAGGCCGAATGTATTCGGCCATGGAGCGGGCTTGTCTGTGACGTTTGGCGCAGCATGATCGACACCATTCCGGCCCGGATGTCCGCGTGTTAGCGTGACGAGCGGCGTTCCTGGGGATCGGTTTCGAACATCCGGATAGAGAGCTCGTACCAGGACCGCGGAGTACGTGTCTGGTTCGCCACGGCCGGCAATGGAGCCACCGTGAGTCTCGACCGGCAAAATCCCGACCAATTTTCATTAAAAGAAGGTCGGGATGTCTCCCGTCGCACATCCACGTTCATGGGGGTAGATGGATGGAACAGCGTGCTGAGATATCGGAAAGTGACATACTCACGGTTGCTGTCGGCGGCGTCGACCAGCAGCGATACCGCGGCGGAGTCGGCACGCTGCCGGCGCGCCCCCTCCCGGTCTCGTTCCCGGCGTTCGACACCTGGCAGGTGCTCCTCGTCGAGAGCGAGCAGCACGAGCGGGAGCCGCTCAGCCAGGCACTGGGCCGGCACGTGCACCAGGTGGCGTGTGTCGACACCGGCGCCAAGGCACTCGATGTGTACGACCAGGCGGACGTGGTGCTGCTCGGCCCCGACCTGCCCGACATCGACGGGCTGGAGGTGTGCCGGGCGATCCGGGCCACCTGTGACATCCCGATCATCGTGATCACGGACCGCTCCTCCGAGCTGGACTGCGTGCTGGCCCTGCAGGCCGGGGCGGACGACTACGTGGTCAAGCCGTACGGGTTCCGCGAACTCCTGGCCCGGATGGACGCGGTGATGCGGCGGGCGACTCCCCGCCGGCAGAGCGACCACGTCGTCGAGCACGGCCCGTTGCGGATCGACACGCTCACCCGCGAAGTGCAGCTGCACAACCAGGTGATCCCGATGAGCCGCAAGGAATTCGACCTGCTCCACCTGCTCGCGGTCAATCCGCACAGTGTCGTCTCACGTGAGCAGATCATGCGCCAGGTCTGGGAGAATTCCTGGTCCCGCCGTACGGTCGACACACACGTCAGCAGCATCCGCCAGAAACTCGGCGGGAAGTCCTGGATCCTCACCGTGCGCGGCGTCGGCTTCCGTATCGGACGGAACATGGCCATGATCTCGTAAAGAGAAATAAAAAAGAGAAAAAAGAAGGAAAAGGCTTCGTCTGCCGCCGCCGCAGCTCACCCAGCTGCGGCGGCGGCATTTTTCATGCCCTGATCTGCTCTTCTGACATCTCCCTGACACAACGCTGAATCGGGCATGAGGAAACCTGACCGTTCCCTCCATCGGAAATGTAGAAGTCATGAAGTGGATTGTGTTGAGACCGCGACGATGCCTGGTGAATAGTTGCTGCGTAATCCAATGCGGAACAGAACGGGAGGCACGGCATGTTCACTGTGGTGAGCGTGGGCAGACTGGGCGGGGATTACAGCAGGGAGATATCCGAGATCTTCGCCGACTTCGATGCGGTCACCGCGCCGGGGATATCCGGCCTCAAGCGTCGACAGCTGTACACCTACTACGACGTCTTCATCCATATTCAGGACTTCGCCGGGGAGAATCCCGGCGAGGCCGCCGAGGAAGCGGCGAAGGATTCCCGGGCGGCCGAACTCGACGCGCGGCTGGCGCCCCTGGTCGCGGCTTACGACCCGACCATGACCGACGACCGTGCCGTCGCCTTCTACCACTGGGAGGGCGAACCGCCGGTGGACAAGGAAACCGGCCTGCACAGCACGGTGATCGTGAACCGGGTCGCCGACGAAGTCATTCCCGAGGTGGCCCGGCTCTTCGGTGAACTGGATTCCACCGACTTTCCGTACCGGATGGGCACCCGGCGCCGGCAGCTGTTCTCGTACCAGGGCGTGTACTTCCACATCCAGGACTTCCCGAGCGAGAACGGCACGGCGGTGATCGACCAGGCGTGGAAGGAGGCCGACCCGCGCTTCGTGAAGGTCTGCGCGGACCTGGACCCGCTGGTGAAGAAGTACGCCCCGGACCGCTGGCGCTCCACGGCCGACCAGATCGCCACCCGCGTCTACCACTGGGAGGCCGCGGAATGACCGCGCGACGAGTCGTCATCACCGGCGTCGAGGTCCTCGCCCCCGGCGGGGTCGGCGCCCGGCAGTTCTGGGAACTGCTGACCGAGGGACGCACCGCGACCCGGAACATCACCTTCTTCGACCCTTCCCCGTTCCGCTCCCGCGTGGCCGCCGAGGTCGACTTCGACCCGTACGCGCACGGCCTGACCCCGCAGGAGGTCCGGCGGATGGACCGGGCCGCCCAGTTCGCGGTGGTCGCCGCGCGTGGCGCCGTCGCCGACAGCGGTCTGGCCCTCGACTCGCTCGACCCCTACCGGATCGGCGTCACCGTGGGGACCGCCGTCGGCTCCACCATGAGTCTCGACGAGGACTACCGGATCGTCAGCGACGACGGCCGCCTCGACCTGGTCGACCACACCTACGCCGACCCGCACTTCTACAACTACTTCGTGCCGAGCTCCTTCGCGGCCGAGGTGGCCCGCGCGGTCGGTGCGCAGGGACCGAGCAGCGTCGTGTCGGCGGGCTGCACCTCCGGGCTGGACTCGGTCGGCTACGCCGCCGAGCTGATCCGCGAGGGCACGAGCGACATCGTGGTCGCCGGCGCCACCGACGCGCCGATCTCGCCGATCACCCTCGCCTGCTTCGACGCGATCAAGGCCACCACACCACGCAACGACGACCCGGAGCACGCCTCCCGGCCCTTCGACGGCACCCGCAACGGGTTCGTGCTCGGCGAGGGCGCCGCGGTGTTCGTCCTGGAGGAACTCGAGAGCGCGCGGCGCCGCGGCGCCCGTGTCTACGCGGAGATCGCGGGATACGCCACCCGGAGCAACGCCTACCACATGACGGGCCTGCGCGCCGACGGCGCGGAGATGGCCGAGGCGATCACCGTCGCCCTGGACGAGGCCCGGATGAACCCCACGGACATCGACTACATCAACGCGCACGGCTCGGGGACCAAGCAGAACGACCGCCACGAGACCGCCGCGTTCAAGCGCAGCCTGGGCGACCACGCGTACCGCACCCCGGTGAGCTCCATCAAGTCCATGGTGGGGCACTCGCTGGGCGCGATCGGATCCATCGAGATCGCCGCGTCGATCCTCGCGATCCGGAACAACGTCGTACCGCCCACGGCGAACCTGCACACCCCCGACCCCGAGTGCGACCTGGACTACGTACCGCTCACCGCCCGCGACCAGCTCACCGACGCCGTTCTCACGGTCGGCAGCGGCTTCGGCGGGTTCCAGAGCGCCATGGTGCTGGCCCAGCCTGAAAGGAGTGCGGCGTGACGGCCTCAGTGGTGGTGACCGGACTGGGCGTGGCGGCGCCCAACGGGCTCGGCGAGCAGGACTTCTGGAACGCCACCCTCGCCGGCAAGAGCGGCATCGGCCCGCTCACCCATTTCGACGCCTCCGCGTACCCCGCGCGGCTCGCCGGTGAGATCAACGACTTCACGGCCGAGGAGCAGCTGCCCAGCCGGCTGATGCCGCAGACCGACCGCGTCACCCGGCTGTCCCTCGTCACGGCCGACTGGGCGCTCGCCGACGCCGGTGTGCGGCCGGCCGAACTGCCCGAGTTCAGCATGGGCGTGAGCACCGCGAGTTCGGCGGGCGGGTTCGCGTTCAGCCAGCACGAGCTGAAGAACCTGTGGAGCAAAGGCAGCCAGTACGTCAGCGCGTACCAGTCGTTCGCCTGGTTCTACGCGGTCAACACCGGCCAGATCTCCATCCGCAACGGCATGAAGGGCCCCAGCGGAGTGGTCGTCACCGACCAGGCCGGCGGGCTGGACGCGGTGGCCCAGGCCCGGCGCCAGATCCGCAAGGGCACCTCCCTCGTGGTCGCCGGCGCCGTGGACGCGCTGCTGTGCTCCTGGGGCTGGGTGGGACTGCACACCAGCGGCCGTCTCAGCACGGCCGAGGAGCCGACCCACGCCTACCTTCCCTTCGACGACCGGGCCGCCGGCCATGTGGCCGGTGAGGGCGGCGCGCTGCTCATCATGGAGTCGGCGGACTCGGCGCGGGCTCGCGGCGCCAGGGTGTACGGCGAGATCGCCGGGTACGCCGCCACCTTCGACGGACGGGAATCCGGCCTGCGCAAGGCCGTTGAGCTCGCCCTCGCGGATGCGGGCGTGGTCGCCGACGACGTGGACGTGGTGTTCGCCGACGCGGCGGCCGAGCCGGAGCTCGACCGTGTCGAGGCCGAGGCGATCGTCGAGGTCTTCGGGCCGCACGGCGTACCGGTCACCGCGCCGAAGACGATGACGGGACGGCTGTACGCGGGGGGCGCGGCCCTCGATCTCGCGACGGCCTTCCTCGCCCTGGGCGAGGACACGATCCCGCCCACGGTGCACACCGAGCCGGCCGAACGCTACGGCCTCGACCTGGTCGTCTCCCAGCCCCGCGCCGCCCGCCTGCGCACCGCGCTCGTCCTCGCCCGGGGCCACGGCGGCTTCAACTCGGCCATGGTCGTGCGCTCCTGAGCGCCCCCGCGTTCCCTCCCTCACCCCATATCAGCCGTACCAGGAACGAACTGCACCAAGAAGGAAGGCTCCCCATGTCCAGCACCTTCACGCTCGACGACCTCAAGCGGATCCTCCTCGAAGGCTCCGGCGCCCCCGACGGCACCGGCCTCGAAGGGGACATCCTCGACACCGACTTCGCCGACATCGGCTACGACTCGCTCGCCCTGCTGGAGACCGCCAGCCGCGTCGAGCGCGAGTACGGCATCGAGCTGGACGAGACCGTCGTGGGCGACGCGAGCACGCCCCGCGCCCTCCTCGACGCCATCTCCACCCACCTGCCCGCTCAGGCCGCCTGACCACGCCGGCACGGAAAACCGCAAGGAAAGAGGCGAAATGACAGAGCAGAAGAGCCGGGTCGTCCTGGTCACCGGTGCCACCAGCGGCATCGGTCTGGCCGTCACCCGGCTGCTGGCCGGGCAGGGGCACCGGGTGTTCATCGGGTCCCGTACCGAGGACAAGGTCGTCACGACCGTCAAGCAGCTCCAGGAGGAACACCTCGACGTGGACGGCGTCGTCCTGGACGTGCGCTCGGTGGACGCGATCCGTGGCTTCGTCCAGGCGGCCGTCGAGCGGTTCGGCACGGTCGACGTGCTCGTCAACAACGCGGGGATCCCCGGCGGCGGAGTCACGGCCGACATCTCCGACGAGCTGTGGGACGACATCGTCGACACCAACCTCAACAGCGTGTTCCGCCTCACCCGCGAGGTGCTGACCACGGGCGGACTGCGGCACAAGGACTGGGGGCGCGTCATCAACATCGCCTCCACCGCCGGCAAGCAGGGCGTCGTCCTGGGCGCCCCGTACTCCGCCTCCAAGCACGGCGTCGTGGGTTTCACCAAGGCACTGGGCAACGAACTGGCTCCCACCGGCATCACGGTCAACGCTGTCTGCCCGGGCTATGTCGAGACCCCGATGGCCGAGCACGTACGGCAGAACTACTCCCGCCTGTCCGGTGCCTCGGAGACGGCGATCCTGGAGAAGTTCCAGGCCAAGATCCCGCTGGGCCGCTACTCCACCGCCGAGGAGGTGGCGGGCCTGGTCGGATACCTGATGACCGACACGGCGGCGTCCATCACCGCCCAGGCGCTGAACGTCTGCGGCGGCCTCGGCAACTTCTGACCACCCCCCGAGCGCGAAGGATTCCACCATGCCGTCGGAGCTGCACGAGTCCCGCCACGAGATCAAGATCTCGGCCCCGGCCGAAACCGTCCACCGCATGCTCGCGCATGCCGAGGACTGGCCCCGGCTCTTCCCCCCGAACGTTTATGTCGACCATGTGGAGCGCGGCGATCGCGAGGAGCGCATCCGCATCTGGGCGACGGCCGGCGACACCGTCAAGAACTGGACGTCCCATCGGACCCTTGACCCGGAGAACCTCCGCATCCGCTTCCGGCAGGAGGTCAGCACACCCCCGGTGGCCGCGATGGGCGGCACCTGGCACATCGAGGCGCTCCCCGACGGCGACACGCTGGTGCGCCTCGACCACGACTACCGGGCGGTCGACGACGGGAGCCTCGCCTGGCTCGACGAGGTCGTGGACCGCAACTCCCGCTCCGAGCTGGAGTCGCTGAAGGCGATAGCCGAATCCGACGGCATCGCCGACGCGCTGACCTGCTCCTTCGAGGACACGGTCACGATCAGGGGCACCGCCCGGGACGTGTACGACTTCATCGACCGGGCGGACCTGTGGACCGATCGCCTGCCGCACGTCCGCGCGGTGCGGCTGGAGGAGCCGGCGCCGGGGCTGCAGACGCTCGAGATGGACACGTTGTCCAAGGACGGCACCTCGCACACCACGAAGTCGTACCGCGTGTGCCTGCCGCACCACCGGATCGCCTACAAGCAGGTCACCTTGCCCGCCCTGATCACACTGCACACGGGCCGCTGGACGATCACGCCGGCCGAGGACGGCGTCACGGCCTCCTCCCAGCACACGTTCACGGTCGACACGGACAACATCGCGAAGATCCTGGGCGCGGAGGCGACTGTGCAGGACGCGATCGACCACGTCCGTACGGCGCTCAGCACCAACAGCATGGCGACCCTAGGCCTCGCCAAGGCGTACGCCGAGCAGCGCGCCGGGGGCGACCGTCCATGACGGTCGCCCAGCCGGCCGCACCGACGGGAGCGCGCGGCATCACCCTCGACGCGGACGGCATCACCCTGTCCGCGTTGCTCGCCCTCCCGTCACAGGCTCCGTGCAGGGCGATGGTCGTCGCCCTGCACGGAGCCGGGATGAGCTCCTCGTACTTCCACAGACCGTCCCACCCCGACACGTCGTTCCTCGACCTCGCCACGAGCCTCGGGTTCGCGGCGGTGGCCGTGGACCGCCCGGGCTACGGCCTGTCGGCCCGGCAGCTGCCCCAGGGCCAGGGGATCGCGGACCAGGCGGCGACGCTCAGCGCGGCCCTGCGCTGTCTGAGGGCACGGTTCGACACAGGCGGCGGCGTCTTCCTCCTCGCCCACTCCTTCGGCGGCAAGCCGGCGCTGCGGATGGCCGCGGACGGCACGGCGCCGGAGCTGCTCGGCCTCGACATCTCCGGCTGCGGCGGCGAGTACGCGGTGCCCCTCAGCGCCCGCGACACGCACGGACGACGCGGCTGGCGGCTCAACTGGGGACCGCTGCGTCTGTACCCGCCGGGGACGTTCCGGGCCAGCGGCACCGTCGTCTCCGCGGTTCCGCCGCGCGAGCTCGCGGACGCCGTCCGCTGGCCGGAGGAGTTCGCCGGGTTCGCCGGGCGGATCCGGGTACCGGTCCGGTTCACCTTCGCCGAGCACGAGGTCTGGTGGCAGCACGACCAGCAGGCCGTCGCCCGGCTGCGGTCCCAGCTGAGCTCGGCGCCCCGTGTGGTGACGGAGCATCAGCCCGACGCCGGTCACAACATCAGCCTCGGCTGGATGGCCCGCGCCTACCACCTCAGGGCCCTCGGCTTCGCGGAGGAGTGCCTGCGGTCGCGGGAGGCGGAACGGAACCTCGCGCTGATCTCCCCCGGCAGCGCGTGATCTGCCGACGTGCCCGGGCGGACCCGTCGCCCCCCGACCGTACGAGCGACCCGATCAGACCCACGCCAGGAAAGCAGGAGCAGACATGACACAGGACATCGTCGGTGTGTGGCATCTGAGTGCCTTCCACGACGTGGACACGGCCGGGCGGCCCGTGGGAGAGGGCCCGCTGGGGCCGTCCCCGTCGGGCATGCTGATCTACACGCCCGACGGCCACGTCTCGGTGAGCATGATGCCCACCGCACCGGCTGGGGCACCGGGCCCCGGCTACATGGGCTACGCGGGCGAGTGGCGGGTGCGGGACGGGAAGGTCGTCCACCACATCCGGATCTCCTCACGCCCCGACTGGATCGGCATCGAGCAGTCGCGGGACGTCGAACTCGACGGAGACGTCCTCACCGTTCGCGCCACCCGGGAGGTGGACGCGCGGCCGCGGCGGCGTGTCCTCGTGTGGCGCCGGGCCGAGCGGTCCGAGGGTGCCCGATGAGGGCCCTGGTGGACACCACCGACCAGATGACCGAGGACGCCGACCACCCGCTGCTGGTGGCCCTGAGCATCTTCGCGCCCGGAGTGGTGCACGCCGCGGCCGCCGGTCCGAGGAAGGAGCCGGCGGAGGCGGGGAGCGCCGCGGCGGTGACCGCGCACCTCGGACGGCTGGGCCTGGAGAGCGTATGACGCCGGTCGCCGCCGCCCCGCCGCGCGTGCTCCTCCTCGCACACGATCTGCGTTCACCGGGCACCGAGGAACTCGCGCGCAGGGTGTTCGAGACGCTGCCCGCGGCCGACCGCGAACGGATCCTGCGCAAGCGGGTGGCCGCGGACCGGACGCGTTCGCTGATCGGGCGGTGGCTGGCCCGCCGGGCAGCCGCGTCGATGATCGGCACGCCTTGGACGAGCCTGTGCACCGGGCAGCGTCCCGGCGGCCGGCCGTATGTGGTGGGCAGGCCGCAGTTGTCACTGAGCATCGCCCACAGCGGCCGGTACGCACTGGCGGCCGTGGGACTCGGGGCGCGGGTCGGTGTCGACACGGAGCAGGTGGCACGCGTGACCCGGCTGCCCGACGACGCCTTCCTCGGTCCCGGCGAGCGGGCGGCGCTGCGGGCCGTGCCGCGGGACGCGGAACGCCGGGCCGCTCTGTGGGTGCTGAAGGAGGCGGCGGCCAAACTGACCGGGCAGGGCCTGCGTGCGGGCCTGCGCCGCATCGAGTTCGAGTGCTGGGGCGCCCGCTTCCCGCTCGCCGCGCGCACCCCTTACGCGGTGGCGGAGTTCAGAGCCCTCCGGCTCCCTGACGGATACGTCGCCGCGGTGGGTTCCTCCGCGGGTGAACCGCCCTCAGAACCTCAGTTCGTGAACTCCGTTCGTGAGACAGCCCTGACGACGAGGAAGGACCACTTCCATGCGTGAGCTCATGCAGCAGAACAACAGGGACAGGTACCACGACCACTTCCTGACACCCCAGCCGGCGACCCGCGACGACGAGGGCGGGGACGACTACGACGAGGAGGCGGAGCATCACATCTGGCGCAGCGTCAACTGACTGCGGCTCACCCGGCGGGCTTCATGCGAAAGGCAGGGCCGGGAACGCTCTCGATGTCTTGCGCCTGCACGGCATGGCCTTGTTCGCAGCGGATCTGGACGTCGACGTGCGCGCCACATGCGCGGTGCCTCGCCAGCACGGCGGGCCCCTCGGGGTCGGCACGGTATCGGTCCCCCCACTGCAGGAGCCCCAGCACGGCCGGGACCAGATCCATGCCCTTGGGAGTGATCACGTACTTGGGCCGGCTCCGCGAGCCGGGCTCCTTGTAGGTCTCGGTGGCCAGGATCCCTTCGTCCACGAGCATGCGAAGCCGCGCCGCGAGGAGGTTGCGAGGGCAGCCGAGGACGCGTTCGAAGTCGCTGAAGCGGGACGAGCCGTACCAGACCTCGCGCAGGATCAGGATCGTCCACTTCTCCCCCACGATCTCAAGGGTCCGTGCGATGGAGCAGTTCGACACGTCCCGGTCGAGACGGGGGTCCATGCCGGCGTCCTGAACAGCTTCGGTCCACGCATTCATGGGGTGATTCTAGCCTCACCTGAGTTTACTTATATATACACAGCCAGTAGTGTCATGGCCGGCGCGCGACGCGCATCCACCACCGGGAAGATCACCCAGTAAGGCGGCCGGCATGAAGGCATTCGTCGTCGAGAAGTACGGCAAGGACGGCGCACGCGCCGCACGGGTGCCCGAGCCCACCGTCCGGGACCGCGATGTCCTGGTGCGAGTGAGCGCCGCCGGCATCAACCCGCTCGACAAGATGGTCCGCGACGGGGAGTTCAAGCTCCTCCTGAAGTACCGGCGCCCGTTCGCGCTGGGCCACGACGTGGCCGGCGTCGTGGTGCGGGTCGGCTCCGCCGTACGCGGCTTCAAGGTCGGCGACGAGGTCTACGCCCGTCCGCGCGACCTTCGGATCGGGGGTTTCGCGGAGTTCATCGCCATCGACGAGGACGACGTCGCGCCCAAGCCGGCCTCGCTCACCGCCCAGGAGGCAGCCGCGGTGCCTCTCGTGGCCCTGGCCGCCTGGCAGATCCTCGTCGACCGCGCCCGCCTCGGGCCGGGCCAGAAGGTGCTCGTGCACGCCGGTGCCGGGGGCCTTGGATCGACGGTCATCCAGCTCGCCAAGCACCTCGGCGCCACGGTGGCGACGACGGCAGGCACCGACTCCGAGAAGCTGGTCAGGAGCCTCGGCGCCGACGTCGTCGTCGACTACACCAAGGAAGACTTCTCGAAGACGCTGTCCGGCTACGACCTGGTACTGGACTCCCTGGGCGGGGCGAACCTGGAGAAGTCGCTGACCGTGCTGAAGCCCGGCGGCCTGGCCATCGGCGTCGCCGGCCCGCCGGACGCCGAGTTCGCCAAGCAGCTGGGAGCCCCTTTCCCCCTGGGTGCCCTCATGAACGCCCTCAGCCGCAAGGTCCGCAAGCAGGCCAAGGCGCTTGGAGCGCGCTACGAGTTCTTCTTCATGCAGGCCAACGGCTCCCAGCTGCGCAAACTCGGCGCCCTGTACGACAGCGGGAAGCTCCGCCCGGTCATCGACAGGGTCTTCCCGTTCGACCAGACGCTGGAGGCGATGGCGTACGTCGAGCAGAGCCGGACCAGGGCCGGCAAGGTCGTGGTCTCCATGGCGCCCGACAACGACTGACCGGCCGCCCGCACACTCGTGCCCGCCATCCCCTCTGGGTTCACTTTACGCACTCAGCTCATGGCGTCATGACCAGCACATGAACCGGCCCCCCGCGAACAGTGGGCGTGGCACCGAACCGCGAAGGAGCACGGCCATGGGAGCAAGCCCAGAGGCACAGCAGTTCGCACAGTTCATCGGAAGCGTGAGCGCGAAGGCCTCGACACCGGGCCTCGACCTCGCCGTCATCCGCGACATCGTCGAGACGAACCACCGGGCGTCGGCCGAACCGGAAGGCGTCACCTACGCCGAAGTCGACGCGGGCGGCGTCCCCGCCCTGTGGTGCATTCCCGAGGACGCCCACCCCGACCGCGCGCTGCTCCACTTCCACTTCGGCGGGTCGGTCACCGCCTCGATGCACTCGGACCGCAAGGCCGCCGGCCACATAGCCAAGGCCGCCGGCGCCCGCTCCCTCGTCGTGGACTTCCGCCTGGCACCCGAACACCCCCACCCGGCACAGCTCGACGACGCCGAGACCGCCTACCGATGGCTGCTCTCCCAGGGCTACGAGCCGCGGAACATCGGCAGCACGGGCCACTCGATCGGCGGCACCCTCGCCGTGATGCTGCCGCTGCGCCTGCTCGCGAAGGGCGAGGCGGCCCCGGGCGCGATCGTCAGCGTCTCGCCGTGGACCGACCTCACCCTCCAGAACGCGTCGGTGGACGAGAACGAGGACAACGACAAGATGCTCAGCAGGAGCACCCTCGAACTGTTCCGGGCATCCTGGCTGCAGGAGCCCGGAGTGGACTTCGCCGCCCCCGGGATCAGCCTCGTGAACGCCGACCTGACCGGTCTGCCGCCCACCAGCGTCCACTACGGCGAACACGAGACCCTCGCCGACGACGGCGCCCACCTCGCCCGCCGCCTCGCGGACTTCAAGGTCACCTCCGAGGTCCACCCGCTGCCCGAAGGACAGCACTCGTTCGTCCTGGGCGCGGGACGCGTGCCCGAGGTCGACCGGGCCATCCAGCAGATGGGCCAGTGGCTGCGCCGACACCTGGGCACCTGAGCAAGGACTGCTCACGACCGAGGCCGGGCACCGGGTCCCAGCCGGGCGGTGACGTGCCTGGGGGTGAGCGAGGAGTGCCCCTCGGAGCACTCGACGACGACGCGGACCGGAGCGTCGCAGTCGGTGTGGCGAACGTCCAGCACAGGACTCTCGGAGTCGTCGAGGGCGTACGCCTCGCCCCACTGACTCAGCGCCATCAGGACGGGCCACAGGTCCCAGCCCTTGCGGGTCAGGCGGTACTCGTTGCGGGAGCGGCTGCCCGGCTCCCGGTAGGGGACCGCCTTCAGGATGCCGGCCGCGATCAGTTTCCTCAGGCGGTCGCTGAGGACGGCCTCCGACAGGCCGATGTGGCGGTGGAAGTCGTCGAAGCGGCGGACTCCGTTGACGGCGTCCCGCAGGATCAGCAACGTCCATTTCTCTCCGACCACGTCGAGCGTGCGCTGGACGGGGCAGTTCTCCGTGCTCGCCTCAAGCCACTCCATTCGGCCATCGTAAGGCCTGGCTTCGTCATTGACAGTCAGCTGAGCGGGAAGCTAGCTTCACCTGCAAAAGTCAGATGGGAAGGGCGCTCGGTCGTGGGACGAACACGTACGTACCAATGGGAAGATCCCGCGGTCTCGGCGGAAGCGGCCGGACGCATGGCCGGCATCGACTTCCTGCGCGAGTTGCAGGCGGGGCGACTGCCGGGGGCGCCCATCGGCTACGCCATCGACCTCCGCCTGGACGAGGTGGAGCCCGGCAGGGTGGTCTTCTCCCTGACGCCGGGCGAGGAGCACTACAACCCGATCGGCAGCGTGCACGGCGGCATCTTCGCCACCCTGCTCGACTCTGCCGCGGGATGCGCCGTCCAGACCACCCTCCCGCAAGGCATGGCGTACACCTCACTCGACCTGACGGTGAAGTTCCTGCGGCGGATCACCGCGGAGACGGGCACGGTGCGCGCCGTCGGCACGGTTGTCAACAAAGGCAGCCGAACCGCCCTCGCCCAAGCGCAGTTGGTGGACACGAAGGACCGTCTGCTCGCCCACGCCACCAGCAGCTGCCTGCTCTTCCCGGTTCCTCCTCCTCAAGGGTGAGCTTCTGGCGTGCCGCTACTTGAGCTCGTCGGCGGTGAAGTAGCCGTCCTCGACAAGGGTGTCGTAGTTGGTCTTGTCGACGCCCGCGGGCTGCAGCAGGACGGCGGGCACGGCCTTGACGCCGTTGTTGTAACCCACGGCGTCGTCCACCGACGGCACCCTGTCCTTGAGCAGGTCGTCGACCATGGCTGCGGCGGCCTCGGCGAGCCGACGGACGTCCTTGTAGACGGTCTGCGACTGCTCGCCCGCGATGATCGACCTCACCGACGCCAGTTCGGCGTCCTGACCGGTGATGACCGGGAGGGGCTGGATGCCGGAGCCGTAGCCGGCGGACTTCAGCGCGGACAACACGCCCCTGGAGATGCCGTCGTACGGTGACAGCACCGCGTCGACCCGCTCACCGCGGTACCACTTGGTGAGGAGGCCGCTCATGCGCCTCTGCGCGGTGGGCCCGTCCCAGCGAGGAGTGGTGATCTGGTTGAGTTCGGTCTCGCCGGACCGGACGACCAACTGCCTGCTGTCCAGAAACGACTGCAGGTGCGTCATCGAACCGTCGAAGAAGTACTTGGTGTTGTTGTCGTCGGGGGAACCGGCGAACAACTCGATGTTGAACGGGCCTTTGCCGTCCTCCAGGCCGAGCTTGTCGATGATGTAGTGGGCCTGGATCAAGCCGACCATCTCGTTGTCGAAGGAAACGTAGTAGTCGACGTTCTTCGTGCCGAGGATGAGCCGGTCGTAGGAGATCACCGGAATGTCCGCGTCGGCTGCTTGTTGAAGCACGCCGTTCAGCGACTTGTTGTCGATGGCCGCGACGATCAGGGCGTCGACGCCCTGCCGGATCAGTTCCGCGATCTGTGAGACCTGGGCCTTCGGGTCGTCGTCGCCGTAGACCAGCTTGCTCTTGTACCCCCGGGCCTTGAGGTCGGCGACCACGCTCTTGCCGTCGGTGAGCCAGCGCTCGGAGGCCCGGGTCGGCATGGCGACGCCGACAGTACCGCCCTCGGACCTGTTCTTTGAGCCGCCGTCACTGCCGTTGCCGCAGGCGGACAAGGCGAAGCCGAGGGAGGCGGCTCCGCCGAGGACGGTTCTTCGATTGAGCATGGTGATTCGTTCCTTGTCCTTCTCGTCGTTGTGGGGATGACGGCGCAGGGACGCCGAGGAGAAGCGGTGGAGCGGGCCGGGCAGTCGGCGGGCAGCGCGAACCGAGCGGGACGCGCCGCACCCGCTTCCGGGCGGTGTCGAGGGTCAGGTCCCGCAGACGGGGGCCGTGCGGGTAGCCCCCCGGGCGCCCCTGGACAGGCCGGACTTCAGACAGAGGCGTGCGCCGTGGCGGATCGGCTCGGCGCTCTCGTGGATCCGCACGGAGCAGCCGAGGTCGTCAAGGTCGGGGCGGCCCGGCACATGGTTCGAAACGGTGCCGCGTTCCGACCATGTGCGTGCTGATTCCGGCAACGCACAGGGCACTCGCCTTTCAACGTTCGAAATATAGCCACATGTTCGAAATATTGGCCGCGACAGTAAAGGCTGACGAGGGGGGTGTCAACAGTGCGAACTGGAACGGTTACAGAAGGTGCGGCCACGGGGTCCCCGTGAGCTGGCGCGCCGGAACAGTGTCGGCGGGCCGCTTGATCGGAAAATCCTTTGATCGAAAACTGGTCGCCCTCCTAGACTCCCCCACCGATCCTCTTCGGTTGCGCAATGCGCAAACACGACCACTTCCGAAGGGTTTCGGTCAGGACCATCGGCACCCTCGGGTGCCTCATGACAAGGGGGAACAACACATGACTGGTTCGAAGAGGAAGACCCTCGTGGGACACGTCGGTCGCGGGGCGGCCGTCGGTTTCGCCGCCACGGCTGCGATCTTCGCCCTCGGCACCGTCCCGGCGCATGCGCAGGAGAGCACCGCGGCCTCGACTCGGGTCGTGCGCTGCGACACCGGCCGTATGTGCATGTACGAGGACGCCAGCTACACCGGCAGCAAGTACGTCAACTGGAAGCCCACCGGCACCAACCAGAAGTACCAGATCGACGGTTGGAACGGGGACAACGAGATCACGTCGCTGATCAACAACACCAACTACAACATTCGGCTCTACGACAACGACGACTACTCCGGTAGGTCGATGTGCGTCGTGAAGCACAGCTCCATCAACAACCTGAAGAACTGGTGGATCTTCAACGACAAGGCCGAGAGCGCCAAGACCGTGGCCAACTGCTAGCGGCGCGGGCGGGGCGGGGGGCGTGCAGCCGGCCCCCCGCCCCAGGAGCGCCCCCTTTCGTGCTTCCGGTACGGGGGCCGAAGCGCCCGTGCCCTCATTCTGGCGACACCGGGGCTCGGAAGTCGGTGGGAGAAACTCCCCTCTCCGCGCCCCGCGCGTCCCCACGGCCCGCCACCCCAAGGGTCACGGTCACCGCCAGCGAGGCGACCGCCATGGCCGTCATCGCCGTCGCGGGCGAGGTCAGTTGGGCGATCGAGCCGGCGAGGGCGGCGCCGAGCCCCTGCATGGTGAGCATCCCGGCGGCACGCAACCCGAGGGCGTGGCCCGCGAGTTCGTCGGGGGTGAGGGCCATGAGGCGCTCCTGTTGCGCGAGGCTCGCGCCGAAGCCCACGGAGGCGACGCACACGGCCAGGGCGGCCCAGGGCATGCCCGGCCGCAGCGCGAAGAGCAGGTACGGCGCGGCGAGCAGAAGCAGCAGCGGGACGGGCAGGCGGGGGCGCAGGGCGGGCGGTACGAAGCGGCCGACGGTCAGATCGCCGACGAACATGCCCAGCGCCGCGGAGGCGAACAGGGCGCCGGCGGCCCCGGAGTCGTAGGAGACGTAGAGGGATTCACAGCCGACGATCAGACCGTTCGGGATCCACAGGCCGAGGTAGGTGAGGCGGCGGGGGCGCGAGGACCACAGGAGGGCGTTGGTGCGCCAGGTCGCCGCGACGGACGGGCGGCCCGAGTCGCGGGGCGGACGGTCGGTCAGGCCCAGGCGGAAGACGAGGGACGCGGTGGCGTACAGCGCCGCCGACAGCAGCAGACAGGTCCGGGGGGACAGCAGCGTCAGCAGGGCGCCGCCCGTCGCGAACCCGACGACCTGCACCAGCCCGAAGACCATGTTGAACACCGAACGGCCCAGTACGAAGCCGTCCTTGGGCAGGATCTCGTTGAGCAGGCCGCCGGTCACTCCCCCGCCCAGCGAGGCGATCAGGCCCTGGAGGAAGACGACGCCGAAGATCGCCCCGACGGGCAGACCGGGCAGCGCAAGCACCGTCGTACAGGCGGCGAAGGCGAGGCTGATGCTGCTCAGCGTCGCCCGCGGGGGCAGCCGGTCGGCGCCCGACAGGAGAAAGGTCGCCCCGAGCATCTGCGCGAGCTGGGGCCCGAACATGCTGACCGCGGACAACAGAGGCGAGTCGGTGGCCCGGTAGACCAGCGTGGCGAGCGCCAGCCCGCCGATCGTCAGGGCCGCGCCCTGGGCGGCGGAGGCGAGGAAGAACGGGGTGAACTCGGGGGTGCGGAAGAGCTCGCGGTAGCTGCGCATGCGCGGAGTCTGCGGCGCCGGACGCGACGGGTCGTATTGTTTCGCGCGGACGCGAAACACCGGGGGTGCGCATGGGGTGGTGGCAGCTCAACGCGGACACGCTCGTCCGCAGCCGCTTCGTCCTCTCCCCGTTCACCGAGACCTTCGCGAGCCTGAAGCTGCTGCACGCCGGCACGCCCGCGCACCCCGGCGAGCGGGCCTGGCTCCGCGCCCATCTGCCCGCCTACCGCGCCCGCCTGGCCGCCGACCCCACGACCGCACAGCTCGTACGCGCCGCCCTCGGCCGGTCCTGGATCGCCGACTTCATCACCCCCACCCCCAAGGACGGGGAGAGCTTCGAGGAGGTCCTCGCCCGGGTGCGCTCGGCCGACCCGGCCGCCGCACGCGCCCACCTCACCGTCTCCCGCGCCGGTCCGCTCCCCGCCGTACTCGACCGCGACGACCTCCCCGACCGAGCCGCCGCGCTCCTGGAGTACGTCTGGACCCGGACCGTACGGCCGTACTGGGACCGGCGCCGGCGGATCCTGGAGGCGGACGTGGCCGCCCGGACCGCGCGGGTGAGCCAGGGCGGCTGGGCGGCGGTGCTGGACTCCCTGCGGCCGGGGCAGACCCGCTGGCTCGGCGGGAACCGGCTCCAGGTGAACCTGCACGAGTACCCGCCCCGCGAGATCTCCGGCGCCGAGCTGGTCTTCATGCCGGTCACCCCGAGGGCCGGCTGGGTCTCCTGGGAGGAGCCCGATCGCTACGCGCTCGTCTACGCCTGCACGGGCGCCCTCACCGATCCGGGCGCCCGGACCGCCCCCGCGAGCCTGGGGGCCCTGCTGGGACCGGCCCGGGCCACGGTCCTCGTCCTCCTCGGCTCCCCGCTGAGCACCAGCCAGCTCGTCGCCGTGACCGGCCAGGCACTCGGCTCGGTGGGCCGGCATCTGCGGGTGCTGCTGGACGCGGGGCTGGTGGAGCGGCGGCGGGCGGGGCGGTCGGTGCTGTACTCGCGGACCGCGGCGGGGGACGCTCTCGTCGACGCCCGGCGCCGGCGCGACACGTAGCGGAGTTAGCATCCGTTTCATGACGACCCATGACAGCAACTCCCCCCTCGACGTCGAGATCAACGCCCTCACCGGCGGCGCCGCCGACCTCGCCCAGTACGCCGGCCGGCCGGTCCTCATCGTGAACGTCGCCTCCAAGTGCGGCCTCACCCCGCAGTACAACGGCCTGGAGAAGCTCCAGGAGCGGTACGCGGAGCGCGGCTTCACCGTGCTCGGGGTGCCCTGCAACCAGTTCCTCGGCCAGGAGCCCGGCAGCGCCGAGGAGATCGCCGAGTTCTGCTCGGCGACGTACGGCGTGACCTTCCCGATGACCGAGAAGGTCGAGGTGAACGGGGAGGGCCGGCACCCGCTGTACGAGCGTCTGGTCGGGTTCGCCGACGCCGAGGGGCACAGCGGTGACATCCGCTGGAACTTCGAGAAGTTCCTGATCGGCCGGGACGGCACCGTCGTCGCCCGCTTCTCGCCGCAGACCGAGCCGGAGGCCGCGGAGCTGGTGGCCGCCGTCGAGGGCCAGCTGGCGTAGCCGGGGGTTGACCTTGCCCCTGGGGCAGGGCCGAGTGTCCTTCGCACCGGGCGGAACGGCCGCCCGGTGACGGAGGATGAGGGCCGTGGACGACGAACTGCTCACCATCGGCGCGTTCGCGGCACGGGCCAGGCTGTCGGCCAAGGCGCTGCGCCTGTACGACCGTCTGGGGCTGCTGCCCCCCGCGCGGGTCGACGAGGTCAGCGGCTACCGCTACTACCGCGTCGGCCAGATCGAGCGTGCCCGCCTGGTGGCGCTGCTGCGCCAGCTGGACATGCCGCTCGCGCGGGTCGCGGAGGTGGTCGAGGCGCCGGACGGGGCCGCGGCCACTGCCCGGCTCGACGTGTACTGGGCGGATGTCGAGGCGCGGCTCGCGGGGCAGCGGACGCTCGCCGAGTACCTCCGTGGACGGCTGTCGGGGAGGAGCTCCGAGATGTACGGGAAGTTCGTGGTCGAGACGGTGGAGGTGCTCGAGCAGGTGCTGATCACCGAGACGCGGCACGTGCTGGCGGGCGAGCTGCCCGCGTGGATCGGCGCGTCGCTGGGCCGGTTGGAGTCGGCGGCGCAGGAGTGCGGCGGGATCACGGCGGCGCCGTTCGTCGTGTACCACTCCGACGTGTCGATGGAGAGCGACGGACCGGCCGAGTCGTGCGTGCCGGTGGCCGACGAAGCGGCGGCCCGGGCGTGGGTCGAGCGGCAGGGCCGGACACGGGAGACGAAGGTACGCGTCGAGCCGGCTCAGCGGCTCGCCTACACCCGGATCTCCAAGGCGCAGGTGGCCCATCCGCAGATCCTGGCCGCGTTCGAAGCGGTGGAGGAGTGGATCCCGCAGCAGGGGCTGTGGCAGGCGGGCCCGTGCCGGGAGGTGTACTTCGCGGACTGGGATGCGGCGGGGCCACAGGACCCGGTGTGCGACGTGGCATTCCCGGTGCGATGACCCGGCGGGCGGCCGGGCCGTAGGGGCCGGGGCACAGCCGAGCCCTCTCGGCAAGGACGGCGGGCTGGTCGAGAGGGCTCTTCCTGTGGTGCTTGTGCAGTTGTGGTTCGTGCGGTCGGTCTTGGGCGAGGATCAGCCGGAACCGCCCCTCACGCCTTGACCGACGCCACGAAGGTGTTCCACGCGGTCGCGGGGAACGCCAGGATCGGGCCCTCGGGAACCTTGGAGTCCCGCACCGCCATGGCCGCCGTGACCGGCGACTTGATCTCGACGCACGCGCCGTTCCCTGTGGAGTACGAGGACTTGGTCCACGTGTCCGTGGCGCCCTGACGAATTGCCATGTTTGCTCCGAATTGCCAGATGTTGAGTTGCTGTCACCGCACCGCGCGTCCGGACCGGAACGCGCAGCGCGATTCGCGCCAACCTTGTTTCTCGGTGGCGTGATCGACGCTACTCGCCAACATCGGCTGACGAAGCGACTATTCACTCGGGTGGGTGGCATATTCCAGTGGAGTCTTCCGTCCTGCCCAGGGGACGGTGTACCGTACGGCGCTTCTCAGCGCGCGTACTCCTTGGCGATGTCCGCGATGAACTGCCGGGACTGCTCGACGTTCAGGGCCTGCGCCCTCAGGTGCTCGTACATCACGCTGTACTTCTGCACGTCGTTCGCCTTCTCCAGGTACAGGTCGCTGGTGACGCCCTCGATGTAGACGACGCTGGAGTCGGCCGCGTCCGGGAACTCCAGGATCGCGTACTGCCCGTTGAGGCCCGGGTGCGCGCCCATGTCGAACGGGATGACCTGCACGGTGACGTGCGGCAGCTGGGACTGCTCGACGAGCTGCTCCAACTGGTCGCGCATGAGGGACTTGTTGCCGACGACCCGGCGCAGGGCGGCCTCGTCCAGGACGGTCCACAGCCGGAGCGGGTTCTCCTCGGTGGAGATTCGTTCCTGTCGGCGCATCCGCACCTGGACCCGCTTCTCGATCTCGGCCGACGCCGTCTCCGGCAACGCCCCGGCGATCAGGGCCTCCGCGTACTGCTTGGTCTGCAACAGCCCCGGCACGACCTGCGGGTCGTACACCCGCAGACTGGCCGCGTCCGTCTCCAGCCCGATGTAGACGCTGTAGGGGATGTCGCCGAACGAATGCCACCACCCTTGCTGCCGCGAATCCTTGGCCATCTGCATCAGCGAGTCGACGATGCGATGGTCCTCCACTTCGTAGACCCCGCACAGATCGCGGACGTCGCGCTGGCTGATGCTGCGCCGCCCGTTCTCCAGCCTGCTGATCTTCGACTGCGACACCAGCAGCCGCTCGGCCACCTCTTCGGCCGTCATGCCCTTGAGCTCGCGGAGCCGGCGCAGCTCCTGGCCCAGCCGGCGTCGCCTGACGGTGGGATTGACATTGGACGCCACGGGACGTGCACCTCCGGCTGCCTGCCTGTGATTGCGACTTTGCGTATCTGCTGTTGAGCAGACTGCCACCAAGGTGCTTACTACCGCTGGCAAACGGTGGATATGCGCTGGATACACGCCAGTTCGGGGACACCCCCGCAAAACCCCGGCACATCCCGGCGCATACGGCCGCGCGGGGCGACGGGACCGGGTCGTCGTCCGGACGTGCGGTCCCGTCACCCCGCGCGGACAGCGGCTCCCGAACCGGTCGTGGGGACGGCGGCGCGGCGCTGCGCGTGGCGTGCGTATGGAGCATGTGATGCGCGCGTGCGGTGCATTGCGCGTTGGTGCGTGCGGTGCTGGTGGAGCGATGGCCCTGTTGCGCGGGGCCCGGTGGTGCGAAGGCCCGGTGGTGCGGGTCGTGTCGTGGACTGCCTGCGGCTCAGTGGGCCACGACACGCGCCATGGATCCGCGGCGCGGCTGCGCCGGAACACCACGGGCGGGTTCCGTCGCCCTGCCGCCGGGGGCGGCCTGACGGCCGGTCGCCGGGGCCGGGCTACGACGCGGCTGGGCCGCCACGCCGTTCTGGACGTCCATCACGGCGTGCGCCACGAGACCGCCCATGGGGTCGTGCCTGATCAGATCCCGCAGCCGGGAACGCGAGGACCTGCCCTCGTTCCCCGGATACAGGTGCTTGCCGAGGCCGACCGCGTGAGCCAGTGCGGCGAGCGCAGCGGTCCGTGGGTCCGGCGGTACGCCGGTACGGATCGCTGAATCCAGCCGGGCCCTGATCTCCCGGCTGATGGCGTTGTCCGTCGCCTGGTAACGAGTCGTCGGCAACACCCCGCACATCTGACCCGCCACGGCATGCACCATGCCGCACCGTTCCAGATGCGAGAGGTAGGTCTGGCGCAGCCCCAGCCGGGGCCCGCCGATCCAGTGGACGGCACGTACGGGAGCGCCACGCCTTCGCAGCAACTCCAACGCGCAGTCCAGTGTCGGATCTCCAGTCGGCCGTGGTGCCACCACGGCGATACGATCCCCGTCTGGGGCTATCCGTCCGGCCAGCGCCAGCTCCACTAGCTGCGCTCCGGCCAGACCAAGGTCGAGCGACTGCGGCTGTGCGGTGGTACCCGTGGTCGGGTCCAACGCCAGCAGCAGAAGCTCCTCCGGAATCGTTCTGCGGCTCCTGCCCATCCATGCCTCCCCGCGTGGATGAAAGACAGGGTGACCCCTCTCACATTCATCTGTCGAGGGTGCGTGACCGCTTCGTAAGGGAACCGGTAGGTATGTCGTTCTCGTCTACCGCATGAGTTGAGGTCCGCGCCCTGGACACTGGTACATGGTTCGGACAGCGGCACGGGGGGTCGTACGGGCACGGTGCCCGGGCGACGGCTCACGGTTCGGCAGACGCACGCGAGGCGTGCGGCGGCACATGGAGGAGGCATCGGTGGCGGGCGAGTCCCCCGACAGGTCGAAGCAGCGCGAGTCGTCGGCAGAACCGACGTCGGGGAGCGCGGTCCCGGTTCCCGAATCAGACGAGCCCACCCCCGCCCGCCCGGACCCCCGCCTGGCGGTGGCCCGCGAGACCGCTGCCGCCGAGCGGGGCGGCGTGGACACCGCGACGAGGGTCCTGTCCCGGCAGGAGCTGGACGCGGTGAGGGCGAAGACGAAGAAGGCCGGGGCGGACGACGACGCCGAGGACACCGAGGCGGACGCCGCGGAGACCGAGGACGCCGAGGCGGACGCCGCAGTGACCGAGGACACCGAGGCTGATGCCGAGGCGCAGGACGCTGATGCCGAGGGCACGGTGGACGCGGTCGAGGATGCCGAGGACGACAGCGCGAAGGGCGAGGCTGACGACGCCGAGGGCAAGGGCGACGATCGGCTGAGGGCGGCTGTGGCGGCTTGGGTGGCCTCCGAGGACACCGAGGACGCGAAGGCGACGCCGGACGCGGACGAGGACGCACCCGCGGCCGCCGACGCGAGCGACGACGAGGGCGTCGAGGAGGACGACAGCTCGGACGAGCCCGCGGCGGCGTCCGACGCGGACGACGCACCCGAGGCCGCCGACGGCGAGGACGCCCCGCAGGGGCCACCCGCACCCGACGACGAGACCCGCACGGGCGGTGCGGGTGGGAACACGACGGCCGAAGGCGAAGCCGAGGCCTCCGACGAGGACGCACCCGAGGCCGCCGACGGCGACGACGCCCCGCAGGGGCCACCCGCACCCGACGACGAGACCCGCACGGGCGGTGCGGGTGGGAACACCAAGGCCGAAGGCGAAGCCGAGGACGCTGACGACGACGAGCCGGCCCCGGCATCCCCCGCCAAGGCCAAGGTCGTCGATCAGCCGACCGCCGTCTTCAAGGCCGTACGCCCCGCGGAGCCCCCCGCGGAGCCCCCCGCCGACCAGCCCACCACCATGCTGAAGGCCCCCAAGCCCGACGCCGAGACCCCCTCCGAGCGCACCAGCAAGTTCGTCGCACTCAAGCCCGACATCAAGCAGGACACCCCCAAGCCCCCGGTCCCGGCCCCCGGCCCCGCCCCCGACGTCACCGCCGCGGTCCCCCAGGTCGGCCCCGAGCGCACCACCCAGCAACCCCTGCCGCCCAGGCCCCCGCTGGACCTGCTGGCCGAGCTGACGAACACGCCGCCGCCCCCGGACACCCCCGTCCGCACGGCCATCCGGCGGGTCAAGATCTGGACCCCGCTGGTGCTGCTGCTGGCGATCGTCTTCGCGGTCGTACAGAGCATGCGCCCCCTCCCGACCCCCACCCTCGACCTCACCGCCGAGGACACCTACACCTTCGACGGCGCCAAGGTCGACATCCCGTGGCCCGCCGACGGCCAGGCCGCCCTCGACGTCGACGGCATCGGCACCTTCGGCTCCTCGGGCGACCAGAAGCCCGTGCCGATCGCCAGCGTGGCCAAGGTCATGACCGCGTACGTCATCCTGCGCGAGCACAAGCTCGACAGCGGCGCCGAGGGCCCGAAGATCGAGATCGACCAGGCCGCCGAGGACCAGTCCGACGCGGGCCAGGAGTCGACGGTCAACGTGACCAAGGGCGACAAGATCTCCCAGCGCGAGGCCCTGGAGAGCATCCTGATCGCATCCGCGAACAACGTCGCCCGTCTCCTCGCCCGTTGGGACGCCGGTTCCGAGAAGGCGTTCGTGGCGAAGATGAACGCCACCGCCGAGGACCTCGGCATGACGAACACCACGTACACCGACCCCTCGGGCCTGAACAACACCACCGTGAGCACGGCCGTGGACCAGGTGAAGCTGGCCAAGGCGGCGATGAAGGAGCCCGCCTTCCGCGAGGTCGCCGCGATGATGTCGTACGACGACTACAAGGGCCACAACCACGGCAACTGGAACCAGCTGGTCGGCCGCAACAACGTCGTCGGCATCAAGACCGGCACCACCACCTCCGCCCTCGGCAACCTGGTGTTCGCCGCGAAGAAGGAGATCGGCGGCGAGACCCGGACCGTCGTCGGCGCGGTGGTGCGCCAGCCGGACGCGGGCGGCGGCATCCTCGCCGCCGCTCTCGACTCCGGTGACAAGCTCATCCGCGCCGCACAGGACGCGCTGGAGTCGGCGACGATCCTCAAGAAGGGCGACGTCGTCGGGTACGTCGACGACGGCCTCGGCGGCCGCACCCCGGTCGTCGCGACGAAGGACGTCAAGGCGGTCGGCTGGTCCGGTCTGAAGGTGAGGCTGACCTTCGCCGCCGGCGAGGTGCCGCACACCGCGAAGGCCGGCACCGAGGTGGGCACGCTCACCGTGGGTGACGGCAGCAGCGGTGCGGTCAAGATCCCGGTGGCCCTCCAGTCGGACCTGACCGAACCGGGCTTCACGGACAAGCTGACCCGCCTCGGCTGACCCTGGGAAGGGCGAAGCAGCACGGCACCGCAGCCCGCCGACAGGCCTCGTCGGCGGGCTGCGTGCTAGCGTCACGAAACGGGCAGGTCGTCGCTCACTCGGCGCGACCGGAGAACCTTCAGGTACTGGGCCGACCACACGCGGGAAAACGGGACGCGGCCAGAACAGCAGACGGGACAGCACGGGGAGTGCCTCAGACGTGGCCACTGCGGAGCCGACACGCGCCGACGACGCCGATCCGGGACGGGGAGCCGGCCCGCGAATACGCGTACCCGCGCCACGCCGGGGAAGCGGCCCGAACCGCACGGAGGACGAGCCGCCGTCGCGTCTGAGCACCGCCGTCCACGCCCTGCGTGAGCGTCTTCTGCGTCACCCGGTGCTGTCGATCACGGCACTGGCCGGGCTTCTCCACGTCGTCTGGTTCTTCACGTTCGCGAGCAGCGGCGGCGACCTCGCCGCGCAGGACGCCTGGGCCGAGTTCGTCGGCCGGCATCCGGACTCGGCGTACAACCTGGCCTGGTACGGCGGGATGCACCCGGTGTCGTACAGCGTGGTGTCGCCGTATCTGATGTCGGTCCTCGGCGTCCGTACGACGATGATGATCGCTGGCACGATCTCCGCCGGTCTGCTGACGCTGGTCCTGATCCGCAGCCGCTCGGTGAAGAACCCGCTGTGGGCTTCCCTCGCCGGGGTCTTCGGGCTCGTGTGCAACGCCATATCGGGGCGGGTGACCTTCGGGCTGGGCACGATGTTCGCGCTGGGCGCGGTCGCCGTCGTGTTCTGCTGGCCGCACCGCTGGCGCTACAAGCGCTGGGCGAAGGCCCTGTGCGCCGCGCCGCTGGCCGCGCTGGCCACCATGGCGTCGCCGGTGGCGGGGCTGTTCGTGGGCTTCGTGGCGGTGGCGCTGTTCCTGCAGAAGCGGCGGCCGGGGGCCTGGGCGCTGGGGCTGGCGCCGACCGCGGTCGTGGCCTTGTCGGCCTGGCTGTTCCCCTTCTCCGGCACCCAGCCGATGGTGATCGGCTCGGTGCTGCTGCCGCTGCTGATCGCCGTCGTGACCTTCCTGCTGGTGCCCGAGGACTGGAAGACGATCCGGCTGGTGTCCGCGGTGTACGGCCTCTCGGTCGTCCTGGTCTGGGTGATCAGCTCACAGATCGGCTCCAACATCACCCGGCTCGCGATGCTCTTCGGCGGTACGGCCCTGGTGGCCGCGCTGCCCTTCACGGTGCCGCGCTCGCGCAAGTGGTACACGGGCGTGCTGGCGCTGCTCACCTTCGCCGGGTGGATCGGCTACAAGACGGTCGACGACATCATCCACGCCGCCCCGGAGGCGTCCTGGGCCCGCGACCTGGCGCCGCTGGTCAACGAGCTCCAGGAGGTCGGTGCCGAGAAGGGCCGCGTCGAGGTGGTCCCGGCCCGCTCCCACCGTGAGGCCGCCGCCCTCGCGCCGTACGTCAATCTGGCCCGCGGCTGGAACCGCCAGGCCGACATGAAGCGCAACCAGCTCTTCTACGACGGCACCCTCAACTCCGCGAACTACTACGAGTGGCTCAAGCGCTGGGCCGTGCACTTCGTGGTGCTGCCGAAGGACGAGCCGGACCCCTCGGCTGCGGAACGTGAGCGGGAGCTGGTGCAGCGCGGCATGCCGTACCTCAGGCAGGTGTGGGGTGACGCCAACTGGCAGCTGTTCGAGGTGACCCGCCCGGCGCCGCTCGCCGAGCCGAACGCCGTCGTCGAGCGGGCCGAGCAGGGCGAGATGACGATGCGAGTGAACAAGCCGGGGCACGTCCTCATCCGTATCCCGTACTCGCCCTGGCTGGGCCTCGTCGACGCCGACGGCAAGAAGCTGGACCCGCCGCAGGAGACGGAGGCGTCCAAGAACCGTCCGGACGGGCCGAAGTCCTACGCCAACCTCAACGGCTGCCTGATGGAGACGGAGGAGGACGCGCACGGCGACAAGTGGACGATGCTGATCGCTCCGCGGGCGGGCGAGTACCGGCTGGCGGCGCCGTACAACTTCTCGCGGGGGACGCCTTGCCCGGAGGAGTGGCGCTGAGACGTCCCGTCAGCGCAGCTGGTCCACGTACCTGTCGGTCCCCGGGATCGTCGGGACGAACGGTGCCACCAGTTCCACTCTCCCCCACCCCCCTGCGGCGGAGCCGCTGATGGACGCGGCCTCGACCGCCGTGTCCAGCCCCGTGAAGTAGTCCTCCCAGCACTCCCTCGGATCCCGCTCCACGAACCACAGCAGGGTGAGCCGGGTGTCCACGCCCTCGACCTGCTTGACGTACGACATGCGGTCGAGCGGGAGGGGGGTGGGCCGGAAGATCGTCACCATGGCCGTCGGGGAGCCCGCGAGGCGCTTCGGGAGGTGCCGGGTGCGCAGCCATTCCAGCAGGTCGGCACGGTGCTCGGGGGAGTGTGCGTCGATGACCTGGACCACCAGGCCCGCGTAGGGGTGGTCCAGGGCGTGGAAGTCGCGGGGGCCCGCCGCGCCGTCTCGGTACACGGTGGCCTCGTGGTCCTGGAACGCCGTGAAGACGTGGGTGCGGTCCTGGTAGACGCGGGCGTCGCGGTTGAGGCGGCGGTTGATGGCGACCGTCCAGCGCATGTGGTCGGCGTAGCGCCCGGCGGTGATCCAGTAGGTGGAGATGTAGCAGCCGGCGGTGACCGGCTGGGCTATCGCCGACTTCTCCGGATAGCGCAGGAGCTGGAGTTCGCGGGTGGCCACCCAGCGCCTCCCGGCGTACATCCAGGGCATCGCCATCGCGCCGGCGTAGTAGTGGTCGTCCTCGTACCAGCGGTTGTAGGCGTACTCGTGGCCCGGGTGCGGTTCGACCATGGTGATCAGGGCGTGGCCCGGGTGGATCCCGTACGGGCCGACGGCGGCCAGTTCGGCGTACGTCTCGCTGCGGGTGTCCTCGCTCATGCGGTTCCCCTTTCCTGCGGTCACCCATACTCTGACGGGCCGTCAGATATTGCGTCCAGAGTCGGGAGGCAGCGGAATGTCACTGCTCGCGGGCAAGACCGTCGTCGTGTCGGGGGTGGGCGCCGGGCTCGGTCACCAGGTCGCCGCCACGGTGGTGCGCGACGGGGGGAACGCGGTCCTCGGGGCGCGCACGGAGGCCAACCTCGCCAAGTGCGCGGCCGAGATCGATCCGGACGGGGCGCACACGGCGTACCTGGCGACGGACATCACGGACGAGGGGCAGTGCGAGGCGTTGGCGGCGCTGGCGCGCGAGCGGTTCGGGGGGATCGACGGGGTGGTCCATGTGGCCGCCTGGGACTCCTACTTCGGCGGTCTCGAGGACGCCGACTTCGCCACCTGGCAGTCGGTGATCGACGTGAACCTGCTGGGGTCGCTGCGGATGACGCGGGCCTGCCTGCCGGCCCTGAAGGAGGGCGGGGGCTCGGTCGTGTTCATCGGGACGCAGTCCTCGGTCGCCGCGCCCTCGCAGGTGCGGCAGGCGGCGTACGCGGCGTCGAAGGGGGCGCTGACGAGCGCGATGTACTCGCTGGCGCGGGAGCTGGGTCCGCACCGGATCCGGGTGAACACCGTGCTGCCGGGCTGGATGTGGGGGCCTCCGGTGCGGGCGTTCGTCCAGTTCACGGCGCGGACGGAGGGCGCACCCGAGGCAGACGTGCTGAAGCGGCTGACGGAACGGATGGCGCTGCCCGATCTCGCCACGGACGGGGACGTTGCGGACGCGGTGGTGTTCCTGACGTCGGACAGGGCACGTTCTCTGACGGGACAGTCGTTGCTGGTCAACGCCGGGGAGCTGATGCGATGAGTTCACATAGATGAACTCAGACCCTCATCTCGAACATTTTTACCTTCCCTTGACCCTACGCTCGCTTGTCGTGTTCACGCGACAGCGCCCAGGATGAGCGCCGGGCTGAACCCTGGGAGGGCGCACATGAACGGTCTCGACTGGGCCGTGCTCATCGGCTACTTCGGCGTGATGGTGGCGATCGGCGTCTGGTCGCACAAACGGGTGGACAACGTCAGCGACTTCTTCACCGCGGGCGGCAAGATGCCGTGGTGGCTGTCCGGCATCTCGCACCACATGTCCGGATACAGCGCGGTGATGTTCACCGGCTACGCGGGCATCGCCTACACCTACGGCGTCACGTCGTTCGTGACGTGGTCCTTCCCCATCGCGCTCGGCATCGCCATCGGGTCGAAGCTGTTCGCGCCGCGCATCAACCGGCTGCGCTCACGGCTGCACGTGGCCTCCCCGCTGGAGTACCTGAAGAACCGCTACGACCTGAAGACCCAGCAGGCGCTGGCCTGGTCCGGCATGCTGCTGAAGATCGTGGACGTGGGCGCCAAGTGGGCGGCCATCGCCACGCTGCTGTCCGTGTTCACCGGGGTCTCCCTCAACCAGGGCATCCTCATCACCGGCGGCATCACCGCCGTCTACTGCACCATCGGCGGGCTGTGGGCCGACGCGCTCACCGAACTCGGCCAGTTCGTCATCCAGTTGCTGGCCGGCGTCGCCATGTTCGTCGCGGTCATCATGAAGCTGAACGACAAGGGCATCGGCTTCCTCGACGCCTGGGACCGGCCGGAGCTCCAGGGCCACGGTGAGCCGCTGGTCGGCCCGTACGGGACGGTCTTCCTCCTCGCCTTCCTCTTCATCAAGCTCTTCGAGTACAACGGCGGCATGCTCAACCAGGCCCAGCGGTACATGGCCACCGCCACTCCGTACGAGGCCGAGCGCTCGGCGCGGCTGTCGGCGATCCTGTGGCTGGTCTGGCCGGTGGTCCTCTTCTTCCCCATGTGGATGTCGCCGCTGCTGGTCGAGTCGCAGAAGACGGACGGCTCCGACTCGTACGGCCTGATGACCGAACAGCTGCTGCCGCACGGCCTGTTGGGCCTCGTCATCGTCGGCTTCTTCTCGCACACCATGGCCATGTGCTCCTCCGACGCCAACGCCATCGCCGCCGTCTTCACCCGGGACTGCGCGCCGGTGATCTGGCGCCGGGCGCGGACCTGGAGCGAGGGGCAGGGGCTGCGGGTCGCGCGGATCACGACCGTCGTCTTCCTCGGCCTGTCCATGGCGGCGGCGACGCAGGTCAACTCCCCCACCTTCAAGGACATCATCACGGTCGTCATCAAGTGGGTCGCCGGTCTGATGGGCCCGATGGCGATCCCGATGATGCTGGGCCTGCTGCGGCCGTTCCGCCGCTCCGGCCCCACCGCCGCGCTCACCAGCTGGTCGATGGGCCTGCTCGCCTTCTGGCTGGTCAACTACCCGATCAGCTGGCAGATCGACGGCGGGGTACCGCTCCAGTACCAGGTCTCCATCCCGCTGGCGGTGTCGCTCGTCCTGTACATCCTCATCGGCTACGTGAAGCCGGAGGACACCCCGGAGCGGCTCGCGATCGTCGAGAAGATCAACACCGACGGGGACGGGGCCGCGGCGGCCGCGGTGCCGGCGCCGGCGGGGCCGGTGGAGGACGCGGTGGGGACGCGCGGGAGGGACTGAGCGCACGGGGCCGCCTGTCGACAACCGGCAGTCCTCGACTGTCAGTCGACGGCGGCCTCGGGAGTCAGCTTCTCCTTCCAGAGCTCCTTGTCGTCCTTGTCGTAGGCCGTCACCTCCAGCTCCCGGAACCGGAAACTGCTGTCGGGGAAACGCACCAGGTACCCGGTTCCGGACCTCGTCGCCACCGTGGGCCTGCCGTACGAAGCGCCGGTCTTCTTCGCCATGAAGTAGTAGACCTTCCCGGCCTTCGTACGGCAGAACGCGTACCGGTCCTTCACGTTCTCCCTGCTGTAGGCCGCGACGAGGCGGGCGCCCGGTGCCGTGCCCTTCGGCAGCATCGCGGCCAGCGCCTTCGGGCAGGGGCCGCTCGCGGAGACCGTCGGGGACGGGGTCGGGGAGCCCTTCGAGGAGCCGGCGCCCGTCAGGAACGACGTCACGGTCGACCAGTTGAGGATCAGCAGGACGACGAGGGTGACGGCGGTGGCCGCGATGAACAGGATGCAGCCGCATCCCGCCACGATCTCGCCGCTGGTCGGCTCCCTGGGCGTCGGACGCGGGTAGTCCGGCGTGGGCGTCGGACGCGGGGTGGTGCCGGTCAGCGGCCTCCCGCGGACCGTCGTCGTCGCCTCGGGTGTCCAGCCGGTGTGGCAGACGTCGCAGGTGAAGTACGCGACGACTCGGTGACCGCAGTTGGGGCACACCCATCCCAGCCCCGTCACGGGAGAGCGTGCTCCGACCAGGTCGATGCCGGTTCGGGGCGGCGTCTTCCTGGCCGGCGTCCTTCTCGGTTCCCCGCTCGTCGGGCTGGAGGCGGCCCTGGGGGCCGTCGCGGCCCGCCGGGGTGTCTCGCATACGTCGCACACCCGCGCCGTCGCGTCGTTGAAGGTGTCGCAGTCCGAGCACTGCCACGTCGGCCCGGTCATCATCGCTCCCCGGGGTCACGTGTCCGCGGCGGTCAGGCGGGCCATGACCGAGCGGAGCAGCACGCGGGTCGCCGGTGAGACGGGGGCGGTGAGCCAGTCCCGGTCGGCCTCCTCCCGCTCGGCGGCGGAGGGTTCGAGGTCCCACCAGGAGGCGGAGAGGTCCTGGACGCCGTACTGGTGGGCGAACCACTGCGCGAACTGCCAGGCCCGTTCCGCCCCGTCCGGGCCGACGACGATCTCCACCGCGACCTCGGGGGCGCTCTCCCCCGAGGGCCGGAACCGGAATGCGAGGCACAGACTCGACCCGTGCCCGGCGGACCGGCCGCGGACCGAGACACAGCGCTCGGGCGGGATGGCCAGCTGGGCGTCGGTGCCGCCGGCCGGGCCCCAGGTGAAGACCAGCCACCCCCGGTCGTGGTCGAGCCGGACGTCCGCGCCCTGCACCTGGAACCTCACAGGCTGTTCGCGATCGTCTCGATGATCTCGTCCATCTCGAACTCCTCCAGGCCCTCGCCCGCCCTGGACGGGAAGTGCAGGGTGAGGTCCCACTCCTCCCCGATGGCCTCCTTCCACGGCTCCTCCTCGGGCGCGAACAGCACGAGCCGCTTCGCCGACTGCTCCATCACCGCCGTCTGGCTGCGGGCGTACCCCCACTGCTCGAAGAGGTCGTCCATGCTGCTCGGGATGTCCCGCGGATACGTCTGTGCCGAGGCACCCACCGTGCCGAGCGGGTGCGCGGGCGCGTCCGTGAACATGACGATGACGTGGCGCCGCCGGTCGAGGCCGGTCTCCCAGGGGGAGTTGATCGCCAGGGCCAGCGCCTCCAGCCCCGACTCGGGGATGTCACCGCCGCCGGTGGCCTTGAGATTTCGTACGAACTTCTCGAACTCCGCGACCTGTTGGGGCAGCCGCAGGAAGTCCGTCTGCTCGATCGCGTCGGACGGATCGTCGCCGAAGTCCCGGAAGGCGATGACCTTCAGCCGCAGCTGGCTGATCTCCTTGCTCTTCCTCGCCATCACCTCGTCGAGCCGCTGATGGAACTGGAGCGAGCTGTTCTTCACGATGTCCAGCACGGGGTGCATGCTGCCCGTGGCGTCGATGCACATCACGATGTCGACGGCGTACTGGAGGTTCCCCTGGTACTTCTCGATCTCGGCGCTCATGTGCGTGCGTCCTCTCGGTCACGGGGTGGATCGGTTGCTGGACAGGCCGTCTCGGCGGTGACCGAGATTGATACGGACCCTGGACTCGGCGGGCCTGCCGTCGGCGGGGTCGGTCGGGGGCGATGGCGGCCGGTGTGCGAGGCGGTCGGGCGGGTTGAACTGGACGCGGCTTCCGCGCGGTCCGTCGGCGGCGGATGGTGCGGGGGCGGACACCACGGCCGGGATGGCCGGGCGTGGCTGCGGGCGGTCGTGGAGAGTGCAGGCCTCCGGGCCCTTGAGCGCCGCCAGGAAGTCGGCGACGGTGGGGCGGGCGCCGGGCTCGGCCGAGGTCATGGCCGCGATCAGGGTCTGGGTCGAGGTGCCGAGCCGTTCGTCGACGGTCAGGGGGTCGGCCGCGTTGACCGCGTCCGCCGGTGATCCGAAACGGCTGTCGTACCCGGGGAGGGAGCCGGTGAGGTAGACGTGGGTCATCAGGCCGAGCGCGAACACGTCCACGGCCGTCGTCAGATCCGCGCCCTCGACGGAGTCGTCGCCCTGCACATAGCGCCGCCACTCCGGCGCGCCGTACAGCGAGTCGCCGGCGATGTCCTCCCGGGCCGGTGGCTGACCGGAGAGGTAGGAGTCGTCGAAGTCGATGAGCTTGGCCGTGTGGTACGCGGCCCCTTCCCGCTTCTGGACCAGGACGTTGGCCGGCTTCAGGTCGCCGTGCACCACCTCGATGTCGTGCAGCAGCCGCAGGCTGGTCGCCAGGGTCCGCAGCAGCACCGCCCGCTGCTTCGGGCCGAGTGACTGCGGCTTCTCCAGGCCGGCGGTGTCGATGCGCTCGGTGACCTTGTAGTAGGTGCTGCCCGAGTGGAAGAAGTCCGTGGCGAGGACCAGATTGCCCGCGCCGCCGGCGTCGGGGCGCAGCCGCTCCATGATGCTCCGGTGCCGCTCCTCGAACTCACGGCAGGTCTCCAGCCGGATACGCCGGCTCGCCGCGCTGCCACCGCCGCCCTCACGCGGACGCTTGGGTTCGAGGAACCGCTTGAGGAAGTACTCCCTGCCGTCCTTCTCGGCGAAGGCCCACACGCATTTCCCGCCGTCGGCGTTGGTCGGGTCGCTCACGACCCGGTACCCGCCGATCACATCGCCCCGCTTCACTCCCGTACCCCCGGCATGAGCTGCTCGTATGTGTGTCGGTAGGACTCCCACGTCCTGTCCTGCCAGTCGCGCACCGCGTCGGGCCCGTCGGCCGTCGGAACGTCCCGGTACCCGCCGCGTACGACGCTGTCGTGGCGCCTGGCGAAGGCGCCGCGCAGGTGCGCGAAGTCGTCGAAGCCCAGCGCGACGAGACAGAGCGAGGCGTCGTCCGCCGTGACCGGCTGGATCGCCTGGCGTATCAGCTCGGCCCATTGGCCCGCGCTCCGGGCCTGCCCGAGCGTGTCGAGGAGCAGGCACTCGAACTGGGCGGGGGTGTGGACATAGCCGAAGAACCCGTCGGTCGCCGACAGCAGCACGCAGGGTCCGCGGAACTCGCCTTGCTGGGCGGAGAGTTCGAAGTGGCGGTCGGCGCAGATCACGTTCGTCATCGGCGGGTCCTGCCGGAGCTGGGCGAGCGTGTCGTCCTCATGGGTGTCGTCCCGGGTGAGGGCGTGCAGACCGCTGTCGGGAAGCAGGGCGTACGACCGCGAGTCACCGGCCCACAGGGCCTGCCAGCGGACGCCTTCGTCGCCGACCCGGTAGCGGACCGCGGCCATGGTGGTGGGCAGGAGCCGGCGCATCGACCCGGTGACCTTGCTCCGGGCCCCGTGGGGCGCGGCGTCCAGTACGGCCCGCAGGCAGTACTTCAACCGCTCGGGGGTGTCCGGCACTTCGCCGCCGACGACCCCCTGGAACCAGCACTCCGCCGCCAACCGCGCGCTCCGCGCCCCGACCCAGGCACCGGTGTGCGTCGCCCCGTCGGGCGCGTGCCATGCGGGGGCGGCGCCGGAGCCGCCCGAGCCGTCGAACACGGCGATCAGGCCGTTCCCGGTGGGCCGGTGATGGACCGCGAGCGGCTCGGCGTCCTCTCCGTGGCCGGGGCGGCGTTCCGTCCAGACGGTGAGCGCCTGGAGGCGGGTGTGGGTGGCGGACCAGGTGAGGTGGCCGGGGTGAGGGGAAGAGGACCGGGAGGCAAGGGAGTCCGGGGTGTGGGCGGGCTTCGGAGGGACGGTCATGGGCCGGTCACCTCCCGAGGCACCCCGCGCACGCGGCTGCGACCACGGGCGTCCGACAGGCCCCGTACCGCACGCAGTCCGCCGCGGGCGTCATACAGCCGGACGGACGGGGCGCCCGTGACACGCCGGAGCTCGGCGTTCAGCGCGTCCTCCGCCGCCCGGAGCTGTGCGGTGCCGTACCCGAGCGCCAGCCGGTGCTCGGTGGTGTCCACCAGGAACGTCCCCCGGGGCACCAGCACCAGCACCCTTCCCGGTGGCGGCGTCCGCGGCGGACGGACCCGTGGCAGGGGCCGGGCCTCGATTACGGGGTCGTGCGTCAGCGTGTGCGTCACCATCACCTGTGCCTGCCCCTCCTCGGCGTCAACGGCCGCTCGTGCACCACGAGTTGACAGGTCATGGGTACCAGCGGGCGCTCGGGACCCCTCCCGAGGGCGTCGGCCGCCGAGCAGGCACAGGTCCGGTGTGGTCGAGGCCGCCGATGCCCCGCGGGAGCAGGTCGGCCTTCAGCAGAGCGCGCGGCGTACCGGCGGGGCGGACGCCTCGGGCGCCATGGCCGGTCCCGTCGCCCGGTTCACCCCCGCGGGTACCGCGCCAGCCACGCCGGTGCCGCGCCCGCCGGGCTGTGCAGGGCCGGGCCCTGGGTCATCTCCATGGCGAAGTCGTCGGCGAGTTCGAGGATGGTGGGGCGGCCCTCCAGCTCGGCCAGCCAGGCCGGGGGCAGGGCGGTCTCGCCGTGCAGGGCGCCGAGGAGGCCGCCGGTGAGGGAGGCCGCGGCGGCGGAGGGGCCGTCGTGGTTCACGGCGAGGCACAGCCCGTGCCGGACGTCCTCGCCGACCAGGGCGCAGTACACGGCGGCCGCGAGCAGCCCGTCCGCCGAGCCGTCGGCCGCGAGCTCCTCGACCCGGGCCGGGGTGGGCATGCCCTGCCGTACGGCACCCAGGGCGTGCTGCAACGCGTCCGACACGGGTTCGTGGCCGGGCCGCAGGGCGAGCAGCGCGAGCGAGCGCTGGACGGCACCGTCGAGGCTCTCCCCGCAGGCGAGACCATGCACGACGACGGCGTACGCGCCCGCCGACAGATAGGCGATCGGGTGCCCGTGGGTCTGCGTCGCGCACTCCACGGCGAGCTGCATGACGAGCTGCGGCTCCCAGCCGACGAGCAGCCCGAAGGGCGCGGAACGGGCGACGGCCTCCGGCCCGAGCTCGGCCGCGTTCTTGGGCGACTCCAACGTGCCCATGGTCTCGTCCCCGAGGCCGAGCAGGAGCGCCCGAGTGGGATCCCGGCGGGCGTACAGCCACTCCTCGCGGGCCAGCCACCCGTCGTCCTTACGGCGCTCGTCGGGCCCCCAGTCCCGCTGGGTGGCGGCCCACCGCAGATAGGCCCGGTGCAGGTCGGTCGGCGGATGCCAGGCCCCCGTATCCCGTCTGACCTGGGCTCTTATCAATCCGTCGACGGAGAAGAGGCTCAGCTGCGTGAGATGGGTCACGGCACCGCGCCGCCCGTACCCGAACCCCAGGTCGACGAGGCCCTCGGCGCCGTACTGCTCCTGGATCTCCTCCAGCCCGAGCCCGTCGACCGGCGCCCCGAGGGCGTCCCCGACGGCCGCGCCGAGCAGCGTGCCACGCACCCGGCTGCGGAAGTCCTGCTGCTCGGTACGGCCCCAGACGGCGCCGAGTGTCGCACTCATCCAGACCTCCCCGTGACAGCGTCCTCGCACGACCGTTCGTCACTGTAATCGACCGGAGACGGTCGGTTCAGGGGGCGGAACGGTATGCGAGGTGTGACCGAAGTGGACGCGAGTGGTCAGTTATCACCCGTACCAGGTGACATTGCAGACGTAGACGCATTCGTGTCGTGGCACGGCGAGAAAGCTGATCACGGAGTGGACGCATGGCGCGGCAAGCCGTCTTCGACCGCGTGCCCCGGCCGTCGGCCACCTTCGTCCGGCAGCTCCAGGACGGAAAGGTACTGGGGCTCCACGTCCACGACTCCAAGGGCAGAGCCGGCTCCCGGCTCGCGTTCACCGATGGCGTCTGGTCGGCGTTCGTCGTGGCGTCGCCGATGCGACAACGCCACGCGGGCTTTGACCATCTGACAATGCGTGACTGTCAACGACAAGTGCGGGCCCCGCACCAGGGCCATCGCCGGAACCCTGCTCGCCGCCCTGCTCCTCATCACCGCTTGCACGTCGACGGAGCCGGGACGGGCGACGGCTCCGCCCACCTCGAAGGCCCCCGCCACGTACGGGGATCTGCTGGCGGGAGCGGCCTGGTACGTGAGGCATATCAGCGTCGGTGGGCGGACGACCATCGCGCCGCCCCCTACCGCCGCATGGATCGAGTTCGGCGACGGCGACACGGCCGAGGGCAACTACGCATGCACTCCGTTCAAGGCGGCGGCGACCGTCACCGAGACGGCGGTCAGCGTGGGCGAGAAGACCGACGGGGCGCCCCCGGCCGAGCAGTGCCCGGCGGCGAATCTCGCCTTCGAGGGGAAACTGCGGAAGCTCTTCAGCGGGCCGCTCACCATCAGCCGGCCCGTCGACGACCTGACGATGAACCTGACGAACCAGCGGGGTGACTACGTCGCGCTGCAACTGCTGCGCCCCAAGGGGCTCTTCGGCTCCCGATGGGAACTGCAGTACCTGGCCGCTGACGACGGCGGCCAAGTACCGGTCATCGGCGGCACGGCGGTGTACTACGTCTTCCACCGGGATGGAAGGGTCACCGGCAACACCGGCTGCAACGACTTCACCGGCAGAGCCGTCTTCGACCGCAACCTCCTCACGATGTACCGGCCCGTACGGACCACCCACCGGACCTGCTCGCGAGAGCTCATGAACCAGGAGCACCGCCTGCTGACGTACGAGACGAACCCGCGCCGGATGCGGTACAGCGCCTTCACCAGTTCCTTTTCGGCCGAAGAGATCGGCCCGCCGCCGAAGAACCCCGGGTACCACTGGTCGGCGATCCCCGACAACTGAAGGCCTTCGCAGTTCATTCCGCGTAACGCGCCCGCACCGCCTCGCAGGCCCCGGTGACCGCCGCCAGGCGAGGGGCGAGGCGGGTGCGGTCCGTGTCCGGGCTGTCCAGGATGTCGGTGAGGACGGCGGCGACAGGCGCCAGCTCCTCCCAACCGGGCTCCAGGGTGAGCAAATCAGCCAGTCCTCGGTCGGCCTCGGCCCACTCGGCGAGGGCGCAGGCGATGAAGCACCGCCCCTGGGCGCGTTCGAGTTCCTCCAGCTCGTCGTCCTCGTGCACCGCGCCAGCCAACTCCCGCCAGATGGGTTCCGCGGCCCGCAGTCCCTCGGACCGGCTCACGGTCAAGGCCAGTTGGAGGGCACCGGCGAGCGGCTCCGCCTCGCGCAGCCGCTCGGAGATCCGCCGCGCCTGCGCCCAGTGTCCGCGGTGCCGGTGCATCTCGATGCGTAGATGGTCCAGGTCGGCGTCGGGCGCCCCGGCCCGTTCCGCATCCGTCAGACGGGCCGACGCCTCCTCCCAGCGGCCGCACAGCACCAGCACCTCGATGGCCGTGCCGCGTGCCCAGTCGGCCTCCGACCCCAGGGCGACGCACCGGTCCAGGTCGGCGAGGGCCTGCTCGCTCCGCCCGATCGCCAGACAGACTCGCGCCCGCAGACCGTAGGCCCACGCGTAGTCCGGGTCCAGGGCCACCGCGCGATCCAGATTCCGCAGGGCCTCCTCGTAGTTCTTCAGGGCCCGGTGGGTCGCCCCGAGGGATGCCCACGCGTAGTCGTAGTCCGGATCCTGTTCCAGTGCCCGGTGGAATGCGGCGAGCGCCTCGTCGTAGCGGCCGGCGAGGAGGCACGCCCCGCCCAGCTCACCGGCGGCCCACCCCTGTGCCGTGTCCACCTCAGCGGCTCGCCGGAGGTCCTCGAACCTGCCCTCCTGGTCATCCAGTCCGTCTCTCACCCGAGCTCGCATCACCAACGCCCAGGCGTAGTCGGGGTCCAGTTCGATGGCTTCGCCGAGATCGGCCAGAGCCTCCTCGTGCCGGCCCAGCTCATGCTGGGTCCAGCCCCGGCTCGCGAGCGCGGAGCTGTAATCGGGCTTGAGGGCGATCGCTCGTCCGAGCTCGGTGACGGCCTCCTCGAACCTGCCGGTGAGCCGGTAGGCGTCCCCGCGTTCCGATGCCACCCAGGAGGAGTCGGGCGCGATGCGGACCGCGCGGTCGAAGTCCGCGAACGCCTCGTCCAGCTCTCCCCTCACCCGGCGCAGCCGGGCCCTGCGTACGAGCGGCCACACGTGGTCCTCGTCGAGACGCACCGCCTGGTCGAAGTCGGCGAGCGCCTTGTCGTACTGCCCGAGCTCCTGCCGGCACACCCCTCTGGCCGTCAGGAACGCGGGATCGGTCGGGTCGAGGGCGACAGCCCGGTCGAAGCCGGCGACGGCTTCCTCGAAACGGCCCGCCATCCGACAGGTCTGCGCCCGCTCGGCGATGATGAACCCGTCGTCGGGCGTCAGCTCGTCCGCGCGGTCGAGTGCGGCCAGCGCCGCCGGGAAGTCACCGACGGCCCGGTGGGCGAGACCGCGGCCGACGTACGCCGGGGTCAGCTCCGGATCGAGCTCGATCGCCCGGTCCGAATCGGCCAGGGACAGCTCGTACTTTCCCTCGTGGCGCAGTTCCCTCGCCCGGAACGTGTACGCGACCGCCCGCCCGCCAGGGTCCAGCCCGGGACGGGACAGGACCAGGTCCGCCACCTTGGTCATCGCGCTCGCGTCGTCCGCGAGCGCCTCGCGCAGCAGCCGGCCCCACTCGCGCAGGGCGGGGTCGTCCGTCGCGTCACCCGCCTCCGCCAGCATCAGCGCCCAGCGACGAGCGGCCACCTCGTCGGAGCCGCACACCCACACCAGATCCCGCAGTGCCCGGCCGAGCGCGGTCCGCGGGCGGGCGCACAACAAGTGGTACGTCTCCTCCAGTCGCAGCTCACGCCACGGCTCGTCCGCCCACTCCGCATAGGCGCTCAGGCCGCTCGCCGCCTCCGCGCGCCAGCGGCCGAAGACACCCGCGAGCCGTTCGTGACGCTCGGTCCACCCTCGTGGAGAGCGCCGCCGCTGCAACCGGAGCATCGGCTCACGCACCAGGTCGTGAAAGCGCAGCCGGTCCCCGCGGTCGTCCACGAAGGCGAGGCCCCGCAGCCAGCCGAAGAGCGGGTCGACATCCTCGTCCGGGCATTCCACGGCTGCCCGGAAGACATCCACGTCGAGGCGCCGGGGCAGCGCGCAGGCGAGGGCCACCGCCCTGCGTACGGGATCCTGCTCCCACTTCAGGAAGCGTTCGACGGCGGTGGCGCTGGGGTCACCTATGTCGTCCGGGTCGGTGGGCCGCTGCTCGGCCAGGGTCGAGACCAGCACGGGCAGTCCGCCGGTGAGGCGAAGCACCTCCTCGACGACCGGCTGGGCCACAACTCCCTTGTCCGCGAGCAGTCCGCGCGCCTCGGTCTCCGTGAACGGGCCGAGCGGTGCATCGGTCATGAAGTCGGCGAAGCCACCCCAGCGGGTGGTGTCGAAGGGGTGCTGGCCGGCGGTGACCACGACGACGGTGGCGGGCAGCGTGCCGTGGCGGTCCGTGGTCATCACCTCGTGCAACCAGCCGTCCAGGAACGGGCCGGTGCGTTCGTACGTGTCGAAGAACAGGACGATCCACGGCGCCGCCGATGCCGCGTCGGACAGTTCGGTGAGCAGCGCAGGTGTGAGCACGCGCTCCGGTGACAACACCAGCTGCACGTCTTCCTGGTTCCGGAAGCGGGAACTGAGTCCTGCCCGCAAACGGTCGGCGCTCTGCGCGAGTTGGGCCGCGTCCAGCGCCCCGGCGAAGGCGCCGACCCCCGGCACCATGCCCAGCCCCACCAGCCCGGCCCGCATCACCGCCGTACTGCCGGCCGACGGGGCCTGCGGCTCCGGCTCCAGCGTGGCGACAGCCGCCTCCGCCTCATGCCGTCGTTCCCGATGGGCGGCGAGCAACCGCTCGAGTTCCTTGAACCTGTGTCCCTGCCCCGCGAATTGACGACAGATCGCCGTCATCGCCTCCGGCACGCTGCCGACGCTCTCGTCGACGTACGCGGTGAGCGCACCTTTCTCACGGGCGAGTTGCTCCATCTCCCGCAACAGAAAGGTCTTCCCGACACCCGCGTTTCCGTGCACATGGAACAGAAACCGATGCCGCTCGTCCTGCGGCGGGACATCGAAGTTCGCCCGAAACGCGGCCCGCTCGGCGCTCCGCCCCACGAACCCGGCACGTCTGCGCCGCCGGATCAGCTCCTGCATCGACGGCCGCGCCTGCGCCATCCCGCGTCCCCTCTCCTCGGCCGACCGGCTCCCGTCATTCTGGCTCAATGGGTTCCCGCCCCCCGGCCCAGTACGGAAAATGATCTGCATGACCACACCCCCACGCACCGCACTCCACCTGGCCGCGACCCTCCTCACCGCCACCGCGGCCCTCTACATATCCCTCGTGGCCTTCGGCAACATCACCGACTTCGGTACGAACCAGCAGTTCGTGCAGCACGTCCTGGCGATGGATACGACCTTCAAGGACGACGACCTGATGTGGAGAGCCGTCACGAGCAAGGGACTTCAGAACGCCGCCTACGTCGCGATCATCGTCTGGGAGACCGTCGCCGCGCTCGTGCTGATATACGGGACGTGGCTGTGGGCCCGGCGGGACGACGCCCGTGCCCGTCGGTTCTCCACCTACGGTCTGCTGATGCTGATGCTGCTGTTCGGTGCCGGGTTCATCGCGATCGGCGGGGAGTGGTTCGCCATGTGGCAGTCCGGGGACTGGAACGGGCTCGATGCGGCGACGCGGGTGTTCCTGTTCAGCGGTGTCGTGCTGCTCGTCAACCACCTGCCGGTCAGGCAGCCGGTGCGGGAGACCACCGACGCCTGACGGGGGTCAGTGGCGCAGTGCCCACTTCTGGACCGCCTCCAGCGGGCCCGTCGAGAAGCGCCGCAGCCACAGGGTCGAACCTGTCATCAGGACCGCGCAGACCGTGATCCACAGGCCCACGACCCACCAGGGCCCCGTGTCGCCGAGCCGTTCGGCCAGGCCCAGGCCGATGCCGTACGAGACGAGGACGCACAGCGCGTTCTGGAGGACGTAGCCGGACAGGGCGGTGCGGCCGACGGAGGTCAGGCCCGTCATGAGCGGGCCCGGCTTCCGTACCCGGTCCACCAGGGCGCCGATCAGGCCGATGTATCCGAGGGCCAGCAGCGGGGCGGCACCGTAGCGGGCCAGGAGGAAGAAGTCCGGGCCGGCCAGGGTCGCCGCCGCGTTGAGGGGCAGGCCGAGGCCCAGGCCCCAGGCCAGGAGACGGGAACGCAGTCGGCGGCCCGTCTCGTCCGCGCCGAAGGCCCCGGCACGGAACAGACGGACGCCCAGCAGGAAGAGAAAGAGCAGGAGGAAGAAGGTCAGGACCGGCTCCATGCGGAGCGCCGGCGCGTTCTCCAGGCGGAAGTTGATCTGGTCCAGGTAGCCGCCGTGCGCGTACAGGTCGACGACCTCCCCGGAGACACCGCCGCCGTCATCGCCGTCGGCCGTCGCCAGCGCCGCCGTCAGCAGGGCCATGAACGTGAGATGGAGGCCCGCCGCCCACCACATCACCCGCCGCTGCGCCCGCTCCGAGCGGGTCAGCAGCCAGGCGACGAGGAGGGCGGTGACGGCGTACCCCATGAGTACGTCCCACGCGAAGACCAGCACGAAATGCACCGTTCCCTCGGCGAACAGGAACAGCGCCCGCCACCGGTAGCGCCCCGGCCACGGCTGCCCCCGCCGCGCCGCCGAGGCGTACTGGATGGCGAGGCCGACGCCGAACAGGATCGTCAGCAGCGACAGGAACTTGCCGTTCGCCAGCACGCTGAAGACGGCTTCGACGGCTCCCGTGTCCGTCCCGGCCTCCAGGGCTCCCCACTCCGCGCCCGGCCCGGTGAAGATCCATACGTTGGTCATGAGCGTGCCCAGGATGGCGGCACCGCGCAGTACGTCGAGGAGGGGGAGCCGCCGTCCGGTGGGTGGGGTCTCCGGGGCCCGCAGGGCTCGCGCGTCCGTGTGCGTCATGCGTTCATCGTCACGGCGGCACCGCCCCGAATCGTCATCAGCGAAGCCGAACCTGCCGTACGTCGAAGGATGCAGAAGGCGGGCGCCGACCGGTGATCTCGGCCGGTGCCCCCGCGTTCACGCGGGGGGGTGCAGGTCATCCTAAGACTGCTCTGACGTCAGGTTGAGGTACGGGTCTGTACTGGTGCGGTCAGCCGGAGTCATTCGGAGCGCCGCTGGCTCTCGATGTACTGGCGTACGACGGTCAGCGGTGCCCCGCCGCACGATCCGGCGAAGTACGACCTGGACCAGAAGCGGCCGTGCGTGATCGCCTGGCTGACCTGGCCCGTGTACTCCTGCCGCAGCCGCCGTGAGGAGACGCCCTTCAGGGAGTTGACCAACTTCGACAGGGCGACCTTGGGCGGGTAGTGCACGAGCAGGTGGACGTGATCGCGTTGGCCGTTGAACTCCTTCAGCTCCGACTCGAAGTCCGCGCACACCTCCCGCATGATCTCTTCGCAGCGTTCGAGCATGGCCGGGGTGAAGACTCCACGCCGATACTTCGTGACAAACACCAAGTGCACGTGAAGGTGGTAAACGACGTGCGCCGAGCGCCTGATATCGAGGGCCGCTTCCCATCGTGGTGACATGCACCAAGGCTATGGTGATCACCTTTCCGGCCAACAAATAGGATGCGGAGGGGAGTTGAAGCAGCAGCGTGGCCACATGGTCCGGCTTTACCTCACCCCCGCCCAGGCGTTGGCCGCCGACGAGCAGGGACACGCAGCCCGCACCATGTGGAACCTCGTCCACGACTGGTGGACGATGCTCCCCAAGGACAAGCGGAACCTTGCTGCCGCCGATGCGGCGATTCGCCAGGGCCGCAAAGAACTTCCCTGGCTCGGCGTCCTCCCCGCACAAGCCGCGCAGGCCGTACTCAAGACGTACTTCCGCGCCTGGGTGAACTATTGGGAAGGCCGCGCCGACGCCCCGAACTTCAAAGGCCGTTTTCGGTCCCACATGGCCATCGACATCCCCCAGGGCCGCGACCTGCAGATCGTGCGCCTGAACCGGCGCTGGGGTCGCATGTGGGTGCCGAAGATCGGACACGTCCTCTTCCGCTGGACCCGTGACCTTCCCGTGGGCAAACACGCCGACAAGCTGAACAAAGTCACCGGTGCCCGCCTCGTGAAGGAAGCCGAAGGCTGGCGCGTCGTCTTCCGCGTCCAGCGCGAGGTACTCGAACCGGCCGAGCACACCGGGCCGACCGTCGGCATCGACCGGGGCATCACCAAGCCCCTCGCCCTCTCGGACGGAACCTTCCGCGAACACGGCCCCTGGCTCAGCGAGGGCGAGAAAGAGCGGCTGCGCCGCCTGGAGAAGAAGTCGGCCCGACAGCGCCGGAACCGTAAAAAGGGCGAGAAGACAAGTCGTCGCCTCGCCCGCACCTATGACCAGATCGCCAAGCTCCGCGCAACAGCCAAGCGCCGAGCCGTCGACTGGCAGCACAAGACCACCACCGAGATCACCGAGACCTTCTCTCGTATCGGGGTGGAAGACCTGACCATCACCAACATGGTCAAGTCCGCCCGGGGAACCGTAGAAGCCCCCGGAAAGAACGTCCGCCAAAAGGCCGGACTGAACCGCGCCATCGCCGGTGAGGCGTGGGGCCGCACGGTGACCCTGCTGGAGTACAAGGCCGCCCAGCACGGTGGCAGCATCGTCAAGGTCCCGGCCGCGAACACCTCACGCCGCTGCTCAGCATGCGGGTTCATCATCCCCGGCAGCCGGGAGACACAGGCCCGCTTCGCCTGCAAGGCAGACGGCTGCGGATACGAGGCGAACGCGGACACCAACGCAAGCCGCAACATAGATCACGCCGCCGGATCGGCGGTGTCAGGACGTGGAGCCGGAGCCGATGGGCAGGCTGTGAAGCGTCAACCACCCACTCAGCCGCACGCGGCCTGAGAAGGGATTCCGCCCCGTTCACGGGGCGGAGGAGATCAATTGACCACGACCACCGCCGTGCCCGTCTCCCCGAACGTCCACAGCGCATCGCCGTCGGCCGCGCGCGTGCGGACCCCGCCGGTCTGCCTGCCCTCGGCGGGCGGGGGCGAGGAGCCGTCCACGGCGTTGGAGAAGGCGATGGAGACGCCGGACTTCGCGGCGAAGTAGATGATGTTCTCGATCTGCACGCCGTCCGAGCCCGTGGTGGCCATGGTGCGCGACGACACCGCGTAGGTGCCGGGGTCCGGGTTCACCGTGCCGGGCCAGACGGTGAAGGTACGGCGGGCCGCGTCGCTCGCGTCGACCAGCCACACCCGCTTCTGGCCGAGGGAGTACACGACCCGGCGCCCTGTGCCCGAGCCGTCCGGCACTGCGGGGGACTCGGCGGACTTCGACGGGGCGGGGCTCGCGCCCGGCGACGCCGACGCGCTCGGGCGGGCCGCCGCCGTGGCCGTCGGATGCGGCCCCTTGTCGGCCTGCACGGCGAGGACGGTGACGGCGGCTATCGCTCCCACCGTCAGACCGGTCACCCAGACCTTGGGAGCAGGCACGGCACGCATCTCCTCAGCTGCACAAGCTACGGGAACCCCTCCAGCGGGGGTCGGATCATCGTACCGACCCCCGCGGGGCGGACTTCCTCAGTCCAGCACCGGCAGCAGCTCCGGCAGATGCCCGTCCGACGCCGCCGCCGCCCGCTGCCGTTCCTCCGGGACCTCGCCGTAGAGGGTCGTGCGGGGCTTCGCGGGACGCCCGGCCGCCTCGGCGACGGCCACCAGGTCGCGTACCGACTTGTAGGAGCCGTACGACGAACCCGCCATCCGCGAGATCGTCTCCTCCATCAGCGTGCCGCCCAGGTCGTTGGCGCCGGAGCGGAGCATCTCCGCCGCGCCCTCCGTGCCCAGCTTGACCCAGCTGGTCTGGATGTTCGGGATCCAGGGGTGCAGGAGCAGACGGGCCATCGCCGTCACCGCGCGGTTGTCGCGGGTCGTCGGGCCCGGGCGGGCGATGCCGGCCAGGTACACCGGGGCGTTGGTGTGGATGAAGGGGAGGGTCACGAACTCCGTGAAGCCGCCCGTGCGTTGCTGGATGCCGGCCAGGGTGCGCAGATGGCCGAGCCAGTGGCGGGGCTGGTCGACATGGCCGTACATCATCGTGGACGAGGAGCGGATGCCGAGCTCGTGCGCGGTCGTCACCACCTCGATCCACGTGGCCGTCGGCAGCTTGCCCTTGGTCAGGATCCAGCGGACCTCGTCGTCGAGGATCTCGGCGGCGGTGCCGGGGATGGAGTCCAGGCCGGCCTCCTTCGCGGCGCTCAGCCACTCCCTGATCGACATGCCGGTGCGGGTGGCGCCGTTCACGACCTCCATCGGCGAGAAGGCGTGCACGTGCATGCCGGGCACGCGCTCCTTCACGGCCTTCGCGATGTCGAAGTACGCCGTCCCGGGCAGGTCCGGATGGATGCCGCCCTGCATGCAGACCTCCACCGCGCCCACGTCCCAGGCCTGTTGGGCACGGTCGGCGACCTGGTCCAGGGAGAGGGTGTAGGCGTCGGCGTCCGTGCGGCGCTGGGCGAAGGCGCAGAAGCGGCAGCCGGTGTAGCAGACGTTGGTGAAGTTGACGTTGCGGGTGACGATGTACGTGACGTCGTCGCCGACCGCCGATTTGCGGACGTCGTCGGCGGTGCGGGTGAGCGCGTCCAGTGCCGGTCCGTCCGCGTGCAGCAGCGCCAGGGCCTCGGCGTCGGTCAGCTTCGTCGGGTCGTCGGCTGCGACCCGCAGCGCCTGGCGGACGTCGGTGTCGATGCGCTCCGGCACCATCCCGGGCGCGGCGGCCTCGCGCAGGGCGCCCCAGTCGCCGTACACCACGTCGAAGTCGTCGCGCCGGTCGGACGTACGGCCCTCGGTGTCGATGGTGGCGTGCAGATCCGTACGGCCGGACGCGACGAAGGCTTCCTCGGGCTCCTGCCACGGGTGCCCCTCGACGACCGCGTCCGGACGTGCCAGGCCCGTCTGCGGGTCGGCGAGCGCCCGGACGTGCGGAAGCAGCCGCGGGTCCAGCCAGGGCTCGCCGCGCTGTACGAACTCCGGGTAGACGCAGAGCCGTTCCCGCAGCTCGAAGCCTGCCGCCGCCGAGCGCTCGGCGAGTTCCTCGATCTGCGGCCAGGGGCGTTCGGGGTTGACGTGGTCGATGGTCAGCGGGGAGACGCCGCCCCAGTCGTCTATGCCGGCCCGGATCAGCCGCTCGTACTCGGAGTCGACGAGGTTGGGCGGCGCCTGGAGGCAGGCGCTCGGGCCCATGATGTGCCGGGCGACGGCCACCGTGGCGACCAGTTCGTCGAGTTCCGCGTCCGGCATGCCGCGCATCGCGGTGTCCGGCTTGGCGCGGAAGTTCTGGATGATCAGTTCCTGGATGCCGTGGTAGGCCCGGGAGACTTTGCGGAGCGCGAAGAGGGACTCGGCCCGCTCCTCGTACGTCTCGCCGATGCCGATGAGGAGCCCGGAAGTGAAGGGCACGGAGGAACGGCCCGCGTCCTCCAGCACCCGCAGCCGTACGGCGGGTTCCTTGTCCGGGGAGCCGTGGTGCGGGCCGCCGGGCTCGGACCACAGGCGGGTCGCGGTGGTCTCCAGCATCATGCCCATGGACGGGGCGACCGGCTTCAGGCGCTGGAAGTCGGTCCAGGTCATGACGCCCGGGTTGAGGTGGGGCAGCAGGCCCGTCTCCTCCAGGATGCGGATGGAGATGGCGCGGACGTAGGCGATGGTGTCGTCGTAGCCGTGCGCGTCGAGCCATTCGCGGGCCTCGGGCCAGCGGTCCTCGGGCTTGTCGCCGAGGGTGATGAGGGCTTCCTTGCAGCCGAGGGCGGCGCCCTTGCGGGCGATGTCGAGGACCTCGTCCGGCGACATGAACATCCCGTGCCCGGCGCGGCGCAGTTTGCCCGGGACGGTGACGAAGGTGCAGTAGTGGCACTTGTCACGGCACAGCCGGGTGAGGGGGATGAAGACGCTCTTCGAGTACGTGATGACGCCGGGACGCTCCGCTTGGTCGAGGCCGGCGTCTCGTACGCGGCCGGCGGACGCGACGAGGTCGTCCAGGGCCTCGCCGCGGGCCTGGAGCAGTACGGCGGCCTCGGAGACGTCGAGGGCGACACCGTCCCGGGCGCGTTTGAGGGCGCGACGCATGGAGTTCTCGGTGGGGCCAGGTGTCGAGCCGGTTCCGGGGGTCGCGGGAGTCGTCATTCCTTGAGCATACGTTCGGGCTCTGCCGGTTCAGCGGGGGTCGGGGATGGCCGTGGGACCTATGGTGCGTTGCCGGGTACGGGTGCCGTTGTGGCTGGTCGCGCCCACACGGCGGAGCCGCACGTCGATACGGCCCCGCGCCCCCGAACGGGTTGGCTGACTGCCCCTGGTCTACAAGTACTCGGCGTAGTCGTCCAGTACTCGCAGCACGTCCGCCTCCCCTGCCGGAGGCAGCTGCACCACAACCTCCTCGATGCCCAGCTCGGCATAGTGCGCGAGCTTCCCCGCACTGGGATACACCGCGTACGGCACCACCTGGAGAGCGTTCGGATCGCGCCCGGCGTCCGCCCAGGCGGACCTGAGCACAGGCAAGGTTTCGGACAATCCGCGGCCGCCGATCGGCATCCAGCCGTCCGCGTACTCGCTGATGTGCGTGAACAGCTTGGGACCGGCCGCCCCGCCGATGAGCGTGCGGGGGCCGTTGACCTTCGGGGCGCGCGGCTTCTGCACCGGCTTGGGGAAGGCGTAGCTGGCCCGGACGCCGCCGAACTCACCTTCGTACGCCGTGGGTTCGTCCGTCCACAGCGCCCGCATCAGGGCCATTCGGTCGCGGACCAGCTCGCGCCGGGTCCGCCAGTCCACGCCGTGGTCGGCGGCCTCCTCCACGTTCCAGCCGAAGCCGAGGCCGAGGGTGAACCGGCCGCCGGAGAGGTGGTCCAGGGTGGCGATCTGCTTGGCCAGGTCGATCGGGTCGTGCTGGGCGACCAGGGTGATGCCGGTGCCGAGGCCGAGCCGTTCGGTGACGGCGGCGGCCTGGCCGAGGGTGACGAATGGGTCGAGGGTGCGGCCGTACTCGGGCGGCAGCTCGCCGCCGGCCGGGTACGGGGTGGTCCGCTCGACGGGGATGTGGGTGTGCTCGGGCAGGTACAGCCCGGCGAACCCGCGCTGCTCCAGCTCACGGGCGAGCCGGATCGGGGTGATGGTCTCGTCGGTGAGGAAGATCGTGACGGAGATGCGCATGACTGCATCTGTACCGCGCGACCGCCCAGATGTCCATACCGACCGGTCGGAACAGATTCCACCTCTGTCGCCCGGAACGGATTCGCCTCTGTCGCCCGGAACGGATTCACCTCTGTCGGCCGGCTCCCGATTGTCTGCCGATTCCCTTCCCTTGTACGGGAGTTCACGGCTGAATACGAGAGTTGCACGCACCACCACTGCACCACCCACGCCCTGTCACTCACGACGACCTGGGGAGCAGCAGCATGTGCGAGGACAATCACGCGGGCCACACGGGTCACCCGGGCGGCCACGCCGGCCTGGGAAGACGCGCGCTGTTCGTGACGGGCGCGGCCACCGCGCTTACGTTGGGAAGCGTGACCTTCGCTTCAGGCGCCGACGACACCCAGGACGCGGAGACCCGCACGGTGCGGGGCACCCTGCCGCCCGGGTCCCCCGACTTCGTGTACCTGCCGGTCGAAGTACCGGCCGGGGTACGGGAGATCAAGGTCTCCTACACCTATGAGAAGCCGTCCGTCCCGGCCGGCACCCCCGGCAACGCCCTCGACATCGGCATCTTCGACTGGCGCGGCACCGAGCTCGGCGGCCGTGGTTTCCGGGGCTGGTCGGGCGGGGCGCGCACGGAGTTCTTCATCCGGGCTGACGAGGCGACGCCGGGGTACGTGCCGGGCCCGGTGCGCGAGGGCACGTGGCACATCGCGCTGGGCCCCTACACGGTGGCGCCGCAGGGGCTGCCGTACGAGGTCACCGTCACGCTGACGTACGGCGAGCCCGGCGAGGTCGTCGAGCCCACGTACCCGCCGGACCGGGCGAAGGGCCGGGGCCGGGCCTGGTACCGGGGCGACTGCCATCTGCACTCCTGGTTCTCCGACGGCCGCCGTACGCCGGCCGAGATCGCGGCGCTGGCGCGGGCGGCGGGGCTGGACTTCATCAACAGCTCGGAGCACAACACCCACTCGGCGCACGCGCACTGGGCGGACCTGGCCGGCGACGACCTGCTGATCATGCTGGGCGAGGAGGTCACGACCCGCAACGGCCACGTGGTGGCACTCGGCACCGAACCCGGCACCTTCGTGGACTGGCGCTACCGGGCCCGGGACAACCGCTTCGGCCGGTTCGCCCGGCAGATCCGCAAGGCCGGCGGCCTCGTCGTACCCGCCCACCCGCACGCCACCTGCGTCGGCTGCAACTGGAAGTTCGGCTTCGGCGAGGCGGACGCGGTCGAGGTGTGGAACGGGCCGTACACGCCGGACGACGAGGTGAGCCTGGCCGACTGGGACAGCATGCTGGTGGCCTCGGTGCGGGAGGGCCGTGACTGGATCCCGGCCATGGGCAACAGCGACGCCCACCGCGACCCCGACCCGGTCGGCAGCCCGCAGACGGTGGTCCTGGCGGACGACCTGACGCGCGAGGCGATCCAGGAGGGCATCCGGGCGGGGCGGTCGTACGTGGCCGAGTCGAAGAACGTGTCGCTGGCCTTCGGCGTGTCCGGCGCGAGGGGCGAGCACGCCGGCATCGGTGAACGGCTGAAGGTCGACCGGAACAGCCCGGTGACGGTCCGCCTGGAGGCCTCGGGCGCCCCCCGCTGCACGGTCCGCTTCGTGACCGACCAGGGCGTCCTGTTCACCAGCCCACCGCTGCCGGTGGCCGGTTCGGGGGTCGTGGAGTGGCGTACGACGCCCTCCTACGCGGCCTACGTGCGGGCGGAGCTGCGGCACGAGGCTGCGGTGGGACCGCTGCCGGGGGCGTTGGCGGCGTTCACGAACCCGATCTTTCTGGGACGCTAGTACCGCGGACGGGCACATGGGCCCCCAGAACTCAGTACGTCCGCAACATCCGCGCGGACCCGCGCGTGCGGGTGCGGATCGGGGGCCGGTGGCACGAGGGAACGGCCCACGTCCTCCCCGCCGACGACCCCGTGGCCCGCCTGCGCACGCTGCCCCGTTCCAACAGCGCGGTGGTGCGGCTGGTGGGGACGGACTTGCCGACGGTGCGGGTGGATCTCGAGGATTGAGGACATCCACCAGTCACCGCAGGGCTACGTGGACGCCCCGCTCCTCGAAGATCTCCAGCAGCCGGTCGAACTCGGTCGCCTCGCCCTCATCGGTGGGACTGTGCTCCACCAACCGTGCTCTGGCCTCGACCGAGTTCTCCATCTGCAGGGTGAACGGAGGCGATGCGCCCCAGCCGCCGCTCAGGCAGTCGTCCACAGCAGAGAGGTTCCAACCGAAGTAGCCGCCCGGCCCGTTGATGGCTTCACCGAGCGCGCAGTAGAAGCCGTCCATGTCGACCACGTGCCGCCCGTCCAGCGTGAACACCTGGCCGGAGGGAGCGTCGGCTTTCCCCCGGCGTCGATACTCCCGGGACCACAACGCGACCGACAGCCACGCCCGCCTGCCCTCGGCGTCGAGTTCGTGCCACATCCCGGTGCGATCCAGGCGACCCTCCCGGATCAGGTCCCACACATCGCCTGCTCCCCGCAGAGCGTCGTCACACCACAACGTCACCGTGAGATCCACGAGGTCTGCTCCGCAGGCGGAGGGCTGGACGTCGACAACGGTCACCCAGTTGACGAAATAAGACCCCATGGTGGCACCGTCGGCGTCAAGGATGTCGAACGAGGCGTTCCCCGCCTCGGCACGACGAGTGCCGACGTGGTCGAGGCTCTTCAGCAGACCGCCCTGTGGAGAGCAGCCCGTGAGGAGCACTCGACGTGCCCCGTCCTCTTCCCCCGGCAGCGGCGTGAAGAACCCCTCGGCCTCGCGAGCAAAGCCCCAGAAGTCGGTCTCGTCCTCGTCCGAGGTCAGAGCGTACTTCTGGCCCTCGCCGCCTCGACCTGATGTTCGCATCACACTTCCTTATGAGGACACTGATTCTACCGACGCTCCGCGACCTCGACACAGCCGGCCCGTCGCGCCCGCCCAGACCTGGCCAAGGCACTGCTCGGGATGCGCCTCAGGTCACCTTCGGTCAGCCTGAGGCGCATCCTGGACTCGGCGCCCTCCTCCGCTACCGCCGCATTGCTCGACTACCGCCAGCCGTCATCGGGGAAATGCGGCGCAGTAAATGGCTTGATCGTCTTGTAGTGGTCCTTCGACCATCCCATGACCTTCCTACCGTCAGGAAGGGTCTTCACCAGGATGCGAGCGTTGTTGGGATCGGCGCCCGGCACGTTGAATTCCAGAGCACCGGCCCAAGGCTTCTCATGGACCGCATCTCCCCTGAAAACCTTCTGCATTCCGGTTTCGTCGTCGATCCTCGGCGATCCCCTCCCCGCCCTGATCTCCTCGTAGGCATGCACGTACTTCTTGCTCAGTCCCTGCGGCAATTTGTCCGACAGGCGGCCGTTGGGGCACTTGGCGGCGGCCGCCCGGACGGTGGCCGCCGCCGACCTCGCGCGCTGGTCGGACATCGGAGCGCGTGCGCCCGACACGGAGACCGTGGCCTTCTCACATGACTTCAGCCCCTTCAGCGCCTTGATCTTGAGGGCACTGAGTACGAGGTCGTCAAGACACTTCGCCTTGACTTTCTGGAGGCATTCCTCGATTTCGAACGCACCGGTGTACCAGGCGACCAGACGTTCAAGGTAAGTACTTTCGGTGCACCCGCCTATCACCCCGGGACCGCCGCTGGCGCAGATGAGAATCGTCTCGCCCGGCCGCAGGTCCCCGCTCGTCACGATGTTCTTTTCGGCCTCGTACAGCCGTTTCGTGATGAGCTTCTGCCACTCCTTCTCGGAGAGGGGTTTGTCGTCCTCACCCAGCTCCTTCTGGATCTGGGCCTTCAGCTCCGCGACCAGTTTGTCGGCCGCGGTCTTCATGGCCTGGGTCGCGGCCTTGGCTGCCGCCTTGGCGTCCTTGCCCGCGGCGGCGGCGGATTCGGCTGCCTGGTACGCCGCGGTATTGGCCTGGGAGGCATAGCTCGAGGCCAGGCCGGCGGACCTCACGGCCTGCTCCGCGGAGCGGTTGGCCGCTCGCGCGTCCGCTCGTGCGGAAGCGGCCGCGCTCTGGGCCTTCTTGGCGGACTCGGCGGCACGTTCTGCCGACTTGGCCGCCTGATCGGCGGACCTGTCCGCCTGCTCGGCGTAGTCGGCGGCCTCGTCGGCGGACTTCTGGGCCTTGTCGGCCCACTTGACGGCTTCGGCGGCGTCCTTTCGAGCCTGGGCGGCCACCCGCTGGGCCTCGGCGGCGTCCTTGTGGGCGAGTGCGGCCGACCGGTCGGCCGCCGCCAGGAGGATGTCGATCTCGGCGATGTGGGCGGCGGCGTTGGCGTCGCGCTGCTGTGCCTTGTACAGACCGGTCTGCAGGAACGCCCGCTGGTGCGACGGCGGTCCCGACAGCGCGGCCTGCGCCGCTGCCTTGACCTCGGGTCCACCGGCTGCCATGGCCTGGGAGACCGCGACGCGGTCGTCCTCCTCGCGGGCCTTGTACTGGCCGACTTCCAGGAACTGGTGCACGTCGGAGGCGGTACCGTCCAGGGCCTTGTTGGCGGCGGCCTTCACGCCCGGCCCGCCCTTCGCCATGATCTGGGCCACAGCGACACGGTCGTCGTGCTCCTTGCCCGGGTAGGCCCGGGTGCGCAGGAACTCCCTCACCTGGTCGATCGGTTTGTCCAGTACGGCCACGGCGGCCTGCTGCTGCGCCTGCTTGTCGGTGGTGGTGGCGATGTGCCCCGCACTGGCGCGGTCGTCCTGCTCCATGGCCACCGTCAGACCGTCGCGCACGAACTCGGTCACGTCCGCGTCCGTGCCCTCAAGGGTTGTCTCGGCGGCGACACGGGTCCAGGCCCCGCCCGTGGTGAGCAGGTTGACCGCGAGTTCCCGGCCCTTGGCTGCCACGACCTTCGGGTCGGTGGCCGTGGTGGCTTCTTCCCGCAGCTTCTGCGTCGCGGCGTTGAGCTGCTGGATCCGCCCGGCCTCCCACTCGGCGACAGTGACCCGGCGGTCATAGGCCCTCTTGGCCTCCTCGGCAGCCAGGACGTTCTCGTCCTGCTGCTGGGCCAGGCGTTCGGCGTCGGCCTTGCGGGCGAGTTCCGCGACGGTCTTGGCCTGGTTGGCTGCCTTCTGTGCGTTGTTGGCGGCCTCGGTGGCCGCGTTCGCCGCAGCCGTGGACTCCTTTGCGGCGTCCACCGCCTTGCCCGCCTCGTCGGCGGCCTTGTTCGCCGCGATGGCGGCGGCCTCGGCATGGTCCGCGGCGTCATTGGCGGCCTTGCGCGACTGCCGGGCGGCCGTGGCCGCCTGCTTGGCGTTGGCCTGGGATGCGTTGGCGGCACGCGTGGCCTGGCCGGCGAGCCGGTTGGCCCTGGTCGCCGCCGCCTGCGCCTCGGTGGACTTGGAGCCTGCTTCACCCGCCCAGCGTCCGGCCTCGGCGGCAGCCGTCGCGGCAGCAGCCGCGTTGACCCCCGCGCTGGCCGCGGCTCCGGCCGCCTGCCCCGCGGCCTCGGCCGCGATCCCGGCCTGCTCGGCCGCGTCAGCCGCCTTCCGTGCCCCGTCCGCCGCATCGTTGGCCTTCACCGCCGCCTGCCGGGCCTGCTGCGCCCGGCTGGCGTCAGTGGCCGCCGCCGCGGCGGCGTGCCTGGCCGAGGACGCCGCGCCGCCGGCCCGGCTGGCCGCGTAGGCCGCCTGGGTCGCGGCCGTCGCGGCCGCCCTGGCGGCCTTGTTGGCCGCCGCCGCGGCGGACATCGCCGTACGCGCCGCCTGAGCCGCCCGGTCAGCCGCAGCCGCCGCCCGCGACGCTGCCGCCGCGGCCTTGCCGGCCGAATTCTTGGCCTCCTGGGCCTCCTTCGCCGCGACCTGTGCCGCTTCCTTGGCCCGCTTTGTCGCCTTCTCCGCCTTGGCGGCTTCCTCCTTGGCCTCCTCGGTCAGCTTCGTGGCCTGCTTCTGTGCCTGGTCCGCCAGTTTGGCCAACTGGGAGACGCTGAGCGCCTCCTGGTCCCGCGCGGCCGCGACCTGCCACCCATGGTCCAGGAACTCCTGGACGTCCTCGGCGGAACCGTTCAGAGCCTGCTGTGCGAGCTTCTTCACATTCGGGCCGCCCGCAGTCATCAGCTGCGAGGTCTGGACCTGGTTGTCCGCTTCGCGCGCCGTGTCCTGACCCCGGTCGATGAACGCGCGCCAGTCGTCGGCCGAACCGTCCAGCGCCTTGTTGGCCGCGGCCTTCACACCCGGGCCGCCGGCGGCCATGATCTGCGCCACCTCGACACGCAGATCGTCGTCATAGGGCTGGATGAAGGCCTCGTTCAGGAATGCCTGGAGTTCCTCGACCCCGCCGTCCAGCGCCTCGTTGGCCGCCGCACGCACACCCGGACCGCCGATGGCCATGATCTGGGCGACCTGCACCCGCAGGTCCTGCTCCTCCAGAACCGGAAGATCCTGGGACAGGAAGGTACGGACGTCGTCGTCCGAACCCACCAGAGCGGCCTCGGCCGCCCGGCGCACCCCGGGACCGCCGTATTCCCATGCCGCCAGGACGTCCGATCTCTCGTACACCTGCATCTCGTCGGCCGCGGCAGGACTCAGGTCCATGCCCACGGCCAGTGCCAGGGACATCAGCATGGCCACGACGCCGCGCCGTCCCGACGCACCTCTCAACCTGCTTTTCAAAGCCTTCCTCTCCTTGGTCACATGAGTCGGCTGACAAACTCCGGCCCCCCAGGGGCCGTACGCCGGGCCGAGAAGGGAGCGGAACGTCGCCGAGAACTACTTCTCGACGCAGTGGGATTGCCGCCACTCCCGGAATCCGTCCGGCCGGTCGGTGATGACGCCGTCGACTCCCCAGGAGGCCGCGGTCTTCCATTCACTCGTGCTGTTGATCGTCCACACGAACACGTCGACGTCGGCCGCCCTGAGCTGGTCCACCACCGCGGGCCGGGCCGCGAGACCGTTGAGCTTCACGGCATAGGTGCCGAGCGAGAACGCGCGGGCCGTGGCCACGGGGTTGGCGTCGAGTTGCGACCGGAGCAAGGCGACCTTGGTCCCGTACGGTGAGGCCGCCGCGTCCCGCACCACGTCCTCGTCGAAGGACTGGAGCAGCGTCCGATCGGTCATCCCGGCCTCGGAGACCAGCCGGAGGGCGTGGTCGACGGCCGCGGAGGTCTGTGGCCCCTTGATCTCCAGCAGCAGCCGGGCGGACCTGGGCTTGAGGGAGGACAGCGCCTGTTCCAGCGTGGGGACGCTTCCACCGCCCGTCACCGTGAGCCTGGATATCTCCTCGGCGGTGAGTTGGTCGACGCGTCCCGTGCCGTCAGTCGTCCGGTCCACGGTGTCGTCGTGCATGAGGACCGGATGGCCGTCCTTGGTGAACTGCACATCGGTCTCGACCCAGTCCGCACCGCGATCGACGGCCGCCTCCAGGGAGGCGATCGTGTTCTCCGGGGCGATCTCGGGTGCGCCCCGGTGCCCGATCGCGTACGTACGGGAGCAGCCGATCACGACGGGCCTGTCCCAGACGCGTACGGCGTCGACGGTTCCGGCGAAGTGCTCCTGGAAGGTGCCCTGGTAGAACACCCGGCCGATCTGCAGTCCGCCCGACGCGCGCCACGGGGTGGTGAAGTCGACCGCCGCCTGGGGCTTGCCGTTCACGAACAGCTGGATCTTCTTGGCCGTTGCGTCGTACACCCCGGCCAGATGCGTCCACACCCCGGTCTGCGCCACGTCCGTACTCATCGACCGGACGATCGCCGTGTCGTCGGCGTCTTTGGAGTGCCGGTTGAACACCCACTTGTCGGAGGACTTGGAGTAGTACAGCTGGAACCCGCTGGCCCGATTACCCGCCTGCGACAGGAACGTGTGATTCCTGTCCTTGCTGTCGAGCTTCACCCACGCCGACACCGAGAACGACTTCGTCGTGTCCACCACCGCACCCGCCGTGGCCGCGTACGCAGACGACCCGTTCAGCCTCAACCCGGTGCCGGTTCTGCCCGCGACACCGAGCTCGGCCCCGCCCCCGGCCAACGTCGCCACCGGACCGGCGCCCATGCCCCCACTGACCCGTGTGGCACCGGGGCCCTCGTCCAGCGGGAACGACGCCAACTCCTGTAGTCGCTCCGGCAATTCGCCGCCGTACATGGATGTCGCGTCGGCCTGCGTCAGGACCGACTGAACCGTCCGCACGTCATCGATGAGGCCGGCCGCGTTCTCCTTCCATGCGCCCTGCCAGCGCAGCCTGCCGATCTGCAGACCGCCAGTGGCCCGCCAGGCGGCGGTGACCGGCACCGACTGCTGGAGCCGGCCGTTCACGAACAGCGACAGCGTCTGCTTGCCCGCGTCATAGGAGCCGATCAGATGGGTCCAAACCCCCGGCTGCGCGGCATCCTTGCTCAGCGCGCGGACGATATCCGTGTCATCGCTGTCCGTGGCGTGCCGGTTGAACACCCACTTGTCGAAGGACTTGGAGTAGTACAGCTGGAACCCGCTGGCCCGATTACCCGCCTGCGACAGGAACGTGTGGTTGCTGTCCTTGTCGTCCAGCTTCACCCACGCCGACACCGAGAACGACTTCGTCGTGTCCACCACCGGACCGGCCGTGGCCGCGTACGCCGTCGTCCCGTTCAGCTTCAGCGCCGAACCGACCTTGCCCACAGCACCCGGCTCGGCACCACCGGCCAGCGCCGCCGTGAACTCCCGCGCCGCACCCCCCAGCACACGCCGCGACCCGGCACCCTCGTCCAGACCGAAAGCCGCTGTCTCGGCGGGACCGGCCGACCGGGCGGAGTGTGCCTGCGCCGGGGGCGATGCCACGGGCCGGGCAGTCGCAGCGGTTGCCGGCAGGGCCGTGGCCAACGCTGTTGTCACTGTTAACGGCAGCACGAAGCTGCTCTTGAGTCTCATCACTGATCCTGCTCATCAAACGATCAGGGGAGCGGAGAGCGTGTCTCCGGCGCCTGAAGGAAACCGGGGCCCGGTACGACAGGACCTGCCGTACCGGGCCCAGGAAAGGAAACGGTTCAGCGACCGTCAGTTCATGACCTGGATGCCGTCGTTGAAGATCTCGTCGACTCCGACGGCGCGGTCCCAGACACGGACGTTGTCGATCGTCCCGGCCAGGTGCTCCTGAGAGGTGCCCTTGTGGTACAGTCGGCCGATCTGCAGGCCGCCCGACGCACGCCACGGGGTGGTGAAGTCGACCGCCGCCTGGGGCTTGCCGTTCACGAACAGCTGGATCTTCTTGGCCGACGCGTCGTACACCCCGGCCAGATGCGTCCACACCCCGGTCTGCGCCACGTCCGTACTCATCGACCGGACGATCGCCGTGTCGTCGGCGTCCTTGGAGTGCCGGTTGAACACCCACTTGTCGTAGGCCTTGGAGTAGTACAGCTGGAACCCGCTGGCCCGGTTACCCGCCTGCGACAGGAATGTGTGGTTCCTGTCCTTGTTGTCGAGCTTGACCCACGCCGACACGGAGTACGACTTGGTCGTGTCCACGGCTGGTCCGGCCGTGGCCGCGTACGCCGTCGTCCCGTTCAGCTTCAACGCGGAACCGACCTTGCCCGCGGCACCGAGCTGAGCCCCGGCCCCGGCGACCGTCGCGACCGGGCCGGCGCCCATGCCTCCGCTGACCCGCGTGGCACCCGCGCCCTCGTCCAGCGGGAACGAGGCCAACTCCTGCAGGTGCGCGGGAAGCGTGCCGCCGGAGATCGACGTCGCGTCGGCCTGCGTCAGGACCGACTGAACCGTCCGCACGTCGTCGATGAGGCCGCCGGTGTTCTCCACCCAGGCGCCCTGCCAGCGCAGCCTGCCGATCTGCAGGCCGCCAGTGGCCCGCCAGGGGGTGGTGAACTCGGTCGCCGTCTGCGCCTTGCCGTTCACGAACAGCTGAATCTTCTGCGCTGAGGCGTCGTACGTCCCCGCGAGGTGCGTCCACACTCCGGCCTGCGCCGCGCTCGTGCTCAGCGACCGGATGGTCGCCGCGTCGTCGGCGTCCTTGGAATGCCGGTTGAACACCCACTTGTCGTAGGCCTTGGAGTAGTACAGCTGGAACCCGCTGGCCCGGTTGCCCGCCTGCGACAGGAACGTGTGGTTGCTGTCCTTGTCGTCCAGCTTCACCCACGCCGACACCGAGAACGACTTCGTCGTGTCCACCACCGGACCGGCCGTGGCCGCGTACGCCGTCGTCCCGTTCAGCTTCAGCGCCGAACCGGCCTTGCCCACAGCACCCGGCTCGGCACCACCGGCCAGCGCCGCCGTGAACTCCTGCGCCGCACCCCCCAGCACACGCCGCGACCCGGCACCCTCGTCCAGACCGAAGTCGGCCTTACCGGTGAAGGTGCTGCTGTCCAGCCACGCGGCGATGTTGTCGGTGCGGGCCGCGGTGGCACCGTTGCCCTGCCCGGACTGTCCCAGGCAGCCGGTGTGGTCGGCGAGGCTCTGCACCGCCGTGATGCGACCACTCGCGTCGAGAACCGGACCGCCGGCATCGCCCTTGCAGATGCGGCCGCCGGTCAGCGTCACGCTCGTCGCGCCGGTGGCGCTCTGGGTGACGTCGCTGTGGTGAGGACCGGTGGGCACCCACGCCTTGTCGGTACGGCCGTATCCGGCGGCGACCAGCGCCGTTCCGTCGGCGGCCGCCCGTCCGGCGAGGGTGGCGGGGGCGATGTCGGTGAGCGGAGCGGCCAGTCGGGCCAGCACCACGTCACGGTCATCACGCGGCACCAGGTAGTTGATCCTCACCGGTGCCTTGCCCGCGAAGACGGCCGTGGACTCGCGCGGGGGCTCGCCCGCCTGCACGGCACCGGCCGGGTCGTCGGAGAAGCAGCTGGCCGCGGTCAGCACCCAGGTCCTGTCGACCAGCGCGCCACTGCACCCCCGGCCCTGCGCCTGGCCGGGCTTGCCCACGACGACACGGGACAGCCACGGACGGGCAGAGTCGCCGGTCACCACCGCGGGCTTGTCCGCGCCGACACTGAGCTCCAGCACCGTGGACGCGAGAGCGGGATCGAGCCCCTCCCCCACCGCCTTCCAGGTCCCGGGCTCAAGGCCGGTCTCCTCGACCTTGCTCTCGCCGGTCCTGGGATCCTCCGTGCGCACCGTCGCCGTGACGCCGTCCCGGGTGTCGGACTTCGCCAGGTAGGCCCTGTCGATCTCCAGAGCCAGGTAGCCCACCGGCCCGGAGACCGCGAAACACACGTTGCCGCTGGTACGACTGTTGATCCGCAACAGATCACCCGCCCCTGAGGCGCAGTCGGCCAGCATGATGTTCCCGTCACCGGAGGTGAGCTTCAGGCCTTTCTCGGCCAACAGCTTGTCCCGATCCGGGTAAGCGAAATCCTCGACCAGGGAGCCCGTTCTCTCACCGGGCGCCGCCTGCGAAACGCCGGCCATCGCACCGGTGTTCAGGACCGTCGCCGCGGCCAACGCCGCAAGAGTCACCGCTGTCGGCCGCCAGAGCATGCCGCGCCGCATCATAAACAGACCTCCCCCATGAATGAACATTCAACGATCTTGCGTGCCGCCGCGAAGAGGTCGGGCACGCGTCGATCGGGTGTGGCCGGACGGCGGGTCAGGCCGTCTGCCACAAAGCGCCACGCCCTTTGACAAAGTCTTGACGTGCACAACGCAAAGGGAGCCTCACCCAACGCTCCTCAATTGTCAAAGGAAATACACAACCTTCACTCAGACCTCAGTCGCCCGTCGACCAGTCAGGGCGCCTGCCGCAGACCGCCGATCACGCTCGTGAGGTCTTCCGGCACGACTTCCTCACCCCCACGCCACCCGAGATCGAGCATCAGGTCTCACACCGGGTCAGGCGCAGGGCGTGCTGTACGGGGCCCCGGTCAGGCCTGGGCGTCAGGCCGACCGGGCCTGGGCTCCCGGGGACTGCAGGTCCGCCACCACCGCCGCGTGGTCCGAGGGCCACACCCCGTCGACCGGGCCGTCCCCGGCCCGCCGTACCGCTCGTACGGTGCCGCTGCCGTCGGGGCCGGCCGGGCCGCCGACGTGGATGTAGTCGATGCGGGCGGCGGGGCCGAGGCCCGGGTGGACGTACGGGTTGGCGTGGTCCCAGGTGGCGGACGGGGCGGCCGGGTCGGCGTACTCCCACGCGTCGAAGAAGACCTGGCCGGGCACGGCGGGCGCGGTGCGGATGCCGCCGAACACGCGGATCTCGTCCGAGTCGGGCCAGGCGTTGAAGTCCCCGGTGACGACGGGCGGGAAGTCGGTGCCGGCGCGGTGGTCGGCGACGAAGGCGGCGAGGGCGGCGACCTGTCGGCAGCGTACCGCCGAGGCGTGCGGCGCGGACGTCAAGTGGGCGGTGAAGAAGGGCACTTGACCACCGGGCGCGTCCAGGCGCGCGTAGAGGGCGAGCCGGCCGTCGTCGAGGTCCTCGGGGACCGGCAGCCGCAGCACCTCCCGCTCCACGACCGGCCAGCGGCTCAGCACGGCGTTGCCGATGTCGACCCCGGGCTCCCCGATCCGTCGCTGCCAGCGCTCGGGGGCGGGCGAGGGCGCCCAGGTCCAGTGCAGGCCGAGCTCGTCGGCCAGCCACCCGGCGAGGTTCTCGCCGCCCGCGGCCCACACCTCCTGGAGGCCGACGACATCGGGCCGCAGGTCCCGCAGGACGGCGAGGACGGCCTTCTGCCGTTCGGCCCAGGGGCCGAAACGCCACCACAGGTTCCAGGTCACCACGCGCATGGGCACCGTCTCTCGCAGAGGGGACCGTTCGGGGTTCCGCAGTTCGTTCGATCCCGCGTGAGAGACATTGAAGGGCATCACCGCCGCCACGAGACAGGAGACCCGGCAAACCATGCCCCGCAGTCCCGAGACCAAGTACCGCGTCGTCACCGCGTTCCAGCGCCGCCTCAACGCCGTCATGCGCCGTCTGCCGACCCACACCCTGCTGGAGACGACGGGCCGCGTCTCCGGCCTGCCCCGCCGCACCCCGGTCGGCGGACGCCGGGTCGGCGACTCGTTCTGGCTGGTCTCCGAGTTCGGCGAGCGCTCCCAGTACGTCCGCAACATCAAGGCGGATCCACGGGTCCGAGTCCGCCTCCGCGGCCGCTGGCACACCGGCACGGCACACCTGCTCCCGGACGACGACACCAGCGCCCGCCTGCGCGCCCTGCCCCGGCTCAACAGCGCGGCGGTCCGAGTGGTCGGGGTGGGGCAGCTGACGGTGCGGGTGGATCTGGACGGGTGAGCGGGGCCGTCCGTCCTCAGTGAGCCGGATCCGGGCCCCCGCCGTTCACCCCGGCCACACGATCGCCTGGACCTCGCTGTAGGCGTGCAGCGCGTACGACCCGACGTCCCGGCCGACCCCGCTCTTCTTGAACCCTCCGAACGGTGCCTCCATGTTGCGGCCGACGGTGTTGATCCCGACCCCGCCGGCTCGCAGCCGCCGCGCGACCCGGAAGGCGCGGGCCACGTCGCCGGACCAGACGTAGTCGATCAGGCCGTAGTCGGTGTCGTTGGCGAGGGCGATGCCCTCTTCCTCGTCGTCGAAGGGGATGACGCAGACGACCGGCCCGAAGATCTCCTCCCGGGCGACGCGCATGTCGTTGGTGCAGTCGGCGAGGAGGGTGGGCGCGACGTAGAACCCCTTTTCGTACGACGGCCGTTCGCCTCCTGCCACCACCACGGCACCTTCCTTGCGGCCCGTCTCCACGTACGACTCCACCCGGTCCCGGTGCTCCGCCGAGATCACCGGCCCGACGACCGTGTCCGCCGCACGCGGATCCCCGACCGTCAACCGCCCGGCGTAGGCGGCCAGTTGCGCGACGAGCCGGTCGTACACGCCCCGCTGGGCCAGCACCCGCGTGGGGGCTGTGCAGATCTGCCCGCTGTAGAAGGAGAACGTCGTCCCGATCCCGGCCACCGCCGAGCCGACGTCCGCGTCGTCGAAGACGACCGCCGCGCCCTTCCCGCCGAGCTCCATCAGCTGGCGTCTCATGTCCCGTCCGCACACCTCGGCGATGCGCTGTCCGACCGCCGTGGACCCGGTGAAGCTCACCATGTCGACGTCCGGCGAGGAGACGGCCGCCTCGCCGACCTCGACCGCGCGGCCGGAGACGACGTTCACGACACCCGCCGGCACGCCCGCGGCCTCCAGCGCCTCCGCCATCCGGTAGACGGACAGGGGATCCTGCGGGGCCGGCTTCACGACGACCGTGTTGCCCATGGCCAGCGCGGGGGCGATCTTGCCGGCCGGGTTGGCCCACGGGTTGTTGTACGAGGTGACGCAGGTGACGACCCCGACGGGCTGGCGGACCGCCAGCGCGCCCATCACGCCTGCCTTCCCCATCGGCCCGGCCTCGTTGATCTGCGGCGGGACGGCCCACTCGGCGGGCTCCACGCGCGCGTACCGCCGGAAACGGGCGGCACCCACCCCGACCTGCATGCCCCGCGCCGTGCCGGTCGTCGCCCCGGTCTCGGCCTGGGCGAGTTCGGCGTACGCCGCCAAACGCTCGCCGATGATCCGCGCCGTACGGGCCAGCACGGCCGCCCGCTCCTCCGGCGTCGTACGCGACCACGGCCCGAAGGCCTCGCGGGCCGCGGCGCAGGCCGCGTGCACCTGATCCCGCGAGGCCTCCGGAGCCCACCCGACGGTCTCCTCGGAGGCCGGGTCGACGACGCCGTAGTGCCCGCCCTCCGGCTCCACCCACGAGCCCCCGACGAACAGCCGCTGCCGCCCCGCCCCTTCGCGGCTCACCTGGTGGCCACCGTCCTGGTGTCCCGCCCGGACCGCAGCACCCGCCCGGGCACGGCCCCGGTCACCGCGTCGTCCCGGATCGCCTCGACCCCGTTGACCCACACGGCCCGTACGCCGATCGCCTTGGAGTCCAGCCGTGGGCTGTCACCCGGCAGGTCGTGCACCAGGGTGGCCGTACCGGCGTCGATCCGCTCCGGGTCGAACAGCACCAGATCGGCATGGAAGCCCTCCGCGACCCTCCCCCGCTCCCGCAGCCCGAACAGCCGCGCCGGATCGTCGGTCAGCATCTTCACGGCCTGCTCCAGACCCACCAGCTTCCGACCGCGCAGACAGTCCCCGAGGAACCGCGTCGTGTACGGCGCCCCGCACATCCGGTCCAGATGCGCCCCGGCGTCGGACCCGCCGAGCAGGACGTCCTCGTGCTGCCAGGTCACGGCGCGCAGGGTCCAGGAGGCGGGGTCGTTGTCGGTGGGCATGGGCCACAGGACGGTGCGCAGATCGTCGGCGGCGCAGATCTCCACCAGGCACTGGAAGGGTTCCTGGCCGCGCTCGCGGGCGATGTCCTCCACGATCCGGCCGGTCAGCCCGGCGTTCGCCTCGCTGTACGTGTCGCCGATGACATAGCGCGCGAAGTTCGTCAGCCGGCGGAAGACACCGGCCTCCTTGGAAGTGGCGTGCCGGAGCAGCTCGGTCTGTACGTCGGGTTCGCGCAGCTTGGCGATCCGCTCGGGCACCGGCAGCGCGAGGACCTCCCCCCAGCCGGGGATGAGGTTCAGGGCGCAGAAGGTGCCCAGCGACATGTTCATCGGGGTGAGGATCGGCATGGTGAGGGCCACCACGCGCCCGCCGGCCTTCCGGGCCCGCTCGCCGGCCAGCAGCTGGCGCGGCACCCGCTCCGGGACGGCGGAGTCGATGGTCAGGACGTTCCAGTTCAGCGGCCGTCCCGCGGCGGCGCTCATCTCCACGAACAGGTCGATCTCGGCGTCGCTGAACTGGTCCAGACACCCCGCGACGATCGCCTCGATCTGCGTCCCCTCGTGCTCGCCGACCGCCCGCGACAGCGCCAGCAGCTCCTCCGGCCGCGCGTGCCGGGAGGCCACCGGCTTTCCGTCCCCGTCGGAGTGGCTCGACGACTGAGTGGTGGAGAACCCCCAGGCACCGGCGTCCATGGCGTCGTGCAGCAGCCTGAGCATCGCGTCGAGCTGCTCACCGCTCGGCTGCCCACCGACCGCCTCGGCCCCCATCACGTACCGCCGCAGCGCGCAATGCCCCACCATGAACCCGGCGTTGACCGCGATCCGCCCTTCGAGCGCGTCCAGATACTCACCGAACGAACTCCAACTCCAGGGCGCCCCTTCCTCCAGCGCGACCAACGACATCCCCTCGACCTTGGACATCATCCGCCGCGTGTAGTCCGCGTCCTCGGGCCGGTCCGGGTGGAGGGGCGCGAGGGTGAACCCGCAGTTCCCGGCGGCCACGGTGGTGACGCCGTGGTTGAGGGAGGGAGTCGCGTACGGATCCCAGAACAGCTGGGCGTCGTAGTGGGTGTGCGGGTCGACGAACCCGGGGGCGAGGACGAGTCCGGCGGCGTCCTCGCTGCTGCGGGCCTCTTCGGTGACGGTGCCGATGACGGCGATACGGCCGTCGCGAATGCCGACGTCGGCGGTGTACGCAGGCGCACCGGTCCCGTCGACGACGGTCGCACCCTTGATGACGTGATCAAGCATGGGGGCTCCCTTTTCACTTACGGGGACATGTCCTACCTGAAGGGGCGCGGGGCTGTGTCGATCTGCGGCTCCGCCGCGTGGGCGCGACCAGCCCCACCCGCCCGCGGCCGCCGCCGACGATCAGACGCCCCTCCGGAACCGCGTGGTCCGATGCACAGGATCCGTATCGATCTTCGGAATCACGTGCTCCCCGATCAACCGAATCGTCCGCAGCGTCTCCTCCTTCGGCACCCCCACAGGCAGCCCGAAGGACAACTGATCCGCCCCGGCCTGCTCCCACCGCTTGCACTGCGTGAGCACCTCGTCCGGATCCCCGCAGATCAGCAGCTCCTCCTCGATGAGAAGCTCGACGAACTCCGGCGTGTACTCGGGCAGCGTCTCCGGCCACACCGGGAACCCCTCAGGCCGAGGGAACGTGTCGTGGTACCGGAACACCAACGACGGCAGATAGTGCAGCCCACCTCGCACCGCGGTCTCGATCGCCTCCGCGTGCGTGGGCGCGCAGATCGCCGTGGTCGTCACCATCACGTTGTCGTTGACGAAGTCCCCGATCGGCTCCGCGTTCACGACGGCCGTCTTGTACTGCTCCAGCACCCACTCCATGTCGGCGACCTTCTGCACGCTGAACCCGAGCACCCCGAGCCCCTTCTTCGCGGCCATCGCGTACGACGGCGGCGACCCGGCGGCGTACCACATCGCCGGGTGCGACTTCCCGTACGGCTTGGGCAGCACCTTGCGGGGCGGGAGCGACCAGTGCTTGCCCTGGAAGCCGGCGTACTCGTCCTGGAGCCACATCTTGGGGAACTCGGCGATGGTCTCTTCCCAGATCTCCTTGGTGTAGTTCATATCGGTCACGCCCGGTATGAACCCGAGGATCTCGTGCGAGCCGGCACCGCGGCCCGAGCCGAACTCGAAGCGGTTCTGCGAGAGGTGGTCGAGCATGGCGACCTTCTCGGCGACCTTGACGGGGTGGTTGACCTGGGCCAGCGGATTGAAGATGCCGGACCCGAGGTGGATGCGCTCGGTGGCGTGCGCCAGGTAGCCGAGGAACACGTCGTTGGCCGACAGATGCGAGTACTCCTCCAGGAAGTGGTGTTCGGACGCCCACGCATACTTGAAGCCCGACTTGTCCGCCTGGATGACGTACTCGGTCTCCTCCATCAGCGCCTTGTGCTCGGCGAGCGGGTCGGTCTCGGCGCGCTTGCCCACGTATCCCTGTACAAAGAGCCCGAATTCCAAGGAGGTTCACCGTCCCCGGTCACGAAGATTTCTGACGTACCGTCAGTTTTGACGACTGTGGCACCACCGGCATGACGGGTCAATAGCTGACGGATGGTCAGATGACGCTGACACCCGCAAGCCAGCCGCCATCGATCACGAACGGCTGCCCCGTGATGTACGACGAGTCCTCCGAGGTCAGGAACAGCGCCAGCCGCGCCACCTCCTCCGGCCTCCCGATCCGGCCGAGCGGCACGAGCTTGCGGTAGAGCCCGTCGAGCGCCCTCGACGTCTCCTCGGCGTCCGCCTCCGGGTCCAGCAGTGACGGGTTGGACATCGCGGTGTCGATGGCGCCGGGGCACATGGCGTTGACCCGGATGCCGCGGGGCGCCAGTTCCAGGGCGGCGACCCGGGTGAGACCGAGGATGGCGTGCTTGGTGGCGGAGTACGTCCCTACGGCCGCCATGCCGGTCACCGCGGTGTACGAGGCCGTGTTGACGATCGTGCCGCCGTCGGCCATCTCCGGTGCGACGGTCTTGACACCGAGGAAGCAGCCGACCTGGTTGACCCGTACGACCTGCATGAACTCGTCGAGCGGGGTGTCGACGAGGGAGTTGAAGCGCAGGATGCCGGCGTTGTTGACCAGCCCGTCGACGTGGCCGTACGCCCCGCGCGCGGCGGCGACGGCGGCCTGCCAGTCGGCCTCCAGGCCCACGTCGAGGTGGACGTACAGCGCGCCTATCTCCTCGGCGAGGGCCTCGCCCTGGTCGTCGAGCACATCGGCGACGACGACGCCCGCGCCCTCCGCGGCGAACAGCCGTGCCTCCTGCTCGCCCTGCCCGCGCGCCGCCCCGGTGACGATGACAACCCGTCCGTCGAGCTTGCCCATTACGGCCCCCTTCGATGGGTGGACACGGTGACCTGCGTCGTGGACTTGGCATCGTAGCGCCATACCTGACGTTGCGTCAGATACAAGTACCGGCGGTTGCTGAGGCGAATCTCACGAACCCACAGGTAGGGATGTTTGACCCTGTCGCGCGTGCGTCACGGGAATCCAGAATCCTCGCCATGTCCAGACGCAGACTGAAGAACAGGAAGATCAGGTTCGTGGCCGTCGGATCGGCCGTCGTGACCGGCGGGGCCCTGGCCGCCGTACTCCTGCCGTCGGCGAACGCCGCCGAGGAGAAGACGCCGGACCAGATCATGGATATGTGCAAGCGGGCCGAGGTGCTCAACGGGAAAGAGCAGGACATTTTCGATTTCGGCGGGCACCCGATCGCCGGGCCGTCCTTCGGGTCCGACAACTGCGATTTCGTGGAGACCAAGTTCGAGACATTCGACGGGCCGACCGAGAAGTCCTCCATCGACTTCCCGAACTGCGAACCGAACGCCACCGAGCCGGCGAAGGTGTCGATCACCTGGTCGGCGACGGCCGCTCAGGGCCAGGGCAAGTACACCGTCACCCAGCAGGGCGGCGGCGGAGGGCTCTTCGGCGCCCTGAGCGGATCCTGGCTCAAGCACAAGGGCACCCTCGACATGACCATCAAGTCGGCGACGGCCGGGGACACGGAAGAGCGGGAGGTGCCGGTCGGCAAGGTCCTGCACATGGAGTTCACGCCGAAGATGCAGCGTATGACCGGCGAATGGCGGGTGCGGGTCGACGCCGACCCGGGCGGCTTCGCGCGCAACCCCTCCCCCGAGCAGAACTTCGTGGCGCCGGAGGTCGTCGAGGGCCCCGTCATCCTGCCGGGCGCGGCCGGTGCCCCCGGCGTCGCGGACGGCACCTCCAAGGCCGTACTGACCGACTGCTGATCACAAGCCACCCCCCACACCAGGAGAACCCATGACTCGCGCCGCCCGCTCCAGAGCCCACCGGAGCAAGAAGAAGCGCGTCACCCTAGCCCTGTCACCGCTGGTGGCCCTCGCGGTGGCCGTACCGCTGATGAACTCGGCGGGTGCCGCCACCGCCTCCGAGGTGACCGCCGACTGCGCGGCGGACTCGGACAAGCTGGAGAACTGCGAGTTCGTCGACGTCCAGTTCAAGCGGGACAACCTCGGGCCCAACCAGCGTGTCTCCGCGGTCACCGACAACTGCGGTTCGACCGGCACGGCCTCGAAGTCCTTCAACGTGAGTGCCTCGGTGACCCGCATCGTCCAGCTGGAGGACGGATTCACCGCCGCCGCCGACACCAAGCTCGGCAACTCCTTCTTCGAGATCGGCGTGAAGTTCAACACCTCGGAGATCAACATCACGCGTGACGACAAGACGACGACTCTGGCGTTCAGCCGGACGGACACCGTGCAGCCCGACAGCCTCGGGTTCTTCATGTGGTCCGCCAAGCGCACCGACGTGAGCGGATTCCTGCGGGCCACTTACCAGGAAGCGCAGGACGGACAGAAGGTCTTCTTCTCGCCGAGCGAGGGCTCCACGGGCGTCCACGTCTTCTATCCGCAGATCCTTAAGAACGGAACTCCCGACGGCCGGCTCTGGCTGCGCAATGTGAAATGCGGGACTCCCGAAGCATCCGGCATCCAGAACTCGACGCGCGCCCTGAGGGCGGAACCAGGATTCGGTCAGGGCGGCGATAACGTCACCGACGTCGAAATCCCGCTGACGGAGGTGCCGGCGCCGTAATCCACGGTTGCCTGTTCGGTTGCCGGGCCGGTTTCCGGTTCTCAGGTGCGAAGCACGGGTGTGGCTCCCAGCCAGCGCAGGACCGCGTCCGTGCTTCCGCGTGCGTCGAGCTTGGCGTAGATGTTGCTGAGGTTGTTGCGGACGGTCTTCTCGCTCAGCCGTAATCGCAGCCCGATCTCCTGCGCGCCCAGACCGGTCGACAGCAGCTCCATGATCTGCCGTTCGCGCGGCGAGAGCAGTTCCCGCAGCCGCTCCAGCGCCGCCCCGCCGGTGGGCAGCCGGCGGGCCCCCTCCCGCAGGGCCGCGCAGGCCGCCGGCGAGAGGTAGGTGTGCCCGACGGTGGCGCCCACGACGGCGGAGGAGAGCATGCAGGTGCAGTAGTCGCCCTCGACCAGATAGCCCGCCCCGCCCCGGAACACCTCGACGATGGCCTCGGTGTCCCGGCAGGGGCTGATCACGATCGCGGGGATGTCGGTGGCGGGCAGTTCCCGTACGGCCGCGGCGGGGTCGTCGTGGTAGAGGATCACGACGTCCGCCGCCACGCCCAGGGGCACCACCCGTCCGACGTAGGGATCGTCCGGGGCAGGCCAGTCGGGGTGCGGCCAGACGTCCTCGGAACAGGCGAGGGCGACGGTGAGTTTCTGGGAAGTGCGCACGTCATTGTGTCCTTCCGCCGAAGCGTACGGGCGTACGTCTACGTCAGTACGTCCGTACATACGTCGGCCGGCGTGGACATGTTCAAGCTTTCAAGAAGATCAGGCCGGACTTCACTCTCACCCGGGGCACCGCACCGGAGGAGGTACTCGCAGCACTTCTTGCGGAGTCCTGATCTCCACCACGCCGGGTCGCTAACCTGGTCCGGTCGTAGCGCGTGCGCAAGGGGGAAGTCGTGGCCGACGAGGTTCTCGAGTACGCCGTGGAGGGCCGCGCCGAGTGGAACGCGGCCATGGTGAGGTCGGCCACCGTACGGGTCGAGCCCGACGAGACCGCCCCCGAGGTCATCCTCGTCGCCGGGCCCTGTCCCCGCTGCGGCCACGCCTTCGCCCACGCCGAACCTCTCGTCAGCTACCGCGCGATGGACCGCGACGACCCCCTGCGCCCCGGGATCGGCGCCCTGCTGCGTGACGCCGCCCGCCGCGCGGCCGCGGCGAACCGCTCGCACGACGTCTTCGGCTCGTGCGGTTGCCGCGTCCCGCACCCCGGCGCACCGGAGGGTGCGACCGGTTGCGGCGCGTCCTGGTCCCTGCATGTCGAGTGGGGCGCCTGACCGATGGCCGTCCGTGTCACACCCGGTCCGGCGGACCCTTCCGAGGACCACGCGCTCTCCCTGGCCGTTCGCGCCTACACCGCCGACGAGTTGCGCGCGGTGCGAGAGACTGCGGCCAACTGGCGTACCGCGCTGGCGGCCATGCTCACTCTGGTCACCGCGGTCTCGGTGATCCGCGGCCGGGACACGATCGTCGGCCTCGCCCCGGCAGCCCGGGTGCTGGTCGGTGTGCTCCTGCTGCTGGCCGTCGTGGCGGCCTGCGCGGGTGCCTTCCTGGCCTCCCGCTCGGCGTTCGGCCTGCCGAAGGAGGAGCAGACGGTCCGGCGGATCACCGATCTGGTGGCCGCCGAACGCGCCCGCGTCCACCGCGCGGTCCGAGACCTGCGTGCGGCGATCGTCCTGACGTTCGTCACCCTCGCGCTCATCGTCGCCTCGGTGGGCGTGGTCTGGTACGGCCCCACCGCCTGACCGGTGGTCAGCCCTGCCAGCGCTGCAACGGCCGCACTCCGGCCCGGTGGGCTTCGAGGAGGCGGGGCCGCAGGTCGCGCCAGAGCATCTCCACGACCTGCTCCATGTTCATGCCGAGCCCGATCGCGGTTTCTACCTGCGGGGCGTTGTGACGGGTCATCAGATAGCGCAGGGCCAGGCGCCGCAGGACGGAGGACGGGTGCGCGCCGCCATCGGCGGGGGGCTTCTTGTGGCCGTCGCGCCGGATCACGCGCTTCAGCAATGAGGGCCGGGAAGGCACCTCGTCAGCCGGAACGTCGTCGTGGCCGTGGCGCAGCATGCTGATGGCGCGCTCCATGACGTGCGTCATGGTGAAGTAGAAGTCGGCTCCCAGGAAGCCGATCGGGAGGTCGTAGCCCCTGGACTGCATCGCGGCCATCGACAGTGAGAGGCCCTGGGCATCCGCCTCGAACTCCTGCTGCCTGCTCCAGGCGAGCTCCTCCGGTTCGGCCAGGTCCGGGCCGCCCAGCCAGGCCGCCGGGCGCTGTTGGCCGAGGTGGTTCTTCAGGATGTGCCCGTACTCGTGCCCGAGGGCGAACAGCTCGACGGAGTCGCAGAGCATCATCGCCCAGGTGTTGCGCACGGGTTCCTGGGTGTACTGAGGCGCTTTGTACGGCATGCCCGTCTCCAGATACGCGCGCACCAGCTCGCCGAACCTGCGTGCCGACTGCGGCTGCTGTTCGAGCCGTTCGCGGACCCTTCCCGGTTCGAGGTCGAAGGAGGCTCCGCCGTCCGGGCTCCGCCGGTACGGCAGCACGTCGGCCACGGCCTTCGCGGCCAGGTGGGCGAACCCCGTGAACTCCGACTCGAACAGCAGCAGGTGCTCCCGGGTGCCGGGCACGAGCATCGTCATCACGTTCACCCGGCCGGTGGGGAGGGTTCCGAGCAGCGGGCGCCGCGGCATCGGGAACCCCAGGACCCGGCCGACCCGATCGATGTCGTCGGCCAGCTTGTGGAGGAGCTGCAGCGTGCGCGCGTTCTCGTACTTGCTCACGGTCTGGTCGAGCAGTAACTCCTCGTTCCGGAGCAGCCCGGCTCGCATCTCCGCCAGGTCCTCGGCGCTGATCAGGCCCTCCCGCCTCGACAACAGGTCACTGATGAGGGTCAGCGCCTCGGTACCGTCCTCGGCCGAGCGCGGTCTCGGCGTCAGCCCCATGCCCCGCCAGACGTTCTCGTGCAAACCGTCCAGAAACCGCCGAGCCTGCTGCGAAGCCACGCCCTCTCCCTCGTGTCGAGCCACGTCCCACGCTCCCATAACGGAAGTTGACGGGAGAGGTAGTGGGACACAGGGACGTGCCTACGTCAGCAGGGGCGCGACAGTCTCGCCGAACTCCCCGATCTGATCGACCAGTTCGCTCCGGCTCCGACTGCGGAACCGCACCTGTATCTGGTCCACCCCCATCGCCCGGTAGGCGCGGAGCGACTCGGCCAGTTGCTCCGCCTCGCCCGACAGGGTCCGGCGCCCTGTGTCCCAGCCGGGCTCGCCCACGTACAGGGGTTCGACTATGGCGCCCACCGTGAACGGGCCCTCGATGCCGGACTCTTCCCGCAGGCGGCGGATCCGAGCGATCTGCTCAGGCAACCGCTCCCGCGGATCCCCCTGCGGCAGCCACCCGTCCCCCTTGAGGGCGGCTCGGCGTACGGCGGCCGGGGAGGAGCCGCCGACCCAGACCGGGACGTGTTCCTGGGTGGGGCGGGGGAGCTGGCCGAGGCCCTCGAAGTCGTAGAGCTTGCCGTGGTGTTCGGGGAACTCGTCGGGGCCGAGGGCGGCGCGCAGCGCGTCGATCGACTCGTCGAGGACGGGCCCGCGCCGCTCGAAGTCGACCCCCAGGGCCTCGAACTCCTCGCGCACATGGCCCGCTCCGACCCCGAGGATCAGCCGGCCGCCGCTGAGGTGGTCGAGGGTGGCGTACTGCTTGGCCGTGAGCAGGGGATGGCGCAGGCCGACGACGGCGACGTGGCTGAGCAGCCGTACCCGTTCGGTGACCGCCGCGAGATGGGCGAGGGTCGCGACCGGGTCGTACCAGACCGTGCTCATCGCGGGGGCGAGGCGGCGCGGGATGGCGACGTGGTCGCAGCTCGCGATGTACGCGAAGCCCGCGCGGTCGGCGGCGCGGGCGACGGCGAGCAGGTCGTCGGGGCCGGCGGCGGCCTCCCAGGGTTCGGCGTAGATCGTGCTCTGGGACTGGACGGGAAGCTGGATGCCGTAGGCGAGACGCCCTTCCGGCGGCAGAGCTGGCATTGGTGCCCCCTCTGGTGGCGGTGTCCGGCATGTGGACCGGCGCGGACTGCGTAGTCGCCATAGTCGTAGCTGACGGGTCGTCAGACAAGGGGGCCGGGCCGCCGAGGCAACCGGCACGCCGCCCGCGACATCTACCCAAGTGGCCCTCAAGCGCATCATCGCTTCCAGAGGGCAGCAGCAGTGATGAATGGGGTGAATGTGGACGTGGATCAGCGATCCGCCATATCCGACGTCGCCATACCGGACATGGCCGTACCGGGCATCGCCATGTCCGTCGTCGTGATCGTCTACAACGACGAGGCCAGGCTGCCCACAGCCGTGCGCTCGGTGCTGGGGCAGACCCTGCGGGGCGTCGAGGTCGTGATCGTCGACGACCACAGCACGGACGGCTCGTACGAGGTTTCACGCCGTCTCGCCGCCGAGCACCCCGACCGCGTGCGGGCGTACCGGCTCCCCGAGAACAGCGGCGGCTGCGGCGCGCCGCGCAACCACGGCCTCCTGAAGGCCCGCGGCGACTATGTCCTCTTCCTCGACAGCGACGACGTCCTGGAGCGCAACGCCTGCCGCAACTTCCTGGAGGCGGCCGAGACCACCGGCGCCGACCTGGTCTCCGGCATGTGCGTGCGCGTCCACGTCGACTCGCGCCACCGCAAGGAGGTCAAGTGGTACCCGTGGCTGTACGCCCGCACCCGCACCCTCGACTCGGTCGCCGAACTGCCTGACCTGCTGGTCTACGACACCCTCTCGACCAACAAGTGCTACCGGCGGCAGTTCCTGGTCGACAGCGGCCTGGACTTCCCCGTCGGCATCCACTACGAGGACCTGCTGTTCTCCGCTCAGGCGTACACCGCGGCCCGCCGCATCACGCTCATACCGAACCGGGTCTACGACTGGAACGTGGTCGAGAAGACCGACGCCAAGTCGATCAGCAACCGCCGGGCCGAGATCGCCAACTTCGCGCACCGCATGGAGATGCACCGCCGGGTCGACCGGCTGCTCGCCGACCAGGGCCTGACCGAGCTGAAGTTCCGCAAGGACGTCAAGTTCCTCAAGCACGACCTGGTCCTGCACCTGCGCGACCTGCCCTTCCGGGACGCCGTCTACCGCCAGGAGTTCGCCGCCCTCGCCCGCCCCTACCTGACGTCGATCGACCCGGCCGCGTACGACGAGGTCGAGCCCGTCCACGCGGTCTGCGCCTACCTCCTCCGGATGAGCGACTGGGACAACCTGCTGCCCGCCGTGGACACGCTCACCAACCGCGACAAGGTCTCCGCGCCGCTCGCCGAGAGGGACGGGCGGGTCTACTGGTGCGCCGAGCACATCGACGAGGACCCACTCGCCCGCCGGGTCCTGGACGTCACCGAGCTCGGCTATCACGCCCGGCCGGTCGGGAAGCTGTTCCTGCGCAACGAGCTGACCGAGTACCGACGGGAGGAGTCGAGCGGTGTCGTCCGGCTCGCGGGCCGCGTCACCAACCCGCTCGGCGTCGTGCCGCCCACGGCCCGGCTGACCGCCGAGCTGGAGTTCTACGCCCGCCGGCCGGGCGTGCGCTTCCAGACCTTCCGCTTCCCGGTGCCGACGCTGCGGCACGAGGGGGCGTATGTGTCCTGGGAGGCCGCTGCGGACCTGTCGAAGGGGCTGCGCCCGCTCGGTGTCGTGGACGCCGTCTGGGACGTACGCCTCCACCTGGACGTCGACAAAGAGCGCACGACGACCCGGCTCACCGCGGCCGGCCCCGGCCTGGCGACCGGCGAGGTGCCGGTGCGCCCCCGCCTCACCCGGCTGGTCGCCGACCGGATCGAGCCCCAGGTCTCCGCCCGCGGCCACCTCGCCTTCCGGCTCGTCCCCGACAAGAAGGCCAACGTCCTCGTCACCCGCGGCCTGCGGGGCGCCCCGGGCCGCCTCGCGAAGGCCGGGTACCGCAAGGCGAAGGCCCTGCGGAAGAAGGCGACCTCCGGGGACACCAAGCTCCGTCTGTATCGCGACGTCTTCCTGCGGATGCCGGTGCACAGGCGCCTGGTCGTCTTCGAGAGCCATCTGGGCCGGCAGTACAGCGACAGTCCGCGGGCGATCTACGAGGAGATGCGCCGGCAGGGGATCGACTTCGAGGCGGTGTGGTCGTACACGGGCCGACCGCAGGGCTTCCCCGCCGACGCCACGCTGGTGCGCCGCTGGTCGCTGCCGTACCTGCGGGCGCTGGCCCGCGCCGAGTTCTGGATCGACAACCAGAGCTATCCGCTGAAGCTGACCAAGCGCCCCGGGACGACGTACATCCAGACCTGGCACGGCTCCGCGCTGAAACGGATGGGTTTCGACGAACCCGGCTGGAAGCTCAAGTCCCGCGCCGAGCAGGCGGAACAGCAGCGCAGCCTGGACCGTTTCGACCACTTCCTGGTCCGCTCGGAGCACGACGTGCGCACCCTCGCCAAGGCCTTCCGGCTGCGGGAGAAGACGCTGCTGCGGACGGGCTACCCGCGCAACGACGCGCTCGCGCGCGCCCGGGAGACGGCCGAACGCCCGCCGCTGGCCGCGGAACTGGGGATTCCGGCCGACAGGAAGGTGCTGCTGTACGCACCCACCTTCCGTCAGCAGGGCGGGCGCCGTTTCGCGCTGCCCTTCGACGTGGAACGGTTCGCGGAGGAGTTCGGCGACGAGTACGTCCTGCTCGTCCGCGCGCACTACCTCAACCACGTCGTGCTCCCGCCGTCCGTACGGGGCCGGGTCGTCGACGTGTCGGACCACCACGACGTGACGCCACTGCTCGCACTGGCCGACGCCCTGATGACGGACTACTCGTCGGTGATGTTCGACTACGCGCTGCTGGACCGCCCGATGCTCTTCTTCCCGTACGACTACGAGGAGTACGTGCACGAGGGCCGCGGCACCTATTTCGACCTGCTGGAACGGGCTCCGGGTCCGGTCGTCCGCACGGAGGAGGAGCTGCACTCCGTGCTGGCCGCCTCGTCGCTGGAGGAGCAGACGGTCAAGTACGCGGCGGCACGGGAGCGGTTCGTGGCCGACTTCGGCGAGTACGACAAGGGCACCGCCGCGCAGCGCGTCGTCGAGGAGTTCTTCACCGACTGGAGGAAGGCAAAGTGACCGAAGGCACGAGGGGGCGGGACGTCTTCCTGGTCTCCAACAGTGTGGACGAGATGGGCGGTGTGACCAGTTGGTCCCATCAGATGGCCCGGCTTTTCACCGAGCGCGGCCATCGTGTCCACGTCATCGGTGTCACCACCCCCGAGAACCCGCACGACCTCGGCGAACTCCCGTACCCCACCACGCGGTTGTACGACGGCCAGCCACCCGCCCCCGGCCGGGCGCGGGACGCGAGCATGCGGGCGAAGGCGGCCGTGCTGACGGACCTCTTCCGTGCCGCGCGGCCCGGCGGGGTCGTCATCGTGACCCAGGTGTGGGCGATGGAGTGGGTGAAGCTCGCCGACACCACCGGTCTGACCGTCGTCGGGATGAGTCACGAGTCGTTCGAGACCGCGAAGCGGTCCTCGCGCTTCCAGCGTGTCCTCAGGCACTACCGGGACGCCGACCGCATGCTCGTCCTCACCCGCGAGGACGCCGACCTGTGGATCGGCGCGGGCCTCGACAACGCCTCGTTCCTGCCGAACGCCGTGCCCTGGCTGCCGGAGGTGCCGTCACCGCGCACCGAGAAGGCCGTGATCAGCATCGGCCGGCTCAGTGACGAGAAGGGCGTGGACATGCTCCTCGACACCTGGGCGGAGGTGGCTCCCCGCCACCCCGGCTGGGTGCTGCAGATCTACGGCTCCGGCGAGGACGAGGAGATCCTCCGGAAGCACTGCACCGCCCTGGGCCTCGACGACTCGGTGCGCTGGATGGGCCGCACGAGCGACGTGCCGGGCGCGCTGCGGGACGCCTCGGTGTTCGCGCTGTCCTCCAGGGGCGAGGGCTTCCCGCTCGCCCTCATGGAGGCCATGGCCATGGGCGTCCCCTGCGCCGCCTTCGACTGCGCCCCCGGCGTCCACGAGATCATCCAGGACGGCGAGGACGGACTCCTCGCCAGGCCCGGCAACACCGGCGAACTCGCCCGCAAGCTGGACCTGTTGATGTCCGACGCGACACTGCGGGACCGGATGGGCGACGCGGCGCGGAAGAACATCCGCAGGTACGGGGCGGACGAGATCGCGGGGCGGTGGGAAGCGCTGTTCAGCTTCCTGGAGAGGTAGCGAGAGCGGTCCAGCCCGCCCACGGCCGACGCGGTCGTGTCCGCGACGCCGCACCAGGCAGTGAGATGCGGCTCGGGTATCAGCGGAAGAAGCGCTTGAGGCGGCGCCGTACGACATCCGCCACTCCGCTCAGGCCGGGCGCGAGGCGGACCGCGAGCGCCCCCGAGTGGGTGGCGTACGGCTGCACCAGCAGCACGGCGTACCGCAGGCTCGGCACGGCGCGCCGGCTCAGCAGTCCGGCGCCCGCGAGCGCGTGGGCGGTGGTCTCCCGACGGGAGCCGTCCTCGAAACGCAGCCGTAGCCTGAGGTCCCAGGTGCCGCCGCCCAACGCCGCCAGGTCCACCGGGAACTCGGCCGACCAGGTCTCGGAGTCCGGGTCGGCCACGAGGAGCCCCCTCTGGGAGGACGCCGGGCGGCCGGTGTCCCGCTCCACGAACTCCGCCTCCACGCTCTCAGGCCCGGCGGCCGCCATCCGCCCGTACATCTCGTGCAGACGCAGCCGGAGCACCGTCCCCCGCGCGCGTGGCCGCAGTTCGGCGTCGACGGCGGCGGGCAGCCGGTGCGCGGGACGCAGGAGGAGCCGGTCCAGCTCCGCCTGGGGCAGGTCGGCGGACCAGATGGGGGAACCGTCGTCCGCGCGCGCGTACGGCGGGTTCAGCCGTGCCGGGCGGGCCGCGACCTCCCGCAGCCGGTCCAGGTCGCGCGGCTCCTCGGCGGCGAGGATCACGCGGGCGACGATCCGGCCGGGCGTGGGCGCCGCCGTGAGGTCGCCCTCGTCGAAGGAGCCCAGGTAGGCGCGGGTGAGGGCCCACCACTCGCGCCGGTAGTCGGCGCCGCGCAGCTGCAGCTCGCGCGCGTACATCCGCAGCGAGTGGTCGAGGAAGCGGGCCCGCGTCGCCCGCGCCAGCCGCTTCTCCCCGGCGGCCAGCAGGATGTCGTACGACATCCGGTCGGCCTCGATCCGGGCCCGCCAGTTGGCGATGTTCGCGCGGTCGAGGGAGATGGACAGCCGGGACGCCGACCGGCGCACGTGCCAGAGGTACACCGGTTCCGGGACCAGCGCGATGCTCGGGCCGGCGGCCAGCACGCGGGCGGTGAAGACGAAGTCCTCGTAGGGGAAACGGCCTTCGGGGAAGCTGATGCGATGGGCGCGCAGGAAGTCGGTGCGGTAGAGCTTGTTGACGCTGAGCGTGTCACGGACCAGACTCACCCGCCGGGCGGGGTGGGCGACCAGCGTGCGCGCGGTGTACAGCTCGTGCTGCCAGGGTGTCTCGCGCCCGGACGGCAGCTCCTTGCGCAGGCACAGGCCGGCGGCGACCGGCGCCTGGTGCCCCACGGCCGCCTCCAGCAGCGCGTCGACGGCACCCAGCGGCAGCACGTCGTCGCTGTCCAGGAACATCACATAGGGCGAGGCCGCCGCGTTCAGCCCGTCGTTGCGCGGGGTGCCGCAGCCGCCGCTGTTGACCGGTCGCCGGATCACCTTCAGGCGCGGTTCCTCGGCGGCCAGCCCTTCCAGCAGCGGCACGCTGCCGTCCGACGAACAGTCGTCGACCGCGATCACCTCCCGGACGGCCGGCCCCTGCGCGAGCGCCGAACGCACCGCGTCCGCCACATGGGCGGCGTCGTCGTACCCGATGACGACGACGGTGACCTGCGCGTGCTGTAGAGCCATGATTGCCCCGACCGAAGAGTGATATGTGCTTAATGTTCATGTACGAGGTGCTTCGCTCCTCGGTGGGGAAGATGGCGTGTACGCGGTCGGGGTTCCGTTCAGGACCGGTTGTTTACGATCAACGGCCGCCTCCCGGGGCCCACAGCCCGTCCGGCGTCAGCCCCAGCAGATCGATGGCGTTGCCGCGCACGATCCGCTCCACGACGTCCGGGTCGAGGTGGCCCATCTGGGCCTCGCCGACCTCGCGGGACTTCGGCCAGGTGGAGTCGGAGTGGGGGTAGTCGGTCTCGTACAGGACGTTGCCGACGCCGATCGCGTCCAGGTTCCTGAGTCCGAAGGCGTCGTCGAAGAAGCAGCCGTAGACGTGGTCGGCGAACAGCTCGGACGGCGGCCGGTGCACCTTGTCGGCGACCCCGCCCCAGCCCCGGTTCTCCTCCCACACCACGTCGGCGCGCTCCAGGATGTACGGGATCCAGCCGATCTGGCCCTCGGCGTACATGACCTTGAGGTTGGGGAAGCGTTCGAACTTGCCGCTCATCAGCCAGTCGACCATCGAGAAGCAGCAGTTGGCGAAGGTGATGGTGGAGCCGACGGCGGGCGGGGCGTCGGCGGAGGTGGAGGGCATCCGGCTGGAGGAGCCGATGTGCATGGCGACGACCGTGCCGGTCTCGTCGCAGGCGGCGAGGAAGGGGTCCCAGTCGTCGGTGTGGACGGAGGGGAGCCCGAGGTGCGGGGGTATCTCGGAGAAGGCGACGGCGCGCACGCCCCGGGCGGCGTTGCGGCGGACCTCGGCGGCGGCGAGTTCGGCGTCCCAGAGGGGGATGAGGGTGAGCGGTATGAGCCGCCCTCGGGCCGCCGGCCCGCACCACTCCTCCACCATCCAGTCGTTGTAGGCCTGGACGCACAGCAGACCCAGCTCGTGGTCGGCGGCCTCGGTGAAGGTCTGGCCGCAGAAGCGGGGGAAGGTCGGGAAGCAGAGGGCTGACTGGACGTGGTTGACGTCCATGTCGGCGAGGCGGGCCGGGACGTCGTACGACCCCGGGCGCATCTGCTCGTAGGTGATGACCTCCAGCTTGATCTCGTCCCTGCTGTAGCCGACGGCCGTGTCGAGACGGGTGATCGGCCGGTGCAGGTCCTCGTACACCCACCAGTCGCCGACGGGCCCGTCGTCGCCGGGCCGGCCCATGACGGGCTTGAAGCGGCCGCCGAGGAAGGTCATTTCCTTCAGTGGCGCGCGGACGATGCGCGGTCCGGTGTCGAGGTGCTTCTTCGGAAGCCGGTCCTGCCAGACGGTGGGCGGCTCGACCGTGTGGTCGTCGACGGAGATGATCAGCGGAAACGCGGTCTCGGTGTCCATGTCCGTCACGGTAGCGCCGATCTGACGGGCCGTCAGCTATGCGGGCGCGGCCACCGCTGTGCGGAGACCGCGTGAGGACCTTGTGATATCCCGCGCGCCTGCCTGTGATCAGCCTCTCCACAGCTGACGCATCGAACGGAACAAGGCAAACTGGCGGGGATGTAAACGGGTCCGGACCCTGTCGGTCGGATCAGCCCGGCTGGGAGGATCGGTTTCTCCTGGCCGAGCCGAGCGGGGTCCGGTGCGTGCAGCTGCCTAGGGGAGACGGATGGACGGGGTACCGCGAGTGCCGGAGCAGAGGGGGCACGGCTTCTCGGCGGCGGAGCCGACGGCGGCGCTGCGCTTCGGTGTGCTCGGTCCGGTACGCGCGTGGCGCGGCGAGGAACAGCTCCCCACCGGCTCCCCCCAGCAACGCGCCCTGCTCGCGGCCCTGCTGCTGCGCGAGGGCCGTACGGCGACCGCGGCGGAGCTGATCGACGCCCTGTGGGGCGAGGAGCCGCCCTCGCAGGCGCTGGCGGCGGTCCGGACGTACGCCTCGCGGCTGCGGAAGGTGCTGGACCCCGGGGTCCTGGTGAGCGAGTCGGGCGGCTATGCCGTACGGGGTCTGGACGACGGCGCGCTGGACCTGGCCGTCGCCCAGGAGCTGGCGGCGGAGGCGGAGAAGGCGAAGAACGCCGGGGACCTGTGCCATGCGTGCGAGGTGCTCGGGCAGGCGCTGTCGCTGTGGGCCGGCGAGGTGCTGGCGGGCGTCCCGGGGCCGTACGCGGAGGCCCAGCGGGTCCGGCTGGAGGAGTGGCGGCTGCAGTTGCAGGAGTCGCGCCTCGACATGGACCTGGAGCTGGGCTGCCACGCGGAGGCGGTCTCGGAGCTGACGGCGCTCACCGCGGCGCACCCCCTGCGGGAGCGGCTGCGGGAGCTGCTGATGCTGGCGCTGTACCGCAGCGGCCGGCAGGCGGAGGCGCTGGCGGTGTACGCGGACACGCGGCGCCTGCTGGCCGACGAGCTGGGCGTCGACCCGCGCCCGGGCCTGAAGGAGCTCCAGCAGCGGATCCTCCAGGCCGACCCCGGCCTCGCGCAGCCGTCGGCCCCGGTGGCCGAGCCGGCGGTGGTGCCGGTGCGGCCCGCCCAGCTCCCGGCGACGGTGCCCGACTTCACCGGCCGTTCCGCCTTCGTCTCCGAGCTCAGCGAGGTCCTCGCCACGGCCGAGGGCCGGGTGATGGCGGTGTCCGCGCTGGCCGGCATCGGCGGCGTCGGCAAGACGACCCTCGCCGTGCACGTCGCGCACCAGGCACGCTCGGCCTTCCCCGACGGACAGCTCTACGTCGACCTCCAGGGCGCGGGCCCGCGGGCGGCCGAACCGGAGACGGTGCTGGGCTCGTTCCTGCGCGCCCTCGGCACGGCCGACTCGGCGATCCCGGACTCGCTGGAGGAGCGGGCGGCGCTGTACCGCTCGGTGCTGGACGGCCGCCGGGTCCTGGTGCTGCTGGACAACGCCAAGGACGCCGCCCAGGTACGTCCGCTGCTGCCGGGCATGGAGGGCTGCGCGGCGCTGGTGACGTCCCGGGTGCGAATGGTGGACCTCGCGGGCGCCCATCTGGTCGACCTGGACGTGATGTCCCCGGACGAGGCGCTGTCCCTGTTCACGAAGATCGTGGGCGAGGAGCGGGTGACGTCCGAGCGGGAGGCCGCCCTGGACGTGGTCGCGGCCTGCGGTTTCCTGCCGCTGGCGATCCGTATCGCGGCGTCCCGGCTGGCGGCGCGCCGCACCTGGACCGTGTCCGTGCTCGCCGCCAAGCTGGCCGACGAGCGGCGCCGGCTCGACGAGCTGCAGGCCGGCGACCTGGCGGTGAAGGCGACCTTCGAGCTCGGCTACGGCGCCCTGGAGCCCACCCAGGCCCGGGCGTTCCGGCTGCTGGGCCTGGCCGACGGCCCGGACATCTCGCTGGCCGCTGCCGCCGCCGTACTGGATCTGCCGCCGGAGGACACGGAGGACCTGCTGGAGTCCCTCGTCGACACCTCGCTGCTGGAGTCGGCGGCGCCGGGGCGCTATCGGTACCACGATCTGGTCCGGCTCTACGCGCGTGCGTGCGCGGAGCGGGACGAACAGCCGCCGGGTGAGCGTGCGGCGGCGATGTCGCGGCTGCTGGACTTCTATCTGGCCACGGCGGCGGAGGTGTACGCGACCGAGCGGCCCGGCGACCGGCTGGTGGACCATCTGGCGGGCACCACCCATCCCGGGCTGACCTTCGCGGACCGCAAGGGCGCCCGGGACTGGCTCTACACCGAGGCCAACTGTCTGCTGCCCTTCGCCCGCCAGTGCGCCGACCGCCCGCAGGCCCTGCGGCGCGCCGTCGACCTGCTGTGGGCCGCCGTCGACCTCTCGGAGTCGGGCGCCAACTCCAAGGAGTACGAGGCCACCGCACGCACCCTGATGGAGGCCGCCCGCGAGGCCGGCGTGGAACAGGTCGAGGCCCGTGCGCTGATGACCCTGTCCCACGCGCACCTGGACAGCGGCCGGTTCGACATGGCCGACGAGGAGGCCGAGCGGGTCATCAGCCAGGCCCACCGGGCCGACGACCTGCTGCCGGTGTGCTGGGCGCACAACGCGCGCGGGGTCATCGCCCTCTACCAGGGGCGCAACGCGGACGGCGAGGAGCACCTCTCCCAGGCCATCGGGCACTTCCGGACGCTGGCCGACCGCCCGGGCGAGGCCAGCGCGCTGTGCAACCTCTCCCGCATCCACCTGGCGACCGGCCGCACCCAGAGCGCCGTGTCCCTCGCCCAGGAGGGCATGGAGATCTACGACGCCATGGGCAACTCCATGCGCGGCGCGAACGGCCGCTACGCGCTGGGCATGGCGCTCACCCAGAGCGGGCAGCTCGCTCCCGCGGCCGACCGGCTCCTGGAGGCCCTCGAAGTCTTCCGCGACAGCCGGCAGCGGCTGTGGGAGGGCATGACCCTGTTCCGGCTGGCGGAGGTCGACATCGCCGCGCGACGCTACGCCCAGGCGGCGGCGAACGCCGAGATGGCGCTGACCGTGCTGCGCGGCATCGGCGGGGAATGGCGGCGCGGCAACGTCCTGACCGTGCTCGGCCGCGCCCTGGCCGCCGTCGGCCACACGGGGCGCGCCCGGGTCTGCTGGGAGGAAGCGGTCTCCATCTACGAGGAGTTGGGCTCGCCGGAGGCCGCCGCCGTGCGGGAGCTGCTGGATCCCGTCCAGGCGGCCTGAGAGGGCCTGCCGGAGAGGGGCCGTCGTGGCGTTCATCGTTCGTTTATCGCCGCCATACATCCTCTAGGCAGTCGATCCGTCGCGTCGGGGGGCAGACGGGTCGGGGAAGAGGGCCGAACGCCCGCGGTTTAAGGTGAGCGGCCCAAAGGCCCGTCCGGCCACCCTCGGGGGAGTGACCGGACGGGCCTTGCCAACCGACTGACCGACAAGACCAGTGGAGAGCAGCGATCATGAGTGACGAGCAGGTCGTCAAGTTGGACGACATCCACGCCACCTCGGAGCCCGTCGAGGCCGCGACCGCCGACACGAAGACGGCGGACGGGGGCGCCACCACCCAGGGGGACATCCACGCCACCGATGAGCCGCTGGAGACGAAGGACATCCACGCCACGTCGGAGCCCTTCAAGCCGGCGAAGTAAGCCTCAGCACACGGGGAACGGCCGCGGCGGCCCGGAGGGGAGCTGCCGCGGCCGAGGTGTGCCAAGAGGCGGGTGGGAGCCGGTCCATGGCAAGAGCCCGTCGCCCACGACCAGGCGGCATGCGCCTGAAGGAGGCCCAGGACAGCCCGGTACTGCTCTTCCGGGCACCGTCCTGGGCCGTCTCGCTCAGCTCCCTTGCGCGCTGACCGCCAACGTCGTACGACCCACGTCCGCCGTACCGTCGCCGTACTCGACGAGGGCCAGGTACCGCCGGCCCTCCTCCGCGCCCTGCCAGGTCACCGTGACCCGTGCCCGGCCGTCGCCGCCGACCCGCTGGGAGGCGGGGGTGACGGTGGCGGGGACGTCAGGGGCGGAGCTGGCGCCCGGCTGCCAGGTCCACAGGGTGAACCGCTGGCTCGTGGTGCCGTCGGGGAGGCCGTACTGGACGACGTAGGCGTCATAGTCGCCCGGCGTCAGGTCGACGTGTTCGTCCGAGCCCTCCCCCGGGTACGGGCTGACCAGCTTGCCGTCCTTGTCGTAGACGTACAGGTCGAGGTCACTGCCCGCGAGGTGGTCGGAGGAGAAGATCGCCACCCGGGCGAGCCGCCCGCCCTCGGGGACGTGGACACGGACCTTCGCGATCGCCTTCGACGCGCCCGGCGGCGACCCGGCGTAGTCGGTCTCGTCCGTGCCCGTGAGGGTGCCGGTGTGCTTCTGGCCGGCGTACAGACCTGTGGTCGCGGCCGTCAGCGTTCCGCTCCAGCCGGTGCGCGTGGAGAGCGCGACGCTCGTCTCCCGACCGGTCACCCGCACGTCGTCCGGTGCGGAGAAACGCGCGGCCCGCAGCGAGATCTGGCTCCTGACCCGGTGGGCGCCGTTGCCGTCGCTCCAGGTGAGGGTGCCGAACCGCCAGGAGTCGTAGGCGGCGTCGGTGCGGGTGAAGGCGACCTTGTACGTCGCTCTCGCGCCCGGCGCCACGGTCAGCGTCCTCGGGGTGACCTCGGCCTTGAAGCCCGGCGGGGTCCGGAGCGTGGCCCGGTACGTGGCCGTGCGGGAGGAGACGTTGGTGACGGTGCGGGTCACCGTCTGGCGGTTGAAGACGTCACCGATGGAGAGGGTCGGGTAGTTGAGATCGCTGGGGTCGGTCTCGGGGGCCGTGGCGCACGCGTCCGCGTCGGGCGGCTGGACGCCCACCGCGCAGAGGTACGCCGTCCAGTCCGCCGCCGTCGAGTCGTAGACCAGGCCGGGATCGGCGGCCCGGGTGACCCGGGGTGAGCCGGCGCCGTAGTCGAGCGGGGTCGCGGGGACCGTCCCGCTCCCGGCGTCGGTCTGCCGGCTGATCGGCCTGCCCTCGGTGCCGGTCGTCGTGGCCGTGGTCATCAGCGCGGACTTGATCTGCATCGGCGACCAGCCGGGATGCAGCTGCTTCAGCAGCGTGGCGAGGCCGGCGATGTGCGGAGTCGCCATCGACGTACCGTCCATGAAGCCGAACGACCCCTTGTATCCGGCGAATCCACCGGGCACGGTGCCCGCGGCGATCAGCTGCCCGGGCGCGGCGAGGTCGGGCTTGAGCAGGTCGCCGCCGGAGGCCGGGTCGGGTCCCGAGGAGGAGAAGCCGGTGACGGCGGGGGCCTCGACGCGTGTGCTGACGGTGGCGGTGAAGCGGGCGGTGGCTCCCTCGGCGTCCGCGTACTCCTTGACGGCCTTTCCTTCCCGCACACCCAGCACGAACATCGGGAACGCCGGATCGGCGAAGACGTCCTGGAAGCTGGTGGGGGTGTTGACCTGGATCATGGCCGTCGCGCCGGCCCTCTTCAGCTCGTCCAGCCGGCCCTGGAAGTCGAACCCGGTGCCCCCCCGGTCACAGATGACGATCTTCCCCTTCGTCTTCCGCGGGTCGAGTGTGTCCGGCGCGCAGTTCGCGGCCTGCTCGGCGCCCGGAAGGCCGGCTTCCCCGGCGTGGACCAACGGGGTCTCCGGGACGCCTTCGCTGAAGGCGGGGCCGGTGACGTGCCGCCCGTCGCCGAGGACCAGGGTCGCCTCGTAGCCCGTGTCGTGGCTCTCGGCGGCCACCGTGGTGATCCAGGGCGAGGTGTTCTCCACCGTGTCCGGGCCGCCGTTGCCGGCCGCGGCGGCGACGAACACGCCCGCCTTCGCGGCGTTGAACATGGCCTCCCGGTTCGCCGGACCGGTCAGCCCGCCGCCGACGGAGAAGCTGATGACGTCCACGCCGTCCGCCACGGCACGGTCGATCGCCGCCAGGTTGTCGGCCTCGCCGCAACCGGAGCTCCAGCACGTCTTGTAGAAGGCCAGCCGGGCCTGCGGCGCCAGGCCGCTGAGTCTGCCGCGGACGTTGGTGCCGGGGATCGACACGGGAGTGTCGTGGGCGCCGGCGATCGTGGTGCCGATGTGGGTGCCGTGGCTGTGCATGTCGAAGGCCGAGGGCACGTCGATCGGCTGGGGGTCGGCCAGGTCGGCACGGAAGTAGGCGGCGCCGATCACCTTGTTGGTGCAGGTGACCTGGTGGGCGGGGTCGCTGGGGTCGCCCTTGTCGCAGGTGCCGTGCCACTTCTTGGCGATGACCGCCGCGTCCGGGCGCGGCTCCGGCATCGGGGCCAGCATCAGGTTCTTCGGGTCGACGGCGTCGATGACGCCGACGATCATGCCCTCGCCGGCGTGCCGCGGGCCGCCCAGCTTCGACCAGAGGCCCTTCTTGCCGGACAGACCGAGGAAACGGGGGATGTCGGGCGGGGACGCCGGGGCCGCAGCGGGGCGGTCGGGGGCGGAGGACTTCTGCGCGGTCCCCTTGCCGACGGCGGCCCGGCCGCTGTCCGCCCCGGGTGTCGGGGCGGGTCCGGGTGTCGGGGCGGGTCCGGGTGAGGACTCGGGTCCGGGTGAGGGCTCGGGTCTGGTGAGGGTGGACTTCGTCACCGACACCACGCCCGGCGTCCGGGCCAGCTTGGCCGCCTGTCCGGCCGTGAGCTTCGCGGCGAATCCGTTGAACGTGTAGTCGTAGTCGTAGAGCTTCCTCGCGCCCGGAACGGCGTCCAGCACCCGTTCCCTGGCTGCGTCCAGGCGGCGCACGTACTCCCTGGACGGGGACGAGGTGGTGTCGAGACGCTTCCCGGGAGCCGGCATGGTTCGCTTCAGGCCGCGCAGGCCGCCTTCGTACGCGGCGACCGGGGCGTCGACCAGCTTCACCACGTATGTGCCGGCGGAATCAGTCCGGTTCTCGGCGCCGGCCTGTGCCGGCATCGTCGTCCCCGCGAGGACGAGAGCCCCGGACCACAGCGGTATGAGCGCCGCGGCGAGGGCTCTTGGGCGTATGCGATTGTGGGTCAACTCAGTTCCAAAGTGGTCGGCTTGGCGTGAGTCACGTTCCCCCTGCCGCCAATCTGGCAGATACTCGGGCCCCGAGGATCTTGAATGTTCACATGTCAGCTGCTCTTCACGGTTGTTTCACAGACTCGAAGCCGACCCGAGCGCGCAACTCCCCCTTCACCACCTTCCCGCTCGCGTTCCGCGGCAGCTCCCCCACGAACTCCACCGCCCGCGGCACCTTGTAGTTCGCCATCTCCCGCCGCGCCCACGCGATCAGGCCGTCCCCGGTGACCACAGCTCCCGGCCGGCGTACCACGTACGCCTTGCCGACCTCGCCGAGCCGCGGGTCCGGTACGCCGATCACCGCCACGTCGGCCACGTCGGGGTGCAGGCCCAGCAGTTGCTCGATCTCCGCCGGGTAGGCGTTGAAGCCGCCGACGATGAACATGTCCTTGACGCGGTCCGTGATCCGGAGATTGCCGGCGGCGTCCAGGACGCCCACGTCCCCCGTCCGCAGCCAGCCGTCCGCCGACAGCACTTCCACCGTCGCCGTCTCGTCCTCGTAGTAGCCGCGCATGACGTTGAAGCCGCGGACCAGGATCTCGCCGGGCTCGCCGGCCGGGGCCTCGACGCGGACCTCCGTACCGGGTATCGCCCGGCCCGACGTGGACGCGATCACCGACGGGTCGTCGCCGCGCCGGCACATCGTCACGATGCCGCCGGCCTCCGAGAGTCCGTACGCGGTCAGGACCGTCTCGACGCCGAGTTCGCCGCGCAGACGCTCCACCAGCCGCAACGGCACCACCGCCGCGCCGGTCACCACCAGCCGCAGCGCCGAGAGGTCGTGGGCGCCCCTGGCCGGGTGGTCCAGCAGCGACTGGTGCAGGGTCGGCGGGCCCGGCAGCACCGACACCCGTTCCGCCGCGATGTTCGCCAGGGCCGTGTCGGTGTCGAACACCGGCTGGGGGATCATCGTCGCGCCCCGCATCAGACAGGCGATCACGCCGGCCTTGTAGCCGAAGGTGTGGAAGAAGGGGTTCACGATGAGGTAGCGGTCGCCCTGCCGCAGACCGGCCAGTTCGCTCCAGATCCCATAGCACCGCAGCGTCTGCGCGTGTGTGATCACCACGCCCTTCGAGCGGCCCGTCGTACCGGACGTGAAGACGATGTCCGACGGCCAGGAGCCGTCCACCTGCGCCGCACGCGCCCGTACTCGCGCCGCGCCCACCCCGTCCCCGCTCGCCAGGAAATCCTTCCAGGTGCGGAAGTCCGCCGGGGCGTCGTCCGACAGCACGACCACCTGCTCCAGCGCCGGCAGCTCCGGCCCCGCCGCGACCGCCCGCCGCAGCGACGCCACGTACGACGTCCCCAGGAACGTGCCCGTCACGAAGAGCAGCCGTGCTCCGCTGCGGCGCAGGACGTCCACGGCCTCGGCGCCCTTGAAGCGGGTGTTCAGCGGCACCAGCACCGCCCCCGCCGACACCGCGCCCAGCGCCGACACGATCCAGTCCAGCGTGTTCGGGGCCCAGATGGCGACGCGGTCCCCGGGCGAGACGCCGTTCGCCAGGCAGGCCGCCGCCGCGCGCTCGACGCGGGCGCCCAGTTCGGCGTACGAGATCCTGGTGCGGCCCTCCACCACCGCCTCGGCGTCCGCGTACCGCCCGGCCGCGGATCGGACGAGTTCCGGAATGCTGCCCCACTCCACGTCACCGCGCATCACGGCCTCCCGGCACACTAGCTGACTACCCGTCAGATTAGCTGTAGCCTGACGGACTGTCAGCCGCCAGGGACCTCGTGGAGGTGTGCGCAGCCATGACAGTCGGACCCGGCATCAAGGACGCCACGGCCATCGTCGGCATCGGCCAGACCCCCTTCGCCAAACACCTCCCCGAGGACGAGCGCACCCTCGCCTGCCGCGCCGTGCTCGCCGCCCTCGACGACGCCGGCATCGCGCCCGGCGAGGTCGACGCCCTCGCCTCATACACCATGGAGGAGACCGACGAGGTGGAGCTGGCGAAGGCCGTCGGCTTCGGCGACCTCACCTTCTTCAGCAAGGTCGGCTACGGCGGCGGCGGTTCCTGCGCCACGGTCGCGCACCTCGCCGCCGCCATCGCCACCGGACAGGCGACCGTCGGCGTCGCCTGGCGCTCCCGCAAGCGCGGCAGCGGCCCCCGGCCCTGGCGCAACACCGCCGCCCAGCTCCCCACCCCCGCCCAGTGGACCCGCCCGTACGGCCTGCTGCGCCCCGTCGACGAGATCGCGATGCTCGCCCGCCGCTATATGCACGAGTACGGCGCGACCCGCGACCACCTCTTCAACGTCGCCCTCGCCTGCCGCAACCGCGCCAACCAGAACCCCGCCGCGGTGATGTACGAACGCCCTCTGACCCGCGAGATGTACATGACCTCCCGCTGGATCAGCGAGCCCCTCTGCCTCTTCGACAACTGCCTGGAGACCGACGGCGCCCTGGCCTGCGTCGTCGTCAGCCGCGAACGCGCCCGCGACTGCCGCCACACCCCCGTCTACGTCCACTCCACCGCCCAGGGCCTGCCCGCCCAGCATCACGGCATGGTCAACTACTGGAACGACGACCCGCTCACCGGCCCCGCCTGGACCGCCGCCCGGCACCTGTGGAAGCACGCCGACTTCACTCCACAGGATGTGGACGTCGCCCAGATCTACGACGCGTTCACGGCCCTGATACCGCTGTCGCTGGAGGGATACGGCTTCTGCGGGCGGGGCGAGGGAGGCGCGTTCACCGAGCAGGGCGCCCTGGAGATCGGCGGACGGCTGCCCCTCAACACCGGGGGCGGCGGCCTCAGCGAGGCCTACGTCCACGGCTTCAACCTCGTCAACGAGGGCGTCAAGCAGCTCCGCGGCACCAGTACCGCCCAGGTTCCCGGCGCCGCCACCTGCCTCGTCACCGCCGGCGAGGGCGTCCCCACCTCCGCGCTGCTGCTGCGAAACTGAGGAGTTGATCCACGGATGCTCTCCCCCGTCACCGACCCCGACGGCGCCCCCTTCTGGCAGTACGCCGCCCAGGGTGAACTCCGCGTCCAGACCTGCGCCGACTGCGCCGAACCCCGCTTCCCGCCCCGCCCCTGCTGCCCGCACTGCCAGTCCTTCGCGAGCCAGTGGCGACAGGTCACCGGACACGGCCGCATCTGGTCCTACGTCGTCCCCCACCCGCCCCTGCTCCCCGACTACGCCGAGCAGGCCCCGTACAACGTCATCGTCGTCGAACTCACCGACGCCCCGCGCATCCGCCTGGTCGGCAACCTCGTCACCTTCCCCGGCGCACCCCTCGGCTCCCTCGCCCCGGACCGGATCCGCATCGGCGCGAAGGTCCAGGCCGTCTTCAGCGACACCGGGCTGCCGCAGTGGGTCCTGGAGCGCCCATGAGCCTCGACCTCACGACCGACGAAGACACCGGCGTCACCGTCATCACCCTCGACCGCCCTGACCGGCACAACGCCATCGACCTGGAGACGCGCGACGAACTCGTCGCAGCCTGGCGCATGTTGCGGTTCGATGACACCGTACGGGCCATCGTGCTGACCGGCGCCGGGGAGCGGGCTTTCTGCACGGGGCTGGACCGGGACGCCGTCGTGCCGCAGCCGAACTCGCCGTACATGATGGACGATCCGCTGCTGCGGGTCGGGCCGAAGTCCAACGACCTGTGGAAGCCGGTCGTCGCCGCCGTGCGGGGCATGGCCTGCGGTGGGGCCTTCTATCTGCTCGGGGAGGCGGACTTCGTCGTCGCCGACCCGACCGCCGCCTTCTTCGATCCGCACACCACCTACGGGATGGTCAGCGCGTACGAGTCGATGCTGATGGCGCTGCGGATGCCTTACGGGGAGGCCGCGCGGATGGCTCTCATGGGGAGCGCGGAGCGGATGTCGGCGCGACGGGCGTACGAGATCGGGCTGGTGTCCGAAGTCGCCGAGGTCGGCGGGGCGTTGGCGGCGGCGAAGGAATGCGCGGCCGTCATCGCCGGGTATCCGACCGAGGGTGTGCAGGGGACCGTGCGGGCGCTGTGGGCGGCCAAGGAGGCCGCCCTCGACCGGGCGTTCGCGCAGGCGCCGCACCTGATCGCGCTCGGGAACCTGCCGGGCGAGCGGCAGACGGAGCTGTTCCGGGCGCGGCGCCGCGACCACGGGGTCCGCTGAGCTACACCGCCGTACGGGTCACGTCACTCAGTTCGCAAGTGACGCCGGTCATGCTCTCGTTGACGTTCGGGACGTACGAGGCCGCCACGTCCAGCGTCTCCGTGGTGTCGGCCGAGACGTACGGAATGGTCGACGTGCTGGTGCGCAGGTCCGCGCCGCTCGAATCCTTGAAGGTGACGCCGAACTCGTAGGTATAAGTCGTGATGCTGCTGGAGTTGGTGGCCTCGACCTGGGCGACGACGCCCCGGGTCGCGTCGTACACGCAGCTCCGGATCCGCACGTCCTGAGTGGCCTCGGCGGACGCGGTCGCGCTGCTGCCGCCGGAGACGCCGCCCGAGGACCCGTAGTCGTCGTCATCGTCGTCGTAGTGCGTACCGCCCGAACTGCTCGACGAGCTGCTGGAGCTCGACGAGCTGTCGTCACAGCCACCGCCGTGGGAGCGCTTGGCCCCCGTCAGCGCGATCATCACGCCGGCCACAACGGCCACAGCGCGGACATGGCGAAGCTTCATTCCGTACGACCCCCGAATGGCCTTTCAGCCCCGTTGACTTGATCGTGAGCACGTCACGTTAGCAGCGCCAAGTGCAGGCCCCGTGAAGAAAGGGGGTAGCGCCCCGCAGGGGCGCACCCCCAGGGGCGCGGGGAGCCGCGCGCCCAGTCACAACGGCGCAGCACCCGAACACGCACCGAACCCGGCACCACCCACCCGCACTACCCAGCGGAGCGCGCCGTACCCGTGCCTTTCTCCGCGTCCAGCGCGTACACGCACCGGTCCTTGCTGCACGCGTACACCACCCCGTCCCGCACCACCGGCGACCCGGTGATCTCCCCGCCCGTGGCGAGCTTCCAGCGCAGGCGGCCGTCGTCCGCCTTCAGGGTGTAGAGGAGATGGTCGGTGGAGCCGAAGTGGATCCGGCCCTCCGCCACCGCGGGGGCGCCCACGATGTCGCCGCCCGCCTGGAAGCGCCACTTCGGCGTCCCCGTGACCGCGTCCAGGGTGTACAGGCCCTTGCCGCTGCCGACGTGGACATGACCGGCAGCCACCAGCACGGGCTCGATCGAGGAACGCGACTCCGTGGCGATACGCCAGCGGTCGCGCCCGTCGGTGGCGTCCAGGGCGTAGACCGTGCCGAGGTAGTCGGCGAGGTACACCCCGCCGCCGGTCACCGCGGGGCCCGGCACGAAGGTCGGCGGGCACAGGAAGACCGCCGGGGCCTCGAAGTGCCAGCGGACCAGGCCGCTCACCACGTCGAGTGCGAGCGCCCGCGTCCCGGCCGAGACGTACACATAGCCGTCGTGCGCCTGCGCCACCCGCACCGGCACCCCGCCGCAGGAGGCGGCGTCGCCGATCGGGTACGACCAGCGCTCTTCGCCCGTCCGGGCGTCCAGGGCCTTCAGCCGGGCGTCCTGCCAGACGTACACGGTGCCGTCGTGCAGCGCCGGCCCGGCCTCCGGGGACTCGAAGTCGGACTGCGCCCCGGTGAGCTCCCACAGCTTCTGCCCGTTCGAGGCCTCCCAGGCCTGGACGCCGCCGCCGCGCGTGCCGGTGATGACCGTGCCCCGCTCGGCCTTGAGGGAGTACACCCAGGCGTCCGTCTGGAGCCGCCACAGGTCCGCGCCCTCACGGCAGTCCAGGGCGAACAGGGTCGGGCCGTCGGAGGCGTGGATACGGCCGTCAGCGACCGCCATCGACCAGGCGACGTCCCGGGTCTTGAAGCGGCGGCGGCCGGTGGCCACGTCGAGGGCGTGCACCTCGAAGGAGGTGACGTAGACGAGGTCGTCGGCGACGGAGGGGGTGCCCCAGACGTCGTTCGACATGCGGAAACGCCAGGGCCGCCAGCCGGCCGCGGGCTCCGGGGGCGTGGGTGGCGGCGCGGGTACGGCAGGGCCTACGGCGGGGTCGGTGCCGTTGACGCCGGGGCGGGGTTTGGACCAGGAGGCGACGAGGCCCGCCTCGGGCGGGGGCGCCTGCATGGCGGCGGCGCGGGCGTCGGCGACGCGGGGGCCGGGGCCGATGGGGACGGCGGCGCCGGCCAGCCGGACCGGGCCGGTGTCGGGGGCGCCGACCGGGACGGGCGAGGGCTGCGGGCCGGGGACGACCGGGTCGTGCGGGGGCGGGGGCGGCAGCGGCGCGGGGGCGACGCGGCCGCCTCCGCTGCGGCCGGAGGACGGCGAGGGCTTTGTCGCCGGGCGGCCGCCTCTGCGCGACTCGATCAGGCCGACCGCCCGCTCGGGCAGCCACGCCGACGCCGTACCGCTGTCGTCGGAGCCGGAGCCGAAGAGGTGGGGCGCCAGCTGGGCCTGGAGGTCGGCCGGGTTGGGGCGGGCCGTGGCCTCCATCTGCATACAGGACTCGATGAGCGGGCGCAGCTCGTCCGGGAGGCCTTCGAGGTCCGGACCCTCGCGGAGCAGCATGAAGACGGTCTCGACCGGGTTGGCACCGTGGAACGGGGGGTGTCCGGTGGCGGCGAACACCAGCATCGAGCCGAGCGAGAAGACATCGCTCGCGCCGGTCACGCTGCGGGAGTCCTTCGCCTGCTCCGGCGACATGTAGGCGGGCGTACCGACGGCGACGTTGGTCATCGTCAAACGGGTGTTCGAAACGCCGGACGCGATACCGAAGTCGATGACGCGGGGGCCGTCCTCGACCACGAGCACGTTGGACGGCTTCAGGTCGCGGTGGACGAGACCGGCGCCGTGAATGGACTGGAGGGCCTCCGCGACACCCGCCGCCAGCCAGCGCACCGCCTGGGCCGGGAGCGGCCCGCACTCGTTCACTATCTCTTCGAGCGAGGGCGCGGGGACGTACGCGGTGGCCAGCCACGGCACGGCGGCGCGCGGGTCGGCGTCGACGACCGCGGCCGTGTAGAAGCCGGAGACCGCCCGGGCCGCCTCCACCTCACGGGTGAAGCGGACGCGGAACAGCTGGTCCTCGGCGAGCTCCGTACGGACGGTCTTGATCGCCACGCGCCGGCCCGAAGCCGAGCGCGCGAGATAGACCAGCCCCATGCCGCCGGCACCCAGCCGTCCGAGCACCTCGAACGGCCCGATCCTGCGCGGATCGTGCTGCGTCAGCTGATCCACCACTCTGCCTGCCACCTCCCCGTACGGGCCCCGTCACCCACATATGTACGCGACCCCGTGCAGCGTCTCACCACCGCACCGCCTCGGCGGCACGCACCCTGATTCTTCCTGTCTCGGGGCGCGGTTGCGAACCCGAGGGCGGAACGGGGTGTCTTGGGACAAAACCACAGCCCGCCGTACGGCGAAAGCGCCGGTTCGCATAGTGGGACGCGGAAGAGCGGCCGAAGGGGGCCGGACGCAGGGGTCAGGAGTGCGGTCAGCGCTCCAGGACGGCGAACGACGCCCCTTGGTCGTCGGTGACCACGGCGACCGTGCCGTACGACGTTTCGAAGGGCGGCACCTGGACCCGCCCGCCGAGCCGGTTCACCGCGCCGAGGGTCTGTGCGCAGGACTCCACCCGGAAGTGGACGACGAAATGGGGCGGCATCATCGCCGAGAAGACCTCGGAGACGGCCGCGCGGCCGAAGTCGGGCTTGGCGTCCGGCCCGAACAGGGCGTCGGCGAAGAGCTCGCCGTAGAAGGCGTTGGCCGCCTCGGTGTCCCGGGCGTACAGCTGCGCCCAGGCGAAGGTGCCGGCCTCGTGCCGTCGCCCGAAGCCCTGGTGACTGTCCGCCTCCCAGAGCGCGAAGACGGCGCCCTCGGGATCGGTGACCAGCGCGGCGGAGCCGAGCCCGTCCCCCATCCGCACGGGCGGGACGACCACCTGCCCGCCCGCCGCACGGATCCGCTCCCCCAGGGCCCGGGCGTCCGGGGTGGCGAAGTACACCGTCCACACGGTGGGCAGCCGCCCGTCCGGCTTGCGCGCGAGCGCGGCGACGCGGTCACCGTCGAGGAGCGCCCACACGGTGGAGTCGTACGCCTCCTCGAAGTCCCACCCGAAGAGCTCACCGTAGAACCGCTTGCCCGCCGCCACATCGGGTAGCTGTGCGTCGACCCAGCACGGAACGCCCTCCGGGTATCCCGTTCCGTTCGTGGATGCCCTGTTTTCGGCCATGCGGCAAAAGTAACGGCGTCTTGTGCGGCGCGCAGACCAGGCACACCAGCCTCCGCATACTCATGCACCCCATTTGCAGTCGGCCGAATCGCGCCCCGATCACGCCTCGGTAAGCTGACGACATGACAGGACAAGTGCGTACCGTCGACGGCCGCGTGGCCGGCCGGCGTGGGCAGGCGACCCGGCAGAAGCTGCTCGACTGCCTCAGCGAGATGCTCAGCTCCTCCCCCTACCGGGACGTCAAAGTCATCGATGTCGCCCGGAAGGCGGGCACTTCGCCCGCGACCTTCTACCAGTACTTCCCGGACGTCGAGGGCGCCGTCCTGGAGATCGCCGAGCAAATGGCCACCGAGGGAGCCGGGTTGACCGAGCTCGTCGAGGGCCGCAGCTGGGTCGGCAAGGCGGGCTGGCAGACCGCGCAGGAACTCGTGGACGGATTCCTGGAGTTCTGGCGCCGGAACGACGCGATCCTGCGGGTCGTCGACCTCGGCGCGTCCGAGGGCGACAAACGCTTCTACAAGATCCGTATGAAGATCCTGAACTCGGTCAACAACTCCCTGACCGAAGCGGTCACTCAGTTGCAGGCCAAGGGCAAGGTCGACAAGGACGTCAACCCGGCCGCGATGGCGGGCTCGATCGTCGCGATGCTCGCGGCGGTGGCCTCGCACCAGAAGGGCTTCCAGACCTGGGGCGTCAAACAGGCCGAACTGAAGCCGAACCTGGCCCTGTTGGTCCACCTGGGCGTGACCGGCAAGAAGCCGACGAGGTAGCACCCGGCGGTCGCCCATCGGCCGGTCGGCACCCAAGTCCTGTCTCGCGGGCGGTGGTTCACACCAGTGGACCACCGCCCGCTTCCGCTTCGGGCATCGGCTGCGCGGCCAGCGCCTCGATGACGAGCGCCCGCCGCCACTCCCCGGGTTCGGTCGCCTCCAGCCACGCCGCCGCGAAGTCGCGTACCTCGGCCCGGCGGGCGCCGGGCGGATCCGGATCGAGCAGCAGCGTGGCCAGCACCTCGCCCGTGGGGAGCCGGCGGGTGTTCTCGGACAGCCAGGACAGGGCCAGGGTGACGGCCGTGGCACGCCAGGGCGCGGGAGCGGTGTGCCGCAGCAGCTCGGCCAGCGGCAGCGCCGCGTAGGACGACGTCGGCTGATGGCCCAGCCGCTCAAGGAACAGTGTGGCGCCGCGGGCCAGCCGCTGCTCGTCGAGGTCGCGCTGCGCGAACAGGTGCTTGAAGATCCTGCTGGAACTCTTGGCCAGCGAATTCTGCTGGGCCAGCCAGTCGAGCGCGCCGTCGATCACCTCCGTCCGCTCCCGCGTTCCGCTCGGCACCCCGTACAGCAGACCGATGAGGAGAGGCACGGCACGACGGCCCTGCCGGGCGTGGTGCAACGTGGCGGGGGTGATGGCGACGGCGCAGCGGGGACCGGGACCTGGTTTGGCGAGCAGTTTCTCCAACAACTCCAGCAGCGGGCTGCGTACCCGGTCGGCGCTGGGGATCGTCCCATGGGCCCGCAGCCAGGTGTCGGCGGCCTGCACGGCGCGGGCGGCCTGGCTCTCGTCGAGGGGCCGCAGGAGGAGCAGCGGCTCCAGGACGAACCCCGCCTCATGGTCCCCCGCGTGTGTCCGGATCCAGCTCAGAGCGAGGTCCACCAGCCGTGCGGCGCTGTCCTCGCCGAGCCGCCCGTGGTTCCACAGCAGGGGCCGCAGGACATAGCTGGCGCGCGCGTCGGCGCCGGGCAGCTCAAGCCAGTCCAGGGCCAGCCGGGTGGTGTCAGCGGGGCCGAAGTCCTTGGTGAGCAGGTCGTCCAGCAGGAAGCTGGCGTCCGCGCCGGTCCCGTGCGGCAGCTTCAGCCACCGCAGGGCCATACGGGACGCGGCGGCCCAGGCGTCGTCGTCCGGTTCGATGCGGCACAGCAGCAGATGGTGCAGGAGTGAATCAGGTCCCGTGCCGTGGTCGCGCAGCCAGTCGAGCGTCGCGTCGACGACGTGCCGGTCGAGCGGCTGCGGCAGGTCCTCGCGCAGGAGGTCCTGCAGCAGGAATCTCCGGTCCTCGGGCAGCAGCCGTTCGCTGAGCAGCAGCTCGGTGACGGTTTCGACGGCCGCCTCGTCCCAGCGCACGAGGGCGCCGAGGACGAACACGTGCCGTTCCGGTTGGCTCGCGTCCAGCCACTTCTTCGTGTACCTGACCGTCTCGCGTGCCTCGTCGGCGGCGAGATCCATGCGCAGCAGGGGGCGCAGGACGAAGGACGCGCTCGCGAGCGAGTGGTGAGCGCGCCGCCGCGCCCGCTGATCACTCCACCGCGCCTGGTGAGCGCGCAACCACGCCAGGGCGAGGCCGACGGCCCGGTCCCGGTGCCTGCCCAGGTCCGTACGTCGCAGGACATGCTTCAGCACGAACGAGATACCAGGGTTGCCGGCCTGACGTACGACCCAGGTGAGCCCGGCGTCGATCACCGTCTTGCCGCCGGCACTGCCGGGCTCCTCGCGGATGAGCAGCGGGGCCAGCACGACCGAGCCGGCCGGGTGCGCCGGGTTTCGGCGTATCCACTGCCGTGCCGCCTTCACCAGCGGCCGGGCGGCCTGGGGTGTCAGGTCCTGGCGGGACAGAGCGGCGCCCAGCAGATGGACGGAGCGCCGATCGCCCTTGTGGCGGCCCGCCCAGGCCTGCACGTGGGAGGCGACGATGTCCAGCTGGTCCCGCTCCAGGCCCTCCGCATGCACCAGTGCCTGGAGCAAGAGGCCCGTCTCCTCGGCCTGCGGCTGGGATTCGAGGCAGGTCAGGGCGGCGTCGAGAAGGCGGCGCGGCACCGGCCCGTCAATCTTGTCGACGGCTGGGGCGAGGGCCTCGGGCAGGGCGGCGGGCCGCTCGCCGCTGATCCGGCCCAGCCACGGCTCGACCAGCTCGTCCCAGTGCTGGATCACGCCCGCCTGCCAGGGGCTGTAGGCCATCAGGTCGAACGCGGTCACGGCGCCGGCGTCGGAGGTGAGCAGGTCGCGGACCTGGTCCGCCCGCTTCTCCAGCCATGCGGCACAGGCGGCCTCCGTGTCGGCCCGCCGATGCTCCGGCTGGTCGGTGGTCCAGCGGGCGAGATGCCGCACAGCCTGGGCGAACACCGGCCCGTCGTCGCACAGCGCGTCGAGCAGTTCCTCCGCGGTCCGGCTCTGGAAGGTGTCCCGAGGCGTCAGCGTCGCGTCGAGCAGGCCGTCCGCGACGATGTCGTGGACCAGTTCGAGCCGGTCACCGCTGCCGACCAGCCAGGACTGCCTATGCAGCGTGACGACCACGTCACGGGCACTGTGCGCGAACTGTGTGTCGGCACGGTTGTCCAGCGCCCGGCCCACCGCCGACTCCACGACGGCGGACTCGTCCTGCGGGCAGGCCAGCACGGCCACGCTGGAAGCCAGCAGCCGGACGGCCGGCCGGGACTGGCCCGTTTGCCGGTCCGCGACGGTCGGGGCGTGGAAGTCGCGCTCCAGCTGTCGCCAGAGCCAGCCGAAGAGTTCGCCGCGCCGCAGACCGGAGAGGTCGGGGGCGTCCCGTCGGATCTTCGCCTGCTCCTCCAGCGCCCGCCCGATCAGCAGGGCGAAGACCGGCCGGTCGCTGCACAACGCCACCAGCTGGTCCCGTCCCCACCGGTTCCATGCCCCCGGGGCGACCTTCTGGAAGATCGCGGATGCCACCCTGGTGCGGTACTCCTCCCCGTCCTCCAGGGACACCGGGGTGAAGACCTGCTCCACCGACCGCGGGAGCGCACCGGGCCGGGCCGAGGCCAGGCACGCCACACGTCCTTCCTGGTCCTGGGTCTGGAGTTCCCGTTGCAGGCCCGACAGCGAGAGCTTGGAGTAGCTGTCGAGGTAGTCGAGGACGAGCAGAACGCGTTCGGCGTCGGCGACGCGGGCGTGTGCCAGCGCCGCCTGTACCAGATGCTCGGCCGTCACGGCCGACCCGGACTCCGCGTGCAGGACCAGCCAGGAGCCGTCCGGCTGCTGCCGCAGGGCTCGCTCCGCGACCTCATGGCAGGTACGGGTCTTGCCGGCTCCGGCGGCGCCCTCCAGCAGCACGCCACGCCGCGGCTCTCCGTGACCGCCCGGCAGGTACTGGGCGTCGAGCAGGTCCATCAGCCGGGTCGGGGAGGCCGGGCTGTGCGAGTCGGGGCTGACGTAGTCCAGCGTGGTGAGGTACTGCTCCTTGCCGTGCAGGTCCCGCAGCACCTGCTCATGGGTGCGCAGATGCGGGGAGAACCAGGACAGCTCCCGGGGCGCGAGCGCGGCGAGATCCTCGGTCCAGGCCGTCCACACCGTGTCCCGTAATCGACCGTCCGCACTGTTGTACCGGGCGCTGACCACACCGACGACCGCGTCGTCGGAGCGTCGGCGCACCGGGGCGCCGCTCATGCCGAGCAGCCCGTCCCGGGAGTTGAACCGACCGCGCCTGACTCCCTGTCCGACTCCGTCGTCCCGCTCGGTGACGCCCTGCCATTCCCCGATCGCGAGCATGTGCCGGTAGCCGCGCCCGTCGGGCTCGGGGACGTCCCCGAAGCCCTCGACGATCACCTCCAGGCCGGGTAGTTCCGTCTCCGTCGGCACCACCCGCCGCACGCATGCGGGAAGCGGGCTGTCGGTGCGCAGCACGGCCAGGTCGTGCCGTTGATCGACCCGCTCGACCGTGGCCGTGGACGGCGGCCCGCCCGCCAGCGGCGCGAAGCGCACCACGGCGCCCGGGGTGGGGCCGTATGGCTGAAGTACGTGGAAGGCGGTGGCGAGAACGCCCGGCGCGAGTTGGAAGCAGGTGCCCGCGGAGATGTCGGCGGACGGATGCAGGATGCGTCCCAGATAGCCGGGGAGACCGCCTGGCACGGGCGTCACGCCGCCTCGCCCTCGGGCTCCTCGCTGTTCTGCTGTTGCGCGTCCCTCCCGTCCCAGGTGAGCTTCACCCTGAGCGCCGCCTCACCGGCGGCCCCGGCCAGGATGACGTCCCCCTTGACGGAGAACTTCAGCGCGAACTCCACCTCCATCGAGTCCGGTTTGACCGCCTGGCCCGCCCCTTGCATCGCCGTCACCGTGGACTGCGCGATTCCCACGATCGCCGACTGTGCCTGCTCGAAGGCATCTCGTACGCGCCCGGCGAGACGCCCAGGATCCGCGGCCGTCGGCTCCGAGCCCGACACGCGCACCGGAGCAGCCTCCACCAGGATCTCCGTCCCGCCCACCACCACCGTTATGTACTCGCCGGTCATGTCCGCTCCCCCGTTCGCCGATCCGCCGATCCGTCGATCCACTTTCCGGTGTACCACAGCGATTCACAGTTCGTAGCGTGAACTCAGCGCCAGAACACGGCACTTGGGCCACACACCGCAGCATGCGCCGCTCACCCGGTGCGGGCCGCGGCCGGTCCTGCCCTAAGCGGGCAGGGGCCGGTCCCGCACCACGTGCTTCATCACCAGCGTCGAGGTGAGGCGCTGCACCCCCGGCAGGGTCGCGAGCCGCTCGTCGTACAGCCCCTGGAAGGCGGCGAGGTCGGCGGTGGCCACCCGCAGCAGATAGTCGGGCTCGCCGAACAGCCGCTGCGCGTCCAGCACATGGGGGATGTCCGCGAGCGCCCGCTCGAACTCGGCGACCGTGTCCCGGTCCTCCTGGCGCATGGAGACGAAGACCAGCGCCTCGAAGTTCAGCCCGACGGCGGCCGGCTCCACGACGGCCCGGTACCCGCTGATGGCACCGGCCCGCTCCAGCTCCCGCAGCCGCCGGTGGCACGGCGAGACGCTGAGCCGCACCCGCGCGGCCAGCTCGGTCACGGTCAGCCGCCCGTCCTGCTGGAGCTCGGCAAGAATCTTTCTGTCCACGTCGTCCATGGGGCAGATCTTCCCTCACAAGGGCCGATCATGGGCAAACTTCGACAACACTTTCGAGCCATTCCCACCTAATGTCGCCACCATGGACTCCGGACTGCTCCTCTCCTTCCTCGCCATCGACCTGCTCCTCGTCTGCGTGCCGGGCGCCGACTGGGCGTACGCGATCTCCGCCGGGCTGCGCGACCGCTCCCCGGTGACGGCGGTGGCAGGCCTGGTCACCGGATACGCGCTGCACACGGTCCTCGCGGCCGCCGGGCTCGCCGTGCTGGTCGCGAGCGAGCCGGGGCTGCTCACCGCGCTGACGGCCGCGGGCGCCGCGTATCTGGTGTGGCTGGGCTGGGGCGTGCTCCGCCGGCCCGGCACGCCGGGGGCGGCCGAGGAGACCGTGGCAGCGAGCCCGGCCCGGGCCTTTCTGCGCGGTGCCACGATCAGCGGCCTGAACCCCAAGGGCCTGCTGCTCTACCTGTCCGTGCTGCCGCAGTTCCTGGTGACGAAGGGCGACCATCTGCCGGTCCCCGCCCAGACCACCGTGTTCGGCCTGCTCCACATGGCGTGCTGCGCCGCCGTCTATCTGGGGGTGGGCCTCGCGGCCCGCGCGGTCCTCGGCGCCCGCCCGGCGGCGGCCCGCGCCGTCGCCCGCACGTCCGGGGCGGCGATGCTGGGAATCGGCGCGTTTCTGCTGGTCCAGCGCCTGGCCACGCTCTGATACGCAAGCGGTGCTAGGGCCGCCGGACGACCCTGAAGAGCCGTATCTCCCGCTCCACCCGTGCCTGATACGTCGCATACGGCGGCCAGAAGCCCAGCGCCGCCTTCCACGCCGCCGCCCGCTCCTCCCCCTCCAGCAGCCGGGCCGTGACCGGGATGTCGCGGCCCTTCCAGCTGACCTCGGCGTCGGGATGGGCGAGGAGGTTGTGGGTCCAGGCGGGGTGGCCGGGGCGGCCGAAGTTGGAGCCGACGAGAAGCCAGGAGCGGCCGTCGTCCTCGGGCATACAGGCGAGCGGCGTACGGCGTGCCTGTCCGCTGCGGGCTCCGGTGGAGGTCAGGATCACGCCGGGCAGCATCTGGGCACTGAGCAGCACCTTTCCGCGCGTGAGCCGGTGCACGGCGCGGTCGAGCACCGGGATGACATGCGGGGCCACCTTGGCGAAGCCGCGCGTCGAGGACACCTTCTGCACCGCTCGCACGACCACCGGCACGCCGATCACACCGCCACCTCCTGGGCGTCGAAGAGCCTGGCCGCGTCGGCGGCGTGCGCCCGCAGCCGGTGCACCGGCCCGAAGAGCAGCTCGTCGCCCGCGGCCCGCTTGAAGTACAGGTGAGCCTCGTGCTCCCAGGTGAAACCGATGCCGCCGTGGAACTGGATGCCTTCGGCGGAGGCGGTGCGGAGCGCTTCCAGCGATTGCGCGAGGGCCAGGCGCGCCTCTGAGGGTGCCGCTATGGGTTGTTGGGCGGCTGCGGGTTCGTCGGAGCTGGTCGCGCCCCGCGGCGCAGCCGCATATCGACAGAGCCCCGCGTCCCTTGAGGGCGTTGCAGCCCAGGCTGCGTAATAAGCCGCCGATCTTGCGGCCTGCACTGCCACGTAAATGTCCGCCAGCCTGTGCTTCACTGCCTGGAAGGAGCCGATCGGCCTTCCGAACTGCTCTCGCTGCTTGACGTACTGCACCGTCCGCTCCAGTGTGCGGTCGGCTGCGCCCACTGCCTCGCAGGCCAGTACGGCGGCGGTCAGTTGGCCCACGGCTGCCAGCGCGGCCAGCACGTCAGCGCCCTCCTCCCCCAGCAACTCGGCCTCGACATCCCGGAGTTGGAGTCGCCCCTGCGGCCGGGTGGCGTCCAGGGCGGTCTGCCGGGTTCGTACGACGCCCGCCGCCTCTTCCGACACCAGGAACAGCAGCGTCCTCGACCGGGCGAAGCCCCCGGCGTGTGCGGCGACCAGCAGCAGGTTCGCGCTGTGGCCGTCCAGCACCTGGTCGACCTGCCCGTACAGCCGCCAGCCACCCTCGGCCCGTCGTGCCTGCACGCCGCCGGCGCGGCCGCCGCCGGCCCAGTCGCCGTCGTTGTCGCCGGTCAGGGCGAGGGCGGTGGCGAGGGCCGGGCCGGGGACGGCGAGGGTGGCGGTGAGCGTGCCGGAGGCGAGGCGGGGCAGCAGGGCGGTGCGCTGGGCGTCGGTGCCGAGGGCGGCGATCAGGGGTGCGGCGAGGACGGCGGTGGCGAGCAGCGGGGAGGGGGCCAGGAAGCGCCCCGCCTCCTCACAGGCGAGGGCGAGTTCGGTCGCCGAGCAGCCGACGCCGCCGTAGGCCTCGGGGAGGGCGAGTCCGGGCAGGCCGAGCTGTTCGGCGAGGGCGGTCCACAGGGCCGGGTCGTGTCCGGCGGGGGTGTCGACGGCCGCGCGCAGCTCGTGCGGGCCGCAGCGGCTGTGGAGCAGCTCGCGGAGGGTGCGCCGGATCTCGTCCTGCTCGGGGGTGAAGCTGGCGTCCATGGGTCTTCCCTCCGGCTCTTCCCTCCAGAGGCCCTTCCTCCAGATCTGACGGGCCGTCATATTAGGAGGGTCGCAACGAGATGCCCAGAGGTTGGAGGCCGCCTCTCATGACTCCCGCGAGCCGGAAAGTCGCCGCGGTCGGCGTCGCCCTCGCCGACTGCGGCCGGGTGGACGACGCCACCCCGTACGCCCTGCACGCCCAGGCGGCCCGCCGCGCCCTCGCCGACGCCGGGCTGGGCCGGGAGCTGGTGGACGGCTTCGCCTCCGCCGGACTCGGCACCCTCGCCCCCGTCGAGGTCGCCGAGTACCTGGGCCTGCGCCCCACCTGGGTCGACTCCACCTCCGTCGGCGGCGCCACCTGGGAGGTCATGGCGGCCCACGCGGCGGACGCGATAGCGCGGGGGCACGCGAACGCCGTACTCCTCGTCTACGGCTCCACCGCCCGCGCCGACATCAGGGCGGGGCGGCGGACGGGCGACCTGTCCTTCGGCGCCCGGGGGCCCCTGCAGTTCGAGGTCCCCTACGGCCACACGCTCATCGCCAAGTACGCCATGGCCGCCCGCCGCCACATGATCGAACACGGCACCACCATCGAGCAGTTGGCGGCGGTCGCGGTCCAGGCCCGGGCCAACGCGGCCCTGAACCCCGAGGCGATGTTCCGCGACCCGATCACGGTCGACGACGTCCTCGCGGGGCCGATGATCGCCGACCCCTTCACCAAGCTGCACTGCTGCATCCGCTCCGACGGCGGCGCGGCGGTGCTGCTGGCCGCCGAGGAGTTCGTACGGGACTGCCGTACGGCCCCGGTCTGGGTGCTCGGCACCGGGGAGCACGTCTCGCACGCCGCGATGTCCGAGTGGCCGGACTTCACGACGGGCCCGGCGGCGGTCAGCGGACGGCTCGCCTTCGAGCGGGCCGGGGTGCGGCCGGAGGAGATCGACTTCGCCGAGATCTACGACGCCTTCACCTATATGACCCTGGTGACGCTGGAGGACCTCGGCTTCTGCGGGAAGGGCGAGGGCGGGGCGTTCGTGGAGAAGGGGCGGCTGCTGGTGCGGGGCGGGGAACTGCCGGTCAACACGGACGGGGGCGGGCTGTCGGCCCAGCACCCCGGGATGCGGGGACTGTTCCTGCTCGTGGAGGCGGTGCGGCAGCTGCGGGGCGAGGGCGGGGAGCGGCAGGTGCGGGGGCGGCGCGACGGGGAGCTGCCCCGGCTGGGGGTGGCGTCGGCGACCGGGGGGTGGTTCTGCTCGTCGGGGACGGTGGTGCTGGGCAGGGACTGAGCGTGGGCCGGCCGCGCCCGCACGTGACAATCGGGGCATGGAAAGAGATCTCCCCGAGCCTGATCTGCACCAGCGGGCACATCGCGGCCCTGATCTTCATGAACTGCTGAGGTCGCTGCGGGTGTGGGACCCGGCGGTCACCGAGTTGCCGGACTTCGACCCGGCCACCGCGCCCGCCGATCCGCTCGCCCTGTTCACGGCCTGGTTCGCGCAGGCGGTCACGGCCGGGCAGGTGGAACCGCACACCATGTCCCTCGCCACGGCCGACGCCGAGGGGCTGCCGGACGTACGGACCGTCATGCTGCACGGCGCCGACGCGTCCGGCTGGTCCTTCGCGACGCACCTCGACAGCCGCAAGGGCCGTCAGCTCACGACCCGCCCGTACGCGGCCCTCGGCTTCTACTGGCCGGCCCAGGGCCGCCAGGTGCGCGTGCGGGGCCCGGTGACGGCGGCCCCGGCCCAGGAGGGACAGGCCGATCTGCACGCCCGCTCGACCGGCGCGCTCGCGGCCGCGCTGACCGGGCGCCAGAGCCAGGTCCTCGGCTCGCTGGAGGAGTTGGCGCACGCGTCCGAGTCGGCCTGGGAGCGGGCCCGGCGCGAGCCCGACGCCCCCGTACCGACCTGGACGCTCTACCACCTGCGCCCCGACGAGGTGGAGTTCTTCCAGGGGGACGCCCGACGACGGCACGTACGGCTCGGCTACCGGCGTACGGAGGCGGGGTGGGCGAAGGGGCTGCTCTGGCCCTAGTCGTGGAGGCGGATCCCGTTGACGGCCGTGTCGAAGATCGGCCGGTACTCGTTCCACTGTGCGCTCGGCGCCGAGAGGTAGACGGTGTACTGGGCGTTGTCGGCACCGCTGATGGCCAGCTCGACCCCCCGGTACCCACGCACCCGGCCCTGGAAGGTGAACTCCCAGTATCCCGCGGCCCGTCCCCGGAACTCCGTACGGCTCATCCTGACCCGCTCGTAGTCCGCGTTGTCGCGGCGCGTCTGGGCCTCTTCGGTGTCCCGCCAGTGCTGGAGCGGATCGGACCCCGCGAACTCGACCTCCTGGACCCTCAGGCCCACGAGCCCGGACGGGTCGACGTAGGCGACTTCTCCGGTGGGCGTCTTCTCGGGCTTCCAGCCGTTCGGTACGGGCACGGAGAAGCCCTGGCCCGCCTCCACGAGGTGGTAGCCGACGGGGACCGGCGGCGGGGAGGCACTCGGCTCCGGAGAGCTGCCGGAGGCACCGGACGCGGAGGGCGAACGGGACGTACCGTCGCCCCCGGGCCGCAGCAGTACGCCGCCCGTCACGGCGCCGGCGACCACCAGCACCGCGGCGATCCACACCGCGGTGCGGCGACCACGCCGCCGCCGCGGCTCCGTGGCCACCGCGGAGCCCGCCCGCTCCGGTCGCGTGGGCGGGTCGAGCGGGAGGGTCGCCTGGTCGGCCGCACGGCTCAGCAGGTGCTCGGCCTGGCGCGCGCTCATGCGCTGGTCGGGGTCCTTCTCCAGCAGTCCCTCGATCACCGGGGCCAGGGCCCCGGCACGGCGCGGGGCGTCGTGCGGGTCGGCGGCGATGGCGTACGCCGTCTCGATCGCGGTGTCCCGGCGGAACGCGGGCCGTCCCTCGACCGCCTCGTACAGCGTCGCTCCGAGCGACCACAGGTCGCAGGCGGGGCCGGGCTCGGCGATCCCGGTGCGCAGGCGTTCCGGCGCGAGGTACTGGATCGAGCCGACCAGTTCCCCGGTCCTGGTCAGGGACGGTGTGCCGGACTCCACCGCGATCCCGAAGTCGGTGAGGACGATCCGGCCGTCGTCCCCGAGCAGCACGTTGGCGGGCTTGACGTCCCGGTGCAGCACACCCGCGTCGTGCGCGGCGCGCAGCGCGGCGGCCATGGCCCGGCCGATCCGGGCCGCCTCGCCCGGTGGCAGCGCCCCCCGCCGCTTCAGGAGGTCGCCGAGCGTGACGGAGGGGACGTACTCCATGACGATGCACGGCAGGCCCTCGTCGTCGACGACGTCGTGCACGACGATCACATGGGGGTGGGAGATCCGGGCCGCGCTGCGTGCCTCACGCCGAGTGCGCTCGTAAAGCCGCTGCACCTCGTCGTCGTGCAGATGGGGCGGGACGTGCAGCTTCTTGAGGGCGACGTGCCGGTTGAGCAGTTCGTCCTCGGCCCGCCACACGGTGCCCATGCCGCCACGGCCGACGCGCTCCACCAGCCGGTACCGGTTGGCGATGGTCCTCCCCAGATCGGACACCCTGAGACCTACTTTTCCCCGTACCCGCGAGCACTCTTCGAACAGATTGCAGATGCACAATAGCGCGTACGGATCACACCGCCCCGGCGGTGCATTTCGGGCACCGGCGGACACGGCCTAGGTCCGGCTCGGGAAGCCCCGGGTCCCGCGGAAGTCGTACGCCGTGAAGTCGGCCACCGGCCGGTACCCGATGCGCTGGTAGAGGCTGTTGCTGGTCTGGTTGGCGAGGTCCGTGAAGAGCAGCACCTCGCGCACCCCGGAGCTGAGCACCGCCCGGCTGACCTGGGCGGTGACCGCGCCCGCGTAGCCGCGGCCACGCAGCGCGGCCGGGGTGTAGACGGGGGCCACCCGGACCTGGCCGGCGACCACCGGGGTCACCCCGGCCATGGCCAGCGGGGTGCCGTCCTCGCCCTCCCAGAGGGTGACGCCGCCGTAGGAGATCCGCGAGTCGGCCCAGGCGGCGGCGTCGCGGGCGGCGTGGTCGCCGACGGCCTCGATGAACTCGCCGTACCAGCGTGTCAGTTGCTCCCGGTCCTCCTTGCCGGCGACCCGGGCCCGGCCTCGCGGGAGGGGCTGCGGGACGGTCAGGTTGCCGAGCCGGTACAGGCGCTGGCGCTGGCTGACCGTGGCCCGGCCGCCCGCGAGACGGCGCCAGGCGGCGCAGAAGGCCTCGGCGGTCTCCCGGACCGCTATGACGCCGGGGACCGAGTGGCCGAGGGCGACCAGGTGGGCGGCGAGGGACTCGGCCTCGTCGGGGGTGAGCGGCGTGACGTTGAGCCGGTAGGGCGGGGTGCGGAAGTAGGCCGCGCGCACCTGTCCGCCCACCTCCAGCGCGCCGAAGACCGGCGCCTCGTCGCCGTACGCACGCAGTCCGCCGGTGCGCAGCGTCTCGGTCACCGTCAGGGCGACGGTGTGCAGATCGGGGCGTGAGCGCAGGAAGCCTCCGGCGTGGGAGAGGAAGCCGCTGAGATCCTGGGTGCAGTACCAGTCGTCCGGGCGCATACCTCATGATCCCGCGCCCCGTGGGCGGCTGTGCACCCTTTTCCGCCGTGGACACCAAGCCGACACAAGACCCCACTCTCAGGCGGGTGTTGGAGGTACAGGAGTTCACGGCGGCAGGGGCCCACAGGTTGACGCCCGGGTCGGCACCCTGGTTCACGAGGCTCCCCCTGGTTCACCCGGTCATGGAAACCCGCCCGGGTCACCCACGCGCCCCACGCGCCCGGAACACCGGAACCCCGCCACGGAAGACGACCTCCAGCTCCATCCCGGCCCGCAGCCGCCCGCCGTCCCCGCACTCCACCACCTCGGTCATCATCCGCGGCCCTTCGGCGAGGTCGACGACCGCGGCCACGTACGGCGTCCGTTCGCCGAAGGGCGGCAGGTCGTTGCGGTGTACGACGGACCAGGTGTAGAGGGTGGCGCGGCCGGTCGCGGGCTCCCAGTCGACGTCCTCGCTCCAGCAGTGCGGGCAGAACTCGCGGGGGTAGTGGTGGGCCCGCCCGCAGGTCCGGCAGCGGCGCACCAGCAGCCGCCCTTCGGCCGCCGCGTCCCAGTACGTACGCGTGAAGGCGTCGGCCTCCGGGAGGTCGAACCGCGGCCCGCTCATCCGAACAGCCCCAGCGCGCTGTCCACCGACCACGACTGCCAGGACATCCCGAACAGCGCGACCAGCGAGATCAGCGCCATCATCGAGTTCTGTCCCTGCTCGCCCCAGTCGTGGATCATGAGGGTGAAGTAGAGGACGTTGAGCAGCAACCCGCCGACGAGGGCGATCGGGGTCAGGAACCCGAGGACGAGTCCGAGCCCGAGGGCCAGCTCCGCGTACAGGACGACGTACGCCATCGTCCGCGGCCGCGGTGCCACGACGACATCGAAGCCGGAGCGTACGGCGTTCCAGCGGTGCTTGGCCGCCACGTCCGCCGCCCAGGAGATCCCCGCGCCCTCGAACCAGCTCTTCTTGTCCTTGTGCCGCCAGCTCTCCAGCCACCACAGCCCGAGGCCTATCCGGAGCACGGCCAGCCATTCCGCACCTGTGAGCCAGATCGCGTCCATGGATCTGACGGTACGTCAGATAAGCGGGGCCTGACAATCGCCTGTGCATCCGCGATGAGTCCCGCGGATTGTTGGCAATCTTGTCCGCCCTCCGGCTGGGTTCACAGGTCGGCCAGACGCTGTCGAAGGAGCTGCGGTCGCAGTTCGCCGAGTACCAGGCGTCGCTGCGCCTGAAGGGCCTCGGCGGCTTCGGCACTCTCACCGCCCGCAACCTCGACGAGTACCTGGTCGAGCAGTACCTGGAGCCGTCGGCGTCGCAGTACCTCGCGCCCCTGTCGGACGCGGACCGCACGTCGTACCTGGCCAAGAACACCTTCATCACCTGGTCCGGCGGCAAGGCCTTCTCCTGGGCCGACTTCCTCACCCACGTGGGCGCCCGCGAGAAGACCACTCCGGCCTTCGACGCCTTCGACCTGTCGACCTGTCGACCGGCGAGAACAACCTCTTCGGCCTCGCCGAGAAGCCCAACCCGCACCGCACCAAGCACTGGTGGATCCGCCTCGGCACCAACGACTCCGACACGTCCCACACGGTCTCCGCCAACCTCGCCGCCGCCGCCAACGGGCTGGGGGACGAGGTGAGCCACCTCTACTACTGGGACGAGGGCCATGGGGCGAACTCGGCCCCGGGTGACTTCATCGCGTGGATCGCCAAAATCAGCGGTTACCAGGGCAAGGGGAAGGCCCGACGGACGACCCGGCAAGCAAGGACGACCCCGAGACGCGCGGTGCCGGTTTCCCGTCACAACTCCGGCCACCGCCCATACGAAGCCGGGCCCGGCACACGTCAGGAGTCCGGGCTCGGCGTCGCGCTGTGCCCGAGTTCGGCGGCGAGACCCACATCGTCCCCATCGTTCTCACGACTGAACTACCCGAGCAGAACTGACCAGTTACCGCCCCCTCCGCGACGGAGTTCGTGTCACCAGCCGGTGACAGCGTTGTCCTGGAACGAAGACGCCGGGATCCTCTCGGCTCTCAGGCTCCTCATAGTGATCAAGCAAGCACCGAGAAGCCGACCGCTTCGACCACGACCACTGATGACCGACCAGGGGGATCTCATGTCCGGCACCCGTCGCAAGGCCATACTCGTCTCCGCAGCCCTCGTGGGCGGCGCCATGCTGATGACGGCATGCCAGGACACGGACAAGGCCGCAGACACCGGCGCCGCCACGCAGGGTTCGCAGTCCGCCACCTCGTCCGGCGGGTCGACCGCGGGCACCGGCAAGGGCTCCGCCGGGACGGGCAAGGAAGCCGAGGACACGTCGGCCTCGGGCTCCAGTTCCGGCTCTGGTTCCGACTCCGCTTCCGGCTCCGGCGCGGACACCGGCAACGGCAAGCGCGAGCCGGTCGAGCAGGTCTGCGGCGCCAACGACATCTCCTGGAGCACCAGGTCCGAGACCCAGGCCGGCGGCTACATCCTGATCTCCGCGAAGGCGAAGCCGGGCATCACCTGCTACCTGCCCGCCGCCCTGCCGACCGTCGCCTTCGGATCCGACGGCACCGAGGCCGGCCCCGCCGAACAGGCCGTCGGCGAGCAGATCAAGCTCAGCGGAAGCACCACCGCCTACGCCGGCGTCAATCCGAAGACCACCAACACCGACGGCGGCAAGGAACTCGACAGCATCATCGTCGCCGTCGGCAACGACGACCCCGACCCCGAGTCCCTCCCGGTCGACACCATCACCGTCGACAAGCCGATCGTCACCAACTGGCACACGGCCCCGACCGAGGCGGTCCCCTTCAGCTGACGGCCGGCCCGGGCCAAGGCGCGGCGCCGCCACAGCGACTGGCCGGCCAGACGATCTCCTGCTCAGGAGCCGGAACCCGGCAGCTGCTTCAGGGCGGCGGCGCCTCCGGCCGACACGACCCGCGCGGTGGTCGTCGCGCCGGGGACGTACCAGCGCCAGCTTCCCGCCTAGGTGGCTGTGACCTTGCGGAATCCATGCTGTGACCTGCGGCCACCGTCCCATCGTCAGTCCACACGACTCACGATGAGCAACGGTGGCCGCACCCGTTTTCGCACCGGCCCGGGGGCCAGACGCCCGACCAGGAAAGCAGATCGTGATCACCACTCTCGTTGCCGTCATCGGGACGCTCCTCGGATCGATCGTCACCGGCACGTTCCAACACCTGGCGGCCGGCCGTGCCGAGCGCGCAGCCGCCGCCGAGCAGTTGCGCCGCGACCGGCTCGACGCGGTGACCACACTCGCCTCCGTCGGCTCCGACCACCGCCGGGCCCTGTGGATGCGTGGGGAGGCTCGGCTGCGCGGCGCCGGCAACGATGAGCTCGAAGAACTGCGAGCCAAGTCCCATATCACCCGCTCCGCCATCACCCGCCCTCTGGTTGCGCTGCGGCTCCTCGTGCCCGACCCGGCTGTCCACGCCGCGGCAAAGGAAATGGTCGTCGCCACCTACGACATGGTCGATGCCGCCACGAGCATCGAGGAGCTCACCGCAGCGCGGGAGAACGCACGGGCCGCACACGACCGCTTCATCGACGCTGCCGCCGCCTACTTCAGCGCCCACATCTGACAGTGCCTCTGCCCCACCACCTGAGGTCACTTGCTCGATGCCGAGGGGCCGGCGGACATGAAGATCGCGATCTGCAGCTGAAGTGCCAGGCCCTGTCGCCCTGCCTTGAAGCCACGCCAGAGACCCCCTATGGCAGCCACGCATCCACAGCCACGGCCAGAGCCACCGGCCCTCAGCCGCCACGCCCCCGGTCACCACGCCGCCCCTCCACCTCACCCCCACAACCACGAGCCCTACGCCACGGATCCCACCCACGCCTCCTACAGCCGTGATCGATCCGCAACCAATTCCGGGCTTGACCGAGACCCATCAACCGGCTGCGTGATTACGCTCCCGAACATGGCCGACTCCACAGCGTCCCCGACCCCCACGGACCGCCCCGTCTACGTCATCGGGGGCGGCCCGGGCGGGCTCTCCGTCGCACACGCGCTGCGGACCCAGGGGCTGCGGGCTGTCGTGCTGGAGAAGTCGGACAAGGTCGGCGCATCCTGGCGGGGGCACTACGACCGACTCCATCTGCACACCACCCGGCGGCTGTCGGGGCTGCCCGGGCTTCCCATGCCGCGTCGGTTCGGGCGCTGGGTGTCACGGGACGACGTCGTGCGCTATCTGGAGAAGTACGCCGAGTACCACGACCTGGAGATCGTCACCGGCGTCGAGGTCTCCCGCGTCGAGCCCGCGCCGGACGGCTTCGGCTGGCTGCTGCGCGCGACCGGCGGTCGTGAACTGACCGGCGCCGCGGTCGTGGTGGCCACCGGCCACAACCACACCCCGCGTATCCCGGACTGGCCCGGCCGCGCCGGCTACACCGGCGAACTCCTGCACGCGGGCGAGTACCGCAACCCGGCGCCCTACGCCGGCCGCGACGTCCTGGTCGTCGGCGTCGGCAACACCGGCGCCGAGATCGCGGTGGACCTGGTGGAGGGCGGAGCCTCGCGAGTGCGGCTGGCCGTCCGCACGACCCCGCACATCGTCCGCCGCTCCACCGCCGGCTGGCCCGCCCAGCGCACCAGCATCCTCGTACGGCGTCTCCCGGTCGGCCTCGTCGACCGGCTCGCCAAGCCCGTCGCCAAGCTCAGCGTGCCGGACCTGTCGTCCCACGGACTGCCGCGCCCCGACACCGGTCTCTACAGCCGGGTCAAGGAAGGCGCGATCCCGGTCCTCGACGTCGGCCTCATCGACGCCGTACGCAAGGGTCGCGTCGAGATAGTGGCCGCCGTCGACGGCTTCGAGGACGACAAGGTGATCCTCGCCGACGGCAGCCGCGTCTCCCCGGACACCGTCATCGCGGCGACCGGATACGCCCGCGGGCTCGAAGACCTCATCGGCCACCTCGGCGTACTCGACGCACACGGCAAGCCCGTCACCCAGGGCACCCGGACCCCCGCCGACGCACTCGGCCTCTACTTCACCGGCTACACCAACCCCATCAGCGGCAACCTCCGCGAAATGGCGATCGACGCCCAGAAGATCGCGAAGGCCATCGCCCGCGACGGCAGCCGACGGGTCTCCCGCCTGCCGGTGACGTAGACACCCTCAACTCTCTTACGTAGATCTCCTGTTACTCGCGGGTCAGTTGTGACGGGAGAGCTGTACCGCGCCGCCGCACGGGGCCAGAATGTGAGCACTGTTCAACTTTTCTGCTCCACCCCCTCTCGCCCTGACGGAGGACGCACGTGGCAAGCGAACGACAGTTCCCCCGAACCCCCCGGCTCTCCCGGCGCTCCCTCCTCGGCGGCGCAGCCGCCGCGGCCGGTGCCGCCACCTTCACCGCGACCGGTGCCGGTACCGCCTCGGCGGCCACCCGCCAGGTCGACGTCGCGATCGTCGGCGCCGGTCTCGCCGGCCTCACCGCGGCCCGCGATCTGGCCGCCGCCGGCAAGTCGGTCGTCGTCCTGGAGGCCCGCGACCGCGTGGGCGGCCGGGTCGTCGGGCTGGACCTGGCGAACGGCGGCGTCACTGAAGGTGGCGGCGAGTTCATCGGCCCCACCCAGGACCGCATCAAGGCCCTCGCCGACTCCCTCGGCGTGCAGACCTTCGCCACCTACAACACCGGCGACAACCTCCTCTACAAGGACGGCAAGAAGACCCCCTACGCCACCGACGGCATCCTCGGCGCCGTGCCACCCATCGACGCGGCCGGACTCGCCAACGCCGCGATCGTGCAGGCCACGCTCGACGACCTGGCCAAGCAGATCCCGGTCGACGCGCCCTGGACCGCGGCGAAGGCCGACGAATGGGACCGGCAGACCTTCGAGACCTGGCTGCGCGCCAACGCCGTCATCCCCTCGGCCAAGTTCCTCTTCGACGTGGCCTGCACCTCGATCTTCTCGGCCGAACCCCGCGAACTCTCCTTCCTGTTCGTCCTCTTCTACATCGCCGCCGCCGGCAACTCCGCCAACCCCGGCACCCTGGAACGCCTCACCGAGACCGCGAACGGCGCCCAGGAACTGCGCTTCGTCGGCGGCTCCCAGCTGGTGCCGGTCAAACTCGCCGCCACCCTCGGCGACCGGGTGGTGCTGGGCGCCCCGGTGCGCACGATCGCCCGGTCCGGCGGCGGCTACGTCGTCACGGCCGACGGCGTCACCGTCACCGCCAAGAAGGTCGTCGTCGCCGTACCCCCGCCGATCGCCGCCCGCATCACCTATGACCCCGTGCTCCCGGCCTCCCGCGACCAGCTGACCCAGCGTCTGCCGATGGCCTCGGTCGGCAAGGCCATCGCGATCTACGACACTCCTTTCTGGCGTGCCGACGGACTCAACGGCCAGGTCGTCAGCGACACCGGTGTGGTCAGTTCCACCTTCGACAACTCCCCGCCCGACGCTTCCTACGGCGCCCTGATGGGCTTCATCGAGGCCGACGAGGCCCGGAAGCTGGACGCGGCGAGCGAGCCGGAGGTCCGGGCGGCCGTACTGAAGGACTACGCGACGTACTTCGGCGCGAAAGCGGCCTCCCCCACCTCCTTCGTCCTGCAACGCTGGAACAACGAGACCTACACCCGCGGCGGCCCCGTCTCCATCGCCGCACCCGGCGTCCTCACCCAGTACGGCCCCGCCCTGCGCACTCCCGTCGGCGGCATCCACTGGGCGGGGACGGAGACCTCCACGTACTGGATGGGCTTCATGGACGGGGCGGTGCGGTCGGGCGAGCGGGTGGCGAAGGAGGTACTGGCCGTGCTGTGAGCGACGCCGACAGGGCAGCGCCTTGCGATCAGCGCCTTCAGATCAGCGCCGCCCGATCAGCACCAACACCGCCAAGGCCACCGATCCGCCAACTTTGCCTGCACAGCCGTTCCTGACACGACGTCAGTTCCTTTAATCTGACACTGCGTCAGTTAATCGCTGTCACACAGGAGCGGGCGGACCGATGCTTGGATCAACCCACGGCACCCTCACCACCGACTCCCGCCGGGCCCGGGTCATCGCCTGTGGCGAACAGCCCGGGCCCGCCGTCCACGGCCGGCCGGCCGATGTCGACGATCTCGATGTCAGCGGCCGTCCGCTGTACTGCGACGTCCCCGATCTGGACCGCTTCTTCCGGCCGGAGTCGGTCGCCGTGATCGGCGCCTCCGACGCCGAGGGGCGGCCGAACACCGGTGTCACCCGTCAGCTGATCGCCTGGTCGGAGCGGGTCGGCGCCCGGCTCCACCCGGTGCATCCGAGCCGCCCGTCCGTCTTCGACATCCCTTGCTGTCCTTCCATCGCGGACCTGCCCGAGCAGGTCGATCTCGCCGTGCTGCTGATCGCCGACCCCCTTGCGGTGATCGAGGAACTGGCCGAGGCCAAGGTGAAGTTCGCCGTCGTCTTCGCTTCCGGGTTCGCGGAGACCGGCGAGGAGGGCGCCGCCGCGCAGGACCGGCTCACCGCCGCCGTCGCACGGTCCGGGATGCGGCTGCTGGGGCCGAACACCAACCTCAACGCCTTCGAGCGGTTCCGGGAGGACCTGGACGGGCCCGCCATCGCGCTCATCACCCAGTCCGGCCACCAGGGCCGTCCCGTCTTCGCCCTCCAGGAGCTCGGCATCCGCCTCTCCCACTGGGCGCCGACCGGCAACGAGGCCGACCTGGAGACCGCCGACTTCATCTCCTACTTCGCCGAACGGCCCGAGGTGGGCGCCATCGCCTGCTACGTGGAGGGCCTCAAGGACGGCCGCTCCTTCCTGCTGGCCGCCGACCGCGCCGCCCGCCGCAAGGTGCCCGTCGTCGCCGTCAAGGTGGGCCGCACCGAGACCGGTGCCCGCACGGCCGCCTCACACACCGGCAAGCTGACCGGCGCCGACGCGGTGGTGGACGCGGCGATGCGGCAGTACGGCGTGATCCGGGTCGACGGCCTGGACGAACTCCAGGACACCGCCGCCCTGTTGGCCCGCGCACGGCCGCCCCGCGCCGACGGCGTCGTCGTCTATTCGATCTCGGGCGGCACGGGCGCGCACTTCGCGGACCTGGCCACGGAGGCGGGACTGCGGCTGCCGGTGCTGTCCGAGGCCAAGCAGGCCGAGCTGCACCAGTGGATACCCGAGTACCTGAACGTGGCCAACCCGGTCGACAACGGCGGGCATCCGGTCGGCGACCACCGCGGCCGGAAGATCATCGACGCCATCCTCGACGATCCCGCGGTCGGTGTGCTGATCTGCCCGGTCACCGGTCCTTTCCCGCCGCTCAGCGACCGGCTCGTCCAGGACCTGGTGGACGCCGCCGAGCGGACGGACAAGCTGGTCTGCGTGGTGTGGGGGTCGCCGGTCGGCACCGAGGCGGCGTACCGCGAGGTCCTGCTCGGCTCCTCGCGCGTGGCCACCTTCCGCACGGTGGCCAACTGCATCACGGCCGTCCGCGCCTACCTCGACCACCATCGCTTCGTCACCGGCTACCGCTCCCCCTTCGACGAGGCCCCGCGCACGCCTTCGCCGTCCTTCCGCAAGGCGCAGGCGTTGATTCGCCCGGGCGAGCAGTTGAGCGAGCATGCGGCGAAGCAGCTGCTGCGGGCGTACGGAATCCGCGTACCGCGCGAGCAGTTGGTGACCAGCGCGGCGGCGGCCGTGCGGGCGGCGGGGCTGGTGGGCTACCCCGTGGTGATGAAGGCGTCCGGCGCGCGCATCGCCCACAAGACCGAGCTCGGCCTGGTCAAGATCGGGCTGACGTCCGCCAGTCAGGTCCGCGACGCCTACCGCGAGCTGACCGACATCGCCCGCTACGAGGACGTCTCGCTGGACGGCGTCCTGGTCTGCCAGATGGTCGAGCGGGGCGTCGAGATGGTCGTGGGCGCCGCGCACGACGACCTGTTCGGACCGACCGTGACGGTCGGGCTCGGCGGGGTGCTCGTGGAGGTCCTTCACGACACCGCCGTACGTGTGCCGCCCTTCGGCGAGGAGCAGGCCCGGGACATGTGCGCCGAGCTGCGCGGGCGGGCCCTCCTCGACGGGGTCAGGGGGCGGCCCCCCGCGGATCTGGACGCGCTCGTGGAAGTCGTCCTGCGCGTGCAGCGCATGGTGCTGGAGCTCGGGGACGACCTCGCGGAGCTCGACATCAATCCGCTGATGGTGCTGGAGCGGGGGCAGGGCGCGGTGGCGCTGGACGCGTTGGTGGTGTGCCGCTGAGATGCGTACCGACGATGAAGTGAACATGTCTGGTTCCCCCCGTGTGTCCGGAAATTCCGTTGAGTCATTGGTACTGCACGCCACTGACAACCAGGTCAGCCGCATCACCCTCAACCGCCCCGAAGCCCTCAACGCCATCACCCCTGACCAGCGCGAACGCATCATCCAACTCCTCGCCGACGCCTCCGCGGACCCGGCCGTCCGGGCCGTCGTCCTGACCGGCACGGGCCGCGGATTCTGCACGGGGGCGGATCTGCGGGGCGGCGGAGGAGGGCAGTCGGCGGCTGGTGAGCGGGGAGCCGGCGAGCGGGGGGCCGGCGACCGGGTCCCGGGCGACGTGGCGCGCACGATCCGGCTCGGGGCCCAGCGCCTCGTCGCCGCCGTTCTCGACTGCGAGAAACCGGTGATCGCGGCGGTGAACGGCACCGCGGCCGGTCTCGGCGCACATCTCGCGTTCGCCTGCGACCTCGTACTGGCCGCCGAATCGGCCAAGTTCATCGAGGTGTTCGTACGCCGCGGTCTCGTCCCCGACGGCGGCGGGGCCTATCTCCTGCCCCGCCTGATCGGCCCTCATCGGGCGAAGGAACTGATGTTCTTCGGCGACGCGCTCACCGCAGCGGACGCGGAGCGGCTCGGGCTGGTCAACCGTGTCGTCGCGGACGGGGAGCTGGACAAGACGGCCCGCGCCTGGGCCGAGCGCCTCGCCACCGGACCGACCCGCGCTCTCGCCCTCACCAAGCAGCTCGTCAACGCCTCCCTCGACACCGACCGCGCCACCGCCTTCGCGGCGGAGGCGGCCGCGCAGGAGATCAACATGACGACTCAGGACGCACGGGAGGGCGTGGCAAGTTTCGTGGAGCGCAGGAGCGCCGAGTACCAGGGGCGGTGAGCGCGCGCAAGCAGCTTGACCAGCCCGGCCTTCCCTCCTGACCGTGCCCGGCACACACGGCGCACAACCCTTCCAATCTGACGAACCGTCAGCTTCAATGGTCGGTGTGATGGGACACGCAGGGATGGCGGCAGCCGCCGTTCGCTACCTCAGGTCGGCCGACGCACCGCCCGTGCAGGCGCTGCCGAGACCGGAGTTGCGCTGTGTCGGCGACGACGAGCGGGCGCCGGTCGGGCAGGCAGAGTTCCGGCGGGTGCTCGGGAACTTCGCGACGGGCGTGGCCGTTGTCACGGCACCAGGAACCACCGACGCCCCTCAGGCCCCCGTCCCGACAGCGACCCCAGCCGCAGCCCCGGCCCCGGGCTCCGCCCCAGCCTCAGCCCCCGCCGGTTTCGCCTGCCAGTCCTTCTCCGCCCTCTCCCTCGACCCGCCCTTGGTCGCCTTCATGGTCGGCCGTACGTCGACGACATGGCCGCGCATCGCCCGCGCGGGCGTCTTCTGCGTGAACGTCCTGAGCGCGGACCAGGGCGAGTTGTGCCGTGCCTTCGCGGTGAGCGGCGCGGACAAGTTCGCGGGGGTCGCCTACGACGCGGCTCCCGTGTCCGGCTCGCCCCGCCTCGCGGGCACGCTCGCGTGGATCGACTGCACGATCCACGCGGTGCACACGGGCGGCGACCACCTCATCGTCGTGGGACGGGTGGAGGCGCTGGGGGCGAGCGACGGGGACGAGGCGCCGCTGCTGTTCCACAAAGGGCGGTTCCTCTAGACCCTGTTTCGGGCCCGCAGGCCCACAGGTCCCCAGGCTTCTCGGATTCCAGGCTTCTCGGATTCCAAGGCTTCCCGGTCTCGGGGCCCCGGGCTCCCCTGCCCCCCTAGACCGCCACCGCCACCGGAGCCGTCCGGCGCCGGATCACCAGCGCCATCAGCGCCGCCGCCGCACACAGGGCGCCCGACGCGTACCAGACCACGTCGTACGTGCCGAAGACATCGCGCGCGACCCCGCCGAGGACGGCCACCAGGGCGGCTCCGACCTGGTGGGAGGCGAGTACCCAGCCGAAGACGATCGCGCTGTCCTCGCCGTACTGCTCCCGGCACAGGGCGACGGTGGGCGGGACGGTGGCGACCCAGTCGAGGCCGTAGAAGACGATGAAGAAGAGCATCGGCGGGTGGACGCTCGGCGCGAGCAGCATCGGCAGGAACAGGAGCGAGACCCCGCGCAGGGCGTAGTAGACCGCGAGCAGACGGCGCGCGTCGAAGCGGTCGGTGAGCCAGCCGGAGGCGATCGTGCCGATGACGTCGAACACACCGATGACCGCGAGCAGCGAGGCGGCGGCCGGGACGGGCATGCCGTGGTCGTGGGCGGCGGGCACGAAGTGGGTCTGGACGAGGCCGTTGGTGGAGGCACCGCAGATGGCGAAGGTGCCGGCGAGCAGCCAGAAGGGGCCGGTGCGGGCCGCCTTCAGCAGGACCGTGACGGCACGGCGGGCGGCGCCCGGCACCGGGGGCGGCTTGGGCACGAACTCCTTCGCGCCGTACGGCTTCAAGGCCACGTCGGCGGGGTGGTCGCGCAGCAGCAGCAGGACGAACGGGACGACCGCGAGGGCCGCGAGGGAGACCGTGACGGCGGCCGGGCGCCAGTCGCCGTCGTCGACCATCAGGGCCATCAGGGGCAGGAAGATCAGCTGCCCGGAGGCCGAGGCGGCGGTCAGGATGCCGGTGACCAGGCCGCGCCGCTCGGTGAACCAGCGGTTGGTGACGGTCGCGGCGAAGGCCAGCGCCATCGAGCCGGTGCCGAGGCCCACCAGCAGCCCCCAGCACAGCAGCAACTGCCAGGCCGCCGTCATCCACACGGTCAGGCCCGAGCCGAGCGCGATCAGGACGAGCGCGAAGGCGACCACGCGCCGGATGCCGAAGCGGTCCATCAGCGCGGCGGCGAACGGGGCGGTGAGGCCGTAGAGGGCCAGGTTGATGGAGACGGCGGCACCGATCGTGCCGCGCGACCAGCCGAACTCCTCGTGCAGCGGGTCGATGAGCAACCCCGGCAGGGAGCGGAAGGCGGCGGCGCCGAGGATGGTCACGAAGGCGACGGCGGCGACGAACCAGGCGCGGTGGATGCGGGGACGACCCGGCGTCGGCGGGGACTGGTCGACGGAGGCGGCGGAGGCTTCGGTTGTCTGCGTCACGACAACGAGCTTCGGGCCTGCGCCGTCGCGAAGCCATTGGCCCGAAGGACAGCATTCGTTAGGATCGGGCCATGAGCAGTGATCCGGAGCATGAAGAGCGCGAACCGGAGTTCCGCCCGCACCGCGTAGCCGTCCTGGCTCTGGACGGCCTGCTCCCCTTCGAGTTGGGCATCCCGCACCGCATCTTCGGCCGCCCCAGGGACGCGCTGGGGCGGCTCCTGTACGAGGTCGTCACCTGCTCGATCCGGCCACCCGGCCCGGTGCAGACGGACGCCGACTTCGCCATCCAGGTGGAACACGGGCCGCGGACCCTGGCCACCGCCGACACCGTGATCGTCCCGGCGTCGTACGAACTCGGCCCGGTCTTCGAGGAGGGCGTACTGACCGACGAGCTGGCCGCCGCGCTCGCCCACATCCGCCCCGGCACCCGGCTCGCCTCCATCTGCACCGGCGTCTACGTCCTGGCCGCCGCCGGTCTGCTCGACGGCCGCCCGGCCACCACGCACTGGGCCGACGCCGAGCGTTTCCAGCGGCTGTTCCCGAGGATCGAGGTCGACGCGGACGTCCTGTTCATCGACGACGGCGACGTGCTGACCTCGGCCGGTGTCGCCGCCGGGATCGACCTGTGCCTGCACATGGTCCGCCGCGACCACGGCACGGCGATCGCCAACGAGGTGGCCCGCCGCACCGTCGTACCGCCCCACCGGGACGGCGGCCAGGCCCAGTACATCCACCGCCCGGTGCCCGACCCGCAGCAGGCGTCCACGACCACGGCCCGCGCCTGGGCCCTGGGCCGCCTGCACGAGCCGATCCAGCTGCGGGACATGGCGGACCAGGAGGCCATGTCGGTGCGCACCTTCACCCGCCGTTTCCGCGAGGAGGTCGGCATCAGCCCCGGTCAGTGGCTCACCCAGCAACGCGTCGAACGCGCCCGCCACCTCCTGGAGTCCACGGACCTCTCCGTCGACCAGGTGGCCGGGGAAGCCGGTTTCGGTACGGCCCAGTCGATGCGCCAGCACCTACAGGCTGCGCTCGGCGTCACACCCACCAGCTACCGGCGCACCTTCCGCGCCGCGAACAACGCCGACGTCCAGCTCCACAGCGGCACTTGAGCCGTCCCGGCGCCTCTCCCCACCAACGAGCCGCCGTCAGCAGCGAGAGGCGACGGCGGTGTGCCGACGACGACCGCTCCCCGAACTCCTGGCTGACCTCCGTCGTGCGACGCGCCGTCACCGTGGACAAACAAGACCAGTGGAAACCGCGCCGAGAGACCTCAGAAAGTGAGCACTCCGCGAGCCACCTTCCCCGCCACCGCGTCCGCGGCGGCCCGCTCGAACTCCTCCACCGGATACGTCCGCGTCACCAGCTCGTCCAGCAACAGCCGCCCGTCCCGGTACAGCTCGGCGTACAGCGCGATGTCCCGCTGCGGCCGCGACGACCCGTACCGGCAGCCCAGGATCGACTTGTCCAGGTACATGGAGGACACGACGAAGGACGCCTCGGCGCCGGCCGGCGGAACGCCCAGCAGTACCGCCTGTCCGTGCCGGTCCAGCAGATCGACCGCCTGGCGGATGAGCTCGACCCGCCCCACGCACTCGAAGGCATGGTCCGCCCCCGTCGGCAGCAGCTCCCGCACACCCTCCGCCGAGGTCAGGAAGTCGGTCGCCCCGAACTGCCGCGCCACCGCCTCCTTCGCCGGATTCGCGTCGACGGCGACGATCCGCAGGGCACCCGCGATCCGCGCGCCCTGAAGGACGTTCAGCCCGATGCCGCCGGTCCCGATCACGACCACACTGTCCCCGCGGTCCACCTTCGCCCGGTTGAGGACGGCCCCCACCCCCGTCAGCACCCCGCACCCGATCAACGCGGCGGACTGCAGGGGAATGTCCTTCGGGATACGCACCACCTGCACGGCCTTCACCACGGTGCGTTCCGCGAAGGCGGAGTTGGACGCGAACTGGAACACCGCCTGCTCACCCCGCCAGAACGGCCGCCCCGGCCGCCCTATGGCGTGCCGGCACATGGTCGGCCGCCCCCGGTCGCAGTCGGCACACACACCGCAGTTGGCCAGCGTGGACAGGGCCACATGGTCCCCGGGCTCGACATGGGTGACGCCCACACCCACCGCTTCCACGACTCCCGCACCCTCATGGCCGAGCACCACAGGAACAGGGAAGGGTATGGTCCCGTCCACCACCGACAGGTCGCTGTGACACAACCCGGCCGCCGAGATCGCGACCAGCACCTCGCCCGGCCCTGGGTCCCGCACCTCCAGATCGTCCACGACCTCGACCCGCTTGCCGTCGTACATCACTGCGCGCATCAGACGACCCCCTTGGGCTCCCTGGGCAGACCGAGCACCCGCTCGGCGATGATCGTGCGCTGGACCTGATCGGATCCGCCGTAGATGGTGTCGGCCCGCGAGAACAAAAACAGCTGCTGAGCCTCGTCGAGTTCATACGGTGCCGCAGCCGACCACTCCCCCGGACCGACCGCGCCGGCCGCACCTCGCACCAGCATCGCCAGCTCCCCGAGCCTCTGATGCCAGCCGCCCCACAGCAGCTTCGCCACACTCGGCGCCCCCGGTCCCCCTGAACCCCCCAGCGTCCGCAGCGCGTTCCACCGCATCACCCGCAACTCGGCCCACTGCCGCACCAGCCGATCCCGCAGCACGGGATCCTCCACCGCACCGGACCGCACCGCCGCGCCCACGACCCGCGCCAACTCCCGCGCGAACCCGATCTGCTGGGCGAGCGTGGACACGCCCCGCTCGAACCCGAGCAGGCTCATGGCTACCTTCCACCCGGCGCCCTCGCCCCCGACGACATCCTCCGCGTGCGCGCCGTCGAAGAAGACCTCGTTGAAGTCACTGGTCCCGGTCATCTGCCGGATGGGCCGCACCTCGATTCGCCCCGGCTGGTCCATCGGGACCAGCAGAAAGCTCAGGCCGTGATGCCGACGCGACTCCGGCTCGGTGCGCGCCAGCACGAAGCACCAGTCCGCCTCATGGGCGAGTGAGGTCCAGATCTTCTGCCCGGTGACACGGAAGGTCCCGTCCGAGGCCCGCTCGGCCCTGGTCCGCACCCCGGCGAGGTCCGACCCCGCCCCGGGTTCGCTGTACCCCTGGCACCACAGCTCCTCCCCGAGCGCGATAGGCGGCAGGAAGCGCGCCTTCTGCTCCTCGCTCCCGTGCGCGAGCAGCGTCGGCGCCAGCAGCTTCTCCCCGATGTGCCCGGACCGCGCGGGCGCGACCGACCGCGCGTACTCCTCGGCCCACACCACTTGCTGGGTGAGAGTGGCGACCCGGTTCCCGTACCCGGCTTCCCCCCACCCGAGCCCGATCCACCCGGCCTTCCCGAGAGTGCGCTCCCAGGTACGGCGATCCTGCGCGCCTTCGACATGCTCTGAGAGCCACGCCCGAACCTCCGCACGGAATGCCTCATCCTCAGCGCCGAATCCAAAGTCCACTGACCTCTCCTCTCAACGCCGGACAGCCGCAGCCCCCCAGGGGCGCGGGGCTGTATCGATATGCGGATCCGCCGCGCGGGCGCGACCAGCCACAACTGACCCGCAGCCGCCGACCGGAGAACGCCCTGCGAGCTCCTAGGCGTTCGGCCGAGCCCCGTCCCGCGCAGCCCTCGCCATCCCCTCCACCCGCTCCAGCATCGGCATCGGATCCACTCCCACCGACCCCGGCAGCACCTCCGCGATCCGCTCAGGCGTCCACGAACCGTCGGCATAAGCCGAGCGCAGCTCCCGCGGCTGCGCCCACACCGCGATCTTCGGCCCGGCGACGGTGTACACCTGCCCCGTCACCCCGTGCTCCCGAGCCGGGTCCGACAGCAGATACACCACCAGCGCCGCCACATCCTCCGGCTCCCCGATCTCGGCGAGCTCCATGGGCACGTTGGCCGACATCCGCGTACGAGCGACCGGCGCCACCGCGTTCGCGGTCACCCCGTACTTGTGCAGCCCGAGCGCGGCGCTCCGCACGAGCGAGATGATCCCGCCCTTCGCCGCGCTGTAGTTGGCCTGCGAGACCGACCCTTGGTGATTCCCGCTGGTGAACCCGATCAGGGTCCCCGTCCGCTGCCGCCTCATCACCGCCGAAGCGGCCCGGAACACGGTGAACGTCCCCTTCAGATGAGTGGCGACCACCGGATCCCACTCCTCCTCTGTCATGTTGAACAGCATCCGCTCGCGCAGGATCCCGGCGACGCACACGACCCCGTCGAGCCGCCCGTACGACGACAGCGCGACGTCCACGACCCGCTGTCCGCCGGCCATCGTGGACACGTCGTCGGCGACCGCCACCGCCTCCCCGCCCGCCGCCTCGATCTCCTTGACCACGGCCTCGGCGACGGCGCTGGTGGGCGAGGCGCCGTCCACCGACACCCCGTAGTCGTTGACGACGACCCGCGCTCCCTCGGCGGCGGCCGCGAGCGCGACGGCCCGTCCGATCCCGCGCCCCGCGCCCGTCACGGCGACGACCTTGCCTGCCAAGAAGTTCCCCATGCCCCGGCCCCTTCCCGCAGTTTCTGACGGTCCGTTAGATTCGAATCGATTCTACGACCCGTCAGATACGCGGGGACAAGCCCCGGGGAGGCACTCATGTCACTGCCGGACGCGTTCAACGAGATCGCCAAGCGCGTGAACAACTGGGGCCGTTGGGGCGCCGACGACGAGATCGGCACCCTGAACCTCATCACCGACGAGGTGGTCCGCGAGGCGGCCGCCTGCGTCCGCAGCGGCCGGCGCGTCCCGCTCGCGCTGCCCCTTCAGCAGGACGGCGTGCAGACCGGGATGATCCCCGGGCGGGTGAACCCGCTGCACACCATGGTGCAGATCAACCAGGAGCTGTTCGGCCCGGGGACCGTGGCATGCAGCGACGACGCCGTGACCATGGGCCTGCAGGCCGCCACCCACTGGGACGCCCTCACCCACGTCTCGCACTCCGGCCGCATCTACAACGGCCGCCCCGCCCACACCATCACCCCGCACGGCGGCGCCGAGTTCAGCGGCATCGACAAGGCGCGCCACATCGTCTCGCGCGGGGTGCTGCTGGACGTGGCACGCGCGCGTGGCGTCCCGCGGCTCGACGGCGGGCACGCGGTCTCCCCGCAGGACCTGGAGGCGGCCGAGGAACTGGCGGGCACGCGCGTGCGTGCCGGCGACATCGTGCTCGTACGGACGGGGCAGGTCCAGGTGTATCTCGCGGGTGACAAGCACGCGTACGGCTATCCGTCGCCCGGTCTGTCGATCCGTACGCCGGAGTGGTTCCACGCGCGCGACGTGGCGGCCGTGGCCAATGACACGCTCACGTTTGAGATATTTCCGCCAGAGACAGAGGATTTGTGGCTGCCGGTGCACGCACTCGACCTGGTCGAGATGGGGATGCTTCAGGGTCAGAACTGGAATCTCGAAGAGTTGTCCACAGCCTGTGGACAAGAGGGCCGCTACGCGTTCCTGCTCTCCGCGATGCCCGAGCCGTTCGTCGGCGGTACGGGGACTCCCGTCGCTCCCGTGGCCGTTCTCTGAGCTCATCCACGAGGTGCTCTTCCACAAGGTCGGCTGGCGGCGCGTCTTCCCCACTCCCGGCTGCCGCCCGAGCAGGGGGTGCCTCCATCCGCCCCGAGCACGGCACCGCGCGCCGCCATCCGACTCCGGCGTACCCGCCCCGGCCCTCCTGGCCCTCGGAGAACCGACGCCGAATCACGACCCACACTCGGCAAGGGCTTCCGTCACCGAAGCCCTCGTCGTCCCCTCGCGGCGAATCGCTGACCACAAGCGTGATCAATCGGACACGCGGCGTCAACACCCAGTCGGCGATTTGTTACTTACGCCCTATTTGCAGAAGGCCGCGCACGGAAGCATGCCCGGGCGCATCGACGCCCCTCGGAACCGGGGGTACAGCGCTCTCTGCAACCGTGCACCGGCTCCGGCGGAATGGTCACGCCGAGCGCCCGTCACACCGCTTCACATACCTCGACGCATCCATGCGCCCTCACACCACCCCACCGGGACGGTGCGGACATCAGACCGCTTCGTACGCGAGCCCCTCGTACGCCGACACTCCGCTCCCATAGGCGGATGCGGACGCCGCCGGCTCCGCGCCGCGGTCCAGTTCGCACCAGATCCGCTTGCCGGCCCCCTCGGCGCTCCAGCCCCACCGGTCCGCGAGACCGTCGACGAGGGCGAGTCCTCGGCCACCGGTCGCGTCACCGTCGGCGCATCGGGGCACCGGCGCCCGTCCGCTGCGGTCGGCCACCTCGAGCCGTACGGTGGCGTGGTCCTGGGGCGCACCCGGCAGGGAGAGCCGTAGCACGGCCGGACAGCCGGTGTGGACCACGGCGTTGGTGACCAGTTCGGAGACGAGCAGGATCAGCGTCTCGGCGAGCGGCTCGTCGGCCTGTATCCCCGACCCGGCGAGCCGCGAGCGTGCCCAGCGTCGGGCTCGCCCCACCTCAGCGGGGTCGGGCCGGATCTCCAGCTGCACTTGAAGCACCTGCACCGCTCACACCATCCGAACCGGCGGACACATAGCCCCGCGCCTCACGAGGGCCACGATCCTAGCCATTCTTTTCATGGCCAGAACAATGGCCAAAGCCAGGGTCACAGAACGTGAATCCCTTAGCCGACAGCATGGTTGACGTACAGTCACCCCAACAAGCGCTTCGGGCATATTCCAGCGCGAAGGAGTACCCCTGCGGCATACTGTGCGACGCTTGTCGTGGGGAGTCGAACAGGCGGGGGCAGAACGCCCTCCCGCCCTGCGAACAGCGGCGCGCACCGCCGGATCCGGAGGCGCCTCAAGGGCAACTCCGGGATGGCTCGTGCTCGGAACCACTCGCATCTCACACAAGGTACCGGAGCGGACGGCCGACTCCAGGCCGTGACGAGTCACGCGTAGGACACAACCCGATATCAACGCTCCGTAATTCCGGTATGCCACAATCCGCGACATCCACGCCGAGGCCGTCGGCGACTCCGCAGACCAGAGGCTTTCAGGCCGGATCGGCGAGAAGTTCGGCAGCGAGGTTTTCCTCACTCTCCGTAGCATGCCCCGTACGATGCGTGCGCACCCAGGCACGCTTCAGATGCAGGTGGACCTCGAACTCCCAGGTGAAACCCATTCCGCCGTGCACCTGGAGGCAGTCGCGGGCACCGCGCACGGCAGCGTCGTCGGCGAGCAGCCGCGCGGTGTCGATGTCGGCGGGGTCGGCCGTGACGGCCGCCGCGTAGACGGCGGCGCGGGCCGTCTCGGTCCGCACCAGCATCTCCGCGCACAGATGCTTCACGGCCTGGAAGGCCCCGATCGGCTGCCCGAACTGCTCACGCGTCCGGGCGTGTTGCACGGCCAGCTCGCACGCGCGTGTGGCGCTGCCCAACTGTTCGGCCGCGGTGAGGAGTACGGCGCCGGGGGGCATGCCCATGCCGGTGGGAACCCGGTGCAGCGGCGTCAGCGGGTCGACCGACCGCAGCGGTACGGCACCCACCGCGCCTCCGTCCCCCCGTACGACGTCGGCCTGCGCGAGCCACTCCACCAGCCCGTTGCCGACGGCCGTCACGACCGTCTCCCCGGTGGCCGCGCCGGGTACCGCGCCCGCCGCGAGGTGCGTGGCCACCAGCGGCCCGGGCAACAGGGCCCGCCCTGCCTCCTCGAAGGCCAACACCGCCTCGGGCAGCCCGAGTCCGACTCCGCCCCGCGCCTCCGGCAGCCGTAGCGCGAAGAACCCGGCCGCGCCGAGTTCCCGCCACAGCGCCCGGTCCAGGCGGCCGGGCTCCTCGACGGCGGCCCTGAGCGCCTCCGGGCCGAAGCGCCGCGTCAGCATCTCCCGGACGCCGCCGCGCAACGCCACCTGGTCCTCGGTCAGTTGGAAACGCATCCGTCACCGTCCCTTCGGCAGCCCGAGGATCCGCTCGGCCACGATGTTCCGCTGGATCTGTGAGGTGCCGGCGGCGATGGTGTACGACAGCGAGGACAGGCGGTCGAGCACCCACGGACGGTCGAGGTCCAGCGACTCGGACCCCAGAACGTCGGCGGCGGCGTCGTAGAGCTCCTGACGGGCGTGCGAATACCTCAGTTTGAAAACCGAACCCCCGACGCCGGGCACCCCGCCGCTCAGTTCCGCCTCGCTCACGTTCCACTGCGTAAGTCGCCACAGCGCCCGGAACTCGGCGTTCAGCCGCCCCAGCCGGCGCCGGAGCACCGGATCGTCCCACCGTCCGTTCTTGCGTGCCTCGACGGCGAGTTCGCGCAGCGCGCGTCGGCACGCGACGACCTCGCCCACGAAGGCCGTGCCGCGCTCGAAGGACAGGGTCACCATGGTCACGCGCCAGCCGTCGTTCTCGTCCCCGACCCGGTTGGCGACCGGCACCCGCACCTCGTCGAGGAACACCTCGGCGAACTCGGCCGACCCGGCGAGGGTCTTCAGCGGCCGTACGGTGATGCCCGGCGCGTCCATGGGCATGGCCAGCCAGCTGATGCCGCGGTGCTTGGGTGCGTCGGGGTCGGTGCGTACCAACAGTTCGCACCAGTCGGCCACTTCGGCGTGGGAGGTCCAGATCTTGGAACCGGTCACCACGTAGTCGTCGCCGTCCCTACGCGCGCGCGTGCGCAGCGCCGCGAGATCGGATCCGGCGTCCGGTTCACTGAAGCCCTGGCACCAGACCTCGTCCCCGCGCAGGATCGGCGGCAGCCAGCGCTCCCGCTGTTCGGCGGTGCCCTCGGCCGCGATGGTCGGCCCCGCGTGCAGGAGCCCGACGAAGCCCGCCCCCACATAGGGCGCGCCCGCCTTCTCGGTCTCCTCCAGGAAGATCAGGCGCATGGTCGGGGACGCGTCCCAGTGGACCTCCCCGTATCCGGCGTCGTAGAGCATCCGCTGCCAGCCGAGGTCGTGGGCGCGGCGCCCCGGCCAGTCGTCCGGGGACGGCTTCGGCGGAAGCGTGGGCAGCACCTGGCCCAGCCACGCGCGCAGCCGCGCCCGGAACTCCTCCTCTTCCGGTGTGTGGGCCAGATCCATGTGCCGCCACTCCATATCTGATGCACCGTCATATTTTGCTCTGCGGGAAGGCTAAGTCCCGCACCCCTGGACCGACAAGGCGGTGAGCCCTACGCTCTGCCCACGATCTGACGGACCGTCAGCCAATGTTCGGCCGATGCAGGGGGCTGTTCATGAACGACACCGCTCACGTCCTGAGTTCCGCCCGCACCCTCTGGGACCTGGTCGCCGGCCGCGCCGACCGCACCCCCGACCGCCCCGCCCTCCTCCAGGAGAACCGCACCCTGTCCTTCGGCGACCTGCGCGCGCGTGCCGAGCGCGTGGCGGCCGGCCTGTACGACATGGGCGTACGCCCCGGCACGGTCGTCGCCTGGCAGCTGCCCACCCGCTTCGAGACGGCCCTGCTGTCCTTCGCGCTGGCCCGTCTCGGTGCCGTGCAGTCCCCGGTCATCCCGTTCTACCGGGACCGCGAAGTCGGCTTCGCGCTGCGGGAGTCGAAGGCGGAGTTCTTCGCGGTGCCGGGCGTGTGGCGGGGCTTCGACCACACCGCGATGGCGCGACGGCTGGGCGCGAAGGGGGTCTTCGAGGCGTACGACACCCTGCCCGACGGCGATCCGTCGGTCCTGCCCCCGCCGCCCGCCGAGGGCACCTCGGTGCGCTGGATCTACTGGACCTCGGGGACGACGTCCGACCCCAAGGGCGTGCTGCACACGGACCGCTCGCTGATCGCGGGCGGCTCCTGCCTGGCACACGCACTGCGACCGACGGCCGAGGACATCGGGTCGATCGCCTTCCCCTACGCGCACATAGGCGGCCCGGACTACATGGTGATGGTCCTGCTCTACGGCTTCCCCGCGGTGATGTTCGAGCAGTTCGCGCTGCCGGAGGCGCTGGAGGGCTACCGCCGGCACGGTGTGACGATCGCCGGCGGGTCGACGGCGTTCTACTCGATGCTCCTGAACGAGCAGCGCAGGCAGCCGGACGGGGTGAAGGCGGTTCCCTCGCTGCGGCTGCTGGCGGGCGGCGGGGCACCGAAGCCACCGGAGCTGTATCACGCCGTGGTGCGCGAGATGGGGGTGCAGCTCACCCATGGGTACGGCATGACCGAGGTGCCGATGATCACGATGGGGGCGCCGGACGACACGGCGGAGAACCTGGCGACGACGGAGGGACGGCCGCCACGGGAGATGGAGATACGGATCGTCGAGGGGGAGGTGCGGCTGCGCGGGGAGGCGGTGTGCCAGGGCTATCTCGACCCGGCGCAGACGGCGGCGGCCTTCGACGAGGAGGGGTTTCTGCGGACCGGTGACCTCGGGCGCCTCACCGACAGCGGGCATCTGGTGCTGACCGGGCGCCTCAAGGACGTGATCATCCGCAAGGGCGAGAACATCTCGGCGAAGGAGATCGAGGATCTGCTGCACCGGCATCCGGCCGTGGGGGACGTCGCGGTGATCGGTCTGCCGGACCCGGAGCGCGGGGAACGGGTCTGCGCGGTCGTCGAGCAGCCGGCGGGCGCCGGGCCGCTGACGCTTCAGGCGCTGACGTCGTATCTGCGCGGCGAAGGGCTGTCCACGCACAAGCTGCCGGAGCAGTTGGAGGTGGTGGACGCCCTTCCGCGCAACGACACCCTGCGGAAGGTGCTCAAGTACAAGCTCAGGGAGCGCTTCTCGGGGGCGTAGAGGCCTTGGGGATCACTCGGGGACGGTGAAGTAGCGGGCGAACGCGGTGATGATCTCGCCCTCCGCCACCCTGCCGTCGCCGTCCGCGTCGAGCGAGGCGGCGGCCGCCCGGGCGACGTCCTGCTGGACGCCGAGGCAGCCGAGCACGCGCGCGGTGTCGGTCACCGTGGCGGCTCCGTCACCGTCGGAGTCGGCCAGGTCGAGGGCGGCGTGCAGGAAGGGGCGGGCGATCTCGGCGAACCGGTCAGGGTTGTCCCGCAGCCGCTTGACCGCGCCGTTCACGAACTCCTCGCGGGTGATGCGCTGGTCGCCGTCCCGGTCCGCGATTCCGGCCATGCCCTGCCAGAACGCCTCCGCGCCGCCGTACAGCGCCTGGCCCTTGTCGGACCGGGCGGCGATGCCGAACTCCGCGAGCAGTGCCTTGGCCGCCGCGCTGAAGTCCTCCCGGTCGATGTAGCCGTTGCCGTCCTGGTCGAAGGTGGCGAACCGGGCGGCGCTCCTGCGCTCGTACTCGCTGCTGACCATGTCTTATCGGGCCGCCTTACGTCACGTGGAATGCGAGGCTCTCGGCCTCCCGTCGGAGCGTACGACGCCGGGGGGCGTCCGGGCGCGGGAAAGCGGTGGTTGTGCCAGGACCGGGGGAATTCCGGGACAACTGTGTGGCACTACCGACGGTGATCGCCCCTGTTCAGGCCGACAGCGGCCGGGCGTCGTCCGCGACCGCCGCCGTGACGTCCGGGTAGACCTCGAAGAGCCGGCGTACTCCCAGCGCCCCGAGGACGCGGTTGACGTGCGACCCGTCCGCCGCGCCCTGCGCCGGGAGTATCAGCCGCAGGGTGCCCTGGCAGGAGCGGATGAGACGGCGGGCGGCGATGAGGACGCCGACGCCGCTGGAGTCGCAGAACAGGACCTCGGACAGGTCGAGGACGAGGCTGTGGCGCCCCTCGGCCACCACGTCATGGATGTGCTGACGCATCACCGGCGAGGTCACCAGATCCAGTTCGCCGGACACCTGGAGCACAGCCCAGTCGCCTCGCTCGCCACCGGTCACTTTCAACGTCACCACCACGCCCCTCGCTCGCCGAACCGGAAGCGACACCTACGCTTCCTTGCAGCGCGGCTGCCCAGCGGCTGTTCCCTGAAACTCCCTCCAGAAAACGGTCACCGATCAGAAAAGGCTTGTTTCAATCGCATTCGATCCTGTTCGATCGAGTCTGATCAGACGGTGGCCGGGTAGCCGCCCGGGTGCGGGTCCGACCGCGGCCCGTGGGTGATCCGAGCGCGAGGCCCTCTATCACGGGATCGAGGTGTGTCACCAGCCATGGCTCTACAAGGGGCGCACATTGCGACAAAGGGGCGTGCGCTGTCAGACGTGCCGACTACATTCGGGGAGACGGAGGACGCACGCTGGACAGGACGGACCGGTGAGGGGGGCCTTATGGCGAAGAAGGACGCACCGCCCCGCTGGGACCGCAAGATGCAGCAGCGGCTCGCCCGCGGCGAGGCGGCCGCCCTCGGCGAGCTCTACGACCGCTTCGCCTCACTCGTCCACGGCCTCGCCCACACCGTGCTGGCCGACGAGCGCGCCGCCGACCACGTCACCCGCGACGTCTTCGCGCACGTCTGGGAGCACCCGGACAGCTACGACCCCAAGCAGGGCCCGCTGCGCACCTGGGTCGCCACGCTGACCCACCGCCTCGCCGTGCAGCGGCTGCGCGCCACCGAGACCGCCGCCCTCGCCCGGGCCGGCGGCCAGGGTTCCACCGAGGAACTGGAGCGCAAGGTGCGGCACGCCTCGGTCGCCGCCCGCGCCGACTACATCGTGCAGTCCATGCCCGTCCCCCTGCGCGCCGCCCTGGAGCTGGCCTACTTCCAGCGCCGCGACTACCGCCAGACCGCGGCCGACCTGGGCGTCACCGAGGACGAGGCCCGCCGCCGCCTCCGCCTGGGCCTGCAACTCCTCTCCACCGCCCATGACGCCGGAGCCGCCCCGGGGGCGCCGCCGGGATACGGGGGCGCGGCGTGAACGAGGCACAACGGTTCCCGGACAAGGACCCGGACGACGACCTCGGAGAGAGCAAGGAGAGCGAGGAGAGCAAGGAGACCGGCGAGCCCGGGGGAGCCGGGGAGCCCAGGGAGAACGGGGATATCGGCTTCGGGGACACCTCCGGCGGAGCCGACCGCCTGAGCGGCGGCAACGACGACGGCCGGCACCCCACCCCCGAGCCGCCCCCGGACCAGCCACCCCGCATACCGCTCCCTCGCGCCTCCGTCGAGGACACCGGACGCCCGCTGCCCGCCCTGGCGGACCTCAGCGAACAGGCACCGCGCCCGGCGGCACCTCTCGTCCTCGAACACCGCGTCCTGAAGGCGCTTCTCGGCGCCTGGGCGCTGGCCGCCTGCTCGCCGGAGGAGACGGCGGCCGTCGAGGAGCACCTCGGCGACTGCGGTTCCTGCGCGGACGAGGCGCTCCGGCTGCGCGAGGCCGTCGGCCTGCTGCACCCCGCCGAGAGCCTCGACCTGGACCCCGCCCTGCGCGCCCGCGTCCTGGAGGGCTGCCTGGAGCGACGCCCACCGCGCATCCCGGTGCCCGAGTGGGCGACGCCGTACGACGCCGAGACGGCCCGCCTCGACGCCCTGCTCCAGGACTTCGGGGACGCCGAGTGGCACGCTCCCGTGCGGCTGCGCTGGTTCGAGAAGGACGAGCCGACCAGCCGCCGTACGACCGTCGCCGGGGTCATCGCGCATCTGCTGACGGTCGACGGACTGGTGGCCGTCGCGCTGGGCCTGGAGGACCCGATGGGCGACGTGGCCGCGGACCGGCCGACCCCGGCCGCGCGCACGGACGCCTACTGGCGCGCCTCGCACTTCCCGCCGACCCGGGCCGTCCGCGCGCCGTGGCGGGAGCAGACCCACGCGCTGGTCCGCACGGTGTCCTTCACGGGCGGCGGGGACGGAGGCGGCGGCGGCGCGGGCAGACTGGCCGTTCCGTACGGCGACTTCGAGCTGCCGCTGCGCGACGCGATGCTGGACCGCGCCTTCGAGTGCTGGGTGCACGCCGAGGACATCGCCGAGGCGGTGGACTACCCGTACGAGCCGCCGTCCGGCAGCGACCTGCACCAGATGGTCGCCCTGGCGGCCCGCCTACTGCCCACGGTGCTGTCGGCCCGCCGCCGCGCGGGGCTGGCCGCGCCGCCGCCGGGCCGACACCTCGTCCCTGCGGGAGAGCCCGGCCGCAGTCTGCGCCTGGAGATCGAGGGCTCGGGCGGCGGGGAGTGGCTGATCCCGCTCGACTCCCCCGCCGCGGTGGGCTCCGCCGAGCACGAGGTGGCTCATGTCGCCCTGGACGGCGCGGAGTTCTGCCGACTGGCCGCGGGCCATGTGTCTCCTGCGGAGGCCGCGGCGGGGCAGGTGGGTGATCGTGCCGCGATCAGGGATGTGCTGTTGGCTGCGGCGAGCTTGAGCCGGATGTAGGGGTGGGTTGAGGCTTCGGGGGCGGCTGCGGGTGGTTCGTGGTTGCTCGCGCGGTTCCCCGCGCCCCTGAAAGGCACGTCCACCGCACGTGGTCAAGGGGCGCGGGGAACCGCGCGACAAGCCACCGGCTACCCGCAGCCGCCCTCGAACCAGAACCCCCGAGCTCCTAGGCGAAAACGACCGTCCTACGCCCGTTCAGCAGAATCCGCCGCTCGGCATGCCACTTGACCGCCCGGGCCAACGCCTGGCACTCCACATCGCGCCCGATCGCGACGAGCTGGTCCGGCGTGACATCGTGCCCGACCCGCTCGACCTCCTGCTCGATGATCGGCCCCTCGTCGAGGTCGGCGGTCACATAGTGCGCCGTCGCGCCGATCAGCTTCACACCGCGCGTGTGCGCCTGGTGATACGGCTTCGCGCCCTTGAAGCTCGGCAGGAACGAGTGGTGGATGTTGATGATCCGCCCGCTGAGCGCCTTGCACAGATCGTCGGAGAGCACCTGCATGTACCGGGCGAGCACGACCAGCTCCACGCCCTGCTCCCGCACGATCTCCAGCAGCCGCGCCTCCGCCTCGGACTTGTTGTCCTTGGTCACCGGGATGTGGTGGAAGGGGATGTCGTACGACCCCACAAGCTCGGCGAAGTCGGTGTGGTTGGAGACCACGGCGGCGATCTCCACAGGAAGCGCGCCGATCCTGGCGCGGAACAACAGGTCGTTCAGGCAGTGCCCGAACTTGCTGACCATCAGCACGACCCGCATCTTCTCCTCGGCCCGATGGATCTGCCAGTCCATCTGGAAGGAGTCCCCGATCGCCGCGAAGCTCGCCCGCAGCTTGTCCACCGTCACCGGAGCGTCCGCCGAGAAGTGGACGCGCATGAAGAACAGTCCCGTGTCGTGGTCACCGAACTGCTGGCTGTCCTCGATGTTGCAGCCGGTCATGAAGAGGTAGCTCGACACGGCGTGCACGATGCCCTGCTTGTCGGGGCAGGACAGGGTGAGGACGTACTGGTCGGCGGGGACCGCGGCTCGGGTGGACTGCTGGTTCATGCAGGACAGGGTCCCATATCCGACCCGCCCGGCGGACAGTCGTCCCGTCACGCGGACCGTCACGCCGACGACCCGAGCGAACCGCCTACGCGGACCGCGTCATGATCGCCAGCACTTCGAGCGTGCGCGGCGGAGCGTCCGGGTCCTCGCCGTCGGCCATGGACATGCGGACATGCGCGTCCCGCGCCGCCCGCACCGCCTCCGGCCACCCCTGGTTCTCCAGGTACGCGGAGACCTGCGCGTCCGGGCCGACCTGGTGCATGATCCGCAGCACCCGCAGCACGGCGGTGTCGACGAGCGCCGCCTCCTGCGAGTCGCGGAAGATCGTCCCGACGTATTTCTCGGCGGACCAGTTGTCCAGCCAGGTGTCCTCGACGAGGCGGTAGACGGCGTCGGTGACGTCGCCGTATCCGTCGACGCCGGCCAGCCAGACGTCCCGCTGGAACACCGGATCGGAGAGCATGTGCAGCGCGGAGCGCACATTGCTGCGCCAGCGCCACCACGGCATGTCGTTGAGTGGCATGCCGCCCATGGTGGAGGAGCGACGGCCGCGACGGGAAGAGCTATCCGAACCTTGCACGGTCATCGATCGTACGTTCCCCCTCACAGGCGCCTCACCGACCCCCGCAATTCACCTTGCCGTCACCGAACAATAACCAAGGGTCACGCCAGGGTTAGCGGTGTGGCGGAATCGTGCGTACCCATGACCGGCAGGCGACGCACCCGCAGCACCGTCCTCCCCACGATCACCAACCGGCCCGTCCGAGCCTCCGCACGCACAGCGGCGGCACTGGTGGCGTGTGCGTCGTTGGCAGCCGGATGTGGTGTCATCCCCGGTACCACGGGGGGTTCCGGGGATGCCACGATCACCGTGATGACCTGGGCTCCGGAGAACACCAAGTCGACCAACAAGCCCGGCATGCCCGCCCTGGCGCAGGCGTACGCGCGCTGGGTCAACGCCCACGGCGGCCTCGGCGGCCGCAAGCTCAAGGTCCTCACCTGCAACGACCACAACGACAGCGTGGCCGCCGCGGCCTGCGCCGACCGCGCGATCGAGGAGAACGTCGTCGCGGTCGTCGGCTCCTACAGCCAGTACGGCGACACCTTCCTGCCCTCGCTGGAGGGGGCCGGCATCCCCTACATAGGCGGCTACGGCATCACCAACGCCGAGTTCACCAGCCCGCTCTCCTACCCCGTCAACGGCGGCCAGCCCACCCTCCTGGCCGGCCTCGGCCGGGAACTGGCCCGCACCTGCGGCCCCGTCGCACTGGTGCGCCCCGACAGCATCGCGGGCGACGAACTGCCGCCGCTGCTCAACTCCGGCCTCCGTGCGGGCGGACATCCGGCCGCCCGCGATCAGCTGGCCGACGAGGACGCCACCGAGTACGGCAGCCAGTCGGAGCGGGCGCTCAGGTACTCCACGACCGGCCTCACCGACCGGGGCTGTGTGGTGCCCGCCCTCGGCGACCGCACCACCACCTTCATGGACTCCTTCCGGCGCTCCCGCGAGGACTACACCGACGTCCGCACCGCCACCGTCCTCGGCAGCGTCGACCAGACCGTGGTCAACGCGAACGGCGGGGCGTCCAGCCCGTACGAGGGCTCGTACATCACCGGCTGGTACCCCGTCGCGAGCGACGCGCGCTGGGACCCGATGAAGAAGGTGATCAGCGAGCAGGCCTTCGGCGACAACCGCATCGACCCCGCGGACGCCGGTGTGCAGACCACGTGGATCGCGTACACGGTCTTGAAGAAGGTCGTCGAGTCGCTGGGCGACGACGCCGTGACCGCCGCCTCCGTGCGCGGCGCCCTGAACAACGGTCTGAAGGTCTCCACGGGCGGGCTCACCCCTGCGCTCCAGTGGAAGTTCCAGGACGTTCTCGCCTCTGTCGGCTACCCCCGGCTGGTCAACCGAAAGGTGAGCCTCCAGGTCGTACGCGAGGGCAGGCTGGTGGCGGCCCGCAAGAACTTCATCGACGTGACGAGGACGCTGCGGAGCGCCGAGCTGAGCTGACCGCCCGGCGCCCCCGTCACCGCTGACCGGACCGGCGCCCTACAGCTGGGTCGGCTGGCGCTCGGTCAGCCCGTACTTCCTGGCGATGCTGTTCCACAGCTGCGCGGCGGATTTCTTCTGCTCGCTGGCCGTGCCGCTGGCGCGGTTGCCGGCCTGGGTCTGCCCCGTGGAACGGGCCTGGCCCTTCTTGCAGAGCTGCCCCTTCTTGGCCGCCACCTGGTCCGCCCACGCCGCGTAGTGGTTGTCGGCGGACGCCGACGCCTGCCACGCCTTGGTCAGCGCGGTGGTCAGCGCGGTGTGGCTCGGGAGCTGGTCGACGGCGAGCTTGGACAGGTCGGTGACCAGCTGGTTGCGCTGCTTGGCCGCGCCCCGCAGATCGGTGGCGGCCTGCGCCAGGTTGCCACAGGACTTCACGGCGGCCACCGCGTTGATCACGGCGGTACGACTTGCACCGCTGTCCGCCAGCAGCTTGTCCAGGGCGATCGCCTGCTGCTCGGCCGGATCCTCGGACGGCGACGGGGAGGCCTCGGTCGCCGGAGCCGTCGCGGAGACCGGCCGGTTGTCGTCGCCGCTCTTCGGGTCGTCCCCGTCCCCACCGGCGAGCATCGCGCCCGCGCCGATGCCGAGGACGGCGATGCCGACGCCGACGGCGGCCATGAGCGGCACCCGGGATCCCGTACGACGGCCCCCGCGGCCTCCCCCGCCGATGTCGTCGGAGTCCGTCCGGTGGGGGCCGGGCTGTCCGTGCGGTCCGGGCGGGAAGTACCCCGTCTCGCGGGAACCCTGAGACTGCGGTTGGGGCTGCTGGAAGCGCGGCAGCTGCTGGGTGGCGGCGGCCGGGGGCTCACCGCCCGGCTCGCTGCGGAAGAGGTTGTCGAAGTCGGAGAGCGGCTGCCGCCCCGGCCCCGGCTGGGGCGCCCCGCCCGGCTGTCCGGTCACCGGCGGGATGTACTGGGTGGCGTCGGCGTCGGATCCGGCCGGCGTCGGCATCGCACCGCCCTGGGGTCCTGCGCCGCCGCCCTGCCGGGCCCGCCCCAGGATCTGCGTGCTCTCACCGGGCACCTCGGGCGGCAGCGCCCCGGGCGCCACCGGCGGGATGTACTGGGTCGCCCCTTCGTCCACGCCGGGCGCGGGGGCCGCGGCGACGGGCGGTATGTACTGGGTCGCGCCCTCGTCGGCCGGGGGCAACGGCGCCCCGAAGCCGGGAGCACCGTACGCCTGGCCACCGGCCGCAGGCAGCGGCGCCGACGGACCACCGCCCTGACCGTACGACGGCTGCTGCTCAGGTCGGGGCTGGGGCTGCTGCGGGTACTGCTGCTGCGCCGGCAACGGCGATCCACCGGCCGGCGCCGCATGGCCGTACGACGGCGTGCCCTGCGGCGCGCCCTGCACTCCCCCGCCGTACGACACGCCCTCCGGCGGCAACGGCTGGGACGGCGCGCCCCCGGCGTCCGGCGCCGCACCCCACGGGGCCGGCGACGCCGACCCGCCGGCATGCCCGCCCTGGTACGGCTGCTGCGGTTCCTGCCCGCCCCAGGACTGGCCGGGCGGCGTCCCCCAGGACTGGCCCGGCGCGGCCGGCGGTTGCGGCGAGGGTGCCTGCGGGGTCTGCTCGGGTCCCCAGGGGGTGCCCCAGGACTGGCCGCCCGGCGGTGCCGAGGGCTGGGGCGTGGTCGGCGGGGTGGGCGGCACCGGCGTCGGCCCGCCTCCCTGCCCGCCGGTCATGCCCGGCAGCAACGGCTCACTGCCGTCGGAGGGCAGCACGATGCCTTCGCGCGCGGGTCGCGCCGAGGGCTCCTCGCCCCGTCCACTCTGCGTCACCGGGACTCCTACTAATGGGGGACCTTGTGAATCGTCGGGTCACGCTACCGGGTCCGCCGATCCGCGTGCTACGCAGCTCAGGACGTGACCTGCATCGCTGTGACCGCCGTAACAATCCCGGCCCCCCATCCGCTACATACGCTCCCCTTTCGTCACTGTCGCCTTCGTTTCCCTGTCGTGCACGCCCTCGCGTCCCCTGGTTTCACGCCGCCGCCTGAAGATCCATTCGGGCCCCGAACTCCCTTACCACGGGCTCCTCCCGGAACGGCTCCAGTCGCTGCTGGAAGTCGTCCAGGTACTCGGCCCCCCGGTTGGACCGCAGGGTCTCCAGCAGCTCCACGGCCTTCAGCCCGGTGTGGCAGGCCTGTTCGATCTCTCGCTGCTGCACCTGTGCCGTGGCGAGCAGCACATAGCCGATCGCCCGGCGCCGCGCCTTGGTCTCCGGAAGACCGGCCAGCGACTCCTCCGCGCGCCGCCCCGCCGCCTCGGCCTGGCCGAGGTCACGGTGGCAGTGCGCCAACTCGTCGGCGAGATAGGCCTCGTCGAAGTGTGCGATCCAGGCCGGGTCGTCCCCGGACTCGGTGTCCGCGGTCTCCAGCGCGGTCACGGCCCGCCCGGACGCCATCTGGGCGGCCCGCGCGTCCCCCATCAACGCATGCCCTCGCGCCTCGGCCGCATGGAACATGGCCTCCGCCCGCGGGGTCACGCGCCCCCGCGCCCCCTCCTGCGCCGCCCGCGCCAACTGCGCGATCTCACGCGGGTTTCCGAGCTGCGCGGCGAGGTGGCTCATGGAGGCGGCCAGCACATATCCGCCGTACCCCCGGTCTCCGGCCGCCTGCGCGAGGCGCAGCGCCTGGATGTAGTACCGCTGGGCGAGCCCCGGTTGGCCGGTGTCGACGGCCATGTACCCGGCGAGCTCGGTCAACCGCGCGACGGCGGCGAAGAGTTCCCGGCCGACCGCCTCCCGGTACGACCCGGCCAGCAGCCCGGAGACGACACTGTTCAGGTAGTGCACGACGACCGGGCGCACATGCCCGCTGCCGTACTGGTGGTCAAGGTCCACGAGCGCCTGCGTCATCGCGCGCACGGCGGCCACGTCGGACTGCCCCACCCGGGGCCCGGCCGAGCGCGACACCTGTGAGTCCGGCGACGAGATCAGCCAGTCGCGGCTGGGCTCGACCAGCGCGGAGGCGGCGACGGAGGAGCCGGACAGGAAGTCCCGGCGCCCCACGTCGCTGCGCCACAGCTCGCAGACCTGCTCGATGGCCCCCAGTACAGTCGGCGAGAACTGGAGACCTACGCCGGACGCGAGGTTCTTGCCGTTGGCCATGCCGATCTCGTCGATCGTGACCGTACGGCCCAGCTTGCGGCCGAGCGCCTCCGCGATGATCGCCGGCGCCCGTCCCCTCGGCTGCTGTCCCCGCAGCCAGCGCGCCACCGACGTCTTGTCGTAGCGCAGATCGAGGCCGTGCTCGGCGCCGCACATGTTGACCCGGCGGGCCAGCCCGGCGTTGGAGCAGCCCGCTTCCTGGATGAGCGCCTGCAGCCGTTCGTTCGGCTGTCGCGCGACGAGAGGCCTTGCGGCCATGGCGTACCCCCTGTGGCTGCGGTGCCTGCCCACGCACCGAGTTGACGTGTCGTTCACGGCGGGAAGTTTCCGGCCGTGAAGATCAATGCCCCGTCGGCATACCGAAAATGCGAGGCTTGCGAGGATTGCCGGGGTAAAGGCACAAGCCGACCCCACAATGGGCTACCCAGCTCCGACCACGGATCCTCCCGCGCGCCCCCACACGTGCACCCATGCGCCCCAGATGAGGAATCAATGCTCCTCCCCCGCGCGCGCTACGCCCGTAACTACAGGTGGGTGCGGGAGTTGTGTTCAGCGTGGAAGAGACGATCCCGGCCACCGAAGCCGCACAGATTCCGAAGCAGCGCGGGGAAACGCTGCTGGAGACCGCCGTTCGCTATGCCGAGGAACGCCACTGGGACGTGTTTCCAGGGACCTGGCTGGAAGCCGTCGACGGCGTGCAGCTCTGCTCCTGCGGCGACACCGCGTGCCCCGCGCCCGGCGCGCACCCCGCGCGCCCCGACTGGGAGACGCAGGCGACCGGGAGCGCGACGGTCGCACGCCGGATGTGGCAGAAGCAGCCGAACGCGTCGATCCTGCTGCCGACGGGGCGCACCTTCGACGCGATCTCCGTCCCGGAGACGGCCGGGTTTCTCGCGCTGGCCCGGATGGAGCGGATGGAGCTGACGCTCGGGCCGGTGACGTTGGCGCCGGACCGTCGGATGCACTTCTTCGTGCTGCCCGGTGCGTCGGTGAAGGTTCCCGATCTGGTGCGCAAGCTGGGGTGGTCGGTCGGGTCGCTGGATCTGGTCGCGCTCGGTGAGGGCGCGTGGGTGGCCGGGCCGCCGACCCGGTTCGGGTCGCGGGGGGCTGTGCAGTGGGCCTGCCGGCCGACCCCGGCCAACCGGTGGTTGCCGGATGCGGAGGAGTTGATCTCGCCGCTCGCCTATGCGTGTGGGCGCGACAGGTAGTACGGCGGCTGCGGGTTGCCTGTGGCTTGTCGCGCCCACGCGGCGGAGCCGCACATTGGATACAGCCCCACGCCCCTCTAGGTTGGCAGTCATGACGTCGGCCGTGAGTGTGCGTGGGCTATGGAAGCGGTTCGGGCAGCAGGTTGCCGTTGCCGGGATCGATCTGGAGTTGCCCGCCGGGAAGTTCATCGGGCTCGTCGGTCCCAATGGGGCCGGGAAGACCACCACCCTCTCCATGGTGACCGGGTTGCTGCGGCCCGATCAGGGGGCCGTCTCGGTCGTCGGGCACGACGTCTGGCGGGACCCCGTCGAAGTGAAGGCACGTATCGGAGTGCTGCCCGAAGGGCTCCGGCTCTTCGAGCGGCTCTCCGGGCGGGAGTTGCTCGCGTACTCGGGGCGGTTGCGCGGGCTTCCCGGCGCCGAGGTCGACAAGCGGGCCACTCAGCTGCTGGACGTCCTCGATCTGGCGGGGGCGCAGCACAAGCTGGTGGTCGACTACTCGACCGGCATGCGCAAGAAGATCGGGCTCGCGGCCGCGCTCCTGCACAACCCCGAAGTGCTGTTCCTGGACGAGCCGTTCGAGGGCGTCGACCCGGTCTCCGCCCAGACCATCCGGGGCGTCCTGGAGCGCTACACCGCCTCCGGCGCGACCGTCGTCTTCTCCTCCCACGTCATGGAGCTCGTCGAGTCGCTGTGCGACTGGGTCGCCGTCATGGCCGCCGGACGCATTCGCGCCCACGGCACCCTCGCCGAGGTACGCGGAGACGCGGCCTCGCTGCAGCAGGCGTTCCTCGAACTCGTCGGCGCGCACGGCCGCGACGCGGGCATGGACCTGGACTGGCTGGGCGGCGGGGCGCGATGAGGACCGACGTGACGGGAGTGACCGCAGTCGTCGTACGGCTGAAGCTGTCGCTGCTCCGCAACGGGCTGCGGCAGTCCGGTGGCCGGCGGGCCGCCTACATCGCCTCGGCGGTCGTGGTGCTCCTCTTCGCCGCGCTGCAACTCCTCGGCCTGATCATGCTGCGCGACAACGCGCATGCCGACACCGTGGTCGTGCTCCTGGTCGCGGTGCTCGCGCTGGGCTGGGCCGTGATGCCGCTGTTCTTCCCCGGCGGGGACGAGACCCTCGATCCGACCCGGCTGGTGATGCTGCCGCTGCGCCCCAGGCCCCTGGTCCGGGCCCTGCTCGCGGCCTCGCTGGTCGGTATCGGCCCCCTGTTCACGCTGTGCCTGTTCATCGGTTCGGTGATCGCGGTCGCGCACGGCGGGTTGGCATACGTCGTCGCTGTCATCGCCGTCGTCCTGGCGCTGCTGGTGTGCGTGGCGCTCGCGCGGGCCGTCGCCGCGGCCAACATCCGCCTGCTGACCAGCCGTAAGGGCCGGGATCTGGCGGTGCTGAGCGGCCTGGTCATCGCGGTCGGCGCGCAGGTCGTGAACTTCGGGGCCCAGCGGCTGGGTTCATCAGGCCTCTCCCAGCTCGATCCGGCGGCGGACGTGCTGCGCTGGGTGCCGCCGGCGTCCGCGATCGGGGCGGTGCGGTCGGTGAGCGAGGGTTCGTACGGAGTCGCCGCCCTCCAACTCACACTGACGGCGGCCGCGTTGGTCGCCCTGATCGCCGTATGGTCACGCCACCTCACCCGGCTGATGACCTCGCCCGACGGCTCCACGCTCCAGGCGGTCACCGAGGCCGCCGTACGCGAACGCAACTCCACGGGTCCGGCCCGCCTCCTGCCGGCCGGCCGCACCGGCACCGTCATGGAACGCAGCCTGCGCTACGTCTGGCGCGACCCGAAGACCAAGGCGGCCTGGGTGACCTCGCTCGCCATCGGCCTCATCGTGCCGTTGTTCAACGCCCTGCAGGGCACCGGCTCGATCTACTTCGCCTGCTTCGCGGCCGGGATGCTCGGCATCCAGATGTACAACCAGTTCGGGCAGGACACCTCCGCCTTCTGGATGGTCGCGATGACCATCTCGTCCCCCCGGGACGCCTACGTCGAACTGCGCGGCCGCGCCCTGGCCCTTCTGCTGATCACTCTCCCCTTCGCCACCCTCGTGACCGTCCTGACCACAGCGCTCCTCGGCGACTGGCCGAGGCTGCCCGAGGCACTCGGTCTCTCCTTCGCCCTCCTCGGCGCCATGCTGGCGACCGGCGCCTGGACGTCGGCCCGTTTCCCGTACTCCATCCCGCAGGAGGGCTACAAGAACGTCGCTCCCGGCCAGACCGGCCTGGCCTGGATCTCCATCTTCGGCGGCATGATCGCCGCCGCCCTCCTCTGCGCCCCCGTCATCGCCCTGACGATCTGGCTGAACGTGAGCGCGGACGGGGATGCCTGGACCTGGCTGCTGCTCCCGGGCGGCGCGGCGTACGGTGCGGCACTCACCCTGCTGGGCCTGCGTCTGGCGGCCCCCCGCACAGCGTCCCGCCTCCCGGAGATCCTGACAGCGGTGAGCAAGGGCTGACGGCCCTTGTCCGGCACAGGGGCCCGCAACCCCCTCAGGGGCGCGGGGCTGTACCGATATGCGGCTCCGCCGCGTGGGCGCGACAAGCCACTACGAACCCGCAGCCGCCCTCAAACAGAACCCTCCGAGCTCATAGGCGCCCGGCGTCACCAGCGGAGCGCACCGCATCCAGGAACGGCTCGATCGCCTCCCGCCACGCCTCCGGCTGGTCGTAGTGCACGAGGTGACCCGCGTCAGCCACCTCCGCATACTCCCCGCGCGGCAGCACCCGCACCATCTCCTGCGCCTCGGCCCGCCCCAACTCCCCGTCGAGCCCCCGCACAACAAGCGCGGGGCACCGGACCTGCGCCAGTTCCTCCCAGTGCGCGTCGAACACCCACGTCTCCCGCGACCGGAGCATCTGCTCCGGCTCGAAGACGGGCCGCCACCCGTCCTCGCGCTCGTGCATCACCTCGGCGTAGAACTCCCCCCGAGCGGCATTGGGCCGCTCCACCCAGGGGTCGTCCTCACCGAACCACTTGCGCACGTCGGCGAGCGTGGCGAAGGGGACGGGCCAGGACTTGAACCAGTCCGACCACTCCCGCTGCGAGGCCGAGCCGAGCGCGGACGCCCGCATGTCGCAGATGATCACACCCCGCACCAGGTCGGGCCGCTTGGCGGCGAGCTGCCAGGCGGTCAACGCGCCCATGGCGTGGCCGACGAGGACGGCCGGGGCGAGACCGAGCTGTTCGAGGGCGGCCTCGGCGTCGTCGACGTAGGCCTCGCGCGTGAAGTCGGTCTGCGCGGACTTCTCACTACGACCGTGGCCGCGCTGGTCCAGTGCGACGGCACGGTGCCGCTCGGAGAGCCAGCGGGCGGTGGAGGCCCAGTGCGAGGCGCGGCCCATGAGGCCGTGCAGTAAGAGGACGCCGAGCCTGCCGTCGTGCTCGGTCGGGGGGTCGTTCTTGGGAGGGTCGCCGAACTCCCAGGCCGCGAGACGTACGCCGCCCGTCCCGGTCACGTCGATGCGCCGCGCCATAGGTCCTGGCACCCCCCTAGCTCCGCTCGGACCGCTCGAGCCGGCCGGTCCTGTGAACCGTGTCCTGCCTGCCGTGCCTCGCACACGATGTGCATGTCCTGTGTGTCTGACGTGATCTTATGCGCACACCCTTGAAGCGCACGTTCCGCATGACCCGTCACCCGCAGAGTATCGAACTCCTATTCGAAAATGCCGTCTCTGCGGCCAACACCCCTCATTCGAGTGACCCCCCTCAAGGATTGATCGCTGCCGCCGAGGGGAGATCTTCACCGGGAGGCGGACCGATCGGGGAAACCGGTCCGAGGGGAATGACCCTGAGAGCTCGGGGCTCCGGGTCAGCACAGGGGAGGACAGGCCCCGGCGCCATGTGGCGCCGGGGCCCTCTCCACATCCACGGCACATCCGCCCGCCCCTTCCCCGGCCGGACGCATCACTGTCGATCACGGCCAAGAGTTCTCAGGTCGTATGCCTCACGCGACAGACTGGCACGCGAATCGGCGGAGCGCTGCGATTCGACGTACTGAATCTTGGAATGGGCGAGATCACCACAACTCCCGCTCGCCCACCGGGAGTTACTCGATCCGAGAAGCCTCAGCGCTTGGCGACGAACACATGGGAGGCGACGTCCGCCTCCAGCTCGGCCGCCTCGCCACCGCTGCCGACCAGCACACCGCCCGCGGACTCCGTCACACTCACCACCGAACCTGGCTGCACCCCCGCCCGACGCAGCGTGTACATCAGCTGGGCGTCGGTCTGGATCGGCTCCCCGATACGCCGGACCACGACCGTCTTGCCCTCGGCCCCCGGGTCGAGATCGGCCAGCGACACCATGCCCTCGTCGAGGAACGGATCGGCGCCGTCCTTCTCGCCCAGCTCCTCCAGCCCGGGGATGGGGTTGCCGTACGGCGACTCGGTCGGATGCCGCAGCAGTTCCAGCACGCGCCGCTCCACCGCCTCGCTCATCACGTGCTCCCAGCGACACGCCTCGGCGTGCACCTGCTCCCACTCCAGCCCGATCACGTCGACGAGCAGACACTCGGCCAGCCGGTGCTTGCGCATGACGCGCGTGGCCAGCCGCCGCCCCTCGTCCGTGAGCTCCAGATGCCGGTCGGAGGCCACGGACACCAGCCCGTCACGCTCCATCCGCGCCACCGTCTGGCTGACGGTCGGCCCACTCTGGTCCAGCCGCTCGGCGATACGGGCGCGCATGGGGACCACACCTTCCTCCTCCAGCTCGAGGATGGTGCGGAGATACATCTCCGTGGTGTCGATCAGTCCGGACATACGTGCCCCTCGATTAGCTCTGCGATTAGCTCAGCCGGAAGCGAGACAGCTCCACGGCGCGTGCGCTGGCCCTGCCCTCAATTCTGCCGGATACCACTGACAACCGTGCCGCGCCGCCGAAACCAGCGATTTCCCAGCCCCACGGCGCGTCAACCGCGTACGTCCCCGGCCCCACTCCGCACCCAAGGCGCTACGCGAACCCCCACCGAACCCCGACGGGCCGTCGCAGGCACCCCCGTATTGACACCACACTGGTCCAGACCGCACGGTGATCCGCGACACACCGAGCCCCACCCCCACCCAGCACCCCCGCCACCCCACCGGAGGGCCCCGCATGAGCGACAGCAAGCCGGCCGACCAGTTCTTCGACGCCGCGATCAGCCTCCTCCAGCGGGCCCGCGACGAGGAGGCGGAGAACATCGAGGCAGCCGGCACCCTGCTCGCCGACACCGTCGCCGCCGGCGGCCGCCTGTTCGCCTTCGGCGCCGGGCACTCCTCGCTCGCCGCCCAGGACATCGTCTACCGCGCGGGCGGCCTCGCCCTGATGAACCTGCTCGCCGTCCCGGGCGCGGTAGGCGTGGACGTCATGCCCGCCACCCTCGGCTCCGCCCTCGAACGGGTCGACGGCCTGGCGAGCGCCGTCCTCGACAGCTCCCCCCTGCGCGCGGGCGACGCCCTGGTGATCATCTCCCTCTCGGGCCGCAACGCCCTCCCCGTGGAGATGGCCATGACCGCCCGCACCCGGGGCGTGCGGGTCATCGGCGTGACCTCGGTGGCGTATGCCTCGGAGACCAAGTCCCGCCATGTCTCCGGCACCTACCTCAAGGACCACTGCGACATCGTCCTCGACTCCAAGATCGCGATCGGCGACGCGGAACTCACCCACGACACGATCCCGGCCCCCTTCGCCCCCGCGTCCACGGTCGTCACGGCGGCGCTCCTCCAGGCCGTCATGGCCACCGCGGCCACCTCCCTGGCCGCCCGCGGCATCGAGCCCCCGCTCCTGCGCTCCGGCAACGTCGACGGCGGCCTCGACTGGAACAGCCGGGTGTTCGAGCAGTACGGCGACAGGATCTTCTACCGCCGCTGACTCTTCTGGCGTGCGCTGACTCTCCTACCGCCGCTGCCCCAGTACTGCGGCCAGATCCAGCGCGGCAGCGATCCGCACGGCGACATCCTCCGCGTACACCGCGTCGCTCCGCTCGAACGCGCTCCGCCCCGCGCCCCGCAGAAACGTCACGACGCCCAACGTCCGCCCCCGGCTCCGCAGCACCGCGCACAGCGCGTGCACCGCGTCCGCCGGCCACTGCCGCCCCACCGCCCACGCACGCGCCTGCTCCGCCGCCATGCTGCCCGCGTCGGCCCGCACCGACCCGGCCCGGGCCACGCACTGCAACGCCGGATGCCCCTCGGCGTACCGCACCGGCAGCCCGGCCTCCCCGCCGAGCAGGCTCGGCCCAGGCGCTCCGGAGGGCGTCACGGCGACGCGTACGAGCCGTACCGGACCCGAGTCCTCGTCCGCGTCCGTATCCGCCACCGCCCCACCCGCGACGCGGTCGATCAGCGCGTGATCGGCGAACCCGGCCAGCGCGAAGTCGAGATGCACGGTCGCCGCGTCCGCCGGGTCGTCGCACTCCGCGGCGGCCCGCGCGGCCCGATGCAGCTGGTTGGTGCGGAACCGCAGCAGCGCCGCCTCCTGCTCGGCCTGCTTCGCCTCGGTCATGTCCTGGAAGAGCCAGCCCACGCCCAGCGGCACCGGCTCCTCCGCGAGCGGCGAGGCCAGCCGTACGAAGCCACAGCGCCAGCACCGGCGGCGCTCGCCCTCCGGAGTCCGTACGCTCACCCAGATCTCGGCCGGCGCGGGCGGCGCGCCCTCGGCGAGCACATGCGTGAGCGCGCTCTCCAGTTCCTCGACGCCTTGGGCGAGCAGATCCCCGAGCGGCCGCCCGAGCACGGACGTACGGCCGATACCGAGCGCGCGCGCCGCGTGGGCGTTCACCACGGCCGGCCGCAGATCGGCGTCCACCAGCACGACACCCCACGACGCGTCCTCGAACAGCGCCTCGCTCAGCGCGATCGACCGCTCCAGATCGATCTGCGCGTGCACCTCGCTGAAGGCGCAGTACACCCCGGCGGGCTTCCCGTCCGGCCCGCGTACGGCCGCCGACTGGGTGCGTACGAGCACCCGCCCGCCGTCCTTGGTCAGCAGCGCGAACTCGTGCACCTGCCGCCCGGGGGCGTCCATGGCGGACATCAGCCGCGCCTCGACCTCCTCGGCATCGGCCTCGCGCACCGCCCACCCGGCGAACCCGTGCCGTCCGACCGCCTCGGTCGCGCTCCATCCGAGGATGCGCTCGGCCTCGCGGTTCCAGTGGGTGACGACCCCGTCCGCGTCGAAGGCGCACAGGGCGGCGTCCATCCCGTCCAGCAGTGCGGCCAGCAGATCAGAGCCGCCTGCGGAACCCTCCGAGCCACCCGACGAACCCTCCGGACCGTCCCGCTCGGGTTCGTCCGGCCCCAGCTCGTCGGTGGTCCCACTACGCCGGGAAGCACTCACCTGGACCCCCTGCCAAGCCTGCCAAGCTGCGTCCGCACGTACGACGCGTCCGTTCGCTCACTCGCAATCATCTAACTGGAACGTGACGCAGCGCACACCGAGTTCCCACAAGATTGAAGGAATCGTTGTACGGCGGAAATCCGGGGAAACCGGCCGCAGGCGCCACGCCCCACCCTCATGCCCCGCTGACCTCGAAACCTGCCAGTCGCAACGTCAGCCACACCTCGTTCTCGTCCTCCGGCGCCACATACCGGTCGACCTCCACAAACCCGCGCTTCTCGGCGAACCGGAGCCCGCCCGTGTTGGCGGTCAGGATCACGGTCCGGATCTCCCGCGCACCGAGCACGCGCGCGTGCGCGAGTCCGTCCTCGTACAGGGCGGCGCCGAACCCCCGCCCCCGGTACTCGGGCAGCACGCGCGCGATGACGGTCGCCGCGCCCTCGTCGCCCTGCGGCGGCCGTACGGTCGAGCAGCCCACGAGCGCGTCCCCGAGATAGGCGTTCCGCAGCTGATGCCGGCCGCTGCGCTCACGCACCTCGTCCAGACTGAGCTCGTCCGGCGGCACGATCACGTTGTGGACGTGCCGCCACTCCTGGAGCATGGCGTCGCCGTCCGCGGGCACAATCCGCAGTTCTGTCATGTACGGAACGCTAGGTGACCAGCGTGGATCCCGTCCAAGGAAAAAAGCACTTGATCGGGCGGCGAGCCACTTCTTAATGTGAGGGCACACGAGAAGGGAGGTGGTTCGGCAGATGTATGAATACCGGACGCGTGAGGTGGCTGCGGGCTAGCGGCCCGTCACCCCACCCAGTGCGGTGCCGGACCAGCACGTGACAGACGCGTGCAGCCGGCCCAATCCCAGCAGTCACCCGACCCGCGAGCTCGCCGGTACGTCCGGCCGGCTCCTCCGCCCCGGCGGAGGACCAGAGCTCGCGGGTCGTCTGCTTTCCGCAACCTCGCGTTCCCGGGCCGCCACGCCCGGCCCCGGCTCAAGGACTCAGCCGCTCCACGCGCCAGCTCCCGTCCTGCTCCGCCGCGTACCGCAACCGGTCGTGCAGCCGGTTCTCCCGCCCCTGCCAGAACTCCACCGTCCGCGGCGCCACCCGGAAGCCGCCCCAGTGCGGCGGCACCGGCACCTGCTCGCCCTCGGGGTAGCGCGCGGCCAGCTCGGCGTACGAGGCGTCGAGGTCGGCGCGGGTGGCGACGACCGAGGACTGGGCGCTGGCCCAGGCACCGAGCTGGGAGCCGTGCGGGCGGGTGCGGAAGTACGCGGCCGTCTCGTCCCGCCCGGTCCGCCGCGCCACGCCCGTGACGATGACCTGGCGGGCCATCGCGTGCCAGGGGAAGAGCAGCGAGACGTACGGGTTCTCGGCGAGGTCGCGGGCCTTGCGGGAGTCGTAGTTGGTGTAGAAGACGAAGCCTTGCTCGTCGAACTGCTTCAGCAGGACCGTACGGGAGCTGGGCCGCCCGTCGGCGTCCGCGGTGGAGACGATCATCGCGTTCGGCTCGAAGAGGTGGGCCTCCGCCGCGGCCTGCTTGAACCAGCGCGCGAACTGTTCCACGGGAGTGGCGGCCAGGTCGTTCTCGGCGAGGCCCTCGGCCCGGTACTGCTTGCGCATCGCGGCGGGGTCGAGGGGGACGGCGTCTCGGTCGGTCACGCCGTCATCTTGCCGCATGCGGCCGACACCGCACCGGACGGTGCCCACCGCGGCACCGGATGGCACTGAGTGCCGTAAGACCTCCCCAACAGTGGCACTCGGGGTTATCGTGCTGTTGCCGATCCGGTTGGATGACTGTCAGCCGTACGGGGCATCACACGGGTACGCCCCGGACCGCGAGTCCGCCGAGGCCCGGAGAACCGGCAAGGCCCGGAATCCGAGTCCGTGACCGTGGAACCACCGGCGTACGCCATCTCCGCAGACCGCCATGTGGTCGTTCCACCCACAACCCCATCCGTCGCACACACCTCACTAGGAGCCGCCTGATGTCCGACTTCGTACCCGGACTCGAGGGAGTCGTCGCGTTCGAGACGGAGATCGCCGAACCGGATAAGGAGGGCGGCGCACTCCGGTACCGGGGCGTCGACATCGAGGATCTGGTCGGGCATGTCTCGTTCGGCAACGTCTGGGGGCTGCTCGTCGACGGTGCCTTCCGGCCCGGTCTGCCGCCCGCCGAGCCCTTCCCGATCCCCGTGCACTCCGGCGACATCCGCGTCGACGTCCAGTCCGCGCTCGCCATGCTGGCGCCCGTGTGGGGCCTGAAACCCCTGCTGGACATCAGTGAGGAGCAGGCCCGCGAGGACCTGGCGCGGGCCGCCGTCATGGCCCTGTCCTACGTCGCCCAGTCCGCGCGCGGCCAGGGTCTGCCCATGGTGCCGCAGCGTGAGATCGACAAGGCGCAGTCCGTCGTCGAGCGCTTCATGATCCGCTGGCGCGGCGAGCCCGATCCCAAGCACGTGGCCGCCGTGGACGCCTACTGGACCTCCGCCGCCGAGCACGGCATGAACGCGTCCACCTTCACGGCCCGCGTCATCGCCTCCACCGGCGCCGACGTGGCCGCCGCGCTCTCCGGCGCCGTGGGAGCCATGTCCGGCCCGCTGCACGGCGGCGCGCCCTCCCGGGTGCTGCACATGATCGAGGAGATCGAGCGCACCGGTGACGCCGAGGCGTATGTGAAGCAGACCCTCGACAAGGGCGAGCGCCTCATGGGCTTCGGCCACCGCGTCTATCGCGCCGAGGACCCTCGCGCCCGCGTCCTGCGCCGCACCGCCCGCGAGCTCGGCGCACCCCGCTTCGAGGTCGCCGAGGCCCTGGAGAAGGCGGCCCTGGAGGAGCTGCACAATCGGCGTCCGGACCGGGTCCTGGCCACGAACGTGGAGTTCTGGGCCGCGATCATGCTGGACTTCGCGCAGGTCCCGGCGCACATGTTCACCTCGATGTTCACCTGTGCCCGTACGGCCGGCTGGTCGGCGCACATCCTGGAGCAGAAGCGCACCGGCCGCCTGGTGCGCCCCTCCGCGCGCTACGTCGGCCCGGGCCCGCGCGACCCGCGCGAGGTCGAGGGCTACGCCGACATCGCGCACTGATCCCGCCGAGCCCCCAACCCCCCGAATCCTCGGAACCCCCTCCGGCGGGCCGGTCGTCACGCGGAGTCGTCCGGCTCCGCGTGACGCCGCTCGGCGGCCGGACCCCTGTTCGGTGTCGGCACCGATGCCGTACGGAACGTGACTGATCCACTCCGCCAGTATGCTGGGGCGGCTGCGGCCATCCCACCATCACCCGTCCCCACGTGGTGAGTTGCGGCCTGCGGCGATCGGGATGTCTCACGGCATGAGGGATGGGGATCAGGTGCTGATAGCGGGTCGCTACCGGCTGGCCGAGTCGATCGGACGCGGGGGGATGGGGGAGGTCTGGCGGGCCTACGACGAGACGCTCGCCCGGCATGTGGCCGTCAAGCTTCTGCTGCCGCAGGACTCCGACCCCACCGCCACGTCCCGGTTCCGGCTGGAGGCGCAGACGGCGGCGCGGATCGACCATCCGAACGTGGTGGGCGTCCGGGACTTCGGCGAGTACGACAACCGGCTCTTCCTGGTGATGGAGCTCGTCGAGGGCCCCAGCCTCGCCACCACGCTGACCCGGTCCGGCGCGCTGCCCGCCGAACGCGTCGCCCGGATCGCCGCCCAGGCCGCCGCGGGACTGGCGGCCGCGCACCGGCAGGGCATCGTCCACCGGGACATCAAGCCCGGCAATCTGCTCCTCGACGCCGACGGCACCCTCAAGATCGGTGACTTCGGGATCGCCCGCTTCATGGACGACCCCGGCGCCGCGCTCACCGCGACGGGGCAGATCGTGGGCACGAGCCTCTACCTGGCCCCCGAGCGTGCGCTGGGCAAGTCGGCGGGACCGGCGTCCGACGTCTACGCGCTGGGCTGTGTGCTCTACCAGCTGCTGACCGGCCGCCCGCCGTTCCAGGCCGACACGGCCGTCGCCATCCTGCACCAGCACCTCGACGCCGTGCCCGTGCCGCCCCGCGAACTGGGCGTCCCCGGACTTCCGCCCGCCTTCGAGAGCTACCTCCTCGGTCTGCTCGCCAAGGAGCCCGAGCACCGGCCCGCCGCCCAGCAGGCCGCCGACTGGTTCGCCGACGGCGCCTGGCAGGGGCGTCCCGAGCCCCTGCCGGACGCGACGTCGCCGGCCCGTCGGACCACGGTCGCGTCGACATCCGCCCCCGGGTCACAGCAGGTGGGTGAGACCAGCAACCCGACCACGTACATGCTGCCCTCCGCCCAGGGGACGCCGTCCGCCGCGGGATCCAGACCCGGCCCCGGACCCGGACCCGGATCGCGGTCCGGATCCGCCAACAGATCCAGATCCGCGTCGAGATCCAGGCCCAGCTCCCCGTCCCGGAACCGCGCGGTGTTCACGGCGGCCGCGGCGGCGCTCTTCATGGCCGCGATGCTCCTCGGCATGCTGTGGTTCTCCCCCGACAAGACCGGCACCGAGGGCACGGAGTCCGAGGTCCCGACCGGCACGAACGCCTCCGTGTCGCCCCAGGCCACCGCCCCCTCCGCGACGGCCTCCCCGACCCCGGCCGCGCAGACGGGCGTCCCGCAGGACGACCAGGCGGACAAGCAGGCGGACAAGCAGGCGGACGAGCAGCGCAAGCAGCGTGAACAGGCGGAGCTGGAGCAGGCGCAGCAGGAACAGGAACAGCAGCAGCAGCAGCAGCGCGAGCGGGAACTCGAAAAGCAGCGGAAGCTTCAACGGGAGCTGGAGAAGCAGCGCGCGGCGCAGCAGGACGACGACGGCGGCCTCGGCGAGGACGACGACTGACGGGGGGCGGCGGGACGGCGGGGCGACGGGCCCCGGGTCAGAGCTTGCCCCACACGTACGCCGTACGGTGGCCGTCCAGCAGCTCGGATATCCGGGTGCGGAACTCCTCGGTGAACCGGGGCCAGTTCCAGAACTCGAAGCCGAGGTGGGCGAAGGCGAACCAGTCGTCGGCCCACGTCCAGTCGGGCAGCGGGACGGAGTCGGCGCACGCGGGGCACTCGACCTGGGCCGTGCCCGTCTTGTGCCAGTTGTCGATGGCTTTTCCGAACAGCGCCCAGACGTCCTCGATCAGGTCCCACTCGTCGGTGGTCAGCCGGGTGGTGACGCCACAGCGCGGACAGCTCACCGCCTCCGGTTCGCCCTGCCCGCCGTGGAAGACGGTGCGCCCGGTGTACACCGCGAGGCCGTCCCATGGGTCCCAGCCGGCGTCCTCCGGAGCGGCGGCCCGCTGCCAGTTGGGGCCCGGGGGATGGCCGAGCGGCTGCCCGAGCACGCAGTCCGTGCGCTCGGCGAGCACGATGCCCTCGGCCACCAGCCACTCGACGACGCGCTCGGCGAGCTGTGCCGCCTGCCGCGGGGTCGCCTGGAGGTCGACGATCGTCTGGAAGTGATCACCCATGCCCGAACCGTAGCCCCGGGCACTGACAGCGCCCTCAGCCCAACGCCTCGTCCAGCAGCGCCGCCCACTGCGCGACCACGCGGTCCCGGCGTGCCGTGTCGTCCGTGAGCAGGTTGGCCAGGCCCAGGCCGCGGGCCATGTCCAGCAGGCCCTGGACGGTTTCGCGGGCGCCCGGCCGGGACTCGTCGGCGCCCAGCAGGTCGACCGCGATGCGGTGGGTCTCGCGGCCCACGCGGGCCTCCAGCTCCGTGACCCGCGGCCGTAGCTGCTCCTCGTTGGACGCGGCCACCCACAGATGCAGCGCCGCGCGGAACAGCGGGCCGGTGTAGAGGTCCACGAGCGCCGACACCACCTCCCGACGGTCCCCGGCAGCACCCTCCGGGAACAGCGCCCGCAGCGCCGTCGAGCGCTCCTCGGCGACGTACTCCACGGCCGCCGTGAAGAGGTCCTCGCGGGTCGGGAAGTGGTGCTGGGCCGCGCCTCGGGAGACGCCGGCGCGTTCGGCGACGACGGAGACCGTGGAGCCCGCCCAGCCGTGTTCGGCGAGGCAGGCCACGGCGGCCTCCAGGAGCCGCTGCCGGGTGGCGCGGCTGCGGTCCTGCTTGGGCACGCGGTCCGCTCGGTCCACGCGGTCGCCGACTGTGCTCACACCGCCCATTCCGGATCCCGTCTTTCTAGGAAGGCCGTCATCCCCTCGCGGGCCTGCGCGGAGGAGAACAGCCGGGCCGAGAGCGCGGTCAGGTCGGCCGCGTCCCGGTCGAAGGTTTCCAGCACCTTAGCCGTGAGCAGCGCCTTCGTCTCGGCCAGGGCCTGCGGGGAGGCCCTGCGCAGGCCGTCCAGGACCGGGGTCAGGGCGGCGTCGACGTCCTCGCCCGCCACCGTCAGCAGGCCGATGCGGGCCGCCTCCGGCGCGGCGAAACGTTCGCCGGTGAGGTAGTAGCGGGCCAGGGCACGGGGGTCCGTGCGGGGCAGCAGGGGCAGCGAGATGACCGCGGGGGCGACGCCTATGTGGACCTCGGTGAAGGCGAAGGTGGCCTGTGCCGACCCGGCGGAGATGTCACAGGCCGCGAGGAGGCCGAGGCCGCCCGCGCGAACATGCCCGGTGACCCGGGCGACGACCGGTCTGGGCAGGTCCACGATCTGCCGGAGCAGCGCCACCAGTGCGTCCGGGGGCGGCGGGTCGCGCAGGTCGGCGCCCGCGCAGAACGTGTTGCCGGTGTGGGTGAGGACGATCGCGCGTACGCCGGCGTCCTTGGCGCAGTCCGTCAGCGCGTCGGTCAGCTCGCCCACGAGGGCGGCCGAGAGCGCGTTGCGGTTGGCCGGGGAGTCGAGGGTGAGGGTCTCGACTCCACGCGCGCGCGTGCGGCCGATCAGCGTCATGTGTGCTCCCTTGGTGTCCGCGGTTCGCGGCGCGGATCAGTACGACTTGGGCAGGCCCAGGGTCTGGTGGGAGACGTAGTTGAGAATCATCTCCCGGCTCACCGGAGCGATACGAGACACGCGTGCGGCGGTTATCAACGAGGCGAGCCCGAACTCGCGCGTGAGCCCGTTCCCGCCGAGGGTGTGCACCGCCTGGTCGACCGCCTTCACGCAGGCCTCCCCGGCCGCGTACTTGGCCATGTTGGCGGCCTCGCCCGCGCCGACGTCGTCTCCCGCGTCGTACAGGTAGGCCGCCTTCTGCATCATCAGACGGGCCAGTTCGAGGTCGATGTGCGCCTGGGCGAGGGGGTGTGCGATGGCCTGGTGGGCGCCGATGGGGGCCTTCCAGACGGTGCGGTCGCGCGCGTACTCGACGGCGCGGGCGAGTGCGTACCGTCCCATGCCGATCGCGAAGGCGGCCGTCATGATGCGTTCGGGGTTGAGGCCGGCGAAGAGCTGGAGGAGGCCCGCGTCCTCGTCTCCGACGAGCGCGTCCGCGGGGAGCCGTACGTCGTCGAGGGTCAGCTCGAACTGCTTCTCGGCGGCGTTGAGTTCCATGTCGATCTGGCGGCGCGTGAAGCCTTCGGCGTCGCGCGGGACGATGAACAGGCAGGGTTTGAGGTTGCCGGTGCGGGCGTCCGCGGTGCGGCCGACTATGAGGGTGGCGTCCGCTATGTCCACGCCGGAGATGAAGACCTTGCGGCCGGTGAGGAGCCAGTCCCCGGTGTCCGGGTCGCGGCGGGCCGTGGTCGTGATGCGGTGGCTGTTGGAGCCGGCGTCGGGTTCGGTGATGCCGAAGGCCATGGTGCGGGTGCCGTCGGCGAGGTCGGGGAGCCAGTCGCGTCTCTGGTCTTCTGTGCCGAAGCGGGCGATGACTGTGCCGCAGATCGCCGGGGAGACGACCATCATCAGCAGGGGGCAGCCCGCGGCGCCCAGTTCTTCGAGGACGATGGAGAGTTCGGCTATGCCGCCGCCTCCGCCGCCGTGTACCTCCGGCAGGTTGACGCCGAGGTAGCCGAGTTCGGCTGCCTCGGACCAGAGGGCTTCGCGGTCGTAGGTGCGGCCGTGGCGGGTGCCGAGGGCGGCGACTGCGGCGCGTAGGGCCTTGTGTTCTTCGGATTCGAGAGTGTGGGGCATGGGACTCCTTCCGGGTGCGGGCTGTCTGTGGCTGGTCGCGCTCACGCGGCGGAAGCCGCAAATCGATGCGGTCCCGCGCCCCTAGGTTTCTTGCACTACCGCCAGCAATGAGCCGACCGTCACCTGCTGGCCAGGTACGGCACACAAAGCGCTCAACGTCCCTGCGACCGGAGCCACGACCTTGTGTTCCATCTTCATCGCCTCCAGCCACAGCAGGGGCTCTCCGGCCCGCACAGCCGCTCCTACGGCCAGCCCCTCGGCCACGCGGACGACCGTGCCCGGCATCGGCGCCAACAGGGAACCCGGGGCATGCTGAGCTGTCGGGGCCGGGAAGCGGGGTAGTGCGGTGAGGCGAGTCGCGTTCACGTGGATCTCGTCGCCGTATCCCCCGACCTCGAAGTTCCTTCGCACGCCGTCGACTTCGAGGACGACCAGACGGGCATCGGCGTGCACGACCCGTACCCCATCCGCTTCCAGGCCACCCGCGCGCGTGTGCCGGTAGCGGACCTCGACCTCCTCGCCCGCCACCGCGTACCGCTTGGTCTGCGGCTGGGAGGGGACGTTGCGCCAGCCGCCGAAGCGGGAGCGGCCGTGGGCGCCGGCGAGGGCGGCGGCCAGAGGGGCGTGGGGGTCGGGGGCCGGGGCGGTCAGGGTGGGGAGGTGGCGGTCGTAGAAGCCGGTGTCCATGCGGGCGGACGTGAACTCCTCGTGGCGCAGGGAGCGGACGAGGAGACCCCTGTTCGTGACCGGGCCGTGGATCGTCGCGCGCTCCAGGGCGCCGGCGAGCTTGCGGATCGCCTCCGCGCGTGTGGGGGCGTGGGTGATGAGCTTGGCGAGCATCGGGTCGTAGTGGACGCCGATGTCGTCGCCGTCGGTGAAGCCGGTGTCCAGGCGGACGCCGTCGGGGACGGCGAAACGGTGCAGGGTGCCGGTCTGCGGGGCCCAGTCGCGGGCGGGGTCCTCGGCGTAGAGGCGGGCCTCGATCGCGTGGCCACGCGCGTGTGGCGGGCCGTCGGGGAGGGGGTGGCCCTCGGCGACGCGGAGCTGTTCGGCGACCAGGTCGAGGCCGAACACGGCTTCCGTCACGGGGTGTTCGACCTGGAGGCGGGTGTTCATCTCCAGGAAGTGCGCCTTGTCGCCGGCGACGAGGAACTCGACGGTGCCGGCGCCCACGTAGTGGACGGCGCGGGCGGCGCGTACGGCCATCTCGTGCAGGGAGTCGGTCAGTTCGGGTGTCAGGTCCGGTGCCGGGGCCTCCTCGATCACCTTCTGGTGGCGGCGCTGGAGGGAGCAGTCGCGGGTGCCGAGCGCCCAGACCGTGCCGTGGGTGTCGGCGAGGATCTGTACCTCGACGTGCCGGCCGTTCTCGACGTACGGCTCGACGAACACCTCTCCGTCACCGAAGGCGCTCGCGGCCTCGGTGCGGGCGCTCTCCAGGGCGGCTGGCAGCTCTTGCAGACGGCGTACGACACGCATTCCGCGTCCGCCGCCGCCCGCGGCCGCCTTGACCAGGACGGGGAGATCGGTGTCGGTGACCTCGCCCAGGGGCGCGAGGCCCATCAGCTCCTTCGCGCGCGTCTTGGACGCCATGGCCTCGATCGCCTCCGGAGGCGGGCCGATCCAGACGAGCCCGGCGTCGAGAACCGCGCGGGCGAAGTCGGCGTTCTCGGAGAGGAAGCCGTAGCCGGGGTGCACGGCGTCCGCGCCGGACGCGAGCGCCGCCTTCACGATCAGGTCGCCGCGCAGATACGTGTCGGAGGGCGCCGCCCCCGGCAGCCGTACCGCCGCGTCGGCCACGCGCACGTGGAGGGCGTTCGCGTCGGCGTCCGAGTACACGGCGACCGTCCGGATTCCCAACTCACCGCAGGTGCGGAAGACACGGCACGCGATCTCGCCCCGGTTGGCCACGAGCACAGAAGTGATCACTGGTGATCCCTCACATCCGGAAGACGCCGAAGCCACCGCGCGCGCCCTCGTAAGGCGCGGTGTGGATGGCGGACAGACACATACCGAGGACCGTGCGGGTGTCGCGCGGATCTATGACGCCGTCGTCGTACAGCCGCCCGGACAGGAACATGGGCAGCGACTCCGACTCGATCTGCTGCTCCACCATGGCGCGCAGGGCGGCGTCGCCCTCCTCGTCGTACGGCTGTCCCTTGGCGGCCGCCGACTGGCGGGCGACGATCGAGAGCACTCCGGCGAGCTGCTGGGGGCCCATGACGGCCGACTTGGCGCTGGGCCAGGCGAAGAGGAAGCGGGGGTCGTAGGCGCGCCCGCACATGCCGTAGTGACCGGCGCCGTACGACGCGCCCATGAGGACGGAGAGGTGGGGCACGCGGCTGTTGCTGACCGCGTTGATCATCATCGCGCCGTGCTTGATGATGCCGCCCTGCTCGTACTGGCTGCCGACCATGTAGCCGGTGGTGTTGTGCAGGAAGAGGAGGGGGATGTCGCGCTGGTTGGCCAGCTGGATGAACTGGGCCGCCTTCTGGGACTCCTCGCTGAACAGAACCCCCTGGGCGTTCGCCAGCACGCCGACCGGATAGCCGTGCAGGGCCGCCCAGCCCGTCACCAGGCTCGTTCCGTACATCGGCTTGAACTCGTCGAAGTCGGAGGCGTCGACGATCCTGGCGATGACCTCGCGCGGGTCGAAGGGCGTGCGCAGATCGCCGGGGACGATGCCGAGGAGTTCGTCGGCGGAGTACTTAGGGGGCTCGGCGGGGCCCGGATCGGCGTACGCCTTGCGGTGGTTGAGGCGGGCGACGACGCGACGTGCCTGGCGCAGGGCGTCCGGTTCGTCGACGGCGAAGTAGTCGGCGAGACCCGACACGCGCGCGTGCATCTCCGCACCGCCCAGCGACTCGTCGTCGCTCTCCTCACCGGTGGCCATCTTCACCAGGGGCGGACCGCCGAGGAACACCTTGGCCCGCTCCTTGACCATGATCACGTGGTCGGACATGCCGGGCACGTACGCGCCGCCGGCCGTCGAGTTGCCGAAGACGACCGCGACGGTGGGGATGCCGGCCGCCGACAGCCGTGTCAGGTCCCGGAAGACGGCGCCTCCGGGGATGAAGATCTCCTTCTGGGAAGGCAGGTCGGCGCCACCCGACTCGACGAGGTTGACGACGGGCAGCCGGTTGGCGAGGGCGATGTCGTTGGCCCGCAGGGCCTTCTTCAGCGACCAGGGGTTGCTCGCTCCGCCGCGCACGGTCGGGTCGTTGGCGGTGATCAGGCACTCCACGCCCTCGACCACGCCGATACCGGTGACGAGTGACGCGCCGACGGTGTGGTCGCTGCCCCAGGCGGCCAGCGGGGACAGCTCCAGGAAGGGGGTGTCGGGGTCGAGGAGCAGCTCGATGCGCTCGCGGGCGAGGAGCTTGCCGCGTCCGCGGTGCCGTGCGACGTACTTCTCGCCGCCGCCCGCGAGGGCCTTGGCGTGCTCGGCGTCGAGTTCGGCGAGCTTGCTGAGCATGGCCTTGCGGTTGGCGGCGTGTTCGGGGCTCTTCGGGTCCAGGGAAGAGGCGAGGACGGTCACAGGAGGATCTCCGGGATGTCGAGGTGGCGGCTGCGCAGCCATTCGCCGAGTGCCTTGGCCTGCGGGTCGAAGCGGTGCTGGGCGGCGACGCCCTCGCCGAGGATGCCCTCGACGACGAAGTTGAGGGCGCGGAGGCCGGGCAGGACATGCCGGGTGACCTTCAGCTCGCCGCTCTCGGGGATCAGCTGCCGGAACCGGTCGGCGGTGAGCTCGTGCGCGAGCCAGCGCCAGGCGTCGTCCGTCCGCACCCAGACACCGACGTTGGCGTTCCCGCCCTTGTCACCGCTGCGGGCACCCGCGACGAGACCGAGCGGGGCGCGTCTCGTGGGCGAGGGTGACAGCGGCTCAGGCAGGGCCGGGACCGGCACGTCGTCCAGTACGGCGGTGTCGTGGGCCGACGGCACCGGAACCCGGCGTCCGTCGTGGAGGACGGCCACATGGGCGACGGCACCATGGGGGACGTACACATCCTCGAAGACCCCATAGGGCGAGCCCTTTCCCGGTGGTGCCACCACATGGAAGCCGGGGTAACTGGACAGCGCCAGCTCCACCGCTGCCCCGCTCAGGGCCCGTCCGACGACCTCCTGGTCCCGGTCCCGCACAACGAGCCGCAGCAGCGCGCTCGCCGTCTCCTCGGTCGTCGCGTCCGGCCGGTCGGTGCGCACGAGTTCCCAACGAACCTCGGTGGGCGGCGACTTGGCGAGCGTGTCCGTCATCTGCTCGCGCACCAAGGCGGCCTTGGCCTCGATGTCGAGGCCGGTGAGCACGAAGGCCACCTCGCCCCGGAACCCGCCCAGGCGGTTGACGCCCACCTTGAGGGTCGGGGGCGGGGCCTCCCCCCGTACGCCCTCGACGCGGACGCGGTCCGGACCGTCCTCGGTGAGCCGTACGGTGTCCAGACGGGCGGTGACGTCCGGCCCTGCGTATCGGGCACCCGCCGTCTCGTACAGCAGTTGGGCGGTCACCGTGCCGACGTCGACGAAGCCGCCGGTGCCGGGGTGCTTGGTGATGACGCAGGTGCCGTCCTCGTGGAGTTCGGCGAGAGGGAAGCCGGGACGGCGGAGTCTGCCGAGGTCGTGGCCCTTCTCGTGGAAGAAGGCGTAGTTGCCGCCGGTCGCCTGCGCCCCGCACTCCAGCACATGTCCGGCGACCACGGCACCCGCGAGCCGGTCGTGGTCCCCCGGCCCCCAGCCGAAGTGCGCGGCGGCGGGCCCGGTGACCAGCGCCGCGTCCGTCACCCGCCCGGTGACGACGATGTCCGCGCCCTCCCGCAGACAGGCCGCGATGCCGAAGCCGCCGAGGTAGGCGTGGGCGGCCAGGCTGCCGGGGTGGGAGGCGGTGAGGTCGTCGCCCTCCACGTGGGCGACGCGGACGGGGACACCCAGCCGGTCCGCGAGCCGCCGTACCGCGTCGGCGAGCCCGGCCGGATTGAGCCCGCCGGCGTTGGCGACGATCCTGACCCCCCGCTCGTGGGCCAGCCCGAGGCATTCCTCCAGCTGCCGCAGAAAGGTACGGGCGTATCCGGCGCCGGGGTCCTTCAGCCGGTCGCGGCCGAGGATCAGCATGGTCAGCTCGGCGAGGTAGTCGCCGGTGAGCACGTCCAGTTCGCCGCCGGTGAGCATCTCGCGCATGGCGTCGAAGCGGTCGCCGTAGAAGCCGGAGGCGTTGCCGATCCGCAGGGTCGGCGGGGCGGGCGGGGTCACTGTGCCGTCCCCTTCGGTGCGCGTCCCGCGCCGGGCGGGCCCGCGAAGACCTGGGCGATGTCGAACCAGCGGTCGGCGTCGGGGCCTTCGGCGCGCAGGGCGAGGTCGGAGCGGTGGGCGCGCTGGGTGACCAGGAGACAGAAGTCCAGCGCCGGACCGGTGACGCGCTGCGGGGCGTTCTCGGGGCCGTATGCCCACACCTCACCGGAGGGCGAGAGGAGTTCGACACGGAAGTCGTCGAGCGGCACGGGGAGTCCGTGCACACCGAAGGCGAAGTCCCGCGTCCGTACCCCGATCCACACCACATGCCTCAGCCGGTCGGTGGGTGTGCGCACCACACCCAGCGCATCGGCGATGTCCAGACCGTGGGCCCAGGTCTCCATGAGCCGGGCCGTGGCCATGGAGGCGGCGGACATGGGCGGCCCGTACCAGGGGAAGCGGACCCCGTGTGGGGCCTCGCGCAACGCCGTGTCGAGCGCGGCCCGCCCTTCCCGCCACCGCGCCAGCAACTCGGCGGACGGAAGAGCGGCCCCCTCCTCCGCCCCCTCGTCGACGAACGACCCCGGCGTCACCAGCGCCTTCTCCACCAGTGTGTGGAAGGCGTCCACGTCGGTCACCGCCAGCAGCGCCGAGTGGTCCGTCCAGGCGAGGTGCGCGATCTGGTGGGCGACGGTCCAGCCGGGCGCCGGAGTCGCGAGCGCCCACCGGTCGGCGTCCAACTCGGCGACCAGCCGGTCGAGTTCCTCGCTCTCCTCACGCAGATCGTCGAAGACGGGCGTCGGATCGGACACGGTGCGCTCCCCTCTGGCACGGCGTGGTGAGGAGCATGGCAGCGGGAAGGAAAACAAGCAAGCATGCTTGCATTAATTGAGGAGTGTTCACCCAGGGAAGGTTGTGGGTGTGGGTTGGGGGGTGCGATCAATACACTCGGCCGGCGTGCCCGTCGCATGGGCGACGCGTTCTCACACATCGGGGGAAACAGAGGGATGAGCAACTGGAACCCGGGCGGACAGCCGCCCTACGACCCACACCGGCAGCAGCCGTTTCCGCCGCATCCGGGTCCGTACCCGCCCCAGCCCACCCCGCCGGCCGGCGGCCAACCGCCCCATGGCCCGCAGCCGTACGCGCCGCAGCCCAACTCGCCGTACCCGTACCCGTACCCGCCGTACCCGGGTCCGCCGGCGCCCGCACCGCCCGGCCCGTTGATGCGACTGTGGCGGCGGATCGGCCCCGTCCACACCGCTCGCAGGGTCTTCAAGCCGTCCAGGCCGGGCATCGTCGAGGACGCCACGGTGGCCCGTATGCAGAAGATCCGCACCTTGGTGGGTCTGGCCTCGATGGTGTGGATGTCGGTCACGTACAAGATCGCGGACTCCATCGGGGACGTCGTCGACAACCGCACCGACCAGTCCTGGATCAGCGTCCTGCTGCTGTCCGTGACGTTCCCGGTCGCCGTCGGCATCCTGCTCGCCCTGGTGCCGGACACGGCCCGGCGCGAGCTGCTGCGCCGTTCGGCCAAGTGTTTCGGCGCGATCGTGGCGCTCCTGGCCGCGGTGTTCGTGTTCCCGGTGATCGTGCTCACCGGCTTCGCCGAGGGCCGTTTCGCGACCGGCCCGGCGATGACCGTCGTCACGGTCGTCGTCCTCGCGGTCGTCTTCGTGTGGGTGCTGCCGTTCATCGTCTGGGGCGTGGGCCTGGCGCTCACCCATGTCTTCCGCACCGCCGACATCCACGAGACGCTGCCGCCGCTGCTGGCCATGACACTGGTGTGGGAGATGGCCCTGGTCGACCTGTTCACCGGCGCCTACGCGGGCGTGCCCGTACCGGTCCGGATGCTGCTCGTGCTCGGCGCCCCGGCCTCGGTGACCGCGGTGGCCCTGTGGGAGCTGCGCCGACTGCGCGTCAACCACGGGCTTTCCGTGCAGGGGTTGCTGATGCGCTAGGTGTTTCGATCACGAGCGTTGCCCGCGGGGCGCTGGCCGTTGGCGGCGGCCTTCGGCTTCCCGCGCCCCACCTGCGTCCGTACCGCCCCCATGCTCGCCGCGATGACCAGGGCGACGGCCAGGGCCTGGGGGGCGGTGAGGGACTGGTCGAGGATGAGGAAGCCGGCGGTCGCGGCGACGGCCGGTTCGAGGCTCATAAGGATGGCGAAGGTGGCCGCGGGCAGGCGGCGCAGGGCGAGGAGTTCGAGGGTGTAGGGGAGGACCGAGGAGAGGACGGCGACGGCCGCGCCCAGTCCGACGGTCACCGGGTCGAGCAGCTTCGTGCCCGATTCGGCGATGCCCAGAGGCAGGAACAGTACGGCCCCCACTGCCATGGCGAGCGCCAGCCCGTCGGCCTGGGGGAAGCGTCGGCCCGTACGGGCGCTGAAGACTATGTAGGCCGCCCACATGGCGCCGGCGCCCAGGGCAAAGGCGACACCTATGGGGTCCAGGCTGTCGAAGCCTCCGCCGCCGAGGAGGAAGACACCGGCGAGGGCGAGTCCGGCCCAGATGACGTTGACCGCGCGCCGGGACGACAGGACGGACAGAGCGAGGGGGCCCAGCACCTCCAGGGTGACCGCGGCGCCGAGCGGGATGCGGGCGACCGACTGGTAGAAGAGGCCGTTCATCGCCGCCATGGTGATCCCGAAGACGATCACCGTGCCCCAGTCGGTGCGGGAGTGGCCGCGCAGCCGGGGACGGCAGACCAGCAGCAGGACGACCGCCGCCACCAGCAGCCGCAGCGCCACCACGCCGAGCGCACCGGCCCTCGGCATCAGGGTCACGGCGAGCGCGCCGCCGAACTGCACCGAGATCCCTCCGGCGAGCACGAGACCCACCGGGCCGAGGGAGCCCCAGCGGCGCGGGCCGCCGACGGCCGGCTCGGGAACGGCCCGGGCGGGGGTCGGTGCGGGGGTGGCGGCGGCGTCGGGGGTGCTCACGGGCGTTCCAGGGCTCGACTCGGGCGGACAGGGCAGGGGAGGGCAGGTCTACTTGCGTTCATCATGCTGTACTGCCCAGTCCAGGGTAGTAGACCCCGTCAGGTGTGTGAACCCATTACGCCACTGTCCCAGAGTGTGGACGGGCGGACTGGAGCGGCCCGGCCCAGCCGCCGCCGGACTACCGCCGCGCCATGTACAGATCCAGCGCCTTGTGCAGCATCCGGTTCAGCGGGAAGTCCCACTCCCCCAGGTACTCCACCGCCTCACCTCCGGCCCCCACCTTGAACCGCAGCAGGCCCAGCAGGTGGTTGGACTCCTCCAGCGTGTCGGTGATGCCGCGGAAGTCGTAGACGGCGGCGCCGAGTTCGTGGGCATCGGTCATCATGCGCCACTGCATGGCGTTGTTCGGCTGGACCTCGCGTCTGCGGCCGGTGGAGGCGCCGTAGGAGTACCACACATGTGTGCCGACCGTCAGCATCGTGGCGGCGGCGAGGGTGTCTCCGTCGTGGTGGGCGAGGTAGAGCCGCATGCGGTCGGGGTGTTCGGCGGTGAGCGCGGTCCACATGCGCTGGAAGTAGGGCAGCGGGCGCGGGATGAAACGGTCCCGCTCGGCGGTCTCGACGTAGAGGTCGTAGAAGACGGGCAGATCCTCGTGGCCGCCCCGCACGACCTTCACACCCGCCTTCTCGGCCTTCTTGATGTTGCGCCGCCACTGCTGGTTGAGGCCGCGCTGGACGTCGTCCAACGACCGTCCGGCGAAGGGCACTTGGCAGACGTACCGCGGCTGCCCCGCCGCGAAGCCCTCCTCGCTCCCCGGCTCGGCCTGCCGCCAGCCGGCCCGCCGCAGCCCTTCGGCGATGTCGAGGGCACGCTGATCGCAGGACGTCGGCTCGGCGTCGCGCAGCCGCCGGGCGGCCGGGTCGGCGATGGCCGCCTTCACCGCCTCGCTGTTCCAGCGGCGTACGACGACGGGCGGGCCCATCTTCACCGAGAAGGCGCCCCTGCTCTTGAGGTACGCGAGCATCGGCGCGAGCCACCGCTCGGCGAGGTCGGGCGCGTGCCAGTCGATCAGCGGCCCCTCCGGCAGATACGCCAGGTACTTCTTCAGCTTCGGCAACGGCCGGAAGAGCACGAGCCCGGCCCCGGTCGGCCGCCCCTCCTCGTCGAACCAGCCCAGGCTCTCCGGCGTCCAGTCCGGCTTCACCTCGCCCCAGGAGGGCATCTGCATATGGCTGGCGGACGGACGGGCCGCGACGAACGCCAGGTGCTCGGCGCGGGTGAGGGGCTGGACGCGGAGGGGCAGGGGCACGGTCAGGGCTCCTAGAGGCGCGTGGCTCAGGACGACTGAGGCCAGTCCAGCACAGTCGGCGCGGGTTCGCGGGTCGGGCGCTGCCTCCGGCCCGGCGCACCGGACAGAGCTCGGCCGAACGGCTGATCCGGCCCGGTCACGAGCCCGTCTCCCGCCCGTCCCGGGGCGCGAACGCCCCGAGCGCGTCGGCGTCCGTGGCCCGGGCGTTGAGGTAGGTGTCGGCCCACTCGGCGATCTCCGGATACGCGCACCGCGCCACGATCCGGTCGACGGCCCCGGCGATGTCGTACGGCGTCACCCGCATGTCGGCTCCCGGGCCCAGCAGGCACCAGTGGGCGCCCACCCGGCCGTACGGCATGCCGACACTGCCGGGGTTGACCACCAGACGGCCGTGGGCGAGGCGGACGTAGGGCATGTGGGTGTGCCCGCAGACCACGGTGCGGACGTTCTCCGGCAGGTCCGCGAAGATCTCCGTCCACCGGGCGAGCCGCGAGTCGACCAGGACGATCTCCTCGTCGTCGCGGGGTGTGGCGTGGCAGAAGAGGACGTCGCCGAGGCCACGGACGGGAAGCGTGAGCGTCTTGGGGAGGGACGCGAGGAACGCGACGTGTTCGTCGGTGAGACAGGCGGCCGCGTACGGGCCGATCGGGTCGGGGATCGCGTCGCGCTCGCCCCGCCGGTACTCGACCAGCTCCCGGTCCGCGTTCCCCGCCAGCCACAGCACGCGTTCACCCTGCTCGCGCAGCAGGCCGAGCACTTCGGCAGGCTGCGGGCCCGCCGTGATGTCCCCGGTGAGCACGATGCGCTCGGCGTCGGCCACCTCCGGCTCGGCGAGCACTGCCTCCAGGGCGGGCAGCACCCCGTGGATGTCGGAGAGGACGGCCACCCGCCCCAGCTCGTTCGTCACCTCTCCTCCAGCCCTTCCGCCAGGACCTCCGCCAGATGCCGCCCTCGCACCCCCGCCAGCTGTTGAAGCTGCGTCCGGCACGAGAACCCGTCCGCCAGCACCACGGTCCCCTCCTGCGCCGCCCGCACCGCCGGCAGCAACTGCTCCTCAGCGCACGCCACCGACACCTCGAAGTGCCCCTTCTCGAACCCGAAGTTGCCCGCGAGACCGCAGCAGCCACCGCTCAACTCCCCGCTCAACCCCGCCGCGGCACGCAGTCGGCGGTCGGCCGCGTCGCCCAGGACCGCGTGCTGATGGCAGTGGGTCTGCCCGGCGGCCGGCCGGTCCAGGCGGGGCGGCGTCCAGTCGGGAGCGAGCCGCTCCAGGGTCTCAGCGAAGGTCAGGACGCGGTCGGCCAGACGGCGGGCCCGCGGATCGTCGTGCAGCAGCTCCGGCAGGTCCGAGCGCAGTGCCGCCGCGCAGCTCGGCTCCAGGACGACGACCGGGGCGGGGCCCTCCAGCACCGGCTCCATCAGGTCGAGCGTGCGGCGCAGCACCGCGCGGGCACGGTCGAGCTGCCCCGTGGAGACGTACGTCAGCCCACAGCAGACCCGCCCGCGCCCCCGGAACACCGAGACCGGGTCCATCGCCACCGCCACGCCCCCGTCGGCTCCCCCGTCCCCCGACGGGGTCCTCATACGCACCGTCGGCGGCAACGCCACCCGCAGCCCGGCCGCCTCCAGCACCCGTACGGCCGCCTGCCCAACGGACGGCGAGAGGTGCTCGGTGAAGGTGTCCGGCCACAGGATGACCAGCTCACCGTCCCTGCCCAGGCCCTCTCCTGCGGCCGCCGCCTGCGCACGCCGCCGCTCCCACCACCGGCTGAACGTCCGCGTCGCCAGCCGCGGGATCTCCCGCTCCGGCGCGATCCCGCCGAGCCGTTTCGCCGCCCACGCCAACGGCCGTACGGCGGCCAGCACGTTGACCAGCGAAGCGGTACGCGTGCGTGCCACCAGGCGCAGCCACTGTGGCAACCGCCCCATGCTGTGGTGGGAGGCCGGGCGGCGCCGTCCCTCGTAGTGGTGGTGCAGGAACTCCGCCTTGTACGTGGCCATGTCGACCTCGACCGGACAGTCGGACCGGCACCCCTTGCAGGCCAGGCACAGATCCAGCGCGTCCCGCACCTCCGTCGAACGCCACCCGTCGGTCACCAGTTCCCCGGCGAGCATCTCGTGCAGCAGCCGGGCACGCCCGCGCGTGGAGTGCTCCTCGTCGCCGGTGGCCCGGAAGGACGGGCACATGACGGCGGAGCCGGTCGCCGATGTCGTACGGCACTTGGCGACCCCGACGCAGCGCCGTACGGCCGCCGAGAAGTCGCCGCCGTCGGCCGGGTATCCGAAGGCGACGTCGACCGGCTCGCGGGGCAGGACGGCGAAGCGGAGGTTGGAGTCGAGGGGAGCGGGGCGCACCAGCATGCCCGGGTTGAGCAGGTCGTCGGGGTCCCAGACCCCCTTCACCCGCTCGAAGAGACCGACCAGCTCCTCCCCGTACATCTTCGGGAGCAGCTCGGCCCGTGCCTGCCCGTCCCCGTGCTCCCCGGACAGCGAGCCGCCGTGCGCCACGACGACCTCGGCGAGCTCCTCCGAGAAACGCCGGAAGCGGCCGACGCCCGCCTCCGTGAGCAGGTCGAAGTCGATACGGACGTGGATGCAGCCGTCGCCGAAGTGCCCGTAGGGGGTGCCGCGCAGGCCGTGGGCGGTCAGCAGCGCACGGAAGTCCCGCAGGTAGGCCCCGAGCCGCGCCGGTGGCACCGCGCAGTCCTCCCAGCCGGGCCAGGCCTCTCCCCGGTCGGGCATCCGGGTGGCCGTACCGCTCGCGTCCTCCCGGATGCGCCACAGGGCCCGCTGTCCGGCCGGGTCGGTGACGACGAGGGCGTCGACGACGTCGGCGGCGCGCACGATCGCCTCCGCACGCGCGCGTGCCTCCGTCTTGGACTCCCCGCCCGTCTCGACGAACAGCCAGGCTCCGCCGGCCGGCAGCGCGGTCGGTGAGGGCACCAGGTCGGCCGCCATGCCCTCCACCGTGAGCGGCCCGTACGGCAGCAGCCCGGCGGCCGCCTCCGCAGCGGCGCTCTCGTCCGGGTACGCCAGCACGGCGAGCGCACGCGCGCCTGGCGCCTCCACGAGCCGTACGACCGCCCCGGTGAGGATGCCGAGGGTGCCCTCGCTCCCGCAGAAGGACCGGGCGACATCGGCGCCCTTCTCCGGCAGCAGGGCGTCGAGCGCGTAACCGGAGATACGGCGGGGCAGCTCGGGGAAGCCGGTCCGCAGCCGGGCCAGGTCCCCCTCCACCAGCTCCCGCAGCCCCTCCGGCGCCCCGGCCCACTCCCGCCCGAGCCGCAACCGCTCCCCTCGCGCGGTGATCACGTCCAGCTCCCGCACACTGTCCGCGGTCGTCCCCCACGCCACCGAGTGCGAGCCGCACGAGTTGTTGCCGATCATTCCGCCGAGCGTGCAGCGGCTGTGGGTGGAGGGGTCGGGGCCGAAGCGGAGCCCGTGCGGGGCCGCGGCGTCCTGGAGGCGGTCGAGGACCAGGCCGGGCTGGACGACGGCGGTGCGGGTCTCCGGGTCCAGCGACACGACCTTGTTCATGTGCCGCGTGAAGTCCAGGACGACGCCCGTGCCGGTGGCCTGTCCCGCGATCGAGGTACCTCCGCCGCGGGCCACGACCGGCACCATGTGGTCCCGGCACACCTCCAGTACGGCTGCGACGTCGTCGGCATCATGTGGTGCGACCACACCGAGTGGGACACGCCGGTAGTTGGAGGCGTCCATGGTGACCAGTGCCCGGGCGGCGACGTCGAACCGGACCTCACCCCGGACGACGGTACGCAGCTCTGCTTCGAGATCCGTCATCCCTCCAGCAAACCAGCCGACGTCCACCCGCTCCGACGCCCACGGAAACGCCGTCTCACCCGACGGACGAGGTTTCACCCAGGTTTCCCGAAACAGCTACGCTCCCCCCGTGGCTGAGATCCAGATTCCCGCTGACATCAAGCCCGCCGACGGACGTTTCGGCGCGGGCCCCTCCAAGGTGCGGACGGAAGCGCTGGACGCGCTGGCCGCGACCGGAGCCTCCCTCCTCGGTACCTCCCACCGCCAGGCCCCGGTCAAGAACCTGGTCGGCCAGGTGCGCGAGGGCATCCGCGAGCTGTTCCAGCTCCCCGAGGGCTACGAGGTCATCCTCGGCAACGGCGGCTCGACGGCGTTCTGGGACGTCGCGACGCACGGCCTGATCGAGAACAAGTCGCAGCACCTGAACTTCGGCGAGTTCAGCTCGAAGTTCGCGAAGGCCGCCAAGCTGGCCCCCTGGCTGGCCGAGCCCACCGTCATCGCCAGTGACCCCGGCACGCACCCGCAGCCCGAGGCCGAGGCGGGCGTCGACGTCTACGCCTTCACCCACAACGAGACCTCCACCGGTGTCGCCATGCCGATCAAGCGCGTGGCGGGCGCGGACGAGGGCTCCCTGGTCCTGGTCGACGCGACGTCGGGCGCCGGCGGCCTCCCGGTCGACGTCTCCGAGACCGACGTCTACTACTTCGCCCCGCAGAAGTCCTTCGCCTCCGACGGCGGCCTGTGGATCGGAGTCTTCTCCCCGGCCGCCATCGAGCGCGCCGAGCGCGTCCACGCGTCCGGCCGCCACATCCCGGAGTTCTTCTCGCTCCCCACGGCGATCGACAACTCCCGCAAGAACCAGACGTACAACACCCCCGCCCTCGCCACCCTCTTCCTGCTGAACCAGCAGCTGGAGTGGATCAACGGCCAGGGCGGCCTCGACTGGGCGGTCCGCCGCACGGCCACCTCCGCCCGCACGCTGTACGGCTGGGCCGAGGACATCAAGTACGCCAGCCCGTTCGTCACGGACCCGGCCAAGCGCTCGGCCGTCATCGGCACGATCGACTTCTCGGACGAGATCGACGCCGCCGCCGTCGCCAAGGTCCTGCGCGCCAACGGCATCGTCGACACCGAGCCCTACCGCAAGCTCGGCCGCAACCAGCTCCGCGTCGCGATGTTCCCGGCGATCGACCCGGCGGACATCGAGGCGCTGACGAAGTGCATCGACTATGTGATCGAGAAGCTGTAGCCGTACGACGCGCGTACGCCGAAGGGCGCCCTGCGACGGTCCGCAGGGCGCCCTTCGTGTGCGCTGTGGAAGGCTCATGGCATCGTGGCGTGCTACGTGTGCGCATTGTCAGCGAGAGGTAGCAACGCCATGCCCGATTCCAGCCCTGTCGAGCTGATCCACCTTTCGGATGAGGAGCAGAGCGTCTCCGTGCGCATCGTCGATGGTCTGAGTCTCTCGGGCTCTGACGACTACGACGCCCTCCAGGCCGAGATCCTGGTCGACACCGGGTTTGTCAGTGGCCGCGTCGAGCTGTATCTCAACGCGTACGACCTCGACAGCTGGGCCGAGGTGCTGGACTCCGCCGAGGCCGGCCGGAAGGCGACCTGGCTGGAGAGCGGACGCTCCCCACGGATCATGATCGACCCCACGGAGGAGACCGAGAGCGGGTGCACGGAGGTGAGCGTCTACGACGTCACCGGCTCCCAGGTGTTCGTCACGGTGCCCGTGGTGCCCCCGGGCGACTGGGCCGCGCGTCACCGTCGGCTGCTCACCGACGTCAGGGACCGGTTCCCGCTGGTGCGTTGAGAAGCCGGGGAGGGTCGCCCCTCCCCGGCCGGTGCCTATCTCCCCGTCGGCGTGTTCTTCACGACGATCGAGTCGTTCGTGCCCTGATTGCCGATCGCGTACAGCCTGGTCTCGTACGGGATCACGGAATCGCCGTCGTACAGCGGAACAGCGAGGTAGTAGATCCGTTCGCCACCGGTGATGCGTTTGGCGATCCTGTCCTCGAAGCCCTTCTGGATGACGGAGTTCGGGATCGTGTACTGCGGGACGAGATTGCGCATCTCCGTCCCACTGCCGCCGAGCTGTCGGCCGATCAGGTGGCCCCTGGCGAGACCCTTGCCCTTCTGGTAGCCGGTCGGGTCGTGCTTGCCGTCGCGCCGGGTGTCACTGCCGACCAGGTCGGTGTCCTTGTCGTCGGGCGCGGCACCGCGCCCCGTCAGCTTGATGGCGTCCTTCTGCAGGCATCCGACCGCGCCCCTGGCTCGGTCCAGGTCGTCGAGCGGGTGGTAGTAGATCGAGCTCTGGTTCCCCGAGGTGCAGTTCTCCTCCTGGTCCTGCCAGTTCTTGACGAAATTGGCGAACTCCTCCTGGTAGGACGAGCCCTCCGCCGGACGCGGGAACATCTTGAAGAAGCCCCGCAGCTCGTCCTCCGAGAGCTTCAGGTCCTTCTGCGCCCGGGTGAACGCGTCGTCGACGTACTTCTGGTGCTCCTTGTCGACCTGGTTGCCCGAGGTCGGGCGCGCCGTCTTGGTCGTCAGGGCCTGCTTGATCAGCTCGGCCCACGGCGGCGGGGGCGGGGGCGGCGGCGGGCCCGCGTCGACGCAGCGGAACGCGCACGGGCCCGCGGTGCCGCCGCCTCCACCGCCGCCACCGCCACCGCCGTAACCGGAGGAGATGACGCGGCCACGGTACGGGCCGGTGCTGTAGTTGTTCGGTCCCGAGGAGGGAATGGGGGTGGCGTAGGGCAGCGTCTCCAAGCGGGTCTGCCGGTTGCTCAGCTGCTTGTACAGGTCGTACGCGTCCCAGGCCCAGCCGATCGGGCCGAGCACCCGCTTGCCGGCGAAGCGCAGCGCCTTGCCGGGGTGTTTGACGACCCAACGAGCGCCCGACTTGGCCGCGTTGTACCCCTTGTTCGCGTACCGTTCGGCCTCTCGGATGCCCTTGTCGACCCAGTCGGTGTCGATGCAGCCACCGAAGAGACATACGTCGTGTCCGCTCGGGTCGGTGTTCCGCAGCGGATCGCCGTTGCCGTACCCGTACCGGTTCGCGTTGATCGACGGCACGGGGTTCAGCGTCCAGGAGTCCCGCGAGGAGAAGCCGCCCGTCGCCGGGTCGTACCAGCGGGCGTGCATGTTCACCTGGCCGGTGGCCGGGTCGGTGTACTCGCCCTGGTAGCCGAGTGGTCCGGCGGTGCCCGACTGGGCCGTGATCTCGCCGAACGGTGAGTAGGACGTCGATGCGCCCAGCGCGCCGGTCGCCACGTCGAGGGCGCCCGTCACATCGTCGTGCACCACGTCCGACAGCAGCCCGCGCGCGTTGCTGCCGTCGCCGGCCGCCGAGGACAGTGCCTCGCCCGCGGGGTCACGGAAGATCAGACCCGCGGCCGTGGCGACCGGGTTGTTCGACTGGTCGGCGTACGTGAGCGGGTCAGCGCCCTGCTGAACCAGGCGGCCCAGCGCGTCGTACGCGTACGTCGTGCCGTCCGCCGACACCATCCGGCCGAGCGCGTCGAAGGCCGCGGTGTGGGTGCCACTCGCGTCCGTGCTGCCGGTGCGGGTGCCGCGCGCCGAGTACGTGTAGGTGGTGTCCCCGGCCGACAGCAGCCGGTTGCGCTCGTCGTAGACGGCCGTCGCGGCACCCGCGCCGGTGCGGTTGCCCGACTTGTCCCAGGTGTACGACGTGACCGTGCCGTCGACGCCGGTCCAGCTGGTGAGGCGGCCCGCCCAGTCGTAGCCGTAGGACTGGGTGCCCGCGCCGGCCGCGCCCGTCGTCGTCTTCTCGGCGAGGCGGGACGCCTTGTCGTAGGTGTAGGCCGTCGACGCCGTGGTCGTCCCGGACGGGGACTTCACCTGGTCCGACGTGGGGCGGTCCAGGACGTCGTAGCCCAGGGTGCGGGTCGCGCCCGCGCCGCCGTACGTCATCGACGCCAGACGCGAGGCCGTGTCGTAGCCGTATGTCAGTGTGGTCTGCGTCAGCGGGTCCGCCGCCGTCCGCAGCCGGCCCGCGGTGTCGTAGCCGAAGGTGGCCTGACCCGCCGCGTCCGTGCGGGCGGTGAGTCTGCCCTCCTCGTCGTAGGTGAAGCCGGCCGTGCCGGACGGGCCGCCGGCCGACAGCAGGTTGCCGCGGTCGTCGTAGGTGAACGTGTCGGTGCCGCCCGGCGCGCTCGCCGAGGTCAGGCGGCCCATCGCGTCATAGCCGAAGGTGTCCGCGGTCGTGGCCGCCTCGGCGCCCGCGCCCGAGTTCCGGGTCAGACGACCCAGCGCGTCGAAGCCGCGCTCGACCGTCACGCCGCCCGGATGGAGCTCCTTCACCGGCTGGTCGGCCTCGTCGTACACGGTGGTCCAGGTGCGGTCCGCCGGGTCCGGGTGGGTCGTGGTGGAGGGCTCCACCACCGACTCCAGCAGGCCGTGCGACGTGAAGTCGTACCAGGTGGTGTTCCCCCGTCCGTCCGTCAGCCGCGTGCGGTGGCCCGCCGCGTCGTAGCCGTACGTCGTGGTGATCGAGGTGTCGGCGTCGACCGGCTCGGCCAGCTTGGTCAGGCGGCCCAGCGCGTCGAACGTCTGGGTGGTGGTGTGGCCGAGCTCATCCGTGACCGCGACCGGGTTGCCGTCCGCGTCGAACGCCGAGCCCGCGGTGCGCAGGACCGTGCCGGCGCTGTCCTCGTCGCTCGTCGCCGTCGCCCGGCCCGCCAGGTCGTACGTCGTACGGCTGGTGCGGCCCTGGGGGGTCGTCACCGACGCGGGCAGGCCCGTGGGGCCGTAGGTGTAGGCCGTCACGCCGCCCGCGGTGTCCGTCGCGGTGAGCGGAGCACCCGCCGCGTTGTAGGTCCCGGACGCGGTGAGGCCGGTCGGGCTGTTCGTCGACAGCAGGTTGCCGGCGTCGTCGTAGCGGAGTGTCGTCGTGAACGAGCCCTGTGCCGGACGGCGTTCGATGACGGTGGCCGTGATCTGACGGCCGAGGTCGTCGTACGTCGCCTCGGTGCGGGCCCCCGTCGGGTCGGTGGTCGACAGCTGTTCGCCCAGCAGGTCGTGGGTGAACGTGGACACCGGGGCGGCGGCGCCGTCCTGCGGGGCCGGCTGTGTCACCTTGGCGAGGTTGCCGAGCTGGTCGTAGGTGTACGTCGTGACCTTGCCGAGGGCGTCGGTCTCGCTGGCCAGGTTGCCCGCCGCGTCGTAGGTGCGGGAGACCTTGCTGGTCAGCGGGGTTGTCGCGCCCGGCGGGGTGTAGGCGGGCAGGGTCGTGCCCGTGACGCGGCCCAGGCGGTCGTACGCGGTGCGCACGACCTTCCCGTTCGGGTCGCGGGCGTCCGTCACGTCGCCGAAGGCGTTGTAGCCGAGGGTGCTCGTCGGGCGGACGGTGGCCGCCGCCGACTGCCGGGTCTCGGCGGTCACCGGGGGCAGCCGCGTCTCGGTGAGGCGGCCGAGCGCGTCGTAGGTGTGGTCGGTGGTGTACGCCGTCGGGTCGGCGCCCGTCGCGTTGCCGCGCGGGGAGGTCTCCGCGACCGCCAGGCCCCGGTCGTCGACCGTGTAGGTCGTGACGAGGTCGTCGGTGCCGTTCTCGACCGTCTGCCGGGTGACCGCACCCGTGACATGCCGCTCGTAGGTGACCTTCTCGGTGCGGGTGCCACCCGCGCCGGTGCGGGTCTCGGAGAGCACCGCGCCGACGGCGTCGTATGTGTACGCGGTGCGGCGTGCCAGGCCCGACGGGTCGAGGACCTCGGCGGTGGTACGGCCGGCCGCGTCGGTCTCGTAGACGGTGAGCACCTTGCCGTTGCCGGTGGTCTCGCGGGTCAGGTGGCCCGCCGCGTCGTAGGCGAGGTCGCTGAGGACGAGATCGCGTGTGGTGCCGTCCGGGTTGTGGAAGCCGACCAGGATCCGCCGCGCTTCGAGCCCGTCGTCGTAGTAGGTGGTGCGGGTGGTGCGGCCCATCGCGTCGGTGTGCTCGGCCAGACGGCCGGCCGGGTCGTACGCGTAGGAGTCCAGCACCACGTCCCGTGCGGCGGCCGGGTTGTTCGGGTCGCCGGTGTAGCCGGTGAGGGTGACCGTCGCCAGGTTGCCGACAGCCGTGTAGGTGTACTGGAAGGTTCCCTGTCCCGGCAGGGTGCGGCTGGTCTGGTGGCCGTGGACGTCGTAGGCGTACGTCTCCTGGTTGCCCTCGGCGTCGGTGTGAGTGGCGAGGCGGCCGTGGGTGTCGTAGGTGCGGGTGACGGTGCGTGCCGGGTCGCCGCCCGTCTGATCCGAGACGACCGTGGTCAGCACATTGCCGTCCGGGTCGTACGTGTACGCGGTGCGGGCCTGGTGGGTGACGCCCGTGACCTCGTTCTCGACCGGTGGTTCGCTCCGCGCCGTGACGCGGGACTCCCCGTCGTAGGCGGTGTTCCAGGTGACGCCCGTCGGGAACGCGTCGGAGATCCGCTTGGCGGACGTCTCCCGTCCCAGCGCGTCGTAGCCGTAGGAGGTCGTCACGTCCGCCGGGTCGGTGACCTTCGCCAGGTCGCCGGCGGCCGTGTACTGCCGCGTGGTCACCTTGCCGCGCATGTCGGTGCTGGTGGCGAGCAGGCCCGCCGGGACCGTGCCGCCGCCGACCGCCGCCTCCGTGCCGTCGGTGAAGGTGAAGGACTCGGTACGGCCGGACGGGAAGTCCGCAGTCGCCGGGGTCGTGGTGGACGTCCGGTCGCCGTAGGCGTTGTAGCCGTAGCCGGTCTTGTACGTGTTGTCGCTCGCGCTCGACGAACGGGCGTCGCGTACGGCGATGAGCTGGTCGTTGCGCGGGTCGAGCGGGTCGGCGGTGTTCAGGTGGTAGCTGTAGTAGGAGGTGTGGCAGCTGTTCTCGTCGCCGGTGTCACGGCAGGTGGTCTGCGAGATCTTGTTGCCGCGCTCGTCGTGGCCGAGGCGGGTGACCGAGCCGTCGGGGCCGGTGGTGGCCGCCAGGAAGCCGCCGGTGTCGTACGCGAAGTGCGCGGTGTTGCCGAGGGCGTCGGTCTGCTCGATCAGCCGGTTGCCCTGCAACGGGTCGTAGGTGTAGCTGGACTTGCGCTGGTCGGGGTCGGTGACCGTGGCGGTGAGGGTGGTGGTCCCGGCGACGGCAGGCCCGTCGTCGGTGGCGGGCTTGGCCTCGGTGCCGGTGACCTTCAGCGCCGACAGGGCGTAGGTGCCGCCGCTCGCGTCGGTGTAGGACGACACCCGGTCGTGCACGGTGTCGTACGCCACCTGGGCGTGCACCCGGCCGCTGGGCAGTGTCGCCGTGGTGAGCTGCTGGGCGACCTGCGCGGCGGCGTGATGCTCTGCGACGGTGCGGGCGCCGAGGGGGCGGTTGTAGACCGCGGCCTCGTCGATGTCGCCGGTGAAGTGGCCGATGGTGCCGGTGGTGGCGGGCCAGTTGTTCCAGTAGCCGGCGCCCAGGTAGACGAAGCGCTGGTCGTCCTGGGTGATGTCGCCGGCCAGGCTGCCGACCTTCGCGCCGTCCAGGTAGAGGGTCTGCGTGTTTCCGGCGGCGGTCAGGGCCGCGTGGTGCCAGGTGCCGTCGTTGACGGTGCCCGCCGAGGTGATCGGTGCGGCGGTGCCGTTCCAGAACTCGCCGCGCAGCTTGCCGTCCGTGCCCACGTAAAGGGCCGGGGTGTACTTGCCGGTGGTGGCCTCCTCCAGGGTGTGGTTCTGGTAGCTGAAGAGGACACCGCTGCCGGTGGTACGGAACCACAACTCGGCGGTCAGATAAGGGGTGTCGGTGACCAGCTGGTCCGGCAGTCGCACATAGGAGGTGCTGCCGTTGAAGGTGGCCGCGGTGGCCGCGCTGCCCGCGAGGGCACCGGCGGTGCCGAGCTGCACGTCCTGGTAGGTGCCGGCGTGTGCGTCCCGGTCCAGCGGCAGGTCGCTGGCCGCGTCGGTGGCGCCGTCCTGCTCGTCCAGGCGCCAGTAGGAGAACGGACCGGCATCGCGGACGACCGTGCGGTGATGCGAGCCGTCACCGTAGCCGTACGCGGTGCAGGCGCCGAGGCTGTCCTCCGGGCCGCAGACCAGCGTGAGCTTGTCGCCGTCGTAGGTGTACGACCAGGTCAGCGGGTCGGCGCCGGTGGCGGGGGCGTCGGTGGACACGGTCGCCACGTGGCCGCCCGACCAGGTGAAGTGCAGGGCGCGGCCGCCGGTGGCGGTGACCGTGGTCAGCTCGCCGGAGGTGTTGTAGGTGAGGGTCTGCTCGCGGTCCCGGTAGTCGGTGACACCGGTGAGCCTGCCGCTGTCGTCGAAGACGTAGCTGGTCTGGTCCTTGTCGGTCAGCTTCCAGCCGCCGCCGGTGACGGCGGTGAGGGTGGAGAAGCTGCCGTACGGGGGCGCGAAGCTGCCGTCGGGGTTCTTGCCGAAGCGGACCTGACGGCCTGTCGGAAGGGTGGCCACGACGTTGCCGGTGCCGTCGCCGTCCGGCTCGATCCGCATGTCGTAGCGGGTGGACCAGCCGGCGCCGAAGACGTTGTCGGAGCGCGGGTCGCGGCTGTTGTACGTGCGTGTCACGGTCAGGCCGGGGCCGGCCGTGGCGACCGTCGCGTCGGTGTCGGTGGTCGTGTAGTTGCCGATGCCGGGGTCGACCTCACGGCCGGATCCGTCCAGGCCCTGACCGCCCAGGTGCGAGGTGATCGCGGGCTGCTCGACGGCGGTGGTGAAGGTGTAGAAGGGGCTCAGCGGGGTCGCCAGGCCGTTCTCACGCGCCTTGACGCGCCAGATGTACTGCTTGCCCCAGGTCAGCTTGCCGGCCGGGACGTTCCAGGTGCGCTTGGTCAGCCAGCCGGAGTTGACACAGCCGGACGGGGCTGCGGCGGTGCCCGCGCAGACCTCGAAGTAGTAGTTGAGGGCGGCGCCCGCCGGGTAGTTGTCGATGGACTCGGCGGACATGTACAGCGCCGGGGTCAGGCTGCCGACCTGGCCACCCGGGTTCGGGTAGACGTCCGTGATGCGCGGGCCGACGTCCTGCGAGGTGACGGTGACGGTGGCGACCGGAACGTCCTCGCTGGAGAACCACTTCTGGTCCCGCAGCCGCTGCATATCAAAGTTGATCTTGTACTGCCCCGGGGGCAGCGGGGGTATGCGCGCGCTGAGGTCGGCGTCGTCACCCGGCGTGAGGCGCTCGTTGAGGCGGGTGAAGGCGACCTGGCCCATCAAGGCGCCGGTGCTGTAGTTGCGCACCCGGGCGCCCAGGCGGACCTCGTTCCAGCCGAGCGGCTCCCAGGTGAAGTCGCCGAGGTTCTTGACGTTGACGGTGACCTCGCCGCTCTGGCCACCGGTCAGCGGGGCGGTCTGCGAGCCGACGCTGTACTGGGCGCCGTATGCGCTGTGCGTGATCGCCAGGTAGGGCTTGTTGGCGGAGTTGGCGCTGCCGAAGCGCTTCCAGGGGCCGGAGGAGGCGAAGTCGGCCCACATCGCCAGGCCGTGGTTGGCGACCGATCCGTTGACCCAGCCCTCGACGAGGTCGGTGCCCTTCTTGCCCAGGTCGATGACGCGCCACTTGGAGCCGCTGCAGTTCTCACCGTAGGCGAAGGAGTCGGAGGCGATCACGTGGTCGGCGCTCGGCGGCCGGTTGTTCCAGGTGACCGTGGTCGAACTCCACGAGCCGGTGACCTGGTTGACCGTCATCTCCTGTGCGGTGCAGCTGGAGGACCAGACGTTGTACAGGCCGAGGTCGGCGTTGAGGATGTAACGGTTCTTCAGCTGGCTGGTGACGTTGTCGAACCGCATGTAGCTGATGGCGCGGTTGGTGCCGCCGTCGTAGCTGCCGATCTTCAGCTCGTCGTCACCGGCGAAGTTGCCGTCCGGCCAGGTGTCCTGGACGAAGGAGTCGCCGTTGGTGTCGATGTCGTCGACGCTCGGGTCGACCCGCACCGGGTAGACGCGCCCCGGCGAGTCCAGCCAGGCGTTGTCCAGTTCGACCTTGAGCGACCAGCGGCCGTCGCTCTCCACCAGGCGGTAGTCGACGTCCCCGGAGAGGGCCGGTCCGCCGGTCTTCGGATCGTGGCCGGAGTCCTCCATCCACCCCTTCGGGACGACGGCCTGGACCTTCCCCCTGGCGTCCTTCAGCAGCACGGCCCCGTGCTCGTCGAGCGACGGGGTGAGCCCGTCGAGGTGGAGCGGGAAGGTCCACTCCCGCGGCGCGTCGGGCGAGTTGAGGACGATCGTCTCCTTGACGGCCCCGTGCGCCGCCTCCAGCACCACGTCCGAGTCGGGCCGGATGTCCTCGTAGTGGGCGGCGTCGTCCCGCACCTCGGCGGTGCTGCCGGCGGCGCCGGCGAGGCCGAAGCCGACCTTGTGCCGACCGTCGTCGACCGTCAGTTCGGCCAGCGCGGGGTCGTCACCGCGGGTGGCCAGGGTGAGTCCGGTGTCGTCGGAGGTGGCGGCGAGCCGGTCGCCGCCCGCCTGCTCCGGCGTGCCCTTGGCCTCGGCGGCCGGGACCAGGGAGGTGTCGATCTCCTTCCAGGCCCCGGAGCCGTCCCGGTAGTGCACCGGCTCGGTGTAGACGCGGGTGGTGCGGGTGCCGTCGGGGTTGCGGAACTCCTTGGAGTTCGTGGTCCGTTCGCCGGACAGCTCGACGCTGCGCCCGGCGTCGAAGCCGGTCGAGCCGTCCGGGCCGCCCGTGGTGGCCGGTTCGAGCTTCGGTGCCTTCACCTCCGGCTCGACCGGGGTGAACCCGGGGCCGGACTCGTGCAGCCGCAGCGCGTCCTTCGCCGCCCTCAGGTCCTCGGCGTCGAGCGTGTCGCTTCCGGTGGCGTCGGTGCGCCCGGCACCGACCTCGTGCCCCCGGCCCGCGGCGGTACCGGTGCGCTGCTCGGGAGGCTCGGTGTCCGCCCAGGGCGCGGACTCGGCGGCGCGGGCCGTCGGGGTCAGCGCGGGCTGGGGCAGCACGGTCGCACACAGTGCCAGCAGCACACTGCCGGATGTCAGGGCGACGGCGCGCGCGGGACGTCCGGCGCGACGGCGCCGGAGACCCGCGAGCGAGCGGCGGCGAGAGGGGCTGGGCACGGCACTCCTTCAAACCACAAGGCCGATCGCCCGCGTGGAGACGATCGGCCGGGAGCAGGGGAGCCGGATGCGGTCGATACCGGAGGGCAGGACGCACCCGAGCGGCGTTCACGGTAGATGATCGCAAGCGCCCTGACTATGCCCATGACAACGGATTTGTAACGAGATCAACCGCTATGCCTGCCGCACACGGGCCGGTCACGGGATCTTCAGACGGTCTGCTACCCCCATTGACCAGCGGCAAACGAATTCAGCCACTGCCAGATCGGCATGCGGCGCCCCCTGTCGACCGTGATCAAGTCGAGATGAAAGCCGGGATAACCTGCGTCGTCGACCGCGCGGCCAGGTCTGTCGTGACCCTGGTCCGCACTCCCGGTCACGGGTCTCCACAGCGATTTCCCGTCACGGGAACTCCCGTACGGCCGCAGACAAGTGAAGGGCAGCCATGGCCGAAGAGAAGGCAACCAGACGTCGGCCCAGGGCATGGCACGCAGCCGTCGCTTTGCTCGTGTGCGCGGCTGCGGCGACCACGGTCGCCCTCGTCGCCGGATCCGGCGGAGCTGCCGCGCCGTACGACTTCAACGGCGACGGCAAGCCGGACCTCACCGTCGGCCTTCCCGGGAACTCCGTCGGCGGTCACGCGCGCGCGGGATCGGTCATCATCGCGGGCGGCACGTCAACCGGTCCGGCGAGTACCGCGGTCCGCATCGACCAGGCCTCCCCGGGCGTCTCCGGAGACCCGGAGGGAGACGACAGCTTCGGCCAGTCGGTGGCGAGTTGCGACTTCGACAGCAACGGCTACGCCGACCTGGCGGTCTCCGTCCCGCTGGAGGCCATCGACACCACCGAGGGCGCCGGCCTGCTGAGCGTGCACTACGGCAGCTCCGGCGGGATCTACGACTCCACGAGCGAGGTCTTCACCGAGGACACCGCGGGCTACCCCGGCACCGTCGCCAAGGACGAGATCTTCGCCCACTCACTGGCCGCCGGCGACGTCAACGGCGACGGATACTGCGACCTCGCCATCGGCCAGCCCCTCGACAACGCCGGCGGAAAGTCAAACGCCGGCACCATCAAGATCATGCTCGGCACGGCCACCGGACTCAACGCCGCCGACACCGTCCAGATCGACCAGGACACCGCCAACGTTCCCGGCATCCCCGAGGCCGAGGACCGCTTCGGCGAGCAGCTCGCCGTCGCGGACGTCAACGGTGACGGCGTCGGCGACCTGATCTCGGCCACCATCGGCGAACAGATCTCGGGCAGCTCGGACCGCGGTTCACTGCACATTCTGTACGGGCCCATCAACAACGGCACCCCCGCCTCCGGCGGATACGTCGACTCCGGAAACGTAACCGGCATCGAGGAGTTCGCGGGCAGCGCGCTGGCCGTCGGCCACTTCAACGACGACGAGTACGCCGACGTCGCCGTCGGCGTCTCCGACCAGCAGGTCGGCACCAAGGGTGCCGCCGGACGGCTCGCCGTCCTCTACGGCGGCTCCCAGGGCCTGTCCGCCACCAGCCGCGTGAAGCTCTTCGACCAGTCCTCGCCCGGGATCTCCGGCAGCCCCGAGACCGAGGACTACTTCGCCGCCTCACTGGCGTCGGGCGACTTCGACGGCGACGGCACGGACGACCTCGTCATCGGCATGCGCAGCGAGGCCGTCGGCTCCGCCACCGGCGCGGGCGCCTCCATGATCCTCTTCGGCAACGCCACCGGCGGCATCACGACCAAGGGCGCGCTGTGGATAGACCAGGACACCGAGGGGGTGCCCGGCACCGCGGCCGAGGCGGACCACTTCGGCTGGACGGTCGGCGCCCTGGACACCGACGGCAACGGCCGCGTCGAACCGCTGGTCGGCGCCCCCGGCAACGCCGCCGGCACGGTCACCGTGCTCAAGGTCAGGTCCGGCACCCTGGAATCGGCCACGGCCCTCGCCGAAGCCGACCTCGGCTTCACCGCGGGCAGCGACGGCGACGCCTTCGGCATCGCGCTGGCGCACTGATCCGGGGACGTGGGCGGCAGCGCGCCGCACAAGTCCGGCATCAGCTCACCTCCCCGGCCCAGCGCGATGTCCGCACCTTCGCCGCCTGCTGCCAGCCGCTCGGACACCCGGGCGATCGACCCGGCGTAGTCGTCCTTGCATGACGACGCAGGGCGCCCGGCAACCACCGTGCGCTCTGCGGCGCGCTCAGGCCGCGGCGAGCTCGCCGAGCAGCCGGAAGGTGAGGGCGTCGACCGGGCGGGCGGCGGTCGCGGTCTCCTCGCTGAAGGTGTTCACCATCATGACCACCGCGACGCCGCTCTCGCGGCTGAACGCGGCGCAGGTGCTGAATCCGCCGGTGCCGCCGTTGTGCCAGGTCATGGTGGAACCGTCGGGCAGTCGGCTCAGGTGCCAGCCGAGTCCCAGGCGCAGGTTCGGGTCCACCGTGAACCGGGGCCGCTGGGTCAGTTCGATCGCGTCCCGCAACGGCGAGCTCTCGGGCCGTAGTTGGGCGCGCAGGAAGCGCACCATGTCGTCGGCGGTGCTGTACATCGACGATCCGGCCGCGCTGAGAACCCGGTCGTGCCAGTCGGGAACCGGCTTTCCTTCGAGATGCCCGACAGCCTTGCGGGACGCCATGTCGGGCCGCAGGGTCGTCGTCGTGTCCACCATGCCGAGCGGCACCGCCACCCGGTGCCGCAGCATCGAGTCGACGTTGTCGAAGGCCAGCGCCTGGCCGAGCAGGCCGAACCCCAGGTTCGAGTACGCATAGTCCGCACCCGGCTCGGTGCTCAGCTCCGTGTCGCGCAGTCCGGCGGCCAGGTCGTCGAGCGTGTAGTGCGAATAGGGGTCGTACGGGTCCGCTTCCGCGAGCAGGTTCGGCGGCAGGGAGGGCAGACCGGAGGTGTGGGTCGCCAGGTGGGCCAGGGTGATCCGCCGAGTCCCCTTGCGCGGGACGGGGAACCGGGCGGGCAGCACGAGCGGCGCGTCCAGGCGGGCCGCGCCCGTGCCGACGGCGCGCGCGAGGGCCGTGGCGGTGAGCGTCTTGGTGATGGAGCCGAGTTGGAACACCGTCCTGCCGTCCGGCACCGCCCGCCCCACCGCCGCGCCCGCGCCCTCGACGTATGCACGCCGGCCGCGGACGACCCCGCAGACCACACTCGGACTGCCCGCGGCCACCGCCTGGTCCAGGTACCGCCTGACGAGCCCGGGCAGCCGGTCGTCCGCGGCCGCGGCGTTGCCCGGCAGCAGTGACACTCCTGCCGCCGCCGTCGTCACGCCGAGAAACTTCCTTCGGTTCATGGGTTGCTCCCCCGTCGAGATCACCAGTCCTGCTCGACATTACGTTATTACGTAATGTCGAGCAAAGACGATGATCCGTACGGCAACCCCCTACGCGGCCGTACAGCTCACACTCGGCACACCCCCGCCCCCGGGCGCGCCCCCGAACCCGAAGCTCGCCGAACCGCCCACGGGGACCGCCCCGTTGTGAACGGCGTTGGACGCGGTCACCGTCGACCCGCTCTGCGTGTACGACGCGTTCCACATGCTGGTGACCTGCTGGGAGCCCGGCCAGGTCCACGTCACCTTCCAGGACTTGAGCGGAGCCGCCCCCGTATTGGTCACCTTCACCTCTGCGTTGAACCCGCCACCCCAGTCGCTGCTGACGCTGTAGGCGGCTGCGCAGGTCGCCGTGCCGCCACCCGGGTCCGGGTCGGGGTCGCCCCCGCCGCCCGCCGGGAAGCCCGGCGCCTTGATGCTCGCCAGGTAGCCGTCCTTCACCGTGTCGACGGTCTGCCAGTCGTCCTTGAGGATGCCGCCCGTGTCACCGGAGTTGGGGTTCCAGGACCAGAAGGTCCAGTGGAAGGAGTCCGCGCCGTACGTCGACGTCGAGCGCAGGTAGGTCACCAGTGCGGCCAGCCACTTCTGGTCCACCGCCGGCTGGAGCGTCGTACCGAACTCACCGAGCCAGACCGGGGCGATGTTCTGCTTGAAGATGTAGCCCCAGTACTTGTCCCAGACGCCCGGCAGGTTGTCGGGGAACGACGGGTCGCCGAACCAGGGCTGCTGGGCGACGCTGGTGGCGTAGTCGTGGGCCGAGTAGACGAGCCGGTTGGGGACGTCCAGTTGGACCGGGTACTGGGCGACGCCCATGAGGTTGCCGCCCCACCAGCCGTTGACGCCGTTGTGCGACTGGACGCCCTCGACCATGACGAGGAGGTCCGGGTTGGCGGACAGGACGGCGTTGCCGGCCCGCTGGGCGGCGAGGCGCCAGTCGCGGGTCGTGTCGCCGCAGCCCCAGCAGGCGGGGTCGTGCGGCTCGTTGTGCAGGTCGATGCCGACGACGGTCGGGTTGCCGGCGTAACGCGTGGCCAGAGATCCGAGGTTGGCGATCCAGGTCGACTCGGGGACCGCCGACGTGTACCAGAGCGCCGACTGGCCGCCCGCGTCGGGACGATGCCGGTCGAGGACGATCTTCAGGCCGATCTGACCGGCGTAGGTCACGATCTTGTCCATGACCTGCAACGACGTCAGCCCTTGCAGGTCCGCGTTCTTGCCGTCGGCGTAGTTGATGCTGTCCGGCATCGTGCCGGGCTTGAGGATGTCGTCGCTGAAGGGCAGGCGGAGGGTGTTGTAGCCCAGCGAGGCCATCTGGTCGAGCATGCTCTTGTAGTCGCGGGCCCACAGGCCGTGGACGACGTGGTTGCCGGTCTCGAAGCCGAACCAGTTGATGCCGGCGATACGGACCGGCTGCCCGGCCGCGTCCAGGATCTGCCGGCCGCTGGTGTGCCAGTAGCCGGCCCCGGCCCCGGCGGCCCGTACCTCGCCGGGCTTCGCCGCGCCAACGGCCTGCGCCCCGGCCCCCAGCGGTATCAGCAACGCCGCCGCGGCCACGCACAACGCTCTTCGCAAGCTGCGGAACATGTCCCTTGTTCCTCTCGGGGTGGCGCGGCCCCGGAACGATGGGAGCGCTCCCATACACCGCGCACCTCCCAGGAAACTGACGCACCATGGGCACGTCAAGGAGGTGCGCGGCATTCACCGGTTCAGCCCGGGCTCGACCAGGCCCCCGTCACCGGCTCAGCTTCTGGAAACGGCGTACCGCCAGCGGCAGGAAGATCACCGTCAGGATCACCGGCCACACCCCCGCCATCAGCAGCGCGTGCTGCTCGACCCAGGAGTCCCCGGCCACCGCCTCGCCCGGCACCCCGAACAGCTCACGGCTGGCCGCCGCCGTGGAGGAGATCGGGTTCCAGGCGGCCACCCAGCCCAGCCAGTCGGGCATCAGCTGGGGCGCGACGAAGATGCTGGAGATCATCGTGAGCGGGAAGGCGACGGCGAACAGGCCACCGGCGGCCTCCGGGTTGGGCACCAGCAGCCCCAGCCACACGCCGATCCAGATCAGCGCGAACCGCAGCCACAGCAGCAGACCGAAGGCCCCGAGGAAGCCGAGGCCGCCGTCCGGGCGCCAGCCCATCGCGAAGGCCGTCAGCATCATGATCGCCAACTCGGCGCAGGCGGCGAGCAGATCGGTGATCCCGCGTCCGGCGACCACCGCGGACGAGGCCATCGGCATGGAGCGGAAGCGGTCGATGACGCCCTTGGTCGAGTCGTAGACGACGAGTGTGGCGGTGTTGATGAAGCCGAACGCCATCGTCATCACGAACATGCCCGGCATCAGGAAGTCCTTGTAGTCCCCGCCGCCGGGCACCTTCATGGCACTGCCGAAGACATAGCCGTAGAGGAGGACGGACAGGATCGGGAAGCCCAACTGCCAGGCGATGTTGACCGGTTGGCGCTGGTAGTGGGTGATGCCCCGGCGGACGATGTTCCAGACGTCGGCGAGGGCCCAGTACAGGCGGCCGCGCGTGGCCGGGACGGTCAGGTCTACAGCGGTCATGCGACGGCCTCCTTCTCGGCGGACTTGGCGGACTCGCCGGCACCGGCGGCGGGCTCGGTACGGTGTCCGGTCAGACGCAGGAACACGTCGTCGAGGCTCGGCCTGCGCAGCCCGATGTCCTCGACCTGGACGCCCTCGTCCTGGAGCGTCCGGGCCACCTCGGTCAGCGCGGAGACCCGGTCGGTGACCGGGGCGTGCACCCGCGACTCCTCCTCGTCCGCCTCGGGTTCGCCGTCCGAGACCCGGGCGATCACCTTCACCACGCGCGGGATGTCGGACCGCTCGGCGACCACGACCTCGATACGGTCGCCGCCGACGAGGTTCTTCAGCCCGTCCGGGGTGTCGTCGGCGATGGCCCGCCCCTGGTCGATGACGGTGATCTGCGAGGCCAGCTTGTCGGCCTCCTCCAGATACTGCGTGGTCAGCAGTACGGTCGTGCCGCTCGCCACCAACGCCCGCACCGACTCCCAGACTTCGCCCCGGCTACGGGGGTCGAGTCCCGTCGTCGGCTCGTCGAGGAAGAGGACCGCCGGGGCGAGGATCATGGAGGCGGCGAGGTCGAGGCGGCGCCGCATACCGCCGCTGTACTTGCCCACGCCCTTGTCGGCGGCGTCGGTCAGGTCGAACTGCGCCAGCAGTTCGCCGGCGCGGAGCTTGGCCCGCTTGCCGCCGAGGTGGAAGAGCCGGCCGAACATCTCCAGGTTCTGCCGGCCGGTCAGCACCTCGTCCACGGCCGCGTACTGCCCGGTGAGTCCGATCCGCGCCCGCACCTCGCGCGGGTTGCGGGCCACGTCCAGTCCGGCCACCGTCGCCCGGCCGCCGTCCAGCTTGATCAGCGTGGACAGGATGCGTACGGCGGTGGTCTTGCCGGCGCCGTTCGGGCCGAGCAGGCCGTGCACCGTGCCCTCGCGGACGGCCAGATCGAAGCCGTCGAGGGCGCGCTTGTCGCCGTAGCGCTTCTCCAGGCCTTCGGCCCGCACCGCGTATCCGCCGCCGTATCCGTCGCTGCCGACGCTTCCCTCACCCATGGGGTCCCCCTCTCCTTAACTGAGTACACCGTACCCGATTGCGCGTACGGCGTACCCAGTTTTTTCGGAAGGACCTAAGCTGAAGTGCATGACGAGCGGCAAGGGCGGTACCGGCGGTACGGAAACCAGTGGCAGCGGCGATATCGTCCGCACCCTTGAGCTCCTGTGGGAGACGGGCCGACGGCCCAGCCGCGGCCCCAAGCCGGCCCTGACGCTGGACCAGATCGTGGAAGCGGCCGTCCGGGTCGCGGACGCGGAGGGCCTGGAGTCGGTGTCCATGCGCCGGGTCGCCGCCGAGCTGGGCACCGGCACCATGTCGCTGTACCGCTACCTCCCCGGCAAGGCCGAGCTGCTCGACCTGATGCTGGACCGCGTCCAGCGCCCCTCCGAGAACCCGTCCGACCTGGGCGACGGCAGCTGGCGCTCGGCGCTGGAAGCCCTGGGCCGCGCGACCCTCGACCTCTACCGCCGCCACCCCTGGCTGCTCCAGGTCAACCAGTCCCGCCCGATCCTGGGCCCGAGCGCCCTCGACGGCATGGAGAAGGTGCTCGACCGCATCAAGCCGATGGGGCTGAGCGACCCCGAACTGGTCTCGGCGATCGTCATGATCGACGGCTACGTCGTCGGTGCGGCGCGCACCCAGCTGTACGCGCGGGAGGCGGAGCGCCGGACGGGCCTGACGGACACGGAGTTCTGGCAGGCCCAGGCACCGATACTGGAAAAGATCATGACGTCCGGCCGCTACCCGCTCCTCGCAGGCCTCGACGAGAACACCTGGGGCCCCGACTTCGACCACTTCGAGTTCGGGCTGCAGCGGATCCTGGACGGCCTGGAGGTCTTCGTCGCGCGACGCGCGGCGGAGGAGCAGGGCTAGCGGCGAGCCTCCGACAGCGCTTCGTGCTCGGAGAGGCTGAGCCTGACGCGGGTGTGGTCCTCCGCCTCGACGTGCACCTGCTGCCCCCAGTGGGCGGTGAGCCGCTGCGCGACAGCGACGAGTCGCCGCCTGTCCTCCACGGTGTACGCCGGGAAGCGCACCCAGCCCCGGTCGGCGATCGTGTTGCCGAGCTCGCTGAACAGCACGGCCCGGACGCGCTGCTCCTCCTCGTCGGAGAGCGGCGTGGTGATGGGCCCCGTGGCGCCCTCCGCGGGCCGCGGCCGAACGTTGTAGAGATCTCGAATCACCGCACGGCTCACAATCTCTGTGTCTGCTCCACGTCCGTTCGCGCGAGCCTACCCACCTACGGCGTCGGCTCCGCCACCATGCCGATCCAGCTCAGCAGCCCCACGGGTACGGCGACCAGGACGGCGTACGCCACCCCCGGTCGCCCCTCCGCTCATCCCCTCCGCAACAGCCGCCGGAACCCGAAGACCACGACGCACGCGACGAGAACTGCGATGGCACCGGTCTTGAGCTGGCCGTCGGGGCCGTCGCCCCCGTCGTCCGACGAAGCCGAACTGCCGCTCCCGGAGGACGAGTCGGAGGATCCGGCGTCGCCGGGTGCGGGTTCCGCCACCACCGCGCTGCCGACGCCCTCGCTGCCGAGCATCAGCTTGGTGCCGTCGGTGGAGTAGCTGGCGGACTCGCCCTGGCCGAGGGGGACGCTGATGCGCTCCAGCCGTTTGAGCTTGCCGCCGTTCCAGTCGTAGGCGATGCCGCCGAAGTAGCCGCGTACGGCGAGGGTCCGGCCGTCCGGGGAGAAGGCGGCGTCGGTGGCCCAGAGGTCGACGGGGACGGTGGGCTTGAAGACGTTCGTGCCTGAGGCGGAGAGCTTGGCCGGGCCCTCGTACAGGTGCCCGCCGTCCTCCTGCTTGTCGATGATGTAGACGCGCCCGGTCCTGGGGTGCACGGCGAGCGACTCGGCGTCGCGGGTGCCGTCGGAGTACTTCACGACGTACTGCGTGGCCCGGATCGTCCGGTCCTTCAGCGTCTTGGGCTCGGGGAGGCGGTAGATCCAGACGTACGGCCACTGCACGCCGTCGTTGTCGCCTATGTCGCCGACCCAGATCTCGTTGTTCGGCCCGATGGAGATCGCCTCGACGTCGCGCGGGGTGCCCACACCGGTCATGGTGATCCTCGCGACGGTCTCGCCGGTGCCGCTGTCGACGGCGTAGAGGTAGGCGCCCTCGTCCTGGTCGTTGTGCGTCCAGTAGATGCCGGGGTGCTGACGCGAGGCGGCGAGGCCGCTGGACTCGGTGATGCGCGGGTCCTTGATCGTGAAGTCCTCGTTGCCCTTGCCGTCTCCGTCGGCGGCGGAGGCGGAGGCGGGCAGGGCGCAGGCCCCCGCGAGCAGCAGTCCGGTGAGAAGGGCGATCGGTCGACGCATGAGCCAAGCCTGCCATCCGGTCCGATGGTTCGGAGCCGGGGCGGCGGAGGGTGACGGCCGGTGGTGCCTCGGTGGCACGTCGGTGGCACGTCGGTGAGGCGCCCGCGTGGCGTCGGAGTGGCGTGTCAGGCTTCACACCCCGCCTGCCCCTACCGCCAGGTAGCGATCGTCCATCATGAGCGGATGCTCAGGTTCATGCCCGTCGGCGACTCCCAGACCATCGGCAGCGCCGGCGAACACACGTGGCGCTACCGCATGTGGCAGCACCTGCGTGAGACGTACGGCGGCCCCTTCGCCCTCGTCGGCCCGCGCGAGACCCTCTACGACAAGGCAACGGACGCGCCCACGTCGTACGAGTACGCCGACCCCGACCCGGCCTTCCCCCGCGCCCACCTGGCCGGCTGGGGCGAGGGCTGGCTGCACATGGCCCCGCTGATCGGCGAGGCGGTGCGGACCTGCCGGGCGGATGTGCTGCTGGTGTCCCTGGGCCTGATCGACCTCGGCTTCTACACGAACGCCGAGCAGACGGCCGAGAACGTACGGGCCTTCGTGACCGAGGCCCGCTCGGCGAACCCCCGGGTACGCATCGTCGTCCTGCCGGTGATCCCGAACATCCGCGCCGAGGCGGAGGAACCCTTCGCCACCGAGGTCACCCGCTTCAACGAACTCCTCGCGAAGGCCCTCGCGGACCTCGACGAGCCCCGCTCCCCGCTCCTGCTGACCTCCCCGCCCCCGTCGTACGACATCCATCTCGACACCTACGACGGCACCCACCCGAACGCGAGCGGCGAACACAAGATCGCGGAGGCGTTCGCGGAGGCGATGTACCAGGCGTGGGACCTGGGCGAGCCCTACGCCGCCCGCTGACGGCCGATGGCCTGCACGAGAAAGTCGGCGCAGGGGCGGACACCGGGCAACAGGTCGGACTCCCAGCGCTCATCCCTCTCCCCGAGGTAGATGGCGCGGGCGTGCGCCAGGACGGGCCGGTGTTCGGCGGGGAGCCTCGGAAGGGCCCAGTCGGCGGCGGCGTCCTTGGACCGGATGGCCCCCGTGGCGAGGGTGGTCCAGATCCGGGCCAGGGTGAGGAGGACGTTGCGGGTGTCGGTGTCCAACTCGCCCACAAGCTCCGGAACCCCGGCGACGATCGCGCGCCGCAGGTCCGCGTGCGGGACGGGGTCGAGGAGGTCGGCTGGCGGCGGCCCGTGCAGCGGGGCGTCCGCGAGCAGGACCATGGTGAGGAGCGGGGCGAGGTCGGGGCTGGGCTCGGGGCCCGGGGTACCGCCGCGCTCGTACTCGTCCCGCAGCCATTCGCCGTACAGGAAGTCGCAGGTGGGCGGGTAGCGCCAGGGCCGTACGTCGTCCTGTACGACGACGATGAGCTCGACGGGGCGGGCGGCGCCGCCGGACACCTTCATCAACTCCTCGACCAGCGTCCGGCGTTGGCCGTGCGTGGTGGGCTCGCGTACGACGACCAGGACGTCGAGGTCGCTGTGCGGGCGGAGGCCGCCGAGGGTGGCGGAGCCGTGGAGGTAGATACCGAGGACGGTGTCGGCGAGGGTGCGGTGGAGGAGGGGGAGGAGGTGCTGGGTGTCTGGGAGCGGCATGTGAGCCTCATCTCCGTGTCGCAGTTACTGTGCGTATCGTTGTACTGCGCGGCTGCACCTGTCCGTGGGGCAGCCGGGGAGGAGCGCCACGATGACCGTCCTTGAAGACAGGATCAAGATGGCCGACCCGAACACCGAGCGCCTGGACGAGTGGTTCGAGCTGCTGGAACGCATGCCCGTCCCCGAGGGATACAGGGTCGAGATCGTCGGGGGCAACGTCCACATGACACCGCAGCGGGACACGCACTGGGAAATCATCCGCCGGTTCCTCTGGGCCCTTGAGGACAGGTTCGGGAGGGAGATCAAAGTTTTCACGGACGTCCGCATCGACTTTCCCGGCCACGAGAACGGCTTCTGTCCGGACATCGCCCTGCTGAAGGACTCGGCGAAGAAGGACGACACGGGCCACTGGCGTTATCAGGACGTCGAGTTCGTCGCCGAGGTCATCTCCGAGGGCACCGCTGCCAACGACTACGGCCCGAAGAAGACGGCCTACGCGGTCGCCGAAGTGCCTGTCTACGTCATCGCCGACCCCTACCAGGGCCGGTGCTACGTCTACACCGGCCCCAAGGACGGCGACTACGAGGACCGGATGCCGGTGGACTTCGGCACCGACGTCGACCTGACCGGGACCATTGTCGACCTCCACCTCAAGACCGACGACTTCCCCCGCGACCGCTGAAAGGCTGGGGGACATGGCGATCATCCACCACACCACCCTCAAGCCCACCAAGCTCGACCTGCTCACCTCCTGGCTCCCCACTCGCCCCTGGTACACCGGCACCGGCGAACCGGCGTTGACCAAGGCCGGCGGCTTCCGGCTGGACGACCCCGAGGGCGAGGTCGGCATCGAGTTCATGGTGGCCACGGACACCTCCGGCACCGCAGCGGTCCCCTACCTCGTACCGCTCACATACCGTGGCGCCCCGCTCCCCGGCGCCGAGCACGCCCTCGTCGGCACCATGGAGCACGGCGTACTGGGCCCGCGCTGGGCCTACGACGGCGCCCACGACCCGGTGCTGGTCGCCCAGTTGCTGGCCCTGTTCGAGGGCCGTGTCCAGGCCCAGGCCCAGAGCCTCACCGACACCCCCGACCACGAGGTCGCCCACGCCTACACCGGCGACGGCCTGCCCTCCGGGGACTGGCCCGTCAAGGCCACCGACGACCAGAGCGGCACGGAACTGCCCACCCCGGACGGCACGACGCTCCGTATCCACCGGGTCCTGCGGCCCACCGCCCCGGACACCACCCCCGACGGCGCCACCGGCCATGTCATCGGCGCCTGGCAGTCCCCGGACGACACCCGCGCCCGCGCCGTGTTCGCCGCCCTGTACCCGGCGGCCCACCAGCTCTGACAGCGGCCAAGGCCGTCCAGGCAGCCCCACCACCTGGACGGCCTTCCTCAACTCCCGCCGCTAGAACATCCCGTTGTCGTTCGCGGCAGTGGCCGGCACGTCCTGGAGCACATCCCAGTGCTCCACGATCTTCCCGCCCCGCACCCGGAACAGATCCACCACGGCCTGCCCCCGCTCGCCCGGCGCGTTCACGTAGTGGCTGTGGACAGCGACCAGGTCACCCTCGGCGATCACCCGCTTCGGCGTGACCTTCAACTGCGGGAACGCCTCGAAGTAACCCCCGAGCCCCGCCCTCGCGCCCGCCACCCCGTCCGCGATGTTCGGGTTGTGCTGGTGGTACTCGGCCCCCCAGTACCGGTCGAGCGCGGACAGATCCTTCCGCACGATCAACTGCTCGAAGGCCTTGGTCACGAGCTTCTTGTCGTACGCCGTCAGCCACCGCGGCCCCGGCCACTCCGTCCGCGGCCAACTCTCGGTCGAGAACATGTCGTTGCCGTTGGCGGAGGACTCCGGCACGTCCTGGCCGACGTCCCAGTGCTCGGCGATCTTCCCGCCCTGGAAGCGGAAGATGTCGAAGACGGCCTGCCCCCGGGCACCCGGCGTCGCGACGACGTTGGAGTGCACCAGCACGAGGTCGCCCTCGGAGACGACCCGCTTGATGTCGTACCGGAAGTCCGGGAACTGCTGGTGGACCGAGACACCGAGGTTCTTCAACGTCTCCGCCCCGTCCGGTGCCAGCGGGTTGTGCTGGATGTAGTCGGGGCGTACGTGACGGTCGACGACCTCGGTGTCGCCGTGCTCGAACACGCCCTTGAGAACGCGGACGGCGACGGCCTTCTGATGGCCGAGGCGGGTGGCGGAGCCGTAACCGAGGTGGGTGGCGGAGGCGGTCGGCGGTGCCGCGACGGCGGGCACGGCGGCGGCGCCCAGCAGGGTGGCGGAGGCCAGGATGGCGACAAGTGCCCTGCGGGCAGGCGTGGTGGGGGTCACGATGTGCGCTCCTCAGGAGGACAGGAGGGATGCAGGAGATTGAAACTTCAAGATCTCACTTCCCGAAGGAGAGCACTAACCCCAAGTTAGTGTCAAGCTCCTTGCCTAGAGCGCACTCCACGCGACTAGCGTGCGGACCATGAAGTACACGCAGCTCGGACGCACGGGACTCAAGGTCAGCCGACTGGTGCTCGGCACCATGAACTTCGGTCCGCAGACAGACGAGGCGGACAGCCACGCCATCATGGACGCGGCGCTGAACGCGGGCGTCAACCTCTTCGACACCGCGAACGTCTACGGCTGGGGCGAGAACAAGGGCCGTACCGAAAGCATCATCGGCAACTGGTTCGCGAAGGGCGGCGAGCGCCGCGACAAGGTCGTCCTCGCCACCAAGGTCTACGGCAACATGGGCGCCGACGGCGAGGCGTGGCCCAACCACGACAAGCTGTCGGCCGTGAACATCCGGCGGGCCGTCGACGCCTCGCTCAAGCGGCTCCGGACCGATTACATCGACGTCTACCAGTTCCACCACATCGACCGCGCCACTCCGTTCGAGGAGATCTGGCAGGCCATCGACGTGCTGGTCCAGCAGGGGAAGATCCTCTACGTCGGGTCCTCCAACTTCCCGGGCTACAAGATCGCCCAGGCCAACGAGATCGCCGCCCGCCGCGGCGGAACCATCGGCCTGGTCAGCGAGCAGTGCCTCTACAACCTCTACGAGCGCCGCGCCGAGATGGAGGTCATCCCGGCCGCGCAGGAGTACGGCCTCGGCGTCATCCCGTGGTCGCCGCTGCACGGCGGTCTGCTGGGCGGCGTGCTGAAGAAGGAGGTCGAGGGCGGCCGGCGCAGCTCGGGGCGGGCCGCCGACACCCTGGCCGACCCTGCCGTACGCGGGAAGATCCAGGCGTACGAGGACCTGCTGGACAAGCACGGCCTGGAGCCCGGCGAAGCCGCCCTGGCCTGGCTGCTCACCCGTCCCGGCGTGACCGGCCCGATCGTCGGCCCGCGCACGGCGGAGCAGCTCGAATCCGCCCTGCGGGCCGTCGAGTTGGAGCTCGGCGAGGAGCTGCTGACGGGGCTGGACGAGATCTTCCCGGGCCCGGGACCGTCCCCGGAGGCCTTCGCCTGGTGACGTCCGCTGCCCAGGACACCGTTCCATCGAACGGTTGAACAGGAAGACAGCGGGTGGACGACGCGGAGTGACGTCTCCCGTCGGCAGACTTGCCGCGCCGCCGCGTAACGGACGTGGCGGCGCACAGGTTTGGAGGACCCCCCATGTCCAGGGACTTCAGCAGGCGCCGGCTGCTCGCCACGGGGGCCGGTGTCGCGCTCGGCGGTGCCGCCGCGGTCTCGGCGACCGGAGCGCCGGCCAACGCGGACACCCTTTCCGCGAACGGCCACTCCGCCAACAGCCCCTCGTCGGGTCGCCGCGTCCGCGAGGAGACCCGCTCGCTCGACGAGCTGTACGCGGCCGCCGTCGCCGAGGGCGGCAAGCTGGTCCTCTACCAGGGCGGGGACGTCGACGGCCAGGCGGCGGGGACCCGGGCCGCGTGGGCCGCCCGCTTCCCGAAGGTCGAGCTGACCGCCGTGGTGGACTACAGCAAGTACCACGACGTCCGGGTCGACAACCAGCTCGCGACCGACACCCTGGTCCCCGACGTCGTACAGCTCCAGACGCTCCAGGACTTCACCCGCTGGAAGCGCGAGGGCAGGCTCCTGCCCTACAAGCCCGCCGGGTTCTCCAAGGTCCACAAGGGGTTCAAGGACCCCGACGGCACGTGGACGGCGCTGATGGTCATCGGCTTCAGCTTCCTGTACGACGTCCGGGCGGCCGGCGCCGACGCCCCCAGGACCCCGCTGGACCTGGTCGACCCGCGCTGGAAGGGCGCCATCGCCTCCGCCTACCCGCACGACGACGACGCGGTGCTCTACCTGTACCACCTCTACCAGCAGAAGTACGGCTGGGACTGGGTCGCGAAGTTCGCCGCGCAGCAGCCGCGGTTCGCCCGGGGCACGCACACGCCGGACGAGGCGGTGGGCGGCGGCACGAAGACCATCGGGGTCGGCACCGCGGGCAGCCCGGTCGCCACGTCGGACCCGATCAAGTGGGTCGTGCCGGAGGGGGACCACCCGTTCATGGCGTGGGGCCAGCGGGCCGCGATCCTGAAGCAGGCGGCCCACCCGGCGGCGGCCAAGCTGTACCTGAGCTGGATGCTGTCCGAGGAGAGCCAGAAGACCAGCTTCAACGGCTGGTCGGTGCGCACCGACGTCACCCCGGCCGCCGGCCTCAAGCCGGTGTGGAAGCTCCCGAACGCCCATGTCGACGGCTTCCCGCGCTTCATGGAGGACCGGGCCGCGATCGAGCGGCTGAAGCAGACCTTCGCGCTGTACTTCGGCGAGGTGAAGGGCGACCCGTCGCCGGGGTGGCTCGGACTGCACCCGGGGCGGTAACACCACTGGGCCCGGTCACACGGAAAGCGCTTTACCCCAGTCACACGGGCATCGCTTTACACTCCTGACGGCATTGCCGAATCCCCGTCGGCCCGTCCAGGGAGCCACCGTCGTGCCCGCCACCCTTCGCACCGTACGCCGGCCCCGTATGCCGGCGGAGCACCTCCCGCACCTGGTGTTCCTCGTCGCCGTCGCCGGCACCCTCGTACGGCTCGTCCAGCTGAACGACGAACTGTGCTGGTCCGTCGCGCCGCCCACCGCCGCGCTGGCCCTGCTGTACGCCGCCGGACTGGCCCGGTGGGAGCGGCTGGGCAGCCGCGGCCGGCCGGTGTGGCTCGGTCTGCTTCTGCTGCTGTGGACCTGGATCGCCTGGGCCGTCCCGGCCCCGCTCGCCTTCGGGTACGCCTGGCTGGCCGTCCCGTTCGCCGTGCTGGCCCTGCGGATGCCCACCCGCGCGGTGCGGGGCGCGGCGCTCGGCGTCGTCACGGCGCTGCTGGTGGCGGTGCTCGTCCGGGTCGGCGGCGGGCCCGACCCCGATGTGCTGGCGCCGCCGGTCGCCGCCGTTCTGGCAACGGCCGTCCTCTACCGCACCCAGCAGCGGCTGACCCGCGAACTGGCTGAGACCCGGGGCGAGTTGGCGCGCCGGCAGCGGGAGGCCGGGCGGCTCGCCGAACGGGCCCGCATCGCACGGGACCTGCACGACACGCTCGCCCAGGAACTCGCGGGCAGCCGCATGCTCCTCCAGGCGGCCGAGCGGGACTGGGACCGCCGCCCGGACGCGGCCCGGCGGCAGATGCGGGCGGTCACCGACGCACTCGGCGAGCATCTCGCCCAGACCCGCGGCATCATCGACGACCTCACCCCGCCCGTCCTCGCCCGGGACGGCCTGGAGGCGGCCCTGCACGAGCTGACCGCCCGTGCCGGTTCCGCCGCCGGGGCGCCCAGGATCTCCTTCAGCGCCGAGAACCCGGCCGTCGCCCCTCCCCTGGAACAGGCGGTGGCCCTGCTGCGGGTCACACAGTGCCTCCTCGCCAACGCCCGCGAACACGCGCGTGCCACACACGTACAGGTCACGCTCCTGCACGGCGGCGAGGCGACGGCGGCCGTCGAGGTCCGCGACGACGGAGTGGGCTTCGACCCGGCCGTTGTCCGGTCCGCCGTCCCGTCGACGTGCCCGGGCCGCGGCTTCGGGCTCGCCGGGGTACGCGACCGGCTGGAAGCCCTCGGCGGCACGCTCACCATCGAGTCCGCGCCCGGCCACGGCACCCGCGTCCGGGCGGCCCTGCCGACCGCGGACCGCGTACTGGTCGGCGCCCGGTGAGCGACACCGGCGCCGCGCCGCTGCGGATCGTGATCGTGGACGACCACACCGTCGTACGGGCCGGTCTGCGCGCCCTACTCGAAGGCGAGCCCGGTTTCGATGTCGTCGGTGAGACCGGCGACGGCACCGACGCCGTCGACCTGGCGGCGCGGCTGCGCCCCGACGTCGTCCTCATGGACCTCCGGCTCACCGACTCGGGCCGATCCCCCGACGGAGTCGACGGCATCGTGGCCACCCGCCGGATCCTGGCGGGCACCACCGGCGTACGGGTCGTCATGCTCACCAGCTACGGCCGCACCGCCGACGTCCTGCGGGCCGTCGAGGCCGGTGCCCGCGGCTACGTCCTCAAGGCGGGCCCTCCCGAGGAACTGTTCCGCGCGGTGCGCGCCGCGGCGGCCGGGGGCATGGCCCTGGCGCCGGAGGCCGCCGCCGGGGTCGTCGGACACGCGGTCGAGCGCCCCGGGCCGGTGCTCAGCGAACGGGAGATCGAGGTCGTACGGCTGCTCGCCGAGGGGCACAGCAACCGGGCCATCGCGGGCGCGCTGTTCCTGGCCGAGGCGACGGTCAAGACCCACCTCGTACGGATCTACCGCAAGCTCGGCACGGAGAACCGGGCGGCGACGGTCAGCGAGGCCGTCCGGCTGGGGCTGATCGAGCTCGCCTGAACCGGGGTGGGTCAGGGCAGGGGCCGGCGAGGCCGGACGGGCCTACTGTCCGAACGCCGCCGCCACCGCGACCAGGACGAACATCAGCACAAGCGCACCGGCCATGATCCGGTTCCGGGTTTTCGGGTCCACGGGACCGAGCCTAACCGGCGCCTTCCAGCGGCCAGCGGGCGACCGCCTCGTAGCGGGGCTGCTCGCCCGCCACCCCGGACTTCGGCAGATTGCTGCGCACCAGCGTCAGCTCGCCCACGGTCCAGGTCCGGCTGGTGAACTCCCCGAGAGCCTCGACATACGGCCGTACGTCCACCGCCGACCGGCTCCGCGCCACGGTGAGGTGGGCCTTGTACCGCCGGTGCTCCCCCATGTCCACCCCGGCCTTCCGCGCCGCCGCCTCACTCCGGTCCGCCAGCAGCCGCAGCGTCGCCAGGTCCCCCTCCGCCCCGGTCCACAGCGCCCTGCCGTGCCCGAACTGGCCGCCTCCGCGCAGGGCCAGCGGGAAGGGGGCGGTTCGATGGGCGGCCCGCTCCAGGCGGGCCGACAGATGCGGTACGAGGTCGTCGTCGACCTCGCCGAAGAAGGCGAGCGTGAAGTGCCACCCGGGCCGGCCGGTCCAGCGCAGCCCGTCCGCACCGGGCAGGTTCTTCAACTCGGCCACCTCGGCGGCCAGTTCACTGGTCACGTCCTCGGGCGGCAGCACGGCGGCGAAGAGTCTCATGCGTCCAGCCTGGCACCATGACGGGATGGAGATCACCATCAGGGACGGCGGACGCGACGACATCCCCGCGATACTCGGCATGCTCGACAGCTGCGTGGAGTGGCTGGTCGGGCAGGGGCGCACGGGGCAGTGGGGGACGAAGCCGCTGTCGGAGAACCCCGGGACGGTGGAGTCGGTGACCCGGCACATGAACGAGGGCAGCGTCTTCATCGCGGAGATCGGCGGCGTCCCGGCGGCCACCCTCACCCTCACCGACGCCCCCGGCGCCCACCTCGCCCACCTCCCCCCGCCAGGCGAGCCCGAGCGCTACATCCACTGGCTCGCCTCCGACCGCCGCTTCAAGGGCCACGGCGCGGGCAGCGCCCTGCTCACCCACGCCGCCGAGGAGACCCGACGGGCGGGCGTCTCCCTGCTTCGCGTGGACTGCTACGCGGGCGCCGACGGCAAGCTGGTCCGCTACTACGAGAACAACGGCTTCGTCCGCACCGAGACGTACACGGGCAGGGACGACTGGCCGGGGCAGGTGCTGGCCCGGAGGGTCTAGCTCCTTCAGGCCGCGGCGTGACCATGGCCACACGTGTCCCGGTCACCGTGCGTATCGTTGTACCGCGCGGCTGTCCGTGACCGAGCGGCAGCCGGGGAGGAGCGCCACGATGACCGTCCTTGACGACAGGATCGAGATGGCCGAGGAATGCGTCGAGCTGACTCTGGACGTCCTGTTCGAGTGGCTTGAGAAGATGCCCATCCCCGAGGGAACGAAGGTCGAGATCGTCGGGGGAAACATCTTCATGTCACCGCAGCGGCAGAACCACTGGGAGATCATCTTCTGCATCGCTAAGCAGTTGGACGCCAAGTACTCGCAAAAGCGCTTGGCATCGGACGTGCGGATCGATTTTCCCGGCCATCTGAACGGCTTCGCCTGCGACCTGGCGGCCATGGCCGAGCGGTCGGTGAAGAACAGCAGGGGCCGCTGGCGTTATCAGGACGTCGAATTCGTGGCCGAGGTCATCTCCAAGGACACGGCGGCCAACGACCACGGCCCGAAGAAGGACGCCTACGCCGCGGCTGAGGTACCGGCGTACCTGATCGTGGACCCGCACACCGGCGAGTGGCATCTCCACACCCTGCCGAAGGACGGCAAGTACCACAGCAACGTCAGCTTTTCCTTCGGGGAGGACATCGACCTGACGGGCACACCCGTCGGCCTCGTCATCGAGACCGACGAGTTCCCCGTCGGCTGACCCCTTGGCGCCTCCTACGCCACCGGCGCCAGTTGCTCCTTCTCACGCGGCACGAACCGAGCACGCGGACGCCCCTGATTCCACCCCACCGACAACCGCAGTCCGCCCACACGGGCCAGCACCAGGGCGATGACGGCGGCGGCGGTCGCCGTGATCGCGCCGCCCACCGCAAGCCCCGCCCGGACGCCGTACGCGTCCGTGATCCAGCCGGCGATCGGGGCGCCCAGGGGGGCGCCGCCCATGAAGACCATCATGTACAGGGCCATCACCCGGCCCCGCATGCTGGGGTCGGTGGACATCTGGATGCTGCTGTTGGCGGTGACGTTCACCGTCATGCCGAACATGCCGATCGGCGCCATCAGCAGGGCGAACAGCCACAGGGACGGGGCGAACGCGGCCACGATCTCCATCGTGCCGAAGGCCACCGCCCCCACGACCAGCACCCGCATCCGGGCCGTACCGCGCCGGGCCGCGAGGAGCGCGCCCGCCAGCGAGCCGACGGCCATCAGGGTGTTGAAGAGGCTGTAGGAGCCGGCGCCCGCGTGGAAGACGTCGTCGGCGAAGGCGGACAGGTAGACCGGGAAGTTGAAGCCGAAGGTGCTGACGAACCCGGCGAGGACGATCGTCCAGATCAGCTCGGGGCGCCCGGCGACATAGCGCAGGCCCTCCCGCAGCTGGCCCTTGCCGCGCGGCGCCCGCTGAACGTCGTACAGCTCACGTGCCCGCATCAGCAGCAGACCGGCGATGGGCGCGACGAAGGACAGGCCGTTGGCGAGGAACGCCCAGCCCGTGCCGACACCGGTGATCATCAGGCCGGCCACGGCGGGGCCGATCAGCCGGGCCGACTGGAAGTTCGCGGAGTTCAGGCTGACCGCGTTCTGGAGCTGGTCCGGGCCGACCATCTCGCTGACGAAGGACTGGCGGGCCGGGTTGTCGACGACCGTGGCGAGGCCGACCGCGAAGGCGGCCAGGTAGACATGCCAGACCTCGACATGACCGGTGAGGGTGAGGACGGCCAGGGCGATGCCGGCGAGGGCCATCGAGGACTGGGTGAACAGCAGTGTGCGGCGCTTGGGCAGCCGGTCGACGAGGACGCCGCCGTAGAGACCGAAGAGCAGCATCGGCAGGAACTGCAGGGCCGTCGTGATGCCGACGGCGGTGGCGGAGCCGGTGAGGCTGAGCACCAGCCAGTCCTGGGCGATGCGCTGCATCCAGGTGCCGGTGTTGGAGACGACCTGGCCGAGGAAGAAGAGGCGGTAGTTCCTGACCTTCAGCGAGCTGAACATCGAGGACTTACGGGGCTTGAGGGCGGGTGAGGTGTTGTGGGTGTCCGGTGCGGGTGCGGAAGGTGTTCCGGGTCCCGTACTCAAAGGGGTTCGCCTCCTTGCTGCCGACTGCTGCTTACAGATGTGCGAGCTTCTCCAGCACGGGGGCGGCGGCGCGCAGTTTCGCCCACTCGTCCTCGTCCAGGCCCTCGACCAGGGTGGCCAGGAAGGCGTTGCGCTTGCGGCGGCTCTCCTTGAGCATCGCCTCGGCCTGCTCCGTCTTCGTGACGACCTTCTGGCGCCGGTCCTCGGGGTGCGGCTCCAGCCGGACCAGTCCCTTGGACTCCAGCAGGGCGACGATGCGGGTCATCGACGGCGGCTGGACGTGCTCCTTGCGGGCGAGCTCACCGGGGGTGGCCTTGCCGCAGAGGGAGAGGGTGCCCAGCACCGACATCTCGGTGGGGCTCAGCGACTCGTCGACCCGCTGGTGCTTGAGCCGACGCGACAGTCGCATCACGGCGGAGCGCAGGGAGTTCACGGCGGCTACGTCGTCGCCATGCGTAAGGTCCGACATGTTCTTTAGAGTAACTCATTACTCTCGCTAAAGACCACCCGGAAACGCCGAGGGCCCGCAACGATGCCCGTGACGCTCGCCACTGAAGCACGGCATCACTCATATGGGTGATCCAGCAGCGGAACGTGACACACCGCACCGAAGAGTGCCGCGACCCTCGTGTCCATGGGGACCAGCGTGCTCAGCCTGCGGATAGACCACGAGCTGCTCGAACGACTCAAGGAGCATGCGGCGAGAAGAGGAATGAGCGTCCAGGACTATGTCGTCCGGACGCTCATCCGCGATGACTTCGACGAGCGGTTCCAGTGCGCGGTCGAGGAGACCGAGAAGTTCTACGGCCTCACATGAGCCGCCACACGGGCGGTGCAGGCGCTACGTCAGTCCCAGCGCCGGCATCAGGTAGTAGAAGGCGAAGACCGCCGCCACGACGTACATCGCCACCGGCACCTCACGCCCCCGCCCGGCTGCCAGGCGCAGCACCGCGAAGGTGATGAAGCCCATGCCGATGCCGTTGGTGATCGAGTAGGTGAACGGCATCATCACCATCGTCACGAAGGCCGGGATCGCGACCGTGTAGTCGGCCCAGTCGATCTCCTTGACGGAGTTCGCCATGATCAGGAAGCCGACCGCGAGCAGGGCGGGGGTGGCCGCCTGGGACGGGACCATCGTGGCGACCGGCGTCAGGAACAGCGCCACACCGAACAGGGCACCGGTGATCACGTTCGCGAAGCCCGTACGGGCTCCCTCGCCGACGCCGGCCGTGGACTCCACGAAGGCGGTGGTGGCCGAGGAGGAGCTGGCGCCGCCCGTGGCGACGGCGAGGCCGTCCACGAACAGCACCTTGTTGATGCCCGGCATCTGCCCCTGGGCGTCGGTCAGCTTCGCCTCGTCGCTGACGCCCATGATCGTGCCCATGGCGTCGAAGAAGCAGGAGAGGAGGACCGTGAAGACGAAGAGGGTGCCGGTCAGCGCGCCGACCTTGTCGAAGCCGCCGAACAGGCTGACCTCTCCGATCAGGCCGAAGTCGGGGCTGGCGACGGGGTTGCCGGGCCACTTCGGGGTCGTCAGGCCCCAGGACGGCACGTTCGCGACGGCCTCGATGATCACCGCGAGCACGGTCATCGCGACGATCGAGATCAGGATCGCGCCGGAGACCTTGCGGACGATGAGCGCGAGGGTGAGCAGCGCGCCCAGGACGAAGACCAGGACCGGCCAGCCGTTGAGGTGACCGTCGCCGCCTAGCTGGAGGGGCACGGTCGTCTGGGCGACGTCCGGGATGCGGGAGACGAAGCCGGAGTCGACGAGGCCGATCAGCATGATGAACAGGCCGATACCGATGGAGATGGCCTTGCGCAGGCTGTAGGGCACGGCGTTCATGACGCGCTCGCGCAGCCCGGTGGCGACGAGCAGCATGACCACGAAGCCGGCCAGGACCACCATGCCCATGGCGTCCGGCCAGGACATACGGGGGGCCAGCTGGAGCGCGACGACCGAGTTCACGCCGAGTCCGGCGGCGAGCGCGATCGGTACGTTGCCGATGACGCCCATGAGGAGCGTGGTGAACGCCGCCGTCACGGCCGTCGCCGTCACCAGCTGTCCGTTGTCCAGCTGGTGGCCGTACATGTCCTTCGCGCTGCCGAGGATGATCGGGTTCAGCACGATGATGTAGGCCATCGCGAAGAAGGTGGCGAAACCGCCGCGGATTTCCCGGGGCAGGGTGCTGCCCCGCTCCGAGATCTTGAAGTAGCGGTCGAGTGCGCCGTATGCGGGCATGCTTTGGCTGTTCCTACGAAGAGAAGTGGTCAGGCATAAACCGTTTCAGTATGAACATATAAAGCCGAGAACGGCGATCTCCGCGCGTAGATCCGTGTGAATCCGCGTGGATCCGGTCGCCTCGTAAGTGGATCCGATCGCCTCGTAAGCTGTCCTCCATGGCGAAGTGGACCCCCAAGCACGAGGCGCCGGAGCCCCTGGAGGGCCCCGTGGTCGCCACCATCATCGGCGGCACGATCCTGTGGTTCGTCCTCTTCGTCGTCCAGCTCCCCTTCTACGGCTGGTTCGACGACCGCGACCTCACCTGGTGGGTGTGGACCTGCCTGGCCGGCGGCGGGCTGGGACTCATCGGCATCTGGTATGTCCGCCGACGCGACGCCGCGCTCAAGAGGGCGGCGGGCACGGCGGCAGAGCCGGAGGCGGGGGCGGACACGGGCGCGAAGACGGAGCAGTCACCGGCACCGTCCGCCGAATAGCCCGCCGTACAACCCCGGTACGACACCCGTCCTCCCCCGGTCGGAACTTCCGTGCACTCGGCGGGTGAAGCCGTAAATCCGCACGTACCGTCGAATGCATGACGCATGCCGACGCGGGCACCGAAGTGGACAACCCCGTACGCCCCGCCACCGCCCCGGTGGCCACGGGCGGGCTGACCGCCGCCGAGGTGGCCGAGCGGGTCGCGCGGGGGGAGGTCAACGACGTACCGGTGCGCAGCAGCCGGTCGATGGCGGACATCGTCCGCGCCAACGTCTTCACCCGGTTCAACGCGATCATCGGCGTGCTCTGGGTGATCATGCTGTTCGTCGCGCCCATCCAGGACAGCCTGTTCGGGTTCGTGATCCTCGCCAACACCGGCATCGGGATCATCCAGGAGTGGCGGGCGAAGAAGACCCTCGACTCGCTCGCGGTGATCGGCGAGGCCCGGCCCACGGTGCGGCGGGACGGGGTCGCCGCCGAGGTCAGTACGTCCGAGATCGTGCTGGACGACCTGATAGAGATCGGGCCCGGGGACAAGGCCGTCGTGGACGGGGTGTGCGTCGAGGCCGACGGGCTGGAGATCGACGAGTCGCTGCTCACCGGGGAGGCCGATCCGGTCGTCAAACGGCCCGGGGACCAGGTGTTGTCCGGCAGTTTCGTGGTCGCCGGAGGCGGTGCCTTCCAGGCCACGAAGGTCGGCCGCGAGGCCTACGCCGCCCAGCTCGCCGAGGAGGCCTCCCGCTTCACCCTCGTCCACTCCGAGCTGCGCTCCGGCATCTCCACCATCCTCAAGTACGTGACGTGGATGATGATCCCGGCCGCGACGGGCCTGATCATCACCCAGCTCGTCGCCAAGGACAACGAGCTCGACGACTCGATCGCCCGGACCGTCGGCGGCATCGTGCCCATGGTCCCGGAGGGCCTCGTGCTCCTCACCTCCGTCGCCTTCGCGATCGGCGTCATCCGGCTCGGCCGCCAGCAGTGCCTGGTGCAGGAACTCCCCGCCATCGAGGGGCTCGCCCGCGTCGACACCGTCTGCCTGGACAAGACCGGCACGCTCACCGAGGGCGGCATGGACGTCACCGAGCTGCGGCCGCTGGGCGGCAGCGACGAGGACTACGTACGCAAGGTGCTCGGCGCCCTCGGCGAGTCCGACCCCCGCCCTAACGCCTCCCTGCAGGCCATCATCGACGCCTACCCCGACGCCGAGGACTGGCGCTGCACCGAGTCCCTGCCCTTCTCCTCCGCCCGCAAGTACAGCGGCGCCACCTTCAGCGAGGGCAACGGCGAGGCCGGCACCTGGCTGCTGGGCGCCCCCGACGTACTCCTGCCCGCCGACGACCCTGCCCTGGCCGAAACCGATCGGCTGAACGAACAAGGTCTGCGCGTCCTGCTGCTCGCCCGCGCCGGCCGCGACCTCGACGATCCCGACGTCGCGGAGGACGCCAAGCCGGCCGCCCTCGTCGTACTGGAGCAACGGCTGCGCCCCGACGCCGCCGACACCCTGCGCTACTTCGCCGAACAGAACGTCCGCGCCAAGGTGATCTCCGGCGACAACGCCGTGTCCGTGGGCGCGGTCGCGACCAAGCTCGGGCTGACCGGGACGACGGTCGACGCGCGCCGGATCCCGCAGGACCAGGACGGGATGGCGACGGCTCTCGACGACGGCACGGTGTTCGGGCGGGTCACCCCGCAGCAGAAGCGGGACATGGTCGGCGCGCTCCAGTCCCACGGGCACACCGTGGCCATGACCGGGGACGGCGTGAACGACGTCCTCGCGCTGAAGGACGCCGACATCGGCGTGGCGATGGGCTCGGGCTCGGAGGCGACCCGGGCGGTCGCGCAGATCGTGCTGCTCAACAACAGCTTCGCGACGCTGCCGTCGGTGGTCGCGGAGGGGCGGCGGGTGATCGGGAACATCACGCGGGTGGCGACGCTGTTCCTGGTGAAGACCGTGTACTCGGTCCTGCTGGCGCTGATGGTGGTGTTCTGGCAGGTGGAGTACCCCTTCCTGCCGCGCCATCTGACCCTGCTCTCCACCCTCACCATCGGCGTCCCGGCCTTCTTCCTGGCCCTCGCCCCCAACAAGGAACGCGCGAAACCGCACTTCGTACGGCGGGTCATGCGGTACGCGATCCCGGGCGGGCTGGTGGCGGCCGTCGCGACGTTCGTGACGTATCTGATCGCCCGTCACCACTACACCGGCGAGGGCGCGTTGGACGCGGAGACCAGTGTCGCCACGCTGACCCTCTTCCTGATCTCGATGTGGGTGCTGGCCATCATCGCCCGCCCCTACACCTGGTGGCGGATCGCCCTGGTGGCCGCGATGGGGTTCGGGTTCCTGCTGGTGCTGGTGGTGCCGTGGCTCCAGGAGTTCTTCGCGCTGCGGCTCGTCGGGGTGACGATGCCGTGGATCGCGGTGGGGATCGCGGGGGTGGCGGCGGCCGCCCTGGAGTTCACGTGGAAGTGGGTCGACCGCCGCTTCCCGGCGTAGCCGTTACGGCAGCAGTTACCTCACGTCGACGAAGTCGCCCGCGGCCGTGGCCGCCGGGGTCGTCGTCGTGCCCGCGAAGGTGTAGCGGAAGTAGCCGTCCTGGGTGGCCTTGACCGTGGTCTTGAGGTTGCCCGTGGCGTTGGTCTTGATGGTCTTGACCGTGGTGTAGGTGTTGCTGTTCTTCTTGCGGAACTGGAGCTTCACCGGCTGGGTGGAGTAGCCGTCGTACGTGCCGCGGTCCCAGTTGGCGCGGGAGAGCTTGCCGGTGACGGTGATGGTCTTGCCCTTCTTCACCGGCTCCGGGGAGGCGTTGACCGTCAGCTTGGAGAAGCGCTGCATGAGCGTGGTGCCGAGACCGCTCTGGCGCTTGTAGCCGACCTTGGTGTTGTCGAAGGTCTCGCCGTCGGGGTCCTGGCCGTTGAAGGCGGTGGCCTCTGCGGCGGCCCGCCACGTCCCGGCGTCGGTGTTGATCAGCTCGTGGGCGCCCGGGTAGACGTCGATGGTGCCCTTGCATTTGGCGGTGGTCGCCGAGGTCGCGGTGCACTTGGCCGGCTTGTTGCCGTAGAGCATGTTGTCCGGCCTGGTGGCGGAACCCCGGTAGATGACGGGGTCGGTGACGAAGTCGGCGGCGGTGATCTTGACGTTCGCGCCGTGGGTCAGCGTGTACGTCACCGTGGTGGAGATGTGGTTGGTCGTGCCGACCTTGACCGCCTTGGCGATCTTGAAGTTGGAGAAGGAGACGTTCAGGGCGTACGGCTTGCCCTCAGCGGCCGGGGCCCTGTCGGACGCGGCGAGCGCGGCCTGGCGGACCTTCGCGACGGCCGCGCGGTAGGAGGCGGCGGTGTCGTCGGCCTGGGCGGCCGGCACGGCGAGGGCGGAGAGGGCCAGGGCGCCGGAGACGGCGGCCACGGTGGCTCTGATGCGCATGCGTTCCCCTGGTACGGAAAGGGGCCCCGCTGGTCGTCGTTCCCTGCACTGCTGGTCACATCGGGGCCCGGGTGATCGTGGGACCTGTTGGTCCATGTGATCAGATAGGCACCGCGCGTTGCCGGTTGTGCGGCGCGTGCGGAATCTTCGTGAGCTTCGTCACGAACCCCCCATCTGTCGTGGGGAGTTCGTGACGTGTGCCCGGTCCGTCCGTTGCCGTCAGTCGAACCAGCGGTCCCGCGCCAGCTCCCCCGTGCGCGACGGATCCTCCAGCAGTGCCGCCACCTCGAAGCGCCGCGGCCACTGCCCCGCCGCCCAGGCGAGCCCGGCCGCGACACCCTCCAGCGTGGCGGCGTGCAGGGCGCCGTCGTCGGTCAGCCGCCAGTCGATCTCCACGCCGTCGACGACGAGCTCCTCGTGCTCGACGTACGACTGCGGGGTCCGCGCCCCGAGCAGCACCCGCACCGGCTCCGGTACGTCGTGCTCGGTGCCCTCGCTGGTCACCTCGCCGGTGACGGACTCGCTCAGCCGCCGTACCTGGAACAGCTCGGCCAGCTCGGCCGCCCGGGCAGGCCGTACCGGAAGCAGGGCCACGCCCTCGGTGAAGGGCAGCAGATCGGGCGAGTCGACGACCACCGCGTCGGCCGCGTCCACGACCTCGACCCGCCCGTCGACGACGGCCCGCAGCTCGTCCGGCAGAGTCACCTGCTCGGGGTCCAGGTCGGCCAAGGACCCGTACAGGGCGTGCAGTTGGGCGGCGGTGACGGGACGGTCGGGGTCGGCGAGGCGGTCCAGCAGCTCAGCGGCGCCGCCTGGCTCGTCGAGCAGCGCGGCGACGGAGGTGCGCACGCCGAGGGCCCGCAGCACCTGCTCGTCGTCGAAGCCGGTGGCGTCGGCCTCGTCGTACAGGCCGCGCAGGAGCGGGTCGCCGCCGGAGGCGAGGAGACCGGCCGGGCGGCGGCCGTCCAGCACCGGGTTGCCGCGCAGCCACCAGGCCGTGTAAGGCCGTACGACCTCGTGCGTGCCGTCGGGCAGCAGGATCCGCACCTGCTGGGTGAGCGCGTCCCGTAGGGGCGGCTGGGCGAGCAGGGCGAGGGCCTGCGGCCACTTGTCGTCGTCGACCAGGTCCAGATCGCGTACGGCGATGAGCTCGGTGGCGACGGGCGGTACGGGCGTGTCCGGGAACCGGTCGAGGATGTCCTCGCACCACACGTCCACGGCATCCAGCAGACCGGCGTCGTCGGGCTCGGCGAAGTCCCCTTCGCGAGGCTCCAGTTCGTCCGGGTCGAGAACGACGTCCGTGGCCCGGACGAGCGCGAAGTTGGCCAGCACACCACAGGCGGCGAGCGGCTGCTCGCCCCACTTGTCGGCCAGTTCGGCGTCGACGGTGGCGAGTTCGTCCTCCCGCATGACCTGCGCGAAGGGGCTGCCGGGCAGGACCAGCTCACCGGCCGGCCCGAGCTCCCCCTCCTCGTCGGGCAGCGCGAGCGCGCCGAGCCACGGCTCGTCACCGGGCTCCAGGCCCGCGTCCCGCACCAGCGCGAGCACGGTGTCGGCCAGTTCCTCGGCGTCCGGCGCGTCCTCCTCCCAGTTCACCCCACCGTCGTCATCGAGGGATGCGGCGACGGCGGCCCGCACCTGGGGCGTGGTGAGGACCGCGCGGGGCGTGGCCGGCAGGGCGCCCAGCTTCTCCAGGAGCGGGTGCGCGGCGTCCGGGTGGGCGACCTTGAGGCCGAGGCGGGTGAGGATCTCCGGGTCGACGGGGGCGCCGTCGGAGGTGGGGAGCAGGACCTGCCGGGGCCCGATGGTGGTCCGCCCGTCGGCCAGCGGCACCGGCAGCCCGGACAGCCGGTCCGGGTCGACCCCGGCGAGGCTGTCGTAGAGCCGCCGCCACCAGTCCGGCTCCTTCTCCAGCCCGGCGAGACGGTCGACCGCGTCGGTGAGCGGGACCCGGGCGACGCCCAGCGTCCGCAGCTCCACGCGCCGTTCGAGCCCGGCGGGCAGCAGCGTCGGCAGCACCTCGGCCAGCACCCGCACGGTGTCGGCGCCCGCGCCCTCGACGACCTCGGCGTCGCGCGGCCGCAGCGACTCGGGCAGTTCGGAGTCGTGCTCGGGCGGCTCCACCGCGGGCGGCAGGAACGAGGTGCGCGGCAGCCGCTCCAGGATCGCCTGCCGCAGGGCCCCGTCCAGCTCCCCCTTCCCCAGCGGCCCGGGCACGAGGCCGATGATGCCCTCGCTCACCGGGCGCCAGTCGGCGAGCAGGTCGGCGTACGCGTCCGCCGCGCGCTGCACGAGGAAGTCGGTGAGCGGGCCGGGGGCGGCGTGGCGGCGGGTGGTGTCGAGAGGGAAGGAGGCGATGAGGAGGGCAGGCACGCCGAGGGGTTCGTCACTCGGGGTGGGCGCGTGGACGACGGGGGCGGTGCGGGGGCGGGCCGGGGAGCTGTCGGCGGCGTCGACGGGCACGGCCCAGGTGAGCGACCAGTGGGGCCGCAACCGCTCCTCCACCGGCCGGTCGGCGAGAAGCTCGGGGCTGAGCGGGCCGGAGGCGGCGGCCGTACGCCAGTGGGTGACGCCGTCGACGCCGTCGCGGGAGTCCTCCACGACCGTGAAGGGCCCGTCGGTCCGGCGCCGCAGCGTGCGCGGCTCGTCGTCGCCGACCTCGATGACGACCTCTTCGAGCCCGGGCAGGGCGAGGAGCAGGGCGTCGTCGACGGTGTGCAGCAGCCGCTCGGCGAGGTCGGCGGCCGCGGTGTCGCGCAGCGGGAGGATGACGGCGGTGTCGTACGGGTCCGGGGCGGTGCCCTCGGCGGCGAAGGGCAGCCGGAGCACGGGCACGTGTCCGTCCCGGCGCCGGATCTCGTCACCCAGCCCCGGGCTGTGCCGCGCGGTCTCCTGGGCCAGGTCCCGGGCCTCGGCCAGGGACCACCGCACACCGCCGTGCCGGCCGACGACGGCGGGCTCGTCGGTGACGGAGAGGACGGCGGCGAACCCGACGCCGAAGCGGCCGACGGTGGCCGTGTCCCGCTTGGCGGAGGCGCGCAGCGTGGACAGCGACTCGACTCCGGCCGCGTCCAGCGGCGCGCCGGTGTTGGCGGCGACGAGAACACCCTCACGGAGGGTGAGCCGAAGGCGTCCGGCCACTCCTGCCCTGGCGGCGGCGTCGGCGGCGTTCTGAGCGAGCTCGACCACGAGCCGGTCCCGGTACCCGCCGAGGACGAGGTCCTCCTCGGCGTTGGCGTCCTCCCGGAAACGAGCCGGGCTGGTGGCCCAGGCCCCCACCACTCCGCGCCGCAGACGGGCCGTACCGAAGGGGTCGGCGCCTTCGGCCGCGGGCCGCACGAACTTGCTCACGTTGACTCTCCTCATCGGCTGACGATGAAGGTACCGCCTGGCGGGCGCGCAGCAGGAACGTGAGGCCTTCTACACGGACCGATACGGATACGCGGTGCCTACATCCTGGAGAGCACGACGGCGGTGTCGTTCGCGACCCTCCAGGGCGTGCTGAAAGTCGTGGAACCCGCGCTGGGGCCATGGCCCCACCACCAGGAGGGGGCTCTGGGGTGAACCTCGAACGTTTGCAGGGTCGCGTCCGCGGTCGACTTCAGCAGTACTTAGGCTGAGCCGGTCGATCATGCACACGTCTCATCCAGCCGGGAGTGACCCACAATGCGGGACCTGATCGAGGAGGCCCTCGGCCAACTGGCCACCCTGGTCGTCGGACTCTTCCTGTTCGCCTGGTGGCTCGGCGGCCCGGGGGTGACCGCCATCGTCTGGAGCTCGGGCGACAAGACCCTCGCGCTCCAGTTCCTGGCCCTCTGGGCCGGCGTCACCGCGCTGTACCTCATCGCGTCCCGGCTGATCCGCCGCGCGGTTCGCGCCCGGCGTTCTTGATTCCCCCCGGCCCGCGCGGCGCTAGCGTGGGTCGCATGATCGTATGGCTCAACGGCACCCACGGCGCGGGCAAGACCACGACCAGTGCACTCGTGCAGCAGCTGATCCCGGATTCACGTGTGCTCGACGCCGAGAAGGTCGGCGAGACGCTGATGGACATCACGCCGGGGCTGCCCGGCACGGACAACTTCCAGCACTGGCCGCCGTGGCGACAGCTCGTCGTCGAGACCGCCCACCGCGTACTCGACTACACCGGCGGCACCCTGGTGATGCCCATGACCGTCCTGGTCGAGCAGTACTGGCGCGAGATCAGCACGGGCCTGGCCCAGCACGCCATTCCTGTCCGGCACTTCGTCCTCCACGCCGATCAGGAAACCCTCCGGGGGCGCATCGCGGGCGACACCGTACTCGGCCCCAACTCCCCGTTCCGCCTCAAATATCTTGAGCCCTACGCCGAGGCGGCCCGCACATGGCTGCACGCCGAGGCCGAGGTCGTCGACACCACCCACCTCACGCCTGCCGAGGCAGCACGGCAGATCGCGGAGGCCGTCAAGAACTGAGGCGTGGGCTGGTGTCGCGGTACTGGGAGTCACGGACGTGGATGGTGTGGCGCGCTGCCGCGATCTCGGCGCAGGACTCGCCGTCGGTACCGCTCGAGGTCCCGCCGCATCGTCACCCGCACGGTCTCCTGCAATCCCCGTCTACGCGCTCTTCGCCCCCCGCACCGGCACCGGCGCCGTCCTCACGGACATCCACTCCACCCCCCACGGGCCCCGCTACGCGACCCGCAAGGACTCCGTGTACGGCGAGGACGTCACCATCGCAGACTGGACGATCTCAACCGAGAACCTGCCCCGGTACAAGGCCGAGGGCACGGACGAGGTCGGCACGCAGCCGACCTCCTGAACCCTAGGAGTGCCCCAACTCCGCCGAGTCCTCGTCCCCCGTAACCGACACCGACCCCGAATCCGCCGCCGGCCGCAGCGGGAACGGGTCCACCCGGGTCTCGTCGATCACCGGCGGAGCCGGACGCGGCGGCTTGGGCATGACCGCGGCCTCGGAGTGGCCGCCGCAGCCGTACGTCAGGGACACGACCCGGCCGTCGGCCGGGGAGAACTCGTTCGCGCAGACGCCGAAGGCCTGGCCGAGGGAGCCGCCGATGGGGGCCAGGAAGCCGCAGGTGACGCAGGAGGCGGGGGCGGCCTGGGCCATGGGGGTCTTGGCGCCGTACGACTCCTCCCAGCGGTCCGCGGCGACATGGAGGCCGTAGCGGGACAGGACGCGGGCGCGGCGCATGCCCAGTTCCTCCGCGACGGAGGCGATCGAGCCGCGGGAGGGCGCGACGACGAGGTTCGCGGGGACGCCGGCCGTGACTTCGGCGTCCTCCGCCTCCACCAGCTCCGCCATCTCGTGCGAGACGGCCGAGTCCGGCAGCGGCTCGTCCTCGCCGGAGAAACCGGGCTCCAGACGGAGGTCCTCGGCGTCCGTGGGAAGCAGGTCGCCGGGGCCCATGTCGCCGGGGCGCAGCCGCTCGCTCCAGGGCACCCACTCGGGGGCGAGGAGGGCGTCCGGGCCGGGGAGCAGGACCACCTCGTCCAGGGTCACGATCTTGGCTCGGGACGCCCGCGCCACCGTCACCGCCCAGCGCCAGCCGCGGTACCCGAGTTCCTTGCACTCGAAGTAGTGCGTGACTACGCGGTCGCCCTCGGAGAGCAGGCCCGCGTGCTCACCCACCACGCCTGGCGCGGCGGCCTCCTCGGCGGCACCGCGGGCGAGGTCCACCGCCTCGGCGCACAGACGGTCGGGGGTGCGGCTTCGCGTTGTCGCTGCGCTCACAGGTATCGCTTCTCTCCTACGCCGTCTCTCGGGTGCGGTCGCCGTGAGGCGATGGAGCAGACGGAGCGGACCTGTGGGCCGCGTCGACGTCCGCACCCGAATCGCGCTCGGGCGCACCTACGTCATCCATTGTGCGGGATGGCTGAGATACGCACGCTACCTGCTCGCGGGCGCTGGGCCTACACCGACGGCCCATTCACCGCCGCGCCGCGCCCTCCGCGGATCCGGGACCTTGCCCTCCATACGCGCCGTAACCGCACTACCCGCCCCCACTTCGGGGCACTATTGCGTCGTGGCAACCGCGAGGCAGCCCGAAGGAGCCACCGGTATCGGTGGGGCCAAGGGCGGCCGCAATCGAGGTGACGGAACGGGCCGCGGGCGCGGTCCCTTCCGTGCGGTCGGCCGTGCCCTGCACTTCCCGTTCACCGGCGCCGCCCGCGGCATCCGCAAGGCCACGCACGCGCACGGGGCGGGCGAGTCCGGCCTCGGCAAGCTGATCGAGCTGCACGGGGTGAACGGCGCCGGGGACATGATGATCACCGTCGCCCTCGCCTCCACCGTCTTCTTCTCCGTCCCCACCGACGAGGCCCGCGGCCGGGTCGCGCTCTACCTCGGCATCACCATGGCCCCGTTCACCGTCCTCGCGCCGGTGATCGGCCCGCTCCTCGACCGGGTTCCCCATGGACGACGCGCCGCCATGGCCGGAGCCATGTTCGCCCGCGCCATGCTCGCGCTGGTCCTGTCCGGGGCCGTGGTCACCGGCAGCATCGAGCTCTATCCGGCCGCCCTCGGGGTGCTGGTCGCCTCGAAGGCCTACGGCGTCGTCAGAAGCGCCGTGGTGCCCCGGCTGCTGCCACCGCGCTTCTCCCTGGTGAAGGCCAATTCCAGAGTCACCCTCGGCGGCCTCCTCGCCACCGGCGTCGCCGCTCCCATCGGCGCGGGCCTGCAGGCCCTCGGACCGCGCTATCCGCTGTACGGCGCCTTCCTGATCTTCGTGGCCGGTACGTTCCTGTCGTTCACGTTGCCGCCGAAGGTCGACTCGGCCAAGGGCGAGGACACAGCGCTGCTGGCGGCCGACGAGCAGCATCTGCACGGGCCGCACCTCAAGCCGGTCAAGCGCCCCGGGCTGCGCACGGTCGGCATCGCCGTCACCCACGCCCTGGGCGCCAACGCCGCCCTGCGCTGCCTGTCCGGCTTCCTGATCTTCTTCCTCGCGTTCCTGCTGCGCGAGCACCCGATGTCCGGCCAGAGCGCGGCCGTGTCCCTGGGCATAGTGGCCGTCTCGGCCGGCGTCGGGAACGCCTGCGGTACGGCGGTCGGGGCGTGGCTGCGTTCCCGGGCGCCCGAGATCATCATCGTGACCGTGGTGGGCTTCGTGCTGCTCGCGGCGCTCACGGCCGCGATCTTCTTCGGCGCGGTCCTGGTGGCGTTCCTCGCCGCGACCGCCGGGTTCGCGCAGGCGCTGGCCAAGCTGTCGCTGGACGCGCTGATCCAGCGGGACGTGCCCGAGCTGGTCCGTACGTCGGCGTTCGCGCGCTCCGAGACGCTGCTGCAGATGTCCTGGGTGCTCGGCGGCGCGGTCGGCATCGTGCTGCCGCTGAAGGGCTCGTTCGGGCTGCTGGTGGGCGCGGCGATCGTCGCCGTCGGCTGGCTGACCACCGTCAAGGGTCTGATCGGTTCCGCCCGGCACGGCGGACACAGCCAGCCCCGGGTGACCTGACGGCGACGCGACGCACGCGGTGGCCCCACATGGCCCACGGCACGCCGCCCCCCACATGGAGAGAGCGTCACACCCGCCCGATAGCCTTCGCCCATGACCACGCACTCCGTATCGCGACGCCGCCGCGCGCTCGCCGCCGCCGGCGCCGTTTCCGCCGGACTGCTCGCCCTGTCGGCCTGCGACAAGCCGACCCCGCTGGCCACGGTCACCGTCGGCACCTCCTCCGTCCACTCCGAGGCGACCTGCGGTGGCGAGGGCAAGGCCGTGGAGACCAAGGACCTGGCCGGCTGCCTGAAGGACAAGGGCATCGAGTCCATCAAGGTGGACCCGGACGACACCGTCCGCTTCGGCGTCGACCCGGAGATCGCGGAGGAGGGCTGGACCATCCTCATGAACGGCCAGCCCCTCACCGACTCCAGCACGAAGACCTACCGCACCGTCCCGGGCAGCGTGTTCTTCAACGCCCAGTACGGCGCGAGCGGCGACTCCACGCTCGTCTCCATCAAGGAGGGCGAGAAGGACGTGACGGGCCTGTGGTCCTTCAAGCTCAAGAAGGACAGCTGACCACGTCCGCCCTGCGTGTCCTGGTGGCCACCGCCGTCCCCGCCGAGCGGGACGCGGTGGCCCGGGCGCTCGATCTGCCCGGCGTCGACGTGATCGCCGCGGGCGTCGGTCCCGCCCTCGCGGCCGCCTCGACCGCCACGGCCCTCACCCGGGCCGCGCTGGAAGGCGCTCCCTACGGCCTGGCCGTCTCCACCGGCATCGCGGGCGGCTTCGCCCCGCACGCCCCCGTCGGCTCCCTCGTCGTCGCCGACGAGATCACGGCAGCCGACCTGGGCGCGGATACCCCCGACGGCTTCCTGCCCGTCACCGAACTGGGCTTCGGCACCGTCACCCACCGTCCGCCGGAAACACTCGTACGAGAAGTCGTGTCGGCCACCGGCGCCCGCCCGGGTGCGGTCCTCACCGTCTCCACCGTGACCGGCACCGCCGTCCGCGCTGCGCGGCTGCGCGAGCGGCACCCCACCGCCCTCGCCGAGGCCATGGAGGGCTTCGGTGTCGCCGAGGCCGCCGCCGTGCACGGCACGCCCGTGCTGGAGTTGCGCGCGGTCTCCAACCCCGTCGGCCCGCGCGACCGCGCAGCCTGGCGCATCGGCGACGCGCTGGCCGCCCTGACCGAGGGCTTCGGGAAGCTCGCACCCGTCCTGGAAGGTTGGCACCCGTATGACCGGTGAGCAGCAACAGCAGCGACAGCCCTGGCAGATCGCCTACTCCCCCTGCCCGAACGACACGTTCGTCTTCGACGCCCTCGCCCACGACCGGGTCCCCGGCGCGCCCGCCCTCGACGTGACCTTCGCGGACATCGACATCACCAACGGCATGGCCGAGCGCGGCGAGTTCGACGTGCTGAAGGTGTCGTACGCGGTGCTGCCGTACGTCCTCGACGAGTACGCGCTGCTGCCGTGCGGCGGCGCGCTGGGCCGGGGTTGCGGACCGTTGGTGCTGACGCGCGAGGCGGGCACGGACCTCACCAGCCGTACGGTCGCGGTGCCGAGCGAGAAGTCGACGGCGTATCTGCTCTTCCGCCTCTGGGCGGCTGACACCCTCCCCGGCGGCGTCGGCGAGATCGTGGTGATGCCGTTCCACGAGATCATGCCCGCCGTGCGGGACGGGAAGGTCGACGCGGGACTCGTCATCCACGAGGCGCGTTTCACGTACCGGAACTACGGCCTGCACAAGCTCGCCGACATGGGCGAGCACTGGGAGGACACGACCGGACTGCCCATCCCGCTCGGCGCGATCATCGCCAAGCGCTCACTGGGCGCCGACCGCCTGACGCTCCTGGCCGACGCGATCCGCACCTCCGTACGCGCCGCCTGGGACGACCCCGAGGCCTCCCGCCCGTACGTCATGGCACACGCCCAGGAGATGGACCCGTCCGTCGCCGACCAGCACATCGGCCTCTACGTCAACGAGTTCACCCACGACCTGGGCGTGGACGGCTATGCGGCGGTGCGGGGGCTGCTGACTCGTGCGGCGGCCGAGGGGCTGGTGCCGCCCCTCGGCCCGGGTGTGCTGGATTTCCCCTGAATCTTTACGACTACGGCTATACGTCGAGCTGGTCGGCGACCGCGCGCAGCAGCCCCGCGATCTTCTTGCCGGCGGTCTTCTCCGGGTAGCGGCCTCGCTCCAGCATCGGCGTGATGTTCTCCAGGAGTGTCGTCAGGTCCTGGACGATGGAGGCCAGTTCGTCCGGCTTCTTGCGCTGGGCGGCCGCGACCGAGGGGGTCGGGTCGAGCAGGGTGACCGAAAGTGCCTGGTCACCGCGCTGACCGGCGACCACCCCGAACTCCACTCGCTGTCCCGGCTTGAGTGTGTCTACTCCGGCGGGGAGGACCGAGGAATGAACGAAGACGTCACCGCCGTCGTCGCGGGAGAGAAAGCCGAAGCCCTTCTCGCTGTTGAACCACTTGACCTTGCCGGTAGGCACGTCTGTCCTCGTCCTCGTACTCGTCGGAAAACTGCTTCTGAAAACGGCTCTTGATAGCACTACAGCGGGTCGACCATGACCCGCCGCTACCAAGGCTAATGCTCCCGGGGCCGGTGACAAGACGTCGCCCGGTTGTTCCTTCGCGCAGGGAACTACCCTGGTCCGGTGCGTGACAAAACCCAAACGAATTCCGCCGCTCCCGGTGACCGACTGATCCGTGCCGGTGCGGTCGTGTTCTTCATCGGTGCCCTGGCCACTCTGGTCACCGTGACCCCGTTCCTGCTCGGAACGACGCCATTTCCCACATACATGTTCGGACTGAGCATGCTGATGGGCGTCGGATTCCTCGTCGCCGGCGCGGGAGTGCTCCGCTCGATCGCGGCGGGGCGGCGTCAGGCGCGCGGCGCGGCCAGGTAGCCGGCGAGCCAGTCCGGGAACTTCGTCAGGTCGGTGAGGACGACGTCCGCGCCGAGTTCGCCGAGTTCCTCCGCGGTGTACGGCCCGGTCGCCACGGTGACGGACAGCGCGTCGGCCGCGCGGGCGGCGCGGATGTCGCCCTGGTGGTCGCCGACGTAGACGCTCGCCGCGTACTCGCGCAGCGCCTCCGCCTTCTGCTCGGCCCACAGGTCGCCGATGACGGCGTCCGGTTCGATGCCGAGGTGTGCCAGGTGCAGCTTGGCGTTCGGCTCGTACTTGGCGGTGACGACGATCGCGCGGCCGCCGGCCTCCCGTACGGCGGTGATCGCCTCGCGGGCGCCGGGGAGCGCGGGCGTCGCGGTGATGGCTATCGCCGGGTACATCTCGCGGTACAGGTCGGCCATGGCCTCGACCTGGTCCGCCGGGAACCAGTTGATCAGCTCGTCGGCGAGGGGCGGTCCCAGCCGGGTGATCGCCAGGTCGGCGTCGATGAACGTCCCCGTGCGCTCGGCCAGCGCCGTGTAGCAGGCGTGGATGCCGGGGCGGGAGTCTATGAGGGTCATGTCGAGGTCGAAGCCGACGGTTGCAGCAGCCATGGGGTTCATTGTGCCGTCGCCCAGTAGCTCGGGTGTGTCCGTCGTGTGGCGGCTGCGGGTGGGTGAGGGTTGATCGCGCAGTTCCCCGCGCCCCTTAGGGCGCTGCCGAACCGCGCTCAGCACACGGACCAAGGGCGAGCGCAGTTCCCTAGGGGCGCGGGGAACTGCGCGACCAGCCACGACGGCGCCGCAGACGAACGACAACCCAGCAAACCACTCACGTCTGTTTCTGTGAGCGCCAGACGATGAACAGCGCCGACGCCACCGCCGCCCCCCGCAGCACCCAGGGCCAGGTCTCGCTCAGCGCCGCGTTCATGTGGCCCTCGGCGATGGGGTCGCCCCAGCGGCCGTTCGTGCGGCCCCACAGCCAGACGACGCCCGCGGTGAGGGAGAGGCCGGGCAGGACGATGACCGCCCACTTGGTCTCGGCGTCGCTCAGGCGGCGGGAGCCCCAGGCGATGAGCCAGCCGAGGAGCAGGGCGATCAGCTGGCCGAGGACGGCGCCGGCGACGAGGAGGGCGGCGGCGAGCAGGAGGAGGGGGTTGCTCCAGCGGCCGTTGGGGAGGGCCGGGCGGCGGATGAGGCGGCGGCGGGCCTTCGGCGCTTCCTCCTCGGCCACCTCCACCGCGGCCGGGTCCTCCGGTTCCTCGGCGAGGCCCTTCTTCTCCAGCCGCGTCTTCCCGGGCGCGGGCGGGCGCCTGAGCATCTCCGGGATCTCGACGCCCCCGACGAACCCCGGCACGTCCTCGCCCGGCCCGAACGGGCTGCTGTCCGCCCGCCACCAGTCCGGCTGGACCGCGCTGCCGCCGAGGTCCGCCGTGCCGGCGAGGTGCGGCGGCGGGGGCGCGTCGTCGGGGACGGCCGGGGCCTCGGCGGGGCGCGGGCGGGGCACGAGCCGGCGCAGGCCCTTGGGGCGCTGCTCGTCGGCCCCGCTGTCCGGCTGTACGGGCACGGACGTGACCGGTGTCTGCGGCGCGGGGGCGGCGGAGCCTCCGGCGGCCGCGACGACCTCGTCCGGGCTGCCGAGCCGGGCGATGATGCGGCGGACGGCGGCGGGACTGTCGACGGGCGCCTTGGCGCGGCGCCGGTCGATCTCGCCCCGTAGCTCGTTCACCAGGCGCATACGGGCGCTCGACGGCAGCTGCCGCTGCTGGGCCACGTCGCCGACGCGGCTCAGATACTCGTAGACGACCTGGTCGCTCTCGATCCCCACGAAGTCCCCTCCGGGGTGGGTGTGCCGAAACCCCGCGGGGACGACGTTAGCGCAGGACCAGGGCCTGTCGTTTGGATCAGGCTGGCTGAGAGAGACAGCGCCTTTCAGCCGCCCCACGTCGGCATGATCCAAACGACAGGCCCCAGGTGTGCGGTGCGGGTCAGACCGGCCGGCACTCGCCCGAGTCGTGCGCGTCGGAGCAGAGCCCGTGGCCGTGTTCGTGCAGGATGTCGCGACCGCTCTGCTGGGTGAGGAAGTTGAGGAAGGCCGCGGCGACGGAGCCGGCCGGGGGCTCGCCGTAGGTGTAGGCGAACTCGGTCTGCCAGTACGGGTAGTTGGTGTCCTCGACGCCTTCCGCCGTCGGCTTCCTGCCATCGATGGTCAGCTTGACGATTCCGGCGGCGGCCTTGTGGCCGGCGACTCCGGCGGCCTCGCTGTAGCCGATGGCGCCGGGGACCGCGGCGGTGGTGTTCAGCATCGTGTCCGTGCTGGTGACCTCGCAGCGGCCGTACCGCCTCGGATTGAGGGCCGCGCAGTCGGTCACGGTGAACTGCGGCGGTTCCTTGCCGTTCAGGACCTTGGCGACGAGGGTGCTGCGGGTGCCCGAGCCGGGGTCGCGGTTGATCAGATGGACCGGCACGTCGTTGCCGCCGAGCTCGGACCAGTTCTGGACCTGCCCGGCGAAGACCCTGCGAATCTGGTCCAGTTTCAGGTTCTCCACGCCCGCGTCCTTGTTGACGACGAGGGTGAACACCGAGAAGGCGACGGGCCTCGGGATCAGCCGGGGGTGGCCGTCGGAGGCGAGGCCGTCGGTGAAGGCGAGGTGGTCGCCGAGGCCCTCGCCGACCGGGACGTCGGCGTCCAGACCGGCCTTGTCCAGGTCGGTGACACCGTCGGTGCTGCCCTTGAAGGTGTCGCTCTCCAGCGGGATGGACACCCCGGCGCCCTCGCACCTGGTGAGGTAGTCCTCGGCGGCGGCCCGGACGGCGGGCGCGAAGGCGGTGGAGCCGTGCAGGTACAGGGCGCCGCCGACGCAGTCCAGCGGGGGACGCCGGTCGTCGCGCAGGAAGAGCGTGTAGGAGGCCTGGACGACGACGGCCGCGATCAGGATCCAGATGGCCCACCAGGCGGGCCGGGAGGCGAAGACATGGCTTTCGGTCCGGGTCGCCTTCAGCCGGAAGAACCGCACCAGCGGGTCGTACCAGCGGCCGTGCCCGCCGGCGCCGCGGACGACCGGGTCCGGGAAGGGGTCGGTGCCGTTGTCCTCGGGCCAGCGTTCCAGCACGACGAGCACCTTGTACTCGGAGCCCCGGGGCAGCGTCACCTTCGGCAGCCGGATGATGCCCGTGCGCTCGCCCTCGTTGTTGGTGCGACGGAAGCCGGGTTTCGCGCCGATACGGACGCCGGTGCCCTCCGTGACCTCCTCGAAGAAGAAGTCACGCAGTTCGTCCTGGCTCGGGTCGGTGAGGACCACGGCCGCGACCCGGCGGTTGCGGAAGGTGACCTTGATCCCATAGGGATCGGCGGGGTCGGCGAGGTAGTCGTCGGACACGATCTTGGCCGAGCCGGCGTTCTCGATGCGCAGCAGGACGAAGGACGGGTCCTTGAGCTGGTGGCCGTCGTGCCGCATGTCGCCCAGCACGTCGGCGTACGGCTTGTCGGCGGCGTCCGCGGCGAGGGTGTCCATCTGCACCCGGTAGCCGAGCCGCTTGCGGCCGACGATGGCGAACTCCCACAGGAACGCCGCGACGGGAAACGTAAGACTCAGGATCGCGATCCACTGCTCCGCCCGCTCGCTCACCGCTTCCCCCCAATCCCCTTGAGCCGTGAAGTAGTTGACAGGGAGCCCAGGGTGACGAGTGGGTGCACGGTGTTGCCAGAGGTGCTGGAATCCTCCGGGTGATGTTCATCCGGGGGTCATCTGCGAAACGTTCTGTTCGCCCGCCGGGGCCCGTTCCGGGCACCCGGCACACCCCCTGCGCCCGCGCCCCACCCGCTAACGTGGGCAGGATGAGCGACCCGGCTACACCGCCCCGTTCCCTCGCGGAAGCGCTCCGCGCGCGGGACGACGCCTCCCTGGCCGTACTCCTGCGCAGCCGCCCCGACCTCATCACCCCCGTCCCGACGGACCTCACGCAGCTGGCGACCCGGGCCGGCACGCGGGCCTCCGTCGTGCGGGCCCTGGAGCGGCTGGACCGGTGCACGTTGCAGACGGCGGAGGCGCTGGCCGTGGCGGCCGACCCGGCGACGTACGACGAACTGCAAGCGCTGATGGCCGGCGACGAGGGCGACCCGGCGGTCGTCGCGGCGCTGCCGCACGCCCTGGGGACCCTGCGCGAACAGGCCCTGGTGTGGGGCGGCGACGACCGGCTGCGGCTCGTCCGCACGGCCCGCGAGCTGCTGGCGCCCTCGCCGCAGCACCCGTCCCCGACGGGCCTCGGCCCGACCGTGCAGGAGGCCACCGCGGGCATGTCGCCGGGCCGGATCCAGGAGATCGTCACGACGGCCGGGCTGCCCTCGACGCACGACGCGGTGTCCGCCGTGGCGTCGCTCACCGCGCTGTTCGCCGACCGGCGACGGATGGCCGCGCTGCTCGCCGACGCCCCGCGGGAGTCCCGGGAGGTCCTCTCCCGCCTGGTCTGGGGGCCGCCGTACGGCCAGGTCACCGCCGACCCGGCGGCGCGACTGCGCTGGCTGCTGGACCGCGGCCTGCTCCTCCCCACGGCGCCCGGCACGGTCGTACTCCCCCGCGAGGTCGCCCTGCATCTGCGGGCCGGCCGCGCGCACCGCACCACCGAGCCGCTGCCGCCGCCCGTCGAGGCGGCCGCGGCGCACCGTCCACAGGTTGTGGACGCCACCGCGGCCGGACAGGCCTACACCGCGCTGGCGACGGTCGAGGAGCTGCTGAAGGACTGGCACGAGGGCGGGCCGGCCGTGCTGCGGGCGGGCGGCCTGAGCGTGCGCGACCTCAAGCGCACCGCCGTCGCCCTCGACGTCTCCGAACCGCTGGCCGCCTTCTGGGTCGAGCTCGCCTACGCCGCCGGACTGCTGGCCCCCGACGGCGAGGCCGACGAGCGGTACGCGGCGACCCCCGCCTACGACGAGTGGCTGGAGCAGCCCCCCGCACAGCGCTGGGCCCTGCTGGCGCACGCGTGGCTGACGGCGACGCGCACGGCGGGCGTGGTCGGCGGACGGGACGCGAAGGACCGTACGTTGTCGGCGCTGGGCCCCGGCCTGGACCGCTCGGCGGCCCCGGAGGTACGGCACCGGGTACTGACCCTGCTGGCCGGCCTACCGGAGGGGACGTCGCCGTCCCCCGAGTCGGTCCTGGCCCGCCTGCGCTGGGAGCGTCCGCTGCGAGGTCCCCAGCGCGACGACGACCTGCGCGGCCGCCTCGCCCGGTGGACGCTGAGCGAGGCGGAGATGCTGGGGGTGACGGGCCGGGGCGCGTTGTCGGCGCACGGGCGGGCGCTGCTGGGGGCACCGCAGCCGGAACCGGCGGCCGAGGCCGAGGAGCAGCCGGCCGGCCCCGGCGACAAGCTGCCCGTGCACCACCGCCCGACCCCGCCCCCGGAGCTCCTCTCCCCCACCGAGCAGGCCACCGCCTCCGCCACGGCCGCCCGGCTCCTCGCCCCGCTCCTCCCCGACCCGCTGGACCACGTCCTCCTCCAGGCCGACCTGACGGCCGTGGCACCGGGCCCGCTGCGCCGCCCGCTCGCCGACATGCTGGGCGTGCTCGCGGACGTCGAGTCGAAGGGCGGCGCGACGGTGTACCGCTTCACGCCCGGCTCGGTCCGCCGCGCCCTCGACGCCGGCCGCACCGCCTCCGACCTGCACGCCTTCCTCGCCGAGCACTCCCGTACGCCGGTGCCGCAGCCGCTCGCGTACCTCATCGACGACGTCGCCCGTAAGCACGGGCATCTACGGGTGGGCGCGGCCTCGGCGTACGTCCGCTGCGACGACGACGCCGTGCTGAACGAGATCCTCGCCGACAAGCGGGCCGCCGGTCTGCGCCTGCGCCGACTGGCGCCGACGGTCCTCGCCACCCAGGCGGACCCGGCCGCGCTGCTGGAGGGCCTGCGCGCGATGGGCTTCGCGCCGGCCGCCGAGTCGGCCGAGGGCGACGTCCTGATCACCCGCGCCGACGCCCACCGCACGCCGCCGCGCACGGCCCCCGAGCCGGTCCCGGACGGCCCGCCGACGCCGGACGCCACGCTGCTGGCGGCCGCGATCCGCGCCATCCGCGCGGGCGACCTCGCCTCCACGACCCCCCGTAAGCCCAGCGGGACCGCGCCCGCGGTGACCGGCGGCGAGCTGCCCCGCACGACCTCCGCCGAGACCCTCGCCACCATGCAGGCCGCCGTCCTGACCGGCGAGGCGCTGTGGATCGGGTACGTCAACGCCGAGGGCGCCGCGAGTCAGCGGGTGATCGCGCCGGTGCGGGTCGAAGGCGGGTTCGTGACCGCGTACGACCACACCGCGGACGAGGTACGGACGTATCCCCTGCACCGGATCACGGGAGTGGCGGAGCTGGCGGACGACCAGATCTGAGAACTCCCCACTCGTTCGGGTGTACGCGGCGCGTCATGCACGCCACGCCGGGCCTTTCCAACTCATGAGGGACCTTTGGGATCTTTCGGCATCGCCTCTCGCGGGGCAGGGCAGCCACCGGGTGTCCTGATCACGCTCAAGTGAGCGCAACAGAGAGGTAGTTGTCCCATGCGCACAGCTCGTCGCCTTGCCACCGTCCTGGCCGCCGCAGCCCTGATGATGGGCGCCTTCACCGCCCAGGCGGCGGCGGTGAGCGTCGACGTCGCCGGACTGGTCGTCGAGACCCCGCAGGTCTGACGCGACCGCAGCGCACCCTTCGGGCCGGTCCGGCATCCCTGGGCCGGCCCGGCGCCCCTCTCCGCACGTGAAAGGCCCTGCCATGCGTCCCAAGCGCCCCGCCCGCACCCGCTCCACCGCCGTCACCGTCGCCGTCTCGGCAGCCGCGCTGGTCACCGTCCTCGCCCCCGAGGCCGCCGCGAACCCCTCAGCCCTCCCCTTGCCGCTCCCCGCGGCCGGCTCGGAGTCCCTGATCACCGAGGGCCTCACCGTCGAGGGCCCCCTGGTCAACAACGTCAGTCTGCCCACGCTGAAGTAGCCCGCCGCATCCGATAGCTCTCCCCGTCGATCCGTACCAGATCGGCGTGGTGGGCCAGGCGGTCCACCATCGCCAGGGCCGAGGGGCCGCCGAAGATCTCGTCCCAGCGGCCGAGGGGGCGGTCGGTGGTGACGATCAGGGAGGAACGCTCGTAGCGGTGGGCGATCAGCTGGAAGAAGAGCCCGGCGGTGCCCGCGTCGAAGGGGGTGTAGCCGACCTCGTCGACGATCAGAACGGGGTGGTCGTCCAGCGCGGAGAGCTCGTCGGCGAGACGGCCGGCGTCCCGTGCGCCGGCCAGCCGCGCCGCCCACTCCTCGGCCGTCGCGAACAGCACCGAGTGCCCGGCCTGGCAGGCCCGCACGCCGAGGCCGACGGCCAGGTGGGTCTTGCCGGTGCCGGGCGGGCCGACGAAGACGACGTTGCGGTGGGCGGCGACGAAGTCCAGCTTGCCGAGCCGGGCCACGGTCTCGCGGTCGAAGGAGTGCGGGTGCTCGGAGTCGAACTCCTCCAGCAGCTTGCGGGCCGGGAACCCGGCGGCGCGCAGCCGTTCCTCGGTGCTGGGCGCGTCGTCGTGCCGGGGAGCGGCGGCCTGGGCCGGGACGAAGACCTTCGAGGCGGGCTCCTGGGCGGCGGCCGGAGCGGAGGCGGCCCCGTGCGGCGCCTGCTGATGCCCCCGCTCGCTCTGCGCGGCCATCGGCCCCGACATGTACGCGAGGATCGCCGCCGACGCGATGAACGCCATGTGGATCACCGTGCCCCACAGCAGCGCGTGCCGCGAGGTGTGGTGGACGTCCACGAACATCTGGAGCAGGTGGACGGAGGAGATGCCCACGATGGCGGTGGCGAGCTTGACCTTCAGCACGTTGGAGTTCACGTGCGAGAGCCACTCCGGCTGGTCCCGGTGGCCCTGGAGGCCGATGCGGGAGACGAACGTCTCGTAGCCGCCGACGATCACCATGATCAGCAGGTTGGCGATCATCACGACGTCGACCAGCTTCAGCACGGCGAGCATGACGTACGTCTCGGTCGCCCGGCCCGTCACACACCGGAGCACTAACGCCCACAGCTCGTTGAAGAACTTGTAGACGTACACCCCCTGCGCGGCGACCAGGCCGAAGTAGAGCGGGGCCTGCAGCCAGCGCGTGGCGAACAGGGCGTACCCGAGGGTCGTGGACGGCGGGGACGGATCACGAGAGATGGCCTGCACGGTCGCATTCTTCGCAGCCTGCGCCGTCCAGGTGAAACCACACCACTCACAGGAATGAAAAGACATCCTGTACGACTCCGGATTCGATCAGGAATCGATCAGGCACACTGGACGTTTGGTCGAGTGGCCGAGCGGAAGGACGCACGTACGTGAACGGACCACTGATCGTCCAGTCGGACAAGACCCTGCTCCTGGAAGTCGATCACGAGCAGGCGGACGCGTGCCGTCGGGCGATCGCGGCGTTCGCGGAACTGGAGCGCGCGCCGGAGCACATCCACACCTACCGGGTGACCCCGCTCGGCCTGTGGAACGCGCGCGCGGCCGGGCACGACGCCGAGCAGGTCGTCGACGCGCTGGTGACGTACAGCCGGTACCCGGTCCCGCACGCGCTGCTCGTCGACATCGCCGACACGATGGACCGCTACGGCCGCCTCACGCTCTCCAAGCACCCCACGCACGGCCTCGTCCTCACCACCACCGACCGCCCGGTCCTGGAGGAGGTGCTCCGCTCGAAGCGGATCGCGCCGCTCGTCGGCGCCCGCATCGACCCGGACACCGTGGCCGTGCACCCCTCCGAGCGCGGGCAGATCAAGCAGACGCTGCTGAAGCTGGGCTGGCCGGCCGAGGACCTCGCCGGGTACGTCGACGGTGAGGCGCACCCGATCGAGCTGCACGAGGACGGCTGGGCGCTGCGGCCGTACCAGAGGCAGGCGGTGGAGAACTTCTGGCACGGCGGGAGCGGCGTCGTGGTGCTGCCGTGCGGCGCCGGGAAGACCCTCGTCGGCGCGGGGTCGATGGCCCAGGCGAAGTCGACCACGCTGATCCTCGTCACGAACACCGTCTCGGCCCGGCAGTGGAAGCACGAGCTGGTGAAGCGGACGTCGCTGACGGAGGACGAGATCGGCGAGTACAGCGGGACGCGCAAGGAGATCCGGCCCGTCACCATCGCCACGTACCAGGTGCTCACCACCAAGCGGAAGGGTGTGTATCCGCACCTCGAACTCTTCGACTCCCGCGACTGGGGTCTGATCCTCTACGACGAGGTGCACCTGCTGCCCGCACCGGTCTTCAAGTTCACCGCCGACCTCCAGGCCCGCCGCCGGCTCGGGCTGACCGCGACCCTGGTCCGTGAGGACGGCCGCGAGTCGGACGTCTTCTCGCTCATCGGCCCCAAGCGGTTCGACGCGCCGTGGAAGGAGATCGAGGCGCAGGGCTACATCGCGCCCGCCGACTGCGTCGAGGTCCGCGTCAACCTCACCGACTCCGAGCGGCTCGCGTACGCCACCGCCGAGCAGGAGGAGAAGTACCGCTACTGCGCGACGACCGACACCAAGCGCAAGGTGACGGAGGCGATCGTCAGGCGTTTCGCAGGCCAGCAGATCCTGGTCATCGGCCAGTACATCGACCAGCTCGACGAACTGGGCGAGCATCTGAACGCCCCCGTGATCAAGGGCGAGACGTCCAACGCCCAGCGCGAGAAGCTCTTCGACGCGTTCCGGGAGGGCGAGATCAGCGTCCTTGTCGTGTCCAAGGTCGCGAACTTCTCGATCGACCTGCCGGAGGCCACGGTCGCCATCCAGGTCTCGGGCACCTTCGGCTCCCGCCAGGAGGAGGCCCAGCGCCTCGGCCGCGTCCTGCGCCCCAAGTCCGACGGCCACCAGGCCCACTTCTACTCGGTCGTCGCCCGCGACACCATCGACCAGGACTTCGCCGCCCACCGCCAGCGCTTCCTGGCGGAACAGGGTTACGCGTACCGGATCGTGGACGCGGACGAGATCCTCGCGGAGGGGTAGGCGTACGGCGACGGGTGGGTGCCGCTCCGTGACCGTGCGGCCGTGGGGCCGGCGGTCACTTGCGGCGGACGCCCGCCTCCTCGCCGTACTCACCGAGGATGATCACGTCGAAGGCCGCACCTGCGAACACCTTGACGGCACGCAGGGCTTCACCGAGGCGATGACGGTGGTGCCCCTGGAGCGCGGTCGCTCCGCGGGGGCCCACGGGGGCTGGGTGGATGGTTGCTGCGCTCATGTCTCCATGATGGATTCGCGACCATAAAGACCGCATCGGCCTGCGGACCGAAGCCGACTACATCCCGCGTACGCCTCCGGACGGACCGCACACCCTCAGGGAGGAGGGCGGTGTCCCCTAGGGGAAGTGCTCACCGCCGGACGGACGGAACCGGAAGCTCATGGGCGTGGAAACTCATTGGCATACGGCATCCGCCCTCACCTAAAATCTCCGCTCTTGCCCGCCTCCGTTCACGGAGTGCCGCCGTCCGGACGGAAACCGGTCGGCTCTCTCACTCACCTACAGGTAGGTCCTGGTCCTCCGGAGGCACCCCCTTGTCCACGCCCGTCGACGACCCGCACGACCCACTGTCCCGAGAGCGCGGCCACCTCGCGTCCTCCCGCGCCGCCCTGCGGTCCATGCGTGAGGACGTCGAGTCCCTCGACATCAGCGACGTCACCGCGAACTGGGTCAACGCCGAAGTCCTCGCCCACCAGATCGACGAACGCATCAAGGCGCTGGCCGACCTCAGCGACACTCCGCTGTTCTTCGGCCGCCTCGACTATCTGCATCCTCCGGGCGCCGAGGAGGCGGAGGGGGCGCAGGGCGAGCGCTTCTACATCGGGCGCCGGCATGTGCACGACGCCGAGGGCGACCCGATGGTCATCGACTGGCGTGCGCCGGTGTCCCAGCCGTTCTACCGGGCGTCCAAGAAGGACCCGATGGACATCGCGCTGCGCCGCCGCTTCGGCTACACGGGCGGCGACCTCACGGCGTACGAGGACGAGCACCTCTCCGACCCGGCCGAGGCGGCCCGGACCAGCAAGCTGCTCCAGCAGGAGATCGAGCGTCCGCGTGTCGGCCCGATGCGGGACATCGTGGCGACGATCCAGCCAGAGCAGGACGAGATCGTACGGTCCGGACTCGGTGGGACGGTCTGCGTACAGGGAGGCCCGGGTACCGGGAAGACGGCGGTGGGTCTGCACCGGGTCGCCTACCTCCTCTACGCCCACCGCGAGCGGCTCGCGCGCACCGGCACGCTCGTCATCGGGCCGAACAAGTCCTTCCTGCACTACATCGAGCAGGTCCTGCCGGCGCTGGGCGAGTTGTCGGTCCGTCAGGCCACGGTGGACGACCTCGTCGCGCACGTCGAGGTGCGCGGCACCGACGACGCGGCGGCGGCGGTCGTCAAGGGCGACGCGAGGATGGCGGAGGTGCTGCGGCGGGCGGTGTACTCGCATGTGAGCATGCCGACGGAGCAGGTGGTCGTCGTACGCGGGTCGCGGCGGTGGCGAGTCCCCGCATACGAAATCGAGGAGACCGTACGGGAGTTGCTCTCCCGGGACATCCGTTACGGTGCCGCCCGTGAGGCGCTTCCGCAGCGGATCGCGCATGCCGTGCTGGTCCAGATGGAGCGGTCGGGGGAGGCGCCGGACGACCGGGTGCAGGACGCGGTGGCCCGCAACAGTGCGGTGAAGGCGGCGGTGAAGGCGATCTGGCCGCCCGTCGACCCGGCGAAGCTCGTGCTGCGGCTGCTCGCGGACGCCGACTTCCTCGCCGTCCACGCGCAGGGGGTGCTCAGCGAGGACGAGCAGAAGACGATTCTCTGGACGAAGCCGGCGCGGAGTGTGAAGTCGGCCAAGTGGTCGGCGGCGGATGCGGTGTTGATCGACGAGGCGCACGACATCGTGGCGCGTACGCCGTCTCTTGGCCATGTGGTCCTGGACGAGGCGCAGGACCTCTCTCCGATGCAGTACCGGGCGGTGGGCCGCCGCTGCACGACCGGTTCGGCGACGGTCCTCGGTGACCTGGCGCAGGGTACGACTCCCTGGTCTACGCGCAGTTGGGACGAGGCGCTGGCCCACCTCGGCAAGTCGGACGGCGTCATCGAGGAACTCACGGCCGGCTTCCGAGTCCCGACCGACGTCATCACGTACGCCTCTCGCCTCCTCCCTTCCATCGCGCCCGGTCTGACGCCGGTGGCGTCGATCCGTGAGAACCCCGGGTTCTTCGAGGTCCGTCCGGCTTCCTCTGCCACCGGTGATGTCGTCGCCGCGTGCGAGGAGCTGTTGCGCAACGAGGGGTCGGTGGGGTTGATCGCCGCGGACGCGAGGGTTGCGGTGCTGGCGGAGGCGTTGGCCTCGGCTGGGGTCGCCTATCTCGCCCCCGGCGAGGAGACGACCCGACAGACCCGCCTGACGCTGGTCCCCGCGTCCCTCGCCAAGGGTCTGGAGTACGACTACGTCGTCCTGGACGAGCCCCAGGCGGTGGTGGACGGTGAGCCGGACGAACGGACGGGGTTGCGGCGGTTGTATGTCGCGCTGACGCGAGCGGTGTCGGGGTTGATCGTGGTGCATGCGGCGGGGGTGCCGGCGCAGTTGGGGTGACGGGTGTTTGGGCGGGGTGAGGTCTCTTGTCCGACTGCGGGCCGACGGTGGCTGGTCGCGCAGTTCCCCGCGCCCCTTAGGGGGTTGCAGCTGCCGGTATGGCGTCGCGCCGCTGCTCGCCCAACCGCGGGCAGTCGTGCCGCTGGGCGGCACGGGTGGGCGCGGCGGCGCCCCGTCAGCGCCGGCTGCGCGACCATCCCCGCCCGGGCAGCCACGCCGGTGGCCAGGAAACGCCGACCAGTACAGCGCCCCCACTCCACGACAGCAGCCCGCAGCGCCCCGTCAACACCAGGGTGCGCAACCTCCCCGCCCGAGCAGCCACGCCGGTGGCCAGGAAACGCCGACCAGTACAGCGCCCCACTCCGCGACAGCAGCCCGCAGCGCCCCGTCAACACCAGGGTGCGCGACCCATCCCCGCCCGAGCAGGCACGCCGGTGGCTAGGAAGCGCCGTCCAGTACGGCCCGCCACTCGGCGACGGCGGCGGTGGACACCGGCTCGTCCCACCCTCCGGGCCGGGCCGCCCCGCCGATGTGGAAGGCGTCGATGCCGGCCCTCACCAGCGTCGGCACATGGTCGAGCCGCAACCCGCCCCCCACCAGAAGCCGCTGCTCGTACCCCGGCTCCCCACCCCGCGCCGCCTCCGCGAGCAGCGTGGCAAGCCCGTCGTCCACCCCGGCCCCAGACCCGGCGGTGAGGTACGTGTCCAGCCCCGGCGTCCCGTCCAACTGCTTCCGCAGCGCATCCCGGTCGGCAGCCCGGTCGATCGCGCGATGGAAGGTCCACCGGCACCCGTCCAGCGCACCCACCACCCGCTCCACGGCCCCGAGATCCACCCCACCGTCGGCATCGAGAAACCCGAGCACGAACTCCTCGGCCCCCGCGTCCCGCATCGCCCGAGCCGCCCGCACCACCGGCTCCACGTCCCCTACCGCGAACCCCTTCGCCGGCCTGAGCATCACGCGCAGGTCGATGTCGACGGCGGCACGGATCCCGGCGAAGGTCTCCACCGGCGGGGTGAGCCCGTCGGCCGCCATGTCGGCGACCAGTTCGAGCCGGTCCGCACCCCCGGCCTGGGCGGCGACGGCGTCCTCGACCCCGAGGGCGATCACCTCCAGGACTGCACGCTTGCTCATGGGACCCCATTTCTCGGCATTCGAGGCGACTACTGAACGGCGACTACAGGTCTAGTCCAATCCAGGGTACGCCTGCTGTATGAGCCAGGCGGCGGCCCGCCCCGAGCCGCGACCACCACCCGCATCAACGCGGCCGAACAGTGCGCCAGCACATCCCGCTCGACAACCAACAACCGCCCCGCCGACCCGGGGTCCCGCACACCAAGCCCATCACCCGAAGTCATAAGCCCCACGCTAGGCGCGCACCGCCCCCGGGAGGGAGAGAGAACCCCGCCCCTCGTCCAACGAACGCCGCCTGCGCCCCCTAGGTCGTGTCCCTGATCCCTTTCCGGGTGGTTCCCGATGGTGTGAGCGTTGGCCACTTGGTGAGCTGATCCCATGAGCCAACTTCAGCCGCCTCGCCGTCTGCCCGTCGCCGCCATCGCCGTCGCCGCCGCCGTCCTGGGGACGATCACTGCCGCCTCGGCCGATCCCAACCACTCTCCGCCCCGATTACCCCTGAAGCACCATGCCCCGCACGCGAAGACCCAGGCCGTCCTGAACGAGACCGTCGCGCAGGGCACCCCCGGTGTCATCGCCCAGGTACGCGACCGGCACGGGATCTGGGAGGGGCGGGCCGGTGTCCGCGGGCTCGACGTGGAGAGGCCGCGAAGCACTCACGAGAGGTTCCGTATCGCCAGCGTGACCAAGACCTTCACGGCCACCGTGCTCCTGAAGCTCGAAGCCGAGGGGAAGCTGTCGCTGGACGACAGCGTGGCCAAGTGGCTGCCGGGAGTGGTGCACGGCAAGGGGTACCGGCCCGGGCACATCACCGTGCGGCACCTGCTCAACCATACGAGCGGGATCTTCGACTACAACATGGACGAGAGCTTCCGCGCCCGGTACGCGGGGGACGAGTTCGACCGAAACCGCCACCTCAAGTGGTCACCTCGGGAGCTGGTGGACATCGCCCTCGCCCACCCGCCGAACTTCCAGCCGGAGCAGGGCAGCAGGCCCGGCCGCCCCGGCAAGTGGGACTACTCGGACACCAACTACGTCGTCGCCGGCATGATCGTCGAGAAGGCCACCGCCCGCAGCTACGCGCACGAGGTCGAGCGCCTCGTCATCCGGCCCCTCGGTCTGCGCGGCACGAGTGTGCCGGGCACCTCGCCCTGGCTGCCCGCACCGCACGCGAGGCACTACTCCACGCTGTTCGAGGACGGGCCGCCGGCCAAGGTGCGCGATGTCACCGAGTTCAGCCCGACGGTCGCCTTCTCCGCGGGGCAGATGATCTCGACCGTCGACGACGTGAACACGTTCCTGTCCAAGCTGCTCGCCGGAGAGCTGCTGCCACCCGCCCAGCAACGGCAGTTGCTCGACGCCGTCCCCGTCGACGGTGACAAGGGGCACGGCGGTCCGCAGGACGTCTACGGCCTGGGCCTGCGGCACTTCAAGCTCGCCGAGGGCTGCTGGGCCTGGGGCCACGGCGGCATGATCCCAGGCTCCGCGACCCGGGCCCTGGCCTCGTCGGACGGCCTGCAGGTCATGACCATGAACCGCAACGGCGACTGGGGCGAGCAGTTCCTGGAGGACGCCGCCGTCGAGGCGGAGTTCTGTGAGACCAGACGGCGCCCGGACGCACTCCCACTCGGCGTCGGACAGTTCATGCCGACGGCTCGCCGGCCGTGATCCACCACTCGGGATCATTTGAGGGTGCCGCTCAGCAGCCCGACTCGGTCCCGCTGTGCATGAACGAGTCGATGTTGACCGAGTAGCCGGCCCCGGTGGTGAGGCCGGGGCGCCTTCCGTGGCCGTCCTCCGCGAGGCCCTCGGCGGTGAGGAAGACGATCCGCAGGGCCCTCTCCTCTGCGGCGAAGCACAGGTCGCCGGAGGAGGCCTCGGAACGCTGATTCGATCCGTCCCGTGCCGCCACCCTCCGGCAATGTGCGGCCACTTCAGCCTGCGTGCCGGGGAAGGCGTACGTCCGGCCGGCGTACCCCGAGACCTCGCCGCTGTCCGCCCAGCAGCCGATGTCGGCCTTCTCGATTGAATACATCTCCTAGCCCTCCGCACCCCGGACAATGACCCCATGACCGACCTCACCACCCCCGACACCCTCCGCACCCGCTTCGCCCAGGCCCTCGACGCAGCCCGCTCCCCCTCCACCACCCCCGACCCGACCCCGTACGCCGACAACCTCCTCGCCCGCTGGCAGGAGCCCCAGCGCCACTACCACACGCTCACCCACCTCACCGCGGTCCTGGACCGCATCGACGAGTTGGCCGAGCATGCCGACGACCCGGACGTCGTACGCCTCGCCGCCTGGTTCCACGACGCCGTCTACCTCCCCGACCGCTCAGAGAACGAGGAACGCTCCGCCCGCCTCGCCGAACGCGCCCTCCCCGAAGCCGGCGTCCCCGCCGACCGCACCGCCGAGGTGGCCCGCCTGGTCCGCCTCACCACCACCCACGCCCCCGCCCCCGACGACCGCGACGGCCAGGTCCTCTGCGACGCCGACCTCGCGATCCTCGCCGCGCCGCCCTCCGCGTACGCCGCGTACACGGCCGCCGTCCGCGAGGAGTACCACTTCGTGCCGAACGACGCCTTCCGCGAGGGAAGGGCCGCGATCCTGCGTCAACTCCTCGACCTGCCAAGCCTGTTCAGCACGCCGTACGGCAAGGAGAAATGGGAGGCCACGGCCCGCTACAACCTCTCCTCCGAGCTGGAAATGCTGTCGCTCTGACCAGCCGACCGCCGTAGCCTGCACGGCATGCGAGACATAAGCGGGCAACGGGTCGAACAGGCCGTCGAAAGCTGCGCGGCGCTGCTGCGCACGGTGGCGGACCGGGACTGGACGGCCGTCAGGGCCGGGCGGATGGAGTGGGACTGCCACGCCACCGCGGTCCATGTCGCCGACGACCTCATCGCCTACGCCGGCAACCTGGCCGGACGTGCGCGGGAGAAGTACGTACCGTTCGACCTCACCCTGCACGACGACGCCGACAACGCGGACCTGATCCACGTCATCGAGACCACCGGCGCCATCCTCACCGCCACCATCCGCACCACACCCCCCGAGGTACGGGCCTTCCACCCGTACCCGTTCCGCAGCGCGAACCGCGAGGGGTTCGCCGCGATGGGCGTCGCCGAGGTCATCCTCCACACGCACGACATCGCCGAGGGACTCGGTGTCGCGTACGAACCCCCCTCCGCACTCCCCGAGTTCGTCCTCACCCGGATCTTTCCCGACGTCCAGCCCGGCCCCGACCACTGGCGCACCCTGCTCTGGGCCACCGGCCGCGGCGACCTGCCCGGCCGGGAGCCGGTCACCGAGTGGCGCTGGCACAACAATCTCGTCCTCTCCACCGAGCGCCTCACCCTCCAGGGCGTCACCCCCGCGTCCGCCGCCGATCTGAGCGTGGGCGGCGACGGCGGGTTCACCTGGGTCGTGGGCGGCCCCTACGAGGGGACGCGGGAGGCGGCCGGCATGGTGCTGAAGGCCCGCGAGGCGGGCGTGCACCGGCCGGAGTTCGGCCTGTTCGTCCTCGTACGCAAGGAGGACGGCCTCGCGGTCGGCGGCATGGGCTTCCACGGCGTCCCCGACGAGGAGGGCCGGGCGGAGGTCGGCTACGACCTGGTCGAGGGCGCCCGCGGCCGCGGCTACGCGAGCGAGGCCCTGACCGCCCTGTCGGACTGGGCCCTGGCCAGGGACGACGTCCACACCCTCCGCGCCGTCGTCGAGGCCGCCAACCTCCCGTCACAGGCGGTGGCCACCCGCGCCGGGTACGTACGGGCGCCCCAGGGAGAACAGGACCTGGAAGAACAGGGCATGGACGAACCGGACACGGGCGGGGCTCTCCAGCTCTACATTCGAAGGTGACCCACGTCACACCTCCCCATGTCACATCCCGCCGAGCCGTTCCGTCATAGCTGTGTACCCGACGACAACGGCAAGGGAGTTGGCCATGAACGCCCGTCTGAACCTCTTCGAGAACCCCATCGCCGGCAAGGTCATCAAGCACTTCGCCGCGGCCGGCAAGGCGGTGCACGACTCGCCGCTGCCGGTCGGCACGCAGCACCTTGTGACGCTCCGGGCCAGCCAGATCAACGGCTGCGGCTTCTGCACCGACATGCACAGCAAGGACGCGGTGGCCGCCGGCGAGGACTGGCTGCGGCTCAACCTGGTCGCCGCCTGGCGGGAGGCCACCTGCTTCACCGAGGCCGAGCGCGCCGCCCTGGAGCTCACCGAGCAGGGCACCCGCATCGCGGACGGCGCCGGTGGAGTCCCTGACGAGATCTGGGAGAACGCCGCAAAGCACTACGACGAGGAACAGCTCGCCGCGCTGGTGATCCTTATCGCGATGATCAACACCTACAACCGGCTGAACGTCATGATCCAGCAGCCCGCGGGCAGCTACCAGCCGGGCCAGTTCGCCTAGGACCTGTGCCCAGGACCTACACCTGGGACCTGTGGCGAGCAGGCCGCCGCACCCGAGGCCGAGGGACGCGGGCCCTAACCATTCGCCCGCCCCTTCGGCCTCCGCAACCCCGCCCCCTGCAACAACCGCACCACCTCACGGCTGCTGACCTCCATCGCCCCCGCCCGCACCGCGTCGGCGTAACGATGGGACGGGATGTCGTAGTGGTCCCGCTCGAAGGCCCGTCGCGGCACGCCCAACTCGTCGGCGAACACATGCAGTTCGTCGTACGACACGTCGCTCACCAGGTGGGACCACATCCGGCCGTGCCCCGGCCAGGTCGGGGGGTCTATGTAGATCGCCACGACGTCACGCGTTTCCCGTCGGCCCCGTCGGCCCAGTCGGCCCCGGGGATCCCGCCGACCCGAGCGCCCCCACCGCCGCGACCTTCACCCCCGCCTGGTGGCACACCCAGTGCGGGTCCGGCCCCAGCTCCGGCTCGACCTCCAGCGCATGCGGATCACCGGAGCCGCACACCGGGCACAGCGGCCAGCGCCCGTACCGGTCGAGCAGCGCGTCCTGTACGTCCTGGGCGACCAGCCCGGCCACGTACTCCACACCGTCCGGCCACTGCTCCACCCACCAGCGCCGCTGTACGACCGACTCCTCGACCAGCGACACCACGTCCGCCTCGGCGACCTCGCCCGCGACCAGGTCGGCGAGCACGAGGGCGCGGGCCGTGTGCAGCGCCTGCTCCAGCGGACTGATGGGTTCCATGCACCCATTGTGCGCACTCTTGACCACGCCTCGGTATTGAAAATACCTTTCAACGGTGACCCGTGATGTGAAGGAAACTTTCGGAGCGCGCGTCGGCGCGGCCCCCGCACCCGCCGCCCTCGCCGCCAAGGTGCGCACGCTCGCCCCGTCGATGACCCGCTCCATGCAGCGCGTCGCCGAAGCGGTCGCGCACGACCCGGCGGGCTGCGCGGCCCTCACGGTCACCGGCCTCGCCGAGCTCACCGGCACCAGCGAGGCCACCGTCGTCCGCACCGCCCGCCTCCTCGGCTACCCCGGCTACCGCGATCTGCGCCTAGCCCTCGCCGGCCTCGCCGCCCAGCAGCAGTCGGGCCGCGCCCCCGCCATCACGACCGACATCGCCGTGGACGACCCGATCGCCGACGTGGTCGCCAAGCTCGCCTACGACGAACAGCAGACCCTCGCCGACACGGCCGCCGGCCTCGACACCGCCCAGCTCGGAGCGGCCGTCTCGGCCGCCGCGGCGGCCCGCCGTATCGACGTGTACGGCGTCGGCGCGAGCGGGCTGGTCGCGCAGGACCTCGCGCAGAAGCTGCTGCGGATAGGGCTCATAGCCCACGCGCACAGCGATCCGCATCTCGCCGTGACGAACGCGGTGCAGTTGCGGGCGGGTGACGTCGCCATCGCCATCACGCACTCCGGGTCCACGGGTGATGTCATCGAGCCGTTGCGGGTCGCGTTCGAGCGGGGGGCCACGACGGTCGCCATCACGGGGCGGCCGGACGGGGCCGTCGCTCAGTACGCCGATCACATTCTTACGACGTCCACGGCTCGGGAGAGTGAACTGCGGCCTGCGGCCATGTCGTCCCGGACCAGTCAGTTGCTCGTGGTGGACTGTCTGTTCGTGGGGGTGGCTCAGCGGACGTATGACACGGCGGGGCCCGCGCTGGCGGCGTCCTACGAGGCGCTGGCGCATCGGCACCGTCGGTAGCCCGTAGGCCCGACCGTCGTGGGTCGTCTGCGGCGCCCCCAGAGGTTAGACAGCACGCCGTACCTCAGAAAGAGCCGTCTCTCATGACCTCCACCTCCAACCCCCGCGATCTCCGCTCCGAGTTGGACTCCCTCACCACCGAGGCCTTTCGGCCCGAGCTCGCCGAGATCGACCAACTCCCCACCCTCGACATCGCGCGGCTCATGAACGGCGAGGACGCCTCCGTGGCCGCGGCCGTCGCGGCTCGGATCCCCGAGATCGCCGCCGCCATCGACGCCATCGCCGAGCGGATGGCGCGGGGCGGGCGTCTCGTGTACGCGGGGGCCGGCACCGCGGGGCGCCTCGGTGTGCTCGACGCCTCCGAGTGCCCGCCTACTTTCAACACCGCTCCCTCGCAGGTCGTCGGGCTGATCGCGGGAGGGCCAAAAGCCATGGTCACCTCGGTGGAGGGCGCCGAGGACTCCAAGGAGCTGGCCCGCGCCGACCTGGACGCCCTCGCGCTCGGCTCCACCGACACGGTGGTCGGCATCTCGGCCTCCGGGCGGACGCCGTACGCGCTCGGGGCGGTCGAACGTGCCCGTGCGCGGGGCGCGTTGACGGTCGGCCTGGCCTGCAATCCGGGCAGTGCCCTCGCGGCGGCGGCGGACCACGGGATCGAGGTCGTCGTCGGTCCGGAGCTGCTGACCGGCTCGACCCGCCTCAAGGCCGGCACCGCGCAGAAGCTGGTCCTCAACATGCTGTCGACGATCACGATGATCCGGCTGGGCAAGACCTACGGGAACCTGATGGTCGACGTCCGCGCCTCCAACGACAAGCTGCGGGCCCGCTCCCGCCGTATCGTCGCGCTGGCCACGGGCGCGCGGGACACGGACATCGAGCGGGCCCTGACCGAGGCGGGCGGCGAGGTGAAGACGGCGATCCTGGTCCTGCTGGCGGACGTGGACGGAGCCACGGCCGCCCGGCTCCTGGAGGAGTCGGGCGGTCACCTGCGGGCCGCGCTGACGTCGGCCACCTGACTCCGCCCTGTCCGGCCAACTCCCCTGTTAGCGTGACCACATGACGGCACCGACGACCTTCCGCATCGGCGGCGACCTGGAAGTACGACGGCTCGGATTCGGGGCCATGCGGCTGAGGCCCGACCCCGACGAGGCGGCCCACGCCGCCCAACTCGCGGTCGCCCGACGGGCCGTGGAACTCGGCGTCACCCTGATCGACACGGCCCATCTGTACGGCTGGGGCGCCAACGAGGACCTCCTCGCCGAGGCCCTGCACCCGTACCCCGACGACCTCGTGATCGCCACGAAGGTCGGCATCCGCCACACCAGCACCGGTGAGGGCTGGCGGCACGCGGGCGAGCCGGCCGACCTCCGCGTCCAGGTCGACGAGGCCCTGCGAAGGCTCCGCCTCGACCGCGTCGAACTGCTCCAACTCCACCGTCTCGACCCGGCCGTCCCGATCCCCGACCAGGTCGGTGCCCTCCGTGACCTGCGCGACGAGGGCAAGGTGGGCCGGATCGGCCTCTCCGAGGTGACGGTCGCCGAGCTCGCCGAGGCGCAGGCCGTGGTCGAGATCGCGAGCGTCCAGAACCGCTACAACCTCCTCGACCGCGAGTACGAACCCGTGCTGAAGGCGTGCGAGGCGGCGGGGGTCGCGTTCCTTCCGTGGCGGCCGGTGGCGGCGGGGCAGTCGGGGGCGCGGGCCGAGATCGCCGCGGTGGCGAAGGAGGTCGACGCGACCCCGACCCAGGTCGTCCTGGCCTGGCTGCTCGCCCACTCCCCGGTGATCGTCCCGATCCCCGGCACGACGAGCATCGCGCATCTGGAGGAGAACGTCGGGGCGGCCGCGGTACGGCTGTCCAAGGAGCAGTACGACCGCCTGGACCGCGTCTCCGAGCCGACCTGACGCGGCGGTGCGCAACGGCCCCCACACTTCGGGGCTTCCCGTCCTTCAACCGGGCGGGAGGGGCCTGGTTCCAACTCGCCCTTCCCGCCCGGCGGTTGGCTCAACGCAGCTGCCCCTCCCGGTTGACGCCCCGAACCTGCGCCCGCAACACCTCCCCGCGCGGCGCCACCTCCACCGCGTCCCGCGGACAGTCCCACTCCCGCCCACCCTCCACGGGCCGCAACTGCACCCTGCCGCCCACGTGCCCCCTGACCTCGCCGATACGCCCGTCCCGCACATCCACGGCATGACTGCCCACGGCCGGCTGCTCCCCCCGCACCACCGAGGCCAGCTTCTCGGCGACACGGACATTGCAGCGCCCGAGGTCCACGAGCGGGAACGGCTCGCCACTGGCGCCGGTCACCGGATCCACACACAGCGACGGCAGCACGACACCGGCACCCACGAGGGCCTCCCGCAACGACGCCACCACTTCTTCGGTCGACGGCACACTTGCCTCCCACGTCCACACAGAGTTTGCGATTCACAACACAGCGTGGCGAGCACGGCTCTAGCCTGGCCATACGGGAGACACCAACATCTCCGCTGTTCGACCTGGAGCTGCCATGCCGGGACCCAAGGACCTCGACCCGTCGTCATCGCCCCGCGCGCTGCTGGGCGCGGAATTACGTCACGCCCGCGAAAGAAAGGGCCTCAGCCAGGAGGCCCTGGGCCTGAGGCTGTTCGTCAGCGGCACGTTCGTGGGGCAACTGGAGGCGGGTACGCGGCGGTTGCGGCCGGACATGGCGCCGCTGGTGGACGAGGTCCTGGGCACGAACGGGTTCTTCGAGCGGAACTGCTCCGCAGCGGCCAAGTCGAAGTATGAGGACCATTTCGCCGAGGCAGCCGAGGCTGAGGCGCAAGCCACGCTGATCAGGCAATACGCAGCGCTCCTGATCCCCGGGCTGTTGCAGACACGCACGTACGCACAGGCTGTGAACCGCGCGTACGACCCGACGGCGACGGAAGAGACCATCGAGGAATGGACCGAAGGCCGGATGGAGCGGGTCCGCCTGCTCGACGATCCAACAAAGCCTTTGTTGTGGGCAGTGCTTGATGAGGCTGCGCTGCGCCGGGTGACGGGTGGTCGAGCGGTGATGGCGGACGCCCTGCGTCACATCGTGAGCCTGGCTCGCCGAAACCGGGTCGTCGTGCAGGTACTGCCGTTCAGTGCGGGAGCACACGCGGCGATGCAGGGCTCCCTGAAGCTGATGGAGTTCGAGGACGCCCCTCCGCTGGTCTTCTACGAGGGGGTCAGCACGGGGCGACTGGAGGACGACCCTGCCACGGTCGCCCAACAGAGGTTCAGGTTCGACTTTCTCGTCGCCTCCGCGCACTCGCGGGAGAAGTCCCTGGCCCTGATCGAGGCGTTGGCGCAGGATTACGCCCATGAGGAACATCCCTGAGCACGACCTGGCCACAGCCACCTGGCACAAGTCGAGCTACAGCCAAGGCGGCAGTGACTGCCTCGAAGTCACCCACGACTTCCCCACCGTCGTCCCCGTCCGTGACTCCAAGGCCCCCCACGGCCCGAAGCTCATACTCCGCGCATCCAGTTGGTCGGCCTTCGTCGAAGCGGTCAGGATCTGACCTAGTTGCCCCCTAGCGTGGCCGTCATGACTGAGACCACGCACAACACCGCCGCCACCACCGCCACCGTCCCTGCCACCGGCGAGCGCGCCGACCTCCTCGAAGCACTCGCCAAGCAGCGGCACTTCCTGCGCTTCACCACGCGGGACCTGACCGACGAGCAGGCAGGGCAGCGGACCACGGCCAGTGAGCTGTGTCTGGGCGGCCTGATCAAACACGTCACGTCGGTGGAGCGGCACTGGGTCGAGTTCATCCAGCACGGCCCGTCGGCGATGCCCGACTTCACCGCCATGACCGAGGCCGACTTCGCCGAGTGGGCCGACGAGTTCCGGATGCTGCCGGGCGAGACGCTGGCCGGCGTCCTGGCGGCGTACGAGGAAGTGGCCCGCGAAACCGACGAGTTGGTCACCACCCTGCCCGACCTGAACGCAGCCCACCCGCTGCCCGAGGCCCCGTGGTTCGAGCCCGAGGCTCGATGGTCGGCCCGCAGGACGCTGCTGCACATCATCGCCGAGACGGCCCAGCACTCCGGCCACGCCGACATCATCCGGGAGGCCTTGGACGGCGCGAAGAGCATGGGCTGAGCGTCAGCCACGCCAGACGAGCGTGTACCGCCAGAACAACCGCCGCCGGAGCCGTACGCCGGGAAGGACGCGCCGGGCTTCACCGGCGATGTCACCGAACGGGAGGTCCGCGGGTCGGGTCACCGCGGTCATGGAGACGGGCCGGACCACCGTGCGCCGCCCCCGGTTCTTGACGAGCCCCATGAGCAGGTTGAGCGGGATGGAGACGAAGCCGAGCATATGGTCGACGAACTTCTCGTCACGGGCCAGCCCGACCACCACCAGGGTTCCGCCGGGGGCGAGTTGCTGTCGTAGGCGGGCCAGGGTCTCGCCGAGCGGCAGGTGATGGAGTACGGCAACGCAGACGATGACGTCGTACGGCCCCTCCGGAATCCCGCTCGGAGCGTCGGCGACAGTGAAAGTGGCGGGAGCGCCGGGCGGGGTCAACTCCCGCGCCCGCCCGACGATCCCGGCATCGGAATCGAGACCGACAACCCCCTTGTCCGCTCTGGCGGCCAGCCGCCGCACAAGATCCCCCGTGCCGCAACCGACATCCAGCGCGGTCCCGAACCGGCGGGGCAACTGCCGAAGGATCCAACGGTGATAGTGGGCGTTGTGGTCCCAGGGATGGGCGGCATTGAACTGTTCGAGCGCCTTGAGCAGGCGCTGCGGCAGGATCGTCATGGCGTCAGTCCACCAGAGGTGGATTCCGGCCGTGGTCCGAGCGGAGGGTGCACCGCCCGTTGTCAGTGGCGTCTGCGATGGTGTGAGCACGGGAGAGCGGTGGACTGGGGGTACGGATGACGGGCAGGGACGCCGACGGCTGGGCGGGCATGGACCATTGGGACTGGAATGACCACGAGGACGTGACGCGGCGTCTCGATGCGGGAGCCGATCCGGAGAGGTGGGGTGCCGGGGGGTTGCGGCCCCTGCACCGGGCTGCGGTCTTCGGCTCCCCCGAGGTCGTCGCGGAACTGGCCCGGCGCGTGGCGGACGTGGACGCGCTGGAGAACGGGGCCACGGCACTGTGGGAGGCGGTGGTGGCGGGCTGTTTCGAGAACGCGCGCGCACTGGCCGCCGCCGGAGCCGACCCGGGGTGGATCGGGTACGGCGGCTGGACGCCGGGGCGGCTGAGCCTCGCCGGGCCGGAGCCCGGCCTGTTCACAGAGCCCGAGGCTCAGCCGGGTCTGACGGAGGCGGAGCGCGCGGTGGCGGAGGAAGGCCGCCGGCTCAAAGCGGCCCTCGGGGACATCTACTACGACGGCCTGGGGCTGGCCTGTGTGGCAGGGATCGGCGCCGAGGAGGCGATACGCCGCCTGGAGGCGACACCGGCCGACGGTGAGCTGATGGCCGAGCTGCAGGAGGACCCATACGACCTGGACGCGAGCCTTCGGGTGGTCGGCGTGACGACCGTGCCGGGCGGCTGCGTCGTCACCCAGCCGTGGGGATACGGCCCTTCGATGCCCGGCGTACACACCCGCCTCTCCGCAGGCACCGTCTCCTACGGTCTGTACGCCAACCCCAAGAGCGGCAACCAGGGCAGCATCCACCGCGACGGCGTCTGCGAGGGCTGGGACCTCCACCCGGGCGGCGGCCCGGACGCGGAGGACGGTCCGGCGGATGTCCTGTTCTCGTACGTCTACTGCTACCAGGCGGTGGCCTACTCGCTCGCATACGCCGGTCTGCGCCCCACCGACGCCCGAGCGATCCTCGGCCCACCGGACCACTGGGTCGAACTGCCGGACCGCGATTACTGGGCGACCTGAACGGCCCCGAGGCTCAAGCGGCCAGCCCCGAGCCCTCTTTGCAAGGAATGGTTGGAGGGCTCAACCCACCTTCCCACCCCGCGAGTTGACTTGGAGCGTTCGGCTTGCCACGCACAGTGATGGTCGTCTAGCGTGCCCGAATAACGAACAGCCCCCGCCAGGTGCTCGCAACACCTGCGGGGGCTTGACCTACGAGATCGAAGGAATAGTTCGATCCCATGGCTGATGCCCAGCTTAGTGCTGCCTCCCTGCCCGCGCACCCGTCCCCGCACCCCATGGCCAATCCGGGTTACGGGAAACGGTCAGCTCCCGACCAACACCCCCGCACGAACCACGACTTCGCCGCCCTCCCACCCCGCGAAGCCGCCATCGCCGCCTACGTCGACCGCCTCCCCGACGGCGCCGACATCTCCGTAAAAACGCTGGCCAAGCAGCTCCCGTACGGACAGTGCGCGCTCCGCACGGCCCTCAACAACCTCCAGCGGGCAGGCCACTTGCGCCGAGGCCGCGAGCACCTGACCTCCGCGTCGGGCAGCGCCCGCTGGATCACTCGATCGTGGTTCTCCCGTACCGCACGCGACGACGTGTGGTGGGCGGCGTTCACAAGGGGCGACGTACCGCGGGAACCCGCACCGGACGGTCCACCCCGCCAGACCCGCTCCCGCGCCCACATCCTCCTGGCCGCCCTCGGCCGTACGGCCCCCGCCCTGTCTCTCTCCGAGGCCGAGTGCGCGCGGCTCGCCCCGCTGCTGACGCCCTGGTTCGCCCGGGGAGCCACCGACGAGGCCGTACTCCACGCCCTGACATCCGGCCTGCCCACACCGGTCCACAGCCCGGCGGCTCTGCTCCGCACTCGCCTGACAACCAAGCTCCCGCCTGAGCCCGTCCCCGAGCCCCCGCGCCGCCCCCTCCGCATCCTGGAGTGCGCGAAGTGCGGGGTGCCCGGCCGCCCCGAGGCGCTACCGGGCGGCATCTGCGGTGCGTGCCGTGGCGAACGCGCTGCCGACCGCTACCTCACGCCCCTGCAAGCCCCCGCAATCCATGCCCATGCGGCAGAGATCCGTGCCGCTATGTCCCAACGACGACAAGAAAGGGCACCGGCATGACAGCTCCTACGGTCCGCCGACACCACCCCGGGGCACGATGGAGGGGAGGAGGCGAAGCCATGACCCCCAGCACCGCCGAACGCCCGCAGATGCCCATCGAGGACTTCGAGGACCTCGCCGCAGCCGCCCCGGAGCATGTGCGGCTCGAATTCGTCAACGGACGGGTCCGGACCAAGGATCCACTCAGCGTCGAAGACTTCGAGGAATTGGAGCGCCGGGCGCCGGAGACCGTCCGGCTTGAGTACATCAACGGAAAACTAGAGGTCAAGGCAATGCCCGACGGCAACCACAGCGAGATCCACATGTGGCTGCTGGAGCAGTGCCTACAGCATCGCCCCGACCTGCGTCTCCACCACGAACGCGGCGTCAAGGCGGAGGCCTACCGCAAAGGACGAGCCCGCACGGACGGAGCGCTCGTACCACGGGGTCATTTCAAAGGGCACGGCGAGTGGTCCGCGTCCAACGGCATCCTGATGGTCCTTGAGATCACCTCCCACGACCGCGACACCAATCAACGAGACCGCATCGACAAGCCCGTCGGCTATGCGGCAGTAGACATCCCGATCTACCTGCTCTTCGACCGCGACAACAACACCGTCGTGGTGTACAGCGAGCCGAAGGACGGCCGCTACCAGCAGATCGTCTCCCACCCCTGGGGAACCCCGGTGGAACTCCCCGACCCACTCGGCTTCACGCTCGACACCGAAGAACTCAAGGACTACGCGGACTGACACGTACACGGACCGGACGAGCAGCCCCATGAACCCGCTGGAAGAGCAGCAGCGCCTGCTCGACGAAGCCGACATCGCCGAAGCGCGCGCTCGTGTGGCGGCTCCGTCCGGTCCATCCCTGTCCCACGACGAATTCATGGCCCAATTGGAGGCAGAGGATCTCCATGTGCATGCTGAAGGTCTGCCGCACCACCTGACCAGGCCCCCGCAAGCCCCGGAGCCCCCCATGAACCACGCCCAACTAACCGCCCTCGGCCGAGCCCTCCGCCTCGTGGGCGAACACGGCGAGTCCCTCACCACCGACACCCCGGACGCCAAACTCCACGAGGTCAAGGCCGACCTCCGCCGCGCCCTCGACCTCCTCGACGAGAGCGTCACCGGCGCCGCCCCCGCGACCCGCTGCCCGGAGCACCCGAACGGCCCGGTCGACACCGCCGCCCCCGACCTCTGCCTGCTCTGCGAGACCCGTCGCCGCGCGGCGCGCCGGGCCGAGTTCAACGGCTCCGGCCCGGCCGCGCCCTACGCCCCCGAGCACCCGGTACCTTCCCGCTACGGCGTCCGGGGCGACCGCCCGCAGCCCCAGCAGCGCTGGCTGCCGGAGCTGTGGAACGGGCAGGAGTGGCAGCTGTGCGGCACCCCGCGCCGCGACCGCCGCGAGGCCGAGCTCTACCTCGCCGCCGCGCGCCGCGGCCCGCGCCCGGCGATGGCGTACCGGCTGGTGCACGAGTTCACGGACTACGAGGTGCTGCGCGTCTGGGGCACCCCGGTGAAGGTCGACATCGAGCCCCTCGGCAACCTGTAGTTCCGCCGGTCACTGCTTGGCCGCCCCCGCCGGTTCCGCCGAGCCCTCCGACCTCACCGGCTCCCCGTCGGCGGCAGCGATCCCCTGTCGAGGGATGAACGACGCCACCACGAACGCGAGCAGCGCGGCTCCCGCACCCACCGCGAGGACCACCTTGAAGCCGTTCTCGGACGGCAGCGCGTAACCGCCGAAGCCCGTCGTCATCTGGGCGAGGATCACACCGGCGACCGCACTCGCGCTGGACGTACCGAGCGAGCGCATCAGCGTGTTGAGACTGTTCGCCGCGGCCGTCTCCGACGCCGGTACGGCGCTCATGATCAGGGCGGGCATCGAGCCGTAGCCGAAGCCGACGCCGGCGCCGATCACACAGGCCACCAGGACGAAGTGCCAGACCTCGGACATCAGGACGATGTTGAGGCCGTATCCGACGGCGACGATCAGGACACCCACCATCAGCGTGACCTTCGGCCCCTTGGCCCGGGAGATCGCGGCCGACACCGGTGCCGTCGCCATCATCACCAGCCCGGACGGTGCCATGCACAGGCCCGCGACCAGCATCGACTTGCCGAGGCCGTAGCCAGTCTGCGCGGGGAGCTGGAGGATCTGCGGGATGACCAGGCTCATGGCGAACATCGCGAAGCCCACGGCGATCGAGGCCAGGTTGGTGACCAGTACCTGACGGCGGGCCGTGGTCCGCAGGTCGACCAGCGGCTGCTCGGTCCGCAGCTCCCACCAACCCCACGCCGACAGGACGACCCCGGCCGCGGCGAACAGCCCCAGCGTCGTGCCACTGCCCCAGCCCCAGTCGGCCCCCTTGGAGATGGCCAGCAGCAGACACACCAGCCCGGCCGCCAGGCCCGCGCCGCCGACCAGGTCGAACCGGCCGCCGGTGCGCACCTTCGACTCGGGCACGAACAGCAGCACGCACACCAGCGCCGCGACGCCCATGCCGGCCGACGTCCAGAACAGCACGTGCCAGTTGAAGTAGTCCGCGATCAGCGCGGCGGCGGGCAGACCGAGCGCACCGCCGATGCCGAGGGAGGCGCTCATCAGGGCGGTGGCGGAGCCGAGGCGTTCGGCGGGGAGTTCGTCCCGCATGATGCTGATGCCGAGCGGGATGACACCGGAGGCCAGCCCCTGGAGCACCCGCCCGACGATCATCGGGACCAGCGAGTCGCTCAGTGCGCAGACCACCGAGCCGGCCACCAGCAGCACGATGCTGACCAGCAGCATCCGCCGCTTGCCGTACATGTCGCCGAGCCGCCCCATCACCGGCGTGGCGACGGCGGCCGCGAGCAGCGTCGCCGTGACCGCCCAGGCCGCGTCCGACGCGGGGGCGTCCAGCAGTCGCGGCAGCTCCGGGACGATCGGGATGACCAGGGTCTGCATCAGCGACACGACGATCCCGGCGAAGGCCAGCACCGCCACCACGGCATTCGTTCTCGGCGATGGGGGGTGGGACATTTCGGGGCCTCCGTCGACACGTGCGTGATTGACCGAGGCAACCTTAAGTCAGTTGATTGACTTACTCAAGCGGGACAGGTCACCCCTCACAGGGAGGGATGACCGGACCGACGTCAGCTCAGGGTCTTCAGCGAGGCCGCGTCGTACGCCGCCAGCTCGCCGAAGCGGCCCTCCAGCACCTTCGCCGCCCACTGCGGGTCCTGGAGCAGCGCGCGACCGACGGCGACGAAGTCGAACTCCTCGGCCTCCAGCCGGTCCAGGAGGTCGTCGATGCCCTTGACCTCGGAACCCTTGCCGACGAAGGCGCCCAGGAACTCGCCGTCGAGGCCGACCGAGCCGACGGTGATGGCGGGCTTGCCGGTGAGCTTCTTCGTCCAGCCGGCCAGGTTGAGGTCCGAGCCCTCGAACTCGGGGATCCAGTAGCGGCGGGTGGAGGCGTGGAAGGCGTCGACACCGGCCGCGGCGAGCGGAGTGAGCAGGGCGTCCAGCTCCTCGGGGCTCTCGGCGAGGCGGGCGTCGTAGGCCTCCTGCTTCCACTGCGAGTAGCGGAATATGACGGGGAAGTCCGCGGAGACCCGCTCACGTACGGCGGCCACGATCTCCGCCGCGAACTTCGTACGGGCGACGGGGTCGCCGCCGTACGCGTCCGTGCGACGGTTCGTCCCCGCCCACAGGAACTGGTCGACGAGGTAGCCGTGGGCGCCGTGGATCTCCACGCCGTCGAAGCCGATGCGCTCCGCGTCCGCGGCGGCCTGGGCGAAGGCGCCGATGACGTCGTCGAGGTCGCTCTGGGTCATCGCCTTGCCGGTGGCCTCGTCGGCGCCGATCCGCAGCCCGGAGGGGCCGACGGCGGGGGCCTCGGCGAACGGCGGCTCGCCCTGCTCACGCACCATGCCGATGTGCCACAGCTGCGGCACGATCGTGCCGCCGGCCGCGTGCACCGCGTCGGCGACCTTCGCCCAGCCCGCCAGCTGCTCCTCCCCGTGGAACCGCGGGACCCGGTCGCTCTGCCCGGCCGAGTCGTGACCGACGTACGTCCCCTCGGTGACGATCAGTCCGACGCCGGCCGCGGCGCGGCGCGCGTAGTACGACAGCACGTCCTCGCCGGGGACGCCGCCCGGCGAGAACATCCGCGTCATCGGCGCCATCACTATGCGGTTCGGCACGGTCAGGCCATTGATCACGGTCGGCCGGGACAGAATCTGAGCCGCCCGGATGGCGGCGGGCTGGGTGACGGTCACGTGGAGGGCTCCTTGGAACGGGGGCTGCTTATACCGGTCAGTATGTGCACACGCATTGTTGCACCACATTAAGCAACGGAGGATGTGATGCCGCGCATTCCCAAGGAGGGGGACAGGTTTCGTGGCGACCGCGACTACGCGGTGGTTGCTCGCGGACGCCGAAACACCGAGGGCGGCACCCCCTGTCGCAACAGGAAGTGCCGCCCTCGGCAAGGACGTTGATCAACCGGAGGTCAAAGCCCCGAGGTCGATCAGAAGTCCATGTCACCGCCCGGCATACCGCCACCGGCAGGCGCGGCGGCCTTCTCCGGCTTGTCGGCGATGACGGCCTCGGTGGTCAGGAACAGCGCGGCGATCGACGCGGCGTTCTGCAGCGCGGACCGCGTCACCTTCGCCGGGTCGATGATGCCCTCGGCGACCAGGTCGACGTACTCACCGGTCGCGGCGTTGAGGCCGTGACCCGGGGTGAGGTTGCGGACCTTCTCCACCACGACGCCGCCCTCAAGACCGGCGTTCACGGCGATCTGCTTCAGCGGGGCCTCAAGGGCGAGCTTGACGGCGGCCGCGCCGGTCGCCTCGTCACCCTCCAGCTCCAGCTTCTCGAAGACACCGGAGGCCTGCAGCAGGGCCACGCCACCACCGGCGACGATGCCCTCCTCGACGGCCGCCTTGGCGTTGCGCACGGCGTCCTCGATGCGGTGCTTGCGCTCCTTGAGCTCGACCTCGGTCGCGGCACCGGCCTTGATGACGGCGACGCCACCGGCGAGCTTCGCCAGGCGCTCCTGGAGCTTCTCGCGGTCGTAGTCCGAGTCGCTGTTCTCGATCTCGGCGCGGATCTGGTTCACACGGCCCGCGACCTGGTCCGAGGAGCCGGCACCGTCGACGATGGTGGTCTCGTCCTTGGTGATGACGACCTTGCGGGCCTTGCCCAGGAGGTCCAGGGAGGTGTTCTCGAGCTTGAGACCGACCTCCTCGGAGATGACCTCGCCACCGGTGAGGATGGCGATGTCGTTCAGCATCGCCTTGCGGCGGTCACCGAAGCCCGGGGCCTTGACGGCGACGGACTTGAAGGTGCCGCGGATCTTGTTGACGACCAGGGTCGACAGGGCCTCGCCCTCGACGTCCTCGGCGATGATCAGCAGCGGCTTGCCCGACTGCATGACCTTCTCCAGCAGCGGGAGCAGGTCCTTGACCGCGGAGATCTTGGAGTTGGCGATCAGGATGTACGGGTCGTCGAGGACGGCCTCCATACGCTCCATGTCGGTGGCGAAGTACGCCGAGATGTAGCCCTTGTCGAAGCGCATACCCTCGGTGAGTTCCAGCTCCAGACCGAAGGTCTGGGACTCCTCGACGGTGATGACGCCTTCCTTGCCGACCTTGTCCATCGCCTCGGCGATGAGCTCGCCGATCTGGGTGTCGGCGGCGGAGATGGAGGCCGTGGAGGCGATCTGCTCCTTGGTCTCGACGTCCTTCGCCTGCTCCAGCAGAGCGGCGGAGACGGCCTCGACGGCACGCTCGATGCCGCGCTTGAGGGCCATCGGGTTGGCGCCGGCGGCTACGTTGCGCAGGCCTTCCTTGACCAGGGCCTGGGCGAGAACGGTCGCGGTGGTCGTACCGTCACCGGCGACGTCGTCCGTCTTCTTGGCGACTTCCTTGACCAGCTCGGCGCCGATCTTCTCGTACGGGTCCTCGAGCTCGATCTCCTTGGCGATGGACACACCATCGTTGGTGATCGTGGGGGCGCCCCACTTCTTCTCGAGGACGACGTTGCGACCCTTGGGGCCGAGCGTCACCTTCACGGCGTCCGCGAGCTGGTTCATGCCGCGCTCGAGGCCGCGCCGCGCCTCCTCGTCGAACGCGATGATCTTGGCCATGTGAAGTGGTCCCTCCAGGACTGGGGGTGATTCCTTCGGACCGCGCCCGCGCCCGCGACGGACGGCTCGCCTGCCTCGTGGTTCCTTGCCCCACCCGGCCTGCGGGCCTCACCGACCCGGTCCTTCTTTGTCACTCTCACCTTCAGAGTGCTAACGCCAATGATTAGCACTCGACCCCAGAGAGTGCAAGGCGCGCTCGCGAAGCGAGCGCTCGATGAGGGGTGGCGGTCGGGTGGCGGGGAGCAAGCGGCTCTCGGGGATCGAGCCCTCTGATGCCGGGCACGGCGAAGGGCCCGCACCCCGGGAGGTGCGGGCCCTTCGAAGAAGAACGTCGCTGCTGTTAAGTCGACGCGTGCTTCAGCCGGCCGCCAGCCGGACCATGTCCGCCTGCGGCCCCTTCTGACCCTGCGAGATCTCGAAATCGACCCGCTGGCCCTCTTCCAGGGTGCGGTACCCGTCCATCTGGATCGCGCTGTAGTGGACGAAAACATCCGCACCACCGTCGACCGCGATGAAGCCGTACCCCTTCTCCGCGTTGAACCACTTGACGGTGCCCTGAGCCATGCCTAACTCCCCTATTACTGGCCCTTGCACAGATCCACACTTCGCGGATCCGGGTCAGACCTCACCCCCCATCGGTCGGGGGCGTGCGCCGGAACGCGTCGACCGCGGCTGAATGTATCTGCCCAACTGCCGTCTGCAACAGGTCAATCGGACGAGAAATCCGGGCACGACCGGTCGGGAATGTGGGGACAATTCCGCTGACTTCAGGTCAAGTCGGACCCGACAAACGGAACAAAAGCCGCAAAAAACCCGCACACTTTGGCTACTTCTTGTCGGGCTCGCGGTGGAAATAAAGGGGTGCCGACCCTTGGATCAGCGACGCGTTCCCCAACTGTACCTCGCTCAACCACACAGAATTGCCCCCTCCGCTTCTCTCACGGAGGGGGCAATTCGATGAACTCTCGGTGACCGGTGTTACCGAAGGTAATGATCGGTCATTCGGTCAGCCCGGTCAGCCGCCGGCGACGGCCGGAATGATGGAGACACCGGCACCGTCGGGGGTGGCCGTCTCCAGCCCCTGCTCGAAACGCACGTCGTCGTCATTGACGTACACATTGACGAACCGACGCAGCTTGCCCTGGTCGTCCAGCACCCGGGCGGCGATCCCGGTGTGGTTCTTCTCCAGGTCGCTGATGACCTCGGCGAGGGTGGCGCCTTCGGCGGCGACCTCGGCCTGCCCGCCGGTGTAGGTACGCAGGATGGTGGGGATGCGGACGGTGACGCTCACTTTGTGACCTCCGGTCAGGTAGTCGCCTTTAAGGGGCGCGGGGCTGTGTTGAATTTGCGGCTACCGCCGCGTGGGCGCGACCAGCCCCCACCGGCCCGCAGACGAAATCGTGGGGACGGGCCCTAGACGAGACCCGCCTCACGGAACGACTCAAGGTTGGGACGAATGGTCGCAGTCAGGCCAGTACCAGCCACCGCATCCAGCGTCTTGAGCCCATCGCCGGTGTTCAGGACGACGGTCGTCTTGGTGGGGTCGAGGACCCCGTCCTCGATCAGCTTCTTCGTGACGCCCACCGTCACACCACCCGCGGTCTCCGCGAAGATGCCCTCGGTCCGCGCGAGCACCTTGATCGCGTCGACGACCTGCTCATCGGTCACATCCTCCACCGCACCCCCGGTACGACGGGCGATGTCCAGCACGTACGGACCGTCCGCCGGGTTGCCGATGGCCAGCGACTTGGCGATGGTGTTGGGCTTCTGCGGCCGTACGACGTCGTGCCCCGCCTTGAAGGCCGCCGACACCGGCGAGCACCCCTCGGCCTGCGCACCGAAGATCTTGTACGGCTTGTCCTCGACGAGCCCGAGCTTGATCAGCTCCTGCAGACCCTTGTCGATCTTCGTGAGCTGCGAGCCGGAGGCGATCGGCACGACCAGCTGGTCCGGCAGCTGCCAGCCGAGCTGCTCGCAGATCTCGTACGCCAGGGTCTTGGAGCCCTCGGCGTAGTACGGCCGCAGGTTGACGTTGACGAAGCCCCAGCCCTCGCCGGCCGGGTCGCCGATCAGCTCGGAACAGAAACGGTTCACGTCGTCGTAGTTGCCCTCGATGCCGACGAGCTCGCCGCCGTAGACGGCGGCCATGACGACCTTGCCCTGCTCCAGGTCGTGCGGGATGAAGACGCAGGAGCGGAAGCCGGCGCGGGCGGCCGCGGCACCCACCGCGCCGGCCAGGTTGCCGGTGGAGGAGCAGGAGAGGGTGGTGAAGCCGAAGGCGCGGGCGGCCTCCAGGGCCTGGGCCACGACGCGGTCCTTGAAGGAGTGCGTCGGGTTGCCGGAGTCGTCCTTGATGAACAGCTTGCCGGCGTCCACGCCCAGCTCACGCGCGAGGTTGTCGGCCTTGACGAGCTGGGTCCAGCCGGGGTTGATGTTCGGCTTGGTGGCCACGTCGGCCGGGACGGGAAGGAGCGGCGCGTAGCGCCAGATGTTCGCGGGGCCCGCCTCGATCCGCTTGCGGAGCTCCTCGGTGTCGTAGGCCGAGAAGTCGTAGGCGATCTCCAGCGGGCCGAAACACTCCTCGCACGCGAAGACCGGTCCGAGGGGTACCCGGTGACCGCACTCGCGACAGGAGAGCGCTGCGGCGGGGCCGAGGTCTACCGTGGAAGCGGTGGTGGAGTCGGTGGTGCTTGCGACAGTCTGCGCAGCCATGTGAGGCGAGGCCCTTTCTCCTCATCTTCCTCACGACGCATCTCGCCGTGAGACGGATTTGGCACCTTCCCTAGCCGGGAGCCTCGCGTGAACGAGACCGGCTGGAGGGTTGCCGGGGCTTCATCGGGCCGTATCCCTCTGCCCCTCTGGATGAGCGGTATGAAGTTGTGGTCGGCGGGCCGGCCAGGACATGCGATGGTCACCCGCGTTGTTCAAGACTGTAACCGACAACCAGGACAGTTGAGATAGTCGTCCGAACCGCGAGATGGATCACACGCGAAGGAGCCGCTTACGTGCTGGAAGAAGTCGAGCGCTGGCTGAGCACCCGCTCCTGGTCCGCGAGCGATCGTCCGCTCCACCGGATTCTGGCCGCCAAACAGCGTACGGGCCGGTCGGTCTCCGTCGTCCTGCCCGCGCTCGACGAGGAGGAGACGGTCGGCGACATCGTCGCGGTCATCCGTCACGACCTGATGCGGCAGGTGCCGCTGGTCGACGAGATCGTCGTCGTCGACTCGGGCTCCACCGACCGCACCTCCGAGGTGGCCGCGGCGGCGGGCGCGACCGTGGTGCACCGGGACGCGATCCTGCCGCGCATCCCGGCCGTGCCCGGCAAGGGCGAGGTGCTGTGGCGCTCCCTGCTGGTCACGACCGGGGACATCGTCTGCTTCATCGACGCCGACCTGAAGGACTTCTCCTCCGACTTCGTCTCCGGCATCGTCGGCCCGCTGCTCACCGACCCCGGGATCGATCTGGTCAAGGGTATGTACGACCGTCCCCTCGGCGGCGCGGCCGGCCAGGGCGGCCGGGTCACCGAACTGATGGCCCGCCCGCTGCTGAACATGCACTGGCCCCAGCTGGCCGGCTTCGTGCAGCCGCTCGGCGGCGAGTACGCTGCCCGCCGCTCCCTGCTGGAACAGCTCCCGTTCCCCGTCGGATACGGCGTGGAGCTGGGCATGCTGGTCGACGCCCTGCACCTGGTGGGCCTCGACGCGCTGGCCCAGGTGGATGTGGGCGTCCGCAAGCACCGCCACCAGGACGGCCAGGCCCTGGGCCGGATGTCCGCCGCGATCTACCGCACGGCCCAGCTGAGGCTGGCCCGGGGCCATCTGGTCCGCCCGTCCCTCACCCAGTTCGAGCGGGGCGAGGACGGTTTCGAGCCGCGTACGTACTCCGTGGACACGGAGGAACGGCCGCCGATGGTGGAGATCGCGGAGTACGCGACGCGGAAGGTCGCGTGAACGAGGGGCACCGGCCGTATACGGGTCGGGCGATGATGCGCCACTGAGCTGAACCGCACGTTTGAGCGTTTCCGAGCCGGGCTAGGTTGACGCGTATGGCTTCCACGCAAGGTGCTGCCGAGCAGGGTGCTGCCAAGGTGCTGGTCGCGTCGAACCGCGGCCCGGTCTCGTACGAGGTGCTGGGCGACGGCTCGCTGCGCTCCAAGCGGGGCGGCGGCGGAGTCGTCTCCGGGCTGTCGGCGATCGGGCCGGACGCGGGCGCCCTGTGGGTGTGCTCGGCACTGTCCGACGGCGACCGTGAGGCGGTGCGGCGCGGGGTCGGCGAGGAGGGCGTGCACATGCTGGCCATCCCGGCCGACGTGCACGCGGACGCCTACAACGGCATCGCGAACTCGGTCCTCTGGTTCGTCCACCACATGCTGTACCAGACGCCGCTGGAGCCCGTCTTCGACGCGGAGTTCCGGCGCCAGTGGGCGTCGTACGAGACGTACAACCGGGCCTTCGCGGAGGAACTGGCGCGGCAGGCGGCGCCGGGGGCGGCGGTGCTGGTGCAGGACTACCACCTGTGCCTGGTGCCGGGGATGCTGCGCGAGCTGCGTCCGGACGTCCGGATCGGCCACTTCTCGCACACGCCGTGGGCACCGGCGGAGTACTTCCGGATGCTGCCGGACGACATCCGTTCGCAGCTGGTGTGGGGCATGCTCGGCGCCGACCGGCTCGGGTTCCTCACCTGGCGCTGGGCGCAGGCGTTCATGGGCTGCGCCGGGGGCACCGACCCCGAGCGGATCACCCCGTCGTGGCCGAGCGGCGCCCCGCGCTCGATCGAGCACACCATCACGGGGCGTCCGCCGCTGCGTACCACGTGGATCGGCGTACACGGCCTGGGCGCCGACGCGGAGTTCCTGCGCGACCGCTCCCGTCAGCCGGACGTCGAGGAGCGGATGACGGCACTGCGGGACGAGATCGGCACCGCACCGGACGGCTCCGCCCGCAGGACGATCGTGCGGGTCGACCGCACCGAACTGTCCAAGAACATCGCGCGCGGACTGCTCGCCTACCGGCAGCTGCTCGACGACCACCCCGAGTGGCGCGAGCGGGTGGTGCACGTGGCGTTCGCGTATCCGTCACGCCAGGACCTCGCGGTGTACCGCGACTACACGGCGGAGGTGCAGCGGCTGGCGGACGAGATCAACTCCGGCTACGGGACCTCGACCTGGACCCCGGTCGTGCTCCACGTCAAGGACGACTTCGCCCGGTCGCTCGCCGCGTACCGGCTGGCCGACGTGGCCCTGGTCAACCCCATCCGGGACGGCATGAACCTCGTCGCCAAGGAGGTGCCGGTCGTCTCCGACGCGGGGTGCGCGCTGGTGCTGTCCCGGGAGGCCGGGGCCTTCGAGGAGCTGGGCGACGACTCCGTCACCGTGAACCCGTACGACGTGATCGACACGGCGCGGGCGCTGCACGAGGCGTTGTCCATGGGGCCGGAGGAACGGGCGGAGCGGTCGAAGCGGCTGGCTGCGGCCGCGACGGCGCTTCCGCCGGCTCAGTGGTTCCTGGACCAGTTGGAGGCTCTGGCCGCCATCCGTGACGGCTACGCCGAGTAGCGGATCCGTCAGCCGGCCAGCTGGTTGAACTTGCGGATCTGCTGGTCGAAAACCCGGGCGGGGGCGACGCGGCGCAGCAGGCTGATGCGCCGGGCGAACGGGCCGGCGGTGGAGCGCAGCCGCGGCTTGCGTGCGGTGGCCGCCGTGATGACGGCCCGGGCGACGACGGTGGGGGCGTCGCCACCCGTGACCGCCTTGGCGACCACTTGGTCGACGATGCGCCGCTGTTTCGCGTAGACCGGCAGCGGCGTGTCGGGCTCCACCAGGTTGCCCTCGAAGGCGGTGTTGGTCCCGCCGGGCTCGACGAGCATGACCCGCACGCCGAACTCACGGACCTCGTGGTCCACGGACTCGGAGTACCCCTCGACCGCGTGCTTGGACGCGATGTAGGCGGCCATGTACGGCTGGGGGATCAACCCGTAGATCGACGACAGGTTGACGATGCGGCCCCGGCCCTGGGCGCGCATGTGGGGCAGGACGGCCTTCGTCATGCGGATGACGCCGAAGACGTTGATGTCGAAGACATGCTGGTGCTGCGCCAGGGAGCTTTCCTCGGTGGCGCCCGACGAGCCGATGCCGGCGTTGTTGACCAGGACGTCGATCCGGCCGAACCGATCGATGACCTGCTGGACCAGCGTGGCGACCGAGGCGTCACTGCTCACGTCGAGGTCGAGGAAGGTCACGCCCTCGCGGGAGGCGGCCCTCGCGGCGTTCCGGCTGGTTCCGATCACTTCGAAACCCGCTTCGACGAGGGCGAGGGCCGTGGCCTCCCCGATGCCGGAGGACGCGCCTGTCACCAGTGCTACAGGTCGTTTCGTGGCCATCATGAACTCCCGAGATGTTGATCATGTTCAGAGCAATCTGCGGCTTCCGCGGAACCTGGTCGCCTTGCGCCTGCCGTCGGCTCCCAGCCCTCGGCTCTCGACCCTCGGCCAATAACCGCACCTCAAGAGTAACCGTTCTTCAAGTATCTGCAACTCAAGTGTTGCAGTTTCTTGAGAAGGTGCAGCTGAGGAGTATCTTCTTTGGGGACAGGAGCCGATCACGGGAAGGGAGACACGATGGGGCGAGCCCTGCGGGCTGATGCCGAACGCAGCGTGCGCGCGATTCTGGAGGCGGCCGAGAAGGTCCTCGCCGAGGATCCCGGCGCGCCGATGGAGCAGATCGCCGAGGCCGCGGGCCTGGCCAGGACGACGGTGCACCGGCGGTTCGCGAACCGGCAGGCCCTCGTCGAGGCGCTGGCCGCTTCCGCGAAGCAGCAGCTCACCGACGCCATCGACGACGCCCACCTGGACACCGCACCCCCGCTGGTCGCGCTGCACCGCGCTACCGCGAACACGCTGCGGGTCAAAGGCGCCTGGCGGTTCACGCTCGGCAACCCCTTGGCGCAGAACGACGTCGCCAAGGAGGTCTGGGCCGAGATCAACGCCCGGTCCCTCGCCTTTCTCGCCCGGGCGCAGCGTGAGGGGCTCCTCGACCCCACGGCAGATCTGGAGTGGACACGGCGGGTCTACTACGCCCTCATCGGCGAGGCCCTGCACGGGCCCGGTGCTGACGAAGACCCGGACGCACAGAATCCGGACGCGCTGGCCACGCGCATCGTCGACACGCTGCTGCACGGTGCGGGACGACGCGGCTGAGCCGCCGGCGGCGGGGCCGGCAGAGCCCGAATGCGGGATCGTCCCGCCGGGATCGTCCCGCCGGGGTCAGCCCGCCGGGGTCAGCCCGCCGGGGTCAGCCCGCCTGATCGGCGATGGCCGCCAACAGCCGTACGACCCCCTCAGGGCCGTCGACCACGACATCCGCCTTCTCCGACAACTCCGTGACCTCGTCGCTGCCGCTGCACACCAGGAGGCCGGGAGTGCCGTCGGAACGGAGTTCGTCAACGGCGGCGTAGGCCGGGAGGTCGCCGAGGTCGTCCCCGGCGTAGAGGACGGACTCGGCGCCGAGGTCGCGGACGTAGTCCAGGAGCGCCACACCCTTGTCCATGCCGGGTGGGCGGAGTTCGAGGACCATGCGTCCCGGTTCGACGATGAGGCCGTTGCGGGTGGCGAGGTCGGTCAGGGGGGCGCGGAGGGTGTCGAAGGCGCCCTGGGGGTCGGGTGCGCGGCGGGTGTGTACGGCGAGGGCGTGTCCCTTGTCCTCGGTCCAGGTGCCGGTGGTGCCGAGGCCGTCGAGGAGGCCCGGCAGCTCCGCGCGGACGGCCGCGATGCCGGGGTGGGGTTCGGGCGCGGTGACCTTGCCGGTCGCGGCGTCCCAGCGTTCGGCGCCGTAGTGGCCGAGTACGACCAGGTGCTCCAGGCCGGGGGTGTCGGCGAAGCCGCCGTAGCGCACCGCGGTTTCGGCCGGGCGGCCGGTGATCACTGCCACGGCCGCGACCTTGGGAGCGAGGGCCGCGAGGGCGGGGATCGCGTCGGGGTGGGGCCTTGCCTGCTCCGGGTCGGGGACGATCGGGGCGAGGGTGCCGTCGAAGTCGAGGGCGATCAGTGCGCGGGCGGGGCGCCTGAGAAGCGCGTCGAGTCCGGCACGGCCGGGCTGGGTGGTGGGGGTCGGGAGAGCTTCCGTATGACTACCCATGCCCAGACTTTATCCGCCCCCGCCGCCCCTTCCCGTCCCATCCCTGGGGGCTGCGCCCCCAGACCCCCGCTGTCGGCCCTTCGGGCCTCGTCCTCAACGCCGGACGGGCTGAAAGATCCAGCCTGGGGCGGAGCCCCAGAAGGATGGGACGGGTAGGGGCGGCGGGGGCGAGGAAAGTTCAGCGTTCGGCGCGGTGCTGTTCTCTCAGTCTCCGCAGGCGGTTCACCGTCACCGGGTCGTGGGCCAACGCCCGCGGGTCGTCCAGCAGAGCGTTCAGCAGCTGGTAGTAGCGCACCGGCGCCAACCCCAGCTCCTCACGGATCGCCCGCTCCTTCGCGCCGGGCCCCGAGAACCCCCGGCGCTCCAGCGCGAGAACGGTCCGCTCACGCTCGCCGAGGCCGTCGGGCTCACGCGGATCCTCACTCATGCCCCGCACCCTAGCCCCCGCCACCGACACCTACTCCGCGCTCTCCGCCCGCGACGCAGTCGCCTGGAGCTGCCCAAGAATCGCCGACGGGCTACCCCCGGAGGCCACCGCCCCACCGATCCGCTTCTTGACCCCCGCACTGACGGCAGCCCAGGAGGTCCGCCCCACCGGATACAGCTCGGAAAGCGACAGCTGCTCCAGGAACGGCTTGAGATCGGCGTCCTGAGGAGCCCCGCTCATCACGGTGGACGCGGAGTTCGTGACGGGCAGCAGGTCGTACTCCCGGGAGAAGTCGAGGACGTTCTCCTTGTCGTAGACGAAGTCGAGGAAGTCGCCGACCTGCTCGGCGTGACCGTTCTGCTTGAAGGCCGTCATCCAGTCGGCCACACCCATGGAGACCTTGGTCGGTCCCTCCCGCCCGGGCATCGGCACCATGCCGAACTTCACGCCCTTCTTCGCGGCCATCTGCATCAGCGAAGGGTGACCGTTGAGCATGCCGACATCGCCCGCCGCGAAGGCGGAGAACGCGTCGGCCCGGTTGAGCCGACCGGGCGCGACCGGTCCGGTGAGTCCCTTGCCGACGAGGTTGTTCTTCAGCCAGTTGAAGGTGGCGACGTTCTCCGTGGAGTCGATGCTGTACGAGCCGAGCTCGGCATCGGTGTACCCGCCCCCACCGCTGAGCAGCCACTGCATGGTCTCCGCCTGCGCCTCCTCGGCCCCGAGCGGCAGCGCGTACGGGTACTTCACGCCCTCCGCCTTGAGCGCCTCGGCGTCGGCGGCCAGCTCCTGCCAGGTGGTCGGCGGGGTGAGGCCGGCCTTCTGGAAGAGGGTCTTGTTGTAGAAGAGCAGACGCGTGGAGGAGGCGAAGGGGATGCCGTACTGCACCCCGTTCACCTGCCCCGCGTCCGCGAGCTGCGCGACGAGGTCGGCCTGGACGGGGATGGAGAGGAGGTCGTCGGCCTCGTAGAGGAGGTCCTTGGCGGCGTAGTCGGCGTACGCGCCGATCTGCGCCATGTCCGGCGGGTTCCCGGCGTCGACCATCTCCTTGACCTTGGCGTCGACGTCGTTCCAGGAGTACACGGTGACGTCGACGTGCACGCCGGCGTGCTCCTCCTCGTATGCCTCGACGAGCTTGTCCCAGTACTTCTGGGAGCTGTTCGCCGGGCTGTCGCCGTAGTCGGCGGCGACCAGTTTCAGCGTCACCTCGCCCGAACCACCGGTCAGCCCACAGCCGCCCAGAGTCGCCACCAGGCCCAGCACGGACACCGCCGCGACCGTTCCCGTACGCCCTGTACGCCCCCTGTGACCCGTACGCTCCGTACGCCTACGCCGCTGCACGCAGAACCGCCCCACACCCATCATTCGAAACTTTCGAAACGTCATACATATTGCCCCCATAAGGTCTACACCACGCAAGTGGACTAGACCTCTCGCGGGTACGCAAGCCACACTGTCCCCCGTGAGACATGTCATCGCCCTCGATGTGGGCGGCACCGGGATGAAGGCCGCCCTGGCAGGGGCGAGCGGCGAGCTCCTCCATCAGGTCCGCCGCCCGACCGGGCGCGAGCGCGGGCCGGACGCGGTCGTCGAGGGCATCCTCGACTTCGCCGCCGAGTTGCGCGCGTACGGCGAACAGCGCTTCGGCGAGCCCGCGGCCGCCGTCGGCGTCGCCGTCCCCGGCATCGTCGACGAGACGGAAGGCATCGCCGCCTACGCGGCCAACCTCGGCTGGCGGGACGTACCCCTGCGCCGGCTGCTGGCCGACCGGCTCGGCGGCGTCCCCGTCGCCCTCGGCCACGACGTGCGCACCGGCGGTCTCGCGGAGGGCCGGATCGGCGCGGGCCAGGGCGCCGACCGCTTCCTCTTCGTGCCGCTCGGCACCGGGATCGCCGGCGCCATCGGCATCGACGGCCGGGTGGAGTCGGGCGCGCACGGCTTCGCGGGCGAGATCGGCCACATCGTCGTACGCCCCGGCGGCACCCCCTGCCCGTGCGGGCAGCGCGGCTGCCTGGAACGGTTCGCGTCCGCGGCGGCGGTGAGCGAGGCGTGGGCCGCCGCCTGCGGGGACCCGGAAGCGGACGCGGCCGACTGCGCGAAGGCCGTCGCGTCCGGTGACCCGAACGCCGTACGCGTCTGGCAGCAGGCCGTGGACGCCCTCGCCGACGGCCTGGTCACCGCCCTCACCCTGCTGGACCCGCGCACCCTGATCATCGGTGGCGGCCTGGCGGAGGCGGGGGAAACCTTGTTCACACCCCTGCGGGACGCCGTCCGGCAACGGGTGACCTTCCAGAAGCTGCCGTCCATCGTCCCCGCGGCCCTGGGCGACACGGCCGGCTGCCTCGGCGCCGGGCTCCTGGCCTGGGATCTCCTCACATCCACCGACCGCACGGAGGAATCGGCCTGATGGCAACCCACCCAGGGGCGCGGGACAGCGCTGAATCTGCGGCTACCGCCGCGTGGGCGCGACCAGCCCCACACAACCCGCGGCCCGCGTCCGGCAAGGCGCCCCTGATCCTGTCCGGCGCCACCGCGGTGATGCCCACCGGAAGCGTCAAAGACGCCCAGGTGATCGTCGAGGGCACCCGAGTCACCGCCACAGCTCCGCCCAACGCCCAGGTGATCGACCTCAACGGCCACTACGTGATCCCGGGCTTCGTCGACATCCACAACCACGGCGGCGGAGGAGCCTCCTTCACCTCGGGCACCCCCGACGACGTGCTCAAGGGCATCCACACCCACCGCCTCCACGGCACCACCACCCTCGTCGCCTCCACCGTCACCGGCGAGATGGACTTCCTCGCCCGCCGCGCGGGCCTGCTCAGCGAACTCGCCGAACAGGGCGACATCGCCGGCATCCACTTCGAGGGGCCGTTCATCTCCCCGTGCCGCAAGGGCGCGCACTCCGAGGCACTGCTGCGCGACCCCGACCCGGCGGAGGTCCGCAAGCTGATCGACGCGGCGCGCGGGCACGCGACGATGGTCACCCTCGCCACCGAACTGCCGGGCGGCCTCGACTCCGTACGCCTCCTCGCCGAACACGGCGTCATCGCCGCGATCGGCCACACGGACGCGACGTACGAGCAGACGGTGGAGGCGATCGAGGCGGGCGCGACCGTCGCCACGCACCTGTTCAACGCGATGCCGCCGCTGGGCCACCGCGAGCCGGGCCCGATCGCGGCCCTGCTGGAGGACGAGCGGGTGACCGTGGAGCTGATCAACGACGGCACGCATCTGCACCCGGCGGCACTGGAGCTGGCCTTCCGTCACGCGGGTGCGGGACGGGTCGCGTTCATCACGGACGCCATGGACGCGGCCGGCTTCGGCGACGGCCGCTACATGCTCGGCCCGCTGGAGGTGGAGGTCGCCGACGGCGTGGCCCGCCTAGTGGAGGGCGGCTCGATCGCCGGGTCCACGCTCACCCTCGACCGCGCCTTCAAACGGGCGGTGACCATCGACCGGCTGCCCGTCGAGGACGCGGTGGCGGCCCTGTCCGTCAACCCGGCCAAGCTCCTCGGCCGCTACGACCGCATCGGCTCCCTGGAACCCGGCAAGGACGCCGACCTGCTGGTGCTGGACGCCGACTTCGACCTCAAGGGCGTGATGCGCCGCGGCGAATGGGTGGTCGATCCGCAACTGGGGTGATCTGTCCTGCTGTTGAGGGCGGCGGTTGTCCTGCGAGACTGGGACGGCCGCCGTCCTTTTGGCATGATCGTGAGCCTCCGGACGGAGCTGACGGAGCTTCCGGGCAAACGGACGGCGCACACATTCTGAACTTCTTCGGGGGAGGTCGGCCCAGGTGATCCTCACGGTCACGCTGAACACCGCTCTCGACATCACCTATCGCGTACGGGCGCTGCGGCCCCACTCCTCCCACCGGGTCTCCGAGGTGACCGAACGCCCCGGCGGCAAGGGTCTGAACGTGGCCCGGGTGCTGGCGGCCCTCGGACACCAGGTGACGGTCACCGGCTTCGCGGGCGGCGCGACCGGCCGTGTCGTACAGGAGCGGCTCACGGCGACGCCAGGTGTGGTGGACGCCCTGGTCCCGGTGGCGGGCGCGACCCGGCGCACGATCGCCGTGGTCGACGACCACTCCGGCGACACGACCCAGCTCAACGAGCCCGGCCCGACGGTCACCGCCGCCGAGTGGTCCGCCTTCCAGGAGGCCTACGAGGACCTGCTCACGTCGGCCGCGGCGGTGGCCCTGTGCGGCAGCCTGCCACCGGGGGTGCCGGTGGGCGCGTACGCCGGTCTCGTGCGGGCCGCGAAGGCCGCCGAGGTACCGGTCCTGCTGGACACCAGCGGAGAGGCCCTGCGCCGGGGCGTCGCCGCCCGCCCGGATCTCATCAAGCCCAACGCCGACGAACTCGCCGAACTCACCGGGTCCCATGAGCCGTTGCGCGCCACTCAGGACGCCAGAAGGAGGGGCGCCCGCGCCGTGGTCGCCTCCCTGGGCACATCGGGTCTGCTGGCCGTGACCCCCGAGGGCCGCTGGCGCGCCACGCCGCCCGCGTCCCTGCGCGGCAACCCGACGGGGGCGGGCGACGCCGCGGTCGCGGGCCTGCTGTCGGGCCTGGTGGAGAAGCTCCCCTGGCCGGACCGCCTGACCCGCGCGACGGCGCTGTCGACGGCGAGCGTCGTGGCACCGGCGGCAGGGGAGTTCGACCGGGGGACCTACGAGGAGGTGCTGGGGCGGGTGGCGGTGTCCAGGATGGTCACCACGGCATGACGCGCCCGAGCGGCGCATTACTGTCATGCACTGATCACAATCGTTTTAAGATCGCTTCTCCCACAGGAGATACGGAGAAACGATGCTGCGTTTCGCTCGCCCACTTACAGCTGTAGCAGCTATAGCCAGCGCATCACTGATTGTCACGTCCACCCCCGCCAGCGCCGAAGACTCATGGCCCGGTGCCTTTCCCTACCGCGGGCACACAGCTACCGTCAGAGCCGCCACGAACACTGGCTCCGCCAAGCTCGACACGATTCCTGATCTCCAGGGAAGACAGTGCGTGAGCAACACGTGCGCGACCAAGACCGGCGGCTCTTACACCTGCTGGAGCGGCGGCCCAAGCGGCAAGACGTGGGTTGCCGTCCTCACCAAGAACGGCCGCTTGGGTTACGTGGCTGCGAAGTGTGTAACGTTCGGGCGCTTTAAGTGACGATAGGCGCGTGAAGGCCGTTGCTCGCCCCAAGGGGATGAGCAACGGCGTTGCCTCCTCCCGGCCATCCGGCACCCCCGACGCGCTCAGCCATTGGATTTGACCCAGCCCCTGACCAGCCACATCTGGTCAATGAGCGCGTCGCACTGGTTGCCCTGCTCGCATGACACCTTGATCGTGTTCGTGCCCTTGTTGAGCTGGACGTAGTTGTAGGTCTTCGTCCAGCTCTTCTCGTAGTCACCCTCGGCGGCGCCCGTCCAGTTCTTCAGGTCGATCGGGGAGTCGGAGGCCGTGCCGTTGACCGTGAGGGTGGCGTTCTGGTCCTTGCCGGGGACGCTGTAGCCGACGAAGACGGTGTACTTGCCGGACTTCGGGATCCCGTTCACGGACCAGGTGACCGACGAGCCGACCTGGTTGAAGCCGGTGACATAGACGCCGCCGTCCGCCTGGGCGCCCTTGATGTCGGACGCGGTGGTGGCGCTGCCCGCGAGAGCCAGGGCCTTGGCGTCGATCGTCGGCAGGTCGTCCTCGGCCGCCTGGCTGTTGCTGTTCGACGGGCTGGGCGCGCTGCTCTGCTGGGACTGTGTCGGGGTCGAGCCGGCCTCGTTCCCCTTGTCACCCGGGTCCTCGTCGCCGCCCAGCATCGCGACGCTGATCCCGATCACGACCGCCGCGACCACGGCGACCGCGCCGATCAGCAGGCCCTTGGTGTTGGGGCCCCCGCCGCGCCCGCTCCCGGAGCCGCTGCCGCCGCTGTAAGCCGGCTGCTGCTGGACCGTCTGCGCCCCGCCGGGATGCGTCTCCGGCGCCGCGTAGTGCGCGTTCGGCTGGCCGTACGCGCCGCCCTGCTGCTGTGGTATCTGGCCGTAGGCCGATGTCGGCTGCTGCTGGCCGTACTGGCGCTGGCCGACCGCGCGCACCCGATTGACCGAGCCCGGGTAGCCGTAGCCACCGCCCCCGGAGGGCGGCTGGGCGCCGTTGGCCTGCCCGTCGGCGTAGAGGTAGCCGAACGGGTCGTCGTCCTCGGGCGTAGGCGCGCCGTTGTTACCGGACGTCATCCCTTGGGTACTCCTCACCAGGTGCGGGCGGATGCGATACGTGGGGTCAGAATGGCGAGCCTACCCGCTCCTGATGGCCCAAACGGGTGACTCGGATCGCATCGGCTCGCTGACCTGGGGGTTACCCAGCGCGTCTGTGCTGTTTGGGACGAGATCGTTTCTCTACGTACATCCGCTCGTCAGCGGACTTCAACACTTCGTCCGCGGTCATCCCGCAGTGTGCCCACCCGATACCGAAGCTGGCGCCGACCCGTACGGCCCGCCCTTCGGCCCGGATGGGCTGGATGATCTCGTTGCGCAGACGTACGGCGAGGTCCTGGGCGTCGGCCCGGCCGAGCCCGTCGGCGAGGATCACGAACTCGTCGCCGCCGAGCCGGGCGACGGTGTCGCCGTCGCGGACGCCGCGGGAGAGACGGCGCGCGACCTCGATGAGAACCGCGTCACCCGCGTTGTGCCCGAACCGGTCGTTGATCGACTTGAAGCCGTCGAGGTCGCAGAAGAGCACCGCGAGCCCCTTGGCGCCGTCGTCCCGCTCGCCCTCGACCGGGGCCACGGTGTGGACGTGGTGGTCGAAGGCGTCGAACGCCGCCGCGCCGGGCCGGAAGTCGAAGCCGTGGCCGTTGGCGTCGTAGGCGGGGTGGCCGTACGCCGCGTCGACCGGCTCCAGGGCGCCGAGCTGGGTCGCGCCGCGGACGGAGTCGAGCGACTGGGGGATCGAGGAGCGCTGGCAGAGCCGGGAGGAGAGGCGGGCGCGCAGCTCGGCGGAGTTCGGCAGGCCGGTGAGCGAGTCGTGCGAGGCGCGGTGGGCGAGCTGGAGCTCGCGGCGCTTGCGCTCCTCGATGTCCTCGACGTGGGTGAGCAGGAAGCGGGGGCCGTCGGCGGCGTCGGCGACCACGCTGTTGCGCAGGCTGACCCAGACGTACGTACCGTCCCGGCGGCCGAGCCGGAGCTCCGCGCGCCCGCCCTCGGCGGACGTCCGCAGCAGGGTGCCGATGTCCTCGGGGTGGACGAGGTCGGAGAAGGCGTAGCGGCGCATCGCGGAGGCGGGGCGGCCGAGGAGGCGGCACAGGGCGTCGTTGGTGCGCAGGATCCGGCCGTGCTGGTCGCCGCCCATCTCGGCGATGGCCATGCCGGACGGGGCGTACTCGAAGGCCTGCCTGAAGCTTTCCTCACTGGCGCGCAGGGCCTGCTGCTCGCGTTCGAGCCTGACCAGTGCCCGCTGCATATTCGCGCGTAGACGTGCGTTGCTGATCGCGATGGCGGCCTGGAACGCGTACATCTGGAGCGCCTCGCGCCCCCATGCGCCCGGCAGTCGCCCGTTGCGCGGCCGGTCCACGGAGAGGACCCCGATCAGCTCGCCGCACGCGCCGCCCTGCACGCCCGGCGTGTACATCGGCGCGAAGAGCCGGTCGCTCGGGTGCCACTCGTCCTCGAAGCGGGGGGCGGGGCCGTCGGTGTACCACTGCGGGACGTCGTCGTCGTCGAGGACCCAGCCCTCGGTGTGCGGGATGAAGACCAGGTCGCCCCAGCGCCGGCCCATGCCCAGCCGGCGCTCCCACGAGTCGCGCGAGCCGACGCGGCCGGTGATGAGGGCCTCGGCCGCGGGGTTGCCGGCGAAGGCGGCGACGACGAGATCGCCGTCGGGGCGTACGAGGTTGACGCAGGCGAGCTCATAGCCGAGGCCGGTGACGACGCCGTCGGCGACCGTCTGCAGCGTGTCCGCCAGGCTGCGGGCCGTGTTCATGTCAGCCATGACCTGGTGCAGTTGCCGCAGGGTCGCAAGGCGGACATACGGCTCCGACTCGGTCTCCATGCTCGCCCTCCCCCCGAGACCTCGCAGCGAATCAAGGGTGCTCTTCGGCGTATCTTCCTTGCTCGGTTCACCGCCACTGAATCACAGCGCGCTGCTCACTCGGTACACAGGGTCAACAATTAATGGCCCTTGTGACTCAAGTCACAGGTAAACGTGAACAATTGAGCGGTGTTTCTGCGTTTTTCCTGTGCGTTTACTGAACGCGAACTCTGTGCGCGTGTGGAGATGGCGCAAACGGTTCTGAACGGCGCTCGGCCGCTGTCCGTCCGTAGTCCTAGGACCCTTCTCGGGCGAAGGCCCGATGTCGGGTACGGGGGACCGACATTAGCGTTTTCCGCGTGCCGAACACTTCCCCGCCCGCGTCGCCCGCGCCGCCCGTGACCGCCGTCCTCCCCGCCGCCCGCGGCGCCTTTGGGCATGCTGAGGGAGTGAGCAACGACGAGTTCCGTGCCGCCATGTCGCGGTTGGCCGCGGGTGTGGTCCTGGTGACCGCGCTGGAGCCACCGCTGGACCCGGACGACCCGCACGCGCCGGCCGGCGAGGACGTCGGCATGACCGCCACCGCGTTCATGTCGGTGTCCCTGGACCCGCCATTGGTGCTGGTCAGCCTGCGTGAGGGGTCCCGGATGGACGACCTGCTCGCCGAGCAGCCCTTGTGGGCGGTGTCGGTCCTCACCGAGAGCCAGCGCCACATCGCCGGCCGCTTCGCCATGAAGGGCCGCGTCAGCGACCGGCTGCTGTTCGCCGACATCCCGTACGTCCGCGGCCTGGAGACCGGTGCTCCGCTGGTCGGCGGCGCCCTGGCCACCCTGGAGTGCCGCACCGAACAACGCGTCACCGCCGGGGACCACACCCTGGTGATCGGCCGCGTCCTGTCGGCCTCACTGCCGAGCTCGGACGGGGGGCCGTTGACGTATTTCCGGGGACGGTACCGGCAGTTGGGCTGAAGATCGCGGATGAGGCGCGCCGGAAGGCCGGGACGAAAATCCGTGGCCGCGGATGATCACCCGTCATAGGTTCGCCGGATGACATCCACTCCGACGCCTCGGACGCCTCCCGCCCCGCGCCTCGAAAAGATCACACCCGGAAACTTCGAAGCGGCAACCGGCATACGCGTCCGCCCCGAGCAGGAATTCGCGGTCTCCTCCGTGATGCAGTCCCTCGCGGAGGCATACGTCCATCCCGACGGTGTCGCCTGGCCGCGTCTGATCGTCGACGGCGACCGCCCGGTCGGGTTCCTGATGGCCTTCTTCGACATCGACTGGCGCGGCGACGGCACCCTGTTCCGCTCGGGCCTGTGGCGCCTGAACATCGCCGCCGGGGAACAGGGCCGCGGCTACGGCCGTTTCGCGGTCGAGTCCGTGGCCACCGAGATCCGCCGCCGCGGCGGCCACGAACTCCACGTCACCTGGCATCCCGGCCCGAACGGCCCCGAGGCCTTCTACCACCGTCTCGGTTTCCGCCCCGACGGGGAGACGAGCGAGGGCGAGACGGTGGGGGTATTGGAACTGGACCGGCCTACACCGGCCTGACGTCGAGCCGGGACAGTCGTGCGGGGTCCGTCACGATGTCGATCACGGTGATCCGATCCCGTACGAACGCAAACTTCAGGGCCCGTTCGGGCCGGCCCCCGACCAGTACCAGGACCCCCGTGGCCCCGTCGACGAGCGCGGGGCGTGCGACTCCGGCGAGCGGTCCGAAGGCCGAAGCACCCCGGGCCACGGCCGCCGCGCCCGTGGCCACCCCGGCCTCGCTGCGGGCGATGACGTCCGGGTCCAGGACGTCGAGGAGGCCGTCGAAGTCGCCGTCCCGGGCGGCGGCGAGGAACGCGTCGACGACCTGCCGCTGCCTGCGCTGCCTCGCCGGGCCGCCCTCCGGCGCGTCGGCGCCCTGCACCCGGCGCCGGGCACGGCTCGCCAGCTGCCGCGCGGCGGCCGGGGTGCGGTCCACGACGGCGCCGACCTCCTCGTACGGCACTCCGAAGAGATCGTGCAGCACGAAGGCCAGCCGCTCGGCGGGGGTCAGCGTGTCCAGTACGACGAGCAGGGCGACGCCCACGGAGTCGGCGAGGAGGGCGTCCTGCTCGGGGTCGGAGGGGATCGCGGGGACTGGGGCAGGGACGGTGGCGGAGTTGGCGGTGGCGGTGGCGGTGGTGTCCAGGGGCTGCTCCGCGCGGGACTTGCGCGCACGGAGCATGTCCAGGCAGACCCGCCCGACCACGGTCGTCAGCCAGCCGCCGAGATTGTCGACCCGGGTGGTGTCGGCCCGGCTCACCCGGAACCAGGCCTCCTGCACCGCGTCCTCCGCCTCACCGGAAGACCCGAGCATGCGATGGGCCACGGCACGCAGCCGAGCCCGGTGCTCCTCGAACCGCTGGGCAAGGAAATCAGCCTCCGCCTCCGCGTCCGCGTCCGCGTCCCGGAAGCCACTGTCATCGGCGGTCATCTCTCGCACCCTCTCGTCGCCATCCGCGATCCGTCGTCAGTGGCTTGACGGACGGGGCGACGGAGATGTGACAGCGGACAGCGGCGGCCCTACGTCCAGCCCTGGCCGGACCGACCCCGCTTGGTGTCCGAGCGCTGTTTCTTCTCCCGCAGACGGCGCTCGTTGATCCCCCGAGGGATACGGGTCGGCTTGCGCGGCTTCGGCGGCGGGGCCGTCGCCTCGGCGAGGAGCGCCGCGAGGCGTACGGCGGCGGTCTCGCGGTTGCGCCACTGGGAGCGGTGCTCGGAGGCGCGGACGGAGACGACGCCGTCGACCAGTCGGGACGCCAGCTTCTGGAGCGCCCGCTGCTTCCACACCTCGGGCAGCGACTCCGTGCCCGCGAGGTCGAAACGCAGCTCGACCTGGGAGTCACTGGTGTTGACGTGCTGGCCGCCCGGGCCGCTCGACCGCGAGAAACGCCACATGAGCTCGGCCTCCGGGAGGGAGACGGAGCCACGGATGACGTAGGGACCAGACATGCCGTACATGTTCCCTGTCCTGTCCGGTCCACGTCACCCGAATATCTCCTACGGGTGCTCTTTGGCAAAGAAAGTAAAGACACCTGGAACCTTGGGTACCCCTCGTCGCGTTCATAGGGGTAGCTGTAGCTTCTAGCCGTACCGCAACGAGGGAAGGGACTCCCAACAATGGCTGTAAGCCTGTCCAAGGGTGGCAACGTCTCGCTCACCAAGGAGGCTCCGGGCCTGACCGCCGTCACCGTGGGCCTCGGCTGGGACGTCCGCACCACCACCGGCACGGACTTCGACCTCGACGCCTCCGCCATCGCGGTCAACCCCACGGGCAAGGTCTACTCGGACGCCCACTTCGTCTTCTTCAACAACAAGCAGACCCCGGACAGCACCATCGTCCACACCGGTGACAACCGCACCGGCGAGGGCGCCGGCGACGACGAGGCGATCAACGTCAACCTGGCCGGCCTCCCGGCCGACGTCGACAAGATCGTCTTCCCGGTCTCGATCTACGACGCGGAGAACCGCTCGCAGAACTTCGGCCAGGTCCGCAACGCCTACATCCGCATCATCAACCAGGCCGGCGGCGCCGAGATCGCCCGCTACGACCTCTCCGAGGACGCGGCCACCGAGACCGCCATGGTCTTCGGCGAGCTCTACCGCAACGGCGCCGAGTGGAAGTTCCGCGCCGTCGGCCAGGGCTACGCCTCGGGCCTCGTGGGCATCGCGCAGGACTTCGGCGTGAACGTCTGACGGACGCTGAGCTGAGCCGGAGCCCCTTGCCGCGGTACGCCGTGGCCGGGGGCTCCCGGCGTTCCCGGGTTCCGGAGTTCGGACATTCCGGAGTTCCGGCATCCCGGCGTTCCGGGGTCCCCGGCCCGTCGGTCGAGGGCTTCGATTAGGTTGCCCCCCATGATCCTCGACCCCCTCCCCCTCACCCCCGACCACGACATCCCGGCCCCCCTCCTCACCGAACTCACCGCCCTCTACGCCTCCAACCGCGACTTCCACGCGCTCAGCGGCGACTTCCCGGACCCGGACGACATCCGGCCGGAGCAGGTGGCGGCCGCGCTGGCCGAGGAGTTGCGGGTGCCCGGGGCGGAGGTGCTGCTCGCGCGCAGCGCCGGACGGCTGGTCGGGGTCGTGGTCACGCTGACCCGGCACCCGGACCCGTCCGACCCGGACCCCTGGATCGGCCTGCTGATGGTGGACGCGGAGGCGCAACGCCAGGGGCACGGCAGCCGGTTGGCCGCCCTCGTCGAGGACCGCTTCCGCACCGCCGACCGCACGGCCGTCCGCCTGGCCGTCCTCGACAACAACCCCGCCGCCCTCGCCTTCTGGACGGCCCTCGGCTACGAGACCCTCGGCTACGGACGCGACCGCCAACTCGACCGCCCCTGCACGGTCCTGCGCAAAGAGCTCGCCCCCTCCCCCGACGCCGACGAGGCCTGACCCGGCATGGACTGGACGCCCCTGGCCGGCACCGCCCTCGGCGCACTCGTCGGCGTCGGCTCGACCCTGCTCGCGGACCGGGCCCGCTGGCGCCGCGACAAGGCCGACCGCACCCGGCAGGAGCGCCGGGACATCTATGTGACGGTCGTGACGAAGTACCGGCTGGCGTACGAGGCCATGCACGCCGCCGCCCTCACCGGACGCGACCAGCCCGACGCGGTGCGGGAGGCGGCCGTACGGGAGGCCTTTCGGGCGTCGGGCTGCGACGAGGCGCGGGAGACCGCCCTGATCTGCGCCCCGCAGGAGATGGCCGACCTGCTGGAGGACGTCTACGCGACCCTGCGCGACCTCCAGGAGGCGTTCGCCGCCGGTGATCCGCCGCTGGACTCACCGCAGTTGCAGGAGCGGCGGCTCAAGCACGCCGAGGCGATATGGGCGGCGCGGGCGGCGATGCGACGGGATCTCGATCGGTCGGCCTGACGGGCGAACCGCCGTCACGGGTGGTCGGGCTTGCCCTCCCCGTACAACCAGTCCTCCCAGACGGAGCTGAAGTCCTCGTCCGGCGCCTTCTCCTCCACGTACGAGGTGAAGTCGTCGGTGTCCGCGTTGCCGTGCCGGTGGGCGGCCGTCCAACCCTGGACGATGTCGTAGAAGGTGTCGTCGCCGACGGTCTGGCGAATCTTGTGGATGACCATCGCGCCGCGCTGGTACACGGGGTCGTCGGAGATGTGCGCGGCGCTCGTGGGCTTGGCGGGCGGGAAGGCCCAGAGGTCCTCGTGGTCGTCCTCGCCGTGGTCGTACAGGGCGTCGAAGGTCTCCTGCGCGCTGTCGCCGCCGTCGTCCTCCTCCCACAGCCACTCCGCGTACGTGGCGAAGCCCTCGTTCAGCCACATGTCCCGCCAGCTCTTCGGCGTGACCGAATTGCCGAACCACTGGTGGGCGAGCTCGTGGACGAGCAGTTCGGTGCCGGGGGCGCCGGGGAAGACGGGCCGGTTCTGGGTCTCCAGGGCGTAACCGGCGTCGCCCTCGTCGGCGATGATCGCGCCGGTGGAGGCGAAGGGGTAGGGGCCGAAGTTGGTCTCGGCCCACTCGATGATCTCGGGTAGCCGGCCGAGGACGTCACGGCTGGACTCGTCCTGGGCGGGGGTCACGGCGGTGTAGACGGGCAGCTCGCTGTTGCCGGTGGCGGAGACGGTGGAGCGGCGGATTTCGTAGTCGCCGATAGCGAGCGCGGCGACATGACTCGCCATGGGTTCGGCGGTGCGCCAGTGGAAGGTCGTACGGCCGTCGTCGCTGGTCCGGTCGGCCAGCTCGCCGTTGGAGACGACCTGGAGGTCGTCCGGGACGGTGACCGAGATGTCGTACGACGCCTTGTCGGACGGGTGGTGGTTGCCGGGGAACCACGCCATGGAACCGGTCGGCTCCCCGAGGGCGAGCGCGCCGTCGGCGGTGGGCAGCCAGCCCTCCTCGGAGCCGTCGGGGTCGGTGACGGTCTGCGGGGTGCCGGAGTAGCTGACGGTGAGGCGGAAGGTCTCGCCCTCGTCGAGGTCGTCGTGCGGGCGGACGACGAGTTCCTGGCCGTTGCGGCTCCAGCGGGCCCGCTCGCCCTCCACGGTGACCCGCTCGACGTCCATGACCTTGAGGTCGAGGTCGAAGGCGGAGAGGTCCTTGGCGGCGCGTGCGGTGATCTCGGCGGTGCCGCTGAGGCGGCGGTCGTCGGGGTCGTAGGCGAGGTCGAGGGCGTAGTGGGTGACGTCGTAGCCGCCGTTGCCGGCCTTGGGGAAGTACGGGTCGCGTACGCCGGAACCGCCGGGGGTGCCCTGGACGCCGCCTCCGCACGCGGTGAGGACGAGGAGGGCCGAGGTGACAGTCAGGGCAACGGGCGCGAAACGGGACACCCGGTGATCCTATGAGGTCGGGCGTGACACCATCACCTCCGTGCTCGACATCGGCTACGCCCTCTCCAACCGCTTCCCGGACCCCCCGCAGACGGACTACCGCCGCGCGGACGTCCGCGCCCTGCGGCACGACCTGTTCTGCGGCGACGTCTACCTCGCCGACACCAAGGCGGACCGGGAGCTGTCCACAGCCTGGGGATGGGTGCCGGTGCTCGACTTCGCCTGGGCCCTGTGCGACATCGCCGAGCGGCTGGACCGGGACCCGGCCGGCTCCCGCGCCTCCCGCCCCCAGCACGCGGAACTGGACTTCACCGAGTCCACGGACCGCATGCTCTTCGAGCGCCGCTTCGGCTGGGTGGACATCGAGGCGGACTGGATGCCTGCGGAGGAGGCCCCGCTGACCTTCTCGCACTCCGAACTGCGCCGTGAGGCCCGCGACTTCCTGCACGACCTGCTCGCCGACCTGATCGACCTGCACGAGGACCTGGGCGAGAACCCGGCGATCTGGACGCTCCAGGCCCGGTTCCCCCGGGTGTCGTAGACGTCGCAGGCAGGGCCTGACAAGCGAAGGAGCCCTGTCCCGCGAACGCGGGGCAGGGCTCCTGATCCGAGCGCCGGGCAGGCCTTGCACCTGCATTTCCCCGCAGGAAGCGGGGCGTCTTTCCTTGGACCACCAACGCAGCACCGACCACCGGGAGTTCCGGCGAGCAGCTCAAGATCAATCATACCGGATCCATTCCAGTGCCCCGCACCCCCGGACCGGCGCCCTCGCGTCAGGCCCCGGCCTCCACCCTGATGCCCAACTGCGCCGCCAACACCGGAGCCAGATCCAGCAGTTGCCCCGAACTGATCACCGCCCCCGACAACCGGTCCACCCCGCGCGCGATGTCCAGCTCGGCCGCCCGGCGCAGGTCCACCTCGGCCAGCGTCACCCCGGTGAGGTCGACCCCCTTCAGCGCGCAGTCCACGAACTCCACCCGCTCCAGCCGTGCGCCCCCGAAGTCCGGCTCGACCAGGACGCAGCCCTCGAAGACGACGTCCTTGAGCCTGGCCTTGCGCAGGTTCAGGTAGTCGATCTTGCCGCCCCGGATCACGACCCGCTCCAGCGCGGCCCCGTGCAGTTGCACCCCGCCCAGCCGGGCGTCGACCAGCTCCACGTCCCGCAGGGTCGACTCGGCGAGGTCGGTGCCGACACCCCGTAGCCCGGTGAGGACCGAGTCGAGGATCCGGGCGTGGTGAAGTCTCGTCTCGTCCAGCGCGCACCCGGTCAGCGCGCAGTCCATGAAGCGGGCGCCCGCGCCGTCCTGCCCGGTGAGGTCCTTCTCCCGGAACTCCAGCCCGTCGTAGTCCCCGTCCGGCTCCAACTCCCCGTCCCGGAAGGGCTCCAGCGGCGGCAACCGCACCTCGGGCCGCCGCGCCCCCTTCACGCCGCCCCTGCCCGGACCGCCCGCACCCATCGCTCTCCTCGCCATGCCCCCATGCTGCACCCGCCCACTGACAATTCCCCTGACCTGCGACGACACGGCCGCGGCAGCCACTGCGACACCCACCGCCCACCTTGGTCGCCGACCCGGCCGCCGCCCCCGATGTCACATTCCGGGTGCCCTGCGTCGTCGTAGTCACAGAGAAGGCCAGAAAGGCGACCCCGAGCACGAGGGAGACCCCCAGCCATGCACCGCATCACCGTCATCGGCGGCGGCTTCGCCGGACTCACCGCCGCCATCACCGCCGCCGAGGCGGGCGCCAAGGTCACCGTGTACGAGGCCCACCACACGCTCGGCGGGCGGGCGCGCACCGCCGAGGGGCCGTACCGGACGAACGACGGACCGCACGCCCTGTACAACGGCGGTCCGCACTGGGCCTGGCTCAGGCAGCGCGACCTCATCGGGCCGCTCGCGCCGATCCCGCCCCTGGAGGCCGCGCGGCTGCGGCTGCGGTACCGGGGCGTCCTGCGCCGCACCCCGCCGTTCGCCCTGCTCAAGCTGTTGCGGCGGGGCCTGCCGCAGGCGCCCGTCGACGTCGACTTCCTGACCTGGGCCACCGGCATCGCGGGCGAGGAGGGCGCCCGCGCCGCCGCGCACTACTCGGCCGTCGCCCTGTTCCACCACGACCCCGGCGCCGTGTCCGCCGCGTTCGTACAGGAGCGGCTGCGCCGGGCCACCAAGCTGCCGCCGGAGGCGCACTACCCCCGGGGCGGCTGGGCGACCATGATCGACCGGATGGCGGCGCGAGCCTGGAACCTGGGGGTCCGGATGGAGACCCTGTCCCGCGTCGACAGCCTCGACGACCTCGACAGCCGGACGGCCGGCGCGCCCGTCGTCGTCGCCACCTCCCTCGACGCCGCCCGCCGTCTCCTCAAGGACGACTCGCTGACCTGGACCAGCGGCCGTACGGCGCTCCTCGACCTCGCGGTGCGGACCCGGCGCGGGGACGCCTTCGTCGTCTCCGACCTCGACGCGCCCGGCTGGCTGGAGCGGTTCACGGCACAGGACCGGTCCCTCGCGCCGACCGGCGAACAGCTGATCCAGGGCCAGATCCCGATCGCCCCGCACGAGACCAGGGCCGACGGCATCGCCCGTGCCGAACAGCTCCTCGACCTCGGCTTCCCCGGCTGGCGCGAACGCGTCACCTGGCGGCGCGAGTCCACGGCGAACGGCCGTACCGGCGCCGTCGACCTGCCCGGCACCAGCTGGCGGGACCGCCCGGCCGTGGACCGCGGCGCCGGGGTCTATCTGGCGGGCGACCAGGTCGCCGCCCCCGGAGTCCTGTCCGAGGTCTCCTTCAACAGCGCCCTCACCGCCGTGTCCCTGGCCCTGCGGCCCGCCCGGCACTCCCTTGACCTCAAGGGAGCTTGAGGTTGCAGCATCGATCAGCCGGCCCCGTGACGGGGCGGGCGCCCTGACACACCGAGTTTCCGACGATGGGGGACCCCGATGCACGCCATCCGCCTGCATGCCTTCGGCCCGGCAGAGAACCTCACCTACGAGGAGACCGACGACCCCACGCCCGGCCCCGGCCAGGTCCGGATCGCCGTGGCGGCCGCCGGGGTCCACCTCCTCGACACGGCCCTGCGCGAGGGCATCCAGGGCCCGGCGCCGCAGCCGCCCACTCTGCCCACGATCCCCGGCCGCGAGGTCGCCGGCGTCGTCGAGTCCCTCGGCGAGGGCGTCGCGGAGCTCTGGCTCGGCAAGCGCGTCGTCGCCCACCTCGGCTTCGCGCCGGGCGGCTACGCCGAACTCGCCGTAGCCGATGTCGACCGCGTCCACGAGATCCCGGCCAACCTCGACCCCGCCCAGGCCGTCGCCATGATCGGCACGGGCCGTACGACGATGGGGATCCTCCAGTTCGCCGAGCTCGACCCGGACGCGGTGGCCGTGATCCCGGCGGCCGCGGGCGGCATCGGCACGCTGCTCGTGCAGTACGCCAAGAACGCCGGCGCCGTCGTCATCGGCCTCGCGGGCGGCCCGGAGAAGGTCGCGCGCGTGCGGGAGAACGGCGCCGACCTGGCCGTCGACTACAAGGACCCGGTGTGGCCGGAGAAGGTCCGCGCGTTCCTCGGCGGGCGGCCCGCGACCGTCGTCTTCGACGGCGTCGGCGGCGACGTGGCCCGCGAGGCGGTCGCGCTGCTCGGCCCCGGCGGCCGGCACCTGGTCTTCGGCTGGTCCGGCGCGGGCCTGCACGACGGCACGCCCTACTTCGTCGAAGGCGTCTCCCAGCAGGTCCTCGGCCCGCCGATGATGCGGCGGGCCGGCGGCCCCAACCCGGTACAGACCCTCGAACTGCGCGCTCTCGCCGAGGCCGCCGAGGGCCGCCTCACCCCGGCCGTGCAGCGCTTCCCGCTGGCCGAGGCGGCGGCCGCCCATCGCGCCCTCGAAACGCGCGGAACCACCGGAAAGGTGGTACTGGAACCATGACCGACCGCAAGCCCGCGCGGGACCGCGTACCGCCGCAGTCCCGCGACGGGGGATCGCACTCCAAGCACTCCTCCCCAGATGCGACACGCCCCGAACCATGGTCTTCTGGCCAGGTGAACGTCACCCGAACGGGTGAATCCGCCCAGGCCGCCGGCCCCGACCCCCGCCGCTGGTGGGGCCTGGTGATCATCGCGCTCGCGCAGCTCATGGTCGTCCTCGACGCGACCATCGTGAACATCGCGCTGCCCTCCGCCCAGAGCGACCTCAGCATGACCGACGGCAACCGGCAATGGGTGATCACCGCCTATACCCTGGCCTTCGGCGGACTGCTGCTGCTCGGCGGCCGCATAGCCGACCTGGTGGGCCGCAAGCGCACCTTCGTCATCGGCCTGGTCGGCTTCGCCGCCGCCTCCGCGCTGGGCGGCGCGGCCACCTCGTCCGGCATGCTCTTCGGCGCCCGCGCCCTCCAGGGCGTCTTCGCCGCCGTACTGGCCCCATCGGCCCTGTCGTTGCTGACGACGACCTTCACCGACCCCAAGGAGCGCGGCAAGGCCTTCGGCATCTACGGCGCCCTGGCCGGCAGCGGCAGCGCGATCGGGTTCATCGTCGGCGGGCTGCTCACCGAGTACCTGGACTGGCGCTGGTGCCTGTACGTCAACGTGCCCATCGCCGTCGTCGCGGTGATCGGCGCCCTCGCCCTGCTCCACGACAGCCCCCGCCACGCGGGCGCCCGCCTCGACGTGCCCGGCGTCCTGCTCGGCTGCGGCGGCCTGGTCGCGATCGTCTACGGGTTCGCCGAGGCCGAGCCGCGCGGCTGGACCGACCCGCTGGTCCTCGGGCTCTTCGCGGCGGGCGTCGTGCTCCTCGCGGCCTTCGTCTGGTGGCAGACCCGGGCCCCCGTGCCCCTGCTGCCGCTGCACATCATCAAGGACCGCAGCCGCGCCGGCTGCTTCCTGACCATGGCGCTGGCCGTGATCGGCATGTTCGGGCTGTTCCTGTTCATGACCTACTACCTCCAGGTCATCCTCGACTACTCGCCGGTGATGACCGGCCTCGCCTTCCTGCCCCTGACGGCCGCGATCATCATCGGCTCCACCCAGATCGCCGCCCGGCTGCTGGACCATGTGGCGCCCCGTCTGCTCATGGCCCCGGGTGCCCTGCTGGCGACGGTCGGCATGGTGCTTCTGACCCGGCTGACGGTGCACTCGTCCTACGCGAGCGACATCCTGCCCGCCCTGATCCTGATGGGCCTCGGCATGGGCCTGATCTTCATGCCGGTGTTCGCCACGGCGACGGCGGGCGTGGCGCCGCAGGACTCCGGGGTGATCTCGGCGACCATCAACACCTCGCAGCAGGTGGGCGGTTCGATCGGTACGGCCCTGCTGAACACCGTCGCCACCACCAGCGGCGCCGCCTACATCACCGCCCATCTCACCGACCCGGCCCAGCGGGCCCTGGTCACCAGGGAGGGCGTGGTCCACGGCTACACGGTCGCCATCTGGTGGGCCGCCGCCATCATGCTGCTGGCCGGCCTGGTCGCCGCCCTGATGGTCACGGCGAAGCCCCCGAAACACGGCGCCCCGCAGGACACGCGGGTCCCGGAGTCGGTGAACTGAGAGACGGCCCCGAATTCCGAGGGCGACGCGGACGGACCGCTGAGGGCCGCGGGCCTGCGGTGTGGTGGGCGTGGAGTGCGACGGTTTCCGGAAAACTGTCGCACTCCACGCGCAGGTGACCTGTCACCGGCACGTTCGCCAACGTCGTCACGCCCTCACGAAGGGCCGCCCCCGCCCCTCGCCACGACACTCAGCCGACGGCCATTCTCAGTCGCGCCCGGCCACCTTGTCCGCCACCCGCGCCAGCCGCGACGCCTGCGCCGCCCCGCTGCCCTGCTCCCTGCGGTCGGCGGCCCGGTAGGTGGCGTACAGCCCCTGCACACCGAGCCAGCGGAAGGGCTCCGGCTCCCACTTGCGCACCTTGTGCCCGACCCAGGGCAGATCGAGGAGTTCGGTGCGCCCGCCCTGTCCCGAGTCCTGCTGGACGAGGTCCCGCAGGGTGCGGGCGGCGAGGTTGGCGGTGGCCACGCCCGAGCCGACGTAGCCGCCCGCCCAGCCGATGCCCGTCGAGCGGTCCAGCGTGACGGTCGCGCACCAGTCGCGCGGCACGCCCAGCACACCCGACCAGGCGTGCTCGATCCGCACCCCGGCCAGCGCCGGGAAGAACCCGACGAGGATCTCCCGCAGCGCCTCGACGGTCGCCGGCTGCGTCCGGCCGTCGTTGTCCGTCCTCGACCCGAACCGGTACGGCACCCCGCGCCCGCCCAGCGCGATCCGCCCGTCGGCCGTGCGCTGCGCGTACATGTAGGCGTGCGCCATGTCGCCCAGCGTCTCGCGCCCGTCCCAGCCGACCGACGCCCACTGCTTTGCGGTGAGCGGCTCGGTGGCGATCATCGAGGAGTTCATGGGCAGCCAGGTCCGCTTCTGGCCCTTGAGGCTCGCCGTGAAGCCCTCGGTGCAGCGCAGGACGTAGGGCGCGCGGACCGTGCCGTACGGGGTGACCGCGTGCTTGGGCCGGATCTCCGTGACCGGCGTCAGCTCGTGGATCGTCACGCCCAGCGCCTCGACGGCCGCCGCGAGCCCCTTGACCAGCTTCACCGGGTGCAGCCGCGCGCCGTGCGGCGTCCAACTCGCACCGACCGCGTCCGCCACCCGGATCCGCTCGGCGGTCTCCCGGGCGCCGTACAGCTCGCGGTCCTTCTCGCCGTACGACAGCTCGTGCTCGTGGAAGGCCTTCAGCCGGGCCAACTGAGCGGGCGTACGGGCGACTTCGAGAACCCCGCCCTGATGGACGTCGGCGTCGATACCCTCCGCCTCGGCGGCCCGGACGACCTCGTCGACGGTGTCGTTCATGGCCTGCTGGAGCCGTACGGCCGCCTCGTGGCCGTGCAGTTCGGCGTACCGGTCGCGGCCCGCGATGCCGTTGTACAGCCAGCCGCCGTTGCGTCCCAAGGCCCCGTAGCCGCAGAACTTCTGCTCCAGGACGGTGATCCGCAGGAAGGGGACGGCCTTCTTCAGGTAGTACGCGGTCCACAGTCCCGTGTAGCCGCCGCCCACGATCACCACGTCCGCCGAGGTGTCCCCCGCGAGCGGTTCGCGGACCGCGGGGAGGCCGTCGTCCGCGTACCAGAAGGAGATGGCGCCGTTCACGGCACCGCTGACCGAGCTGCTCATGGGAGAGAAGGTAATTCGCGTGAGCCGTTTCCGGGAGCCCAGTAGCCTGCGAAAGGTGATCGACATTCCGCAGGAGCTCGCCGCATCACAACAGCAGTACAACGGGGAGGCGGGCCGCGCGTTCATCGCCGGACTTCCCGCCCTGACCGCCGGATTCCTCGACCGCTGGGAACTGCGGGTCGACGGCCGCCCGATGCACGGGGTCAGCGCCCTGGTCCTCCCGGTCCTGCGCCGCGACGGCGTCCCCGCCGTGCTGAAGCTGCAACTCCTCGACGAGGAGAGCGCGGGCGAGCCGGTGGCCCTGCGCGCGTGGGACGGCGACGGGGCGGTCCGGCTCCTCGACCACGACGAGGCCACCGGCACCATGCTCCTGGAACGCCTCGACTCCGCCCGCATGCTCGCCCACCACCCGGACATCCACGAGTCCGTCCTGGTCATCGCCCACCTGCTGGCCCACCTCACGTCCTTCCCCGCCCCCACCGGCCTGCGCCACCTCGGCGACATCGCCCGGGACATGCTGGAGCAGACCCCCGAGGCCCTGAAGCTCATCCCAGACCCGGCGGCCCGCCGGACCCTCGCCGACTGCGCCGCCGCCGTACGCGAGGTCATCGACGACCCCGGCGACCGCCTCCTCCACTGGGACCTCCACGACGAGAACGTCCTCGCCTGCGAACGCGCCCCCTGGCTCGCCATCGACCCCAAGCCCCTGACCGGCGACCCCGGCTTCGAACTCTGGCCGGCCCTGGCCAACCGCTTCGACCCCGCCGACATCCTCTGGCGCTTCGACGCCATGACCGACGTACTGGCCCTGGACCGTGCACGCGCCCGAGCCTGGACCTACGGCCGACTCCTCCAGAACTGCCTCTGGGACATCGAGGACGGCCGCCCCCTGGACGAGGAGCAACTGGAAATCGCCAGGCGGCTTCGTGACCGCGCCAGCTAGCCTGCGCCCATGATCCGACCCGCCACGCCCGCCGATGTCCCCGCCATCCACACCCTCGTCCGAGAACTCGCCGAGTACGAGAAGGCGTTGGAGGAGGCCAGGGCGACCGAGGAGCAGCTCCACGCGGCCCTCTTCGGCGACCACCCGGCCGCCTACGCGCACATCGCGGCCGACGACACGACCGGCGAGACCGTCGGCTGTGCGATCTGGTTCCTGAACTTCTCCACCTGGCGCGGCGTCCACGGCATCTACCTGGAGGACCTCTACGTCCGCCCCACCGCCCGGGGCGCCGGCCACGGCAAGGCCCTGCTCACCGAGCTGGCGCGGCTGTGCGTGGAGCGCGGCTACCAGCGCCTGGAGTGGTCCGTGCTGAACTGGAACGCCCCCTCCATCGCCTTCTACGAGGCCCTCGGCGCCCGCCCCCAGGACGAATGGACGGTGTACCGCCTTACGGACGAGGCGCTCACGGAGCTGGGCGGCGGCCCTCCGGAGGCCTGACTGTCCCCAACTCGCAACGGCGTGACCGAAGTTCGCATGACCCCTCACCGAATGGGCACGGCTCCCTGGCATGAGCCCCACGAATATGCGCCCCCCACACACACCCGCGGCTGAGCCCCCCTTCGTCCCCGGCCTCGAACTCTCCCGCCGCTTCTACACTGACGCCGTACGCCCCCTGCTGGAGGAGGCCGCCCCGGGCGTCCCCCACTCGGCCGCCCGTATCGGCAGCGGATCCGAGGTCCTCGGCTACGACACCCCTCGCTCGGCCGACCACGAGTGGGGCCCGCGGCTCCAGGTCTTCCTGCACCGCCACGACGTGCCCCGGCACGCGGCCCGGATCAGACACATACTCGCCGAGCACCTCCCGAAGACGTTCCTGGGCCACCCGACCAACTTCGCCCCCACCGGAGAGAGCCGCGACATCCGCGTCATGCGGCGCACGGACGGCCCCGTCCACCACCGCGTGGAAGTGACCGGCACCGCCACCTGGTTCACCGACACCCTCGGCTTCGACCCGGCGCAGGGCATCACCCCGGCCGACTGGCTGGCCGTACCCGGCCAGCTGCTCGCCGAGGTCACCGCGGGCGCCGTGTTCCACGACGGTCTGCACACCCTGACCCCGTTACGCCGCGCGCTGCGCTGGTACCCCCACGACGTCTGGCTGTACGTCCTGGCCTGCCAGTGGCAGCGCATCGCGCAGGAGGAGGCCTTCGTGGGCCGCTCGGGTGAGGTCGGCGACGAGCTGGGCTCCGCCGTCACCGCCGCCCGCCTGGCCCGCGACCTGATGCGGCTGTGCCTCCTGATGGACCGCCGCTACCCGCCGTACGGCAAATGGCTCGGCAGCGCCTTCGCCCGCACCGCCGCCGGCCCCCGCCTCTCCCCCGTGCTCACGGCCGCGCTCGCCGCCACGGACTGGCACACCCGCGAACGTCACCTGGTCCACGCGTACGAGATCGTCGCGCACCAGCACAACCAGCTCCGTCTGACCGACCGCGTCGACCCCGCCACGCGCCCGTACCACTCCAGACCCTTCCAGGTCCTGCGCGCCGACCGCTTCGCCGCGGCCCTGACCGCCCGCATCACCGACCCGGCCCTCAAGGACCTGCCGCTCTTCGGCGCGGTGGACCAGTTCGTCGACAGTACGGACGTCCTGACCCGCCCCGAGTCGGCCCGCACCCTGAGCCACGACGTACGCAAGCCCTAACCGGCCCGCACGGCCGACACGTCGCACGCCGCGAGCGCCTCCAGCTCCCGGGCGACCGCCGCGCCGATCAGCTCGGCGTCACCGGCCCGCGTGTGACTGACGACCGTGAGCGTGTAGGCGTCGGCGGTGTGGACGAGGCAGAGGTTCGCCGTACCGGGAGGGGACAGCTGCGGCAGGGGGACGACACGGTCCAGGGGGCGGCCGTGCAGATGACTGGGGTGGTCCCGCCACTTGAAGGCGGTGCACAGGCTGGTGGTGAGTTCGGGTCGGGCCAGTCGCCGGGCCATCACCCCGGCCAGCCACGGCACGGCACGCGCGGCCCCCTGAAGCGCGGGAAGGATCGCGCGGTGGGCGTCGCAGCGCCGGTCGAACCCCGCGACCTGGTCCTGGCAGGCCGCGAGGCGCGCCAGGGGGGACTCCAGGTCGACGGGCAGCGGCATCCGCAGCACGGTGACGCCGTTGCCGAGCTGCTGCGCGCTGCGACGGGTCCGCAGGTCGACCGGGACCGTGGCGTAGAAGGGGTTCGATCCCTTCGGCCAGGCCCGCAGCGGCCCGTGGCACACCCGCAGGGCACCGGCGTACGCACTCAGCAGCAGCTCGTTGAGGGTCGCCCCCCGCCCGTCGGCCGGCTGCCGGCGAGCCGTGCGCATCACCTGCGGATCGAGCTCCACCACCGCCACCGACGGCCGCGCCTCGCCGGGCGAAGCCGTGGGCAGGGGCCGCCCGAGCGCCCCGATCCGGCGCAACTCCCTGCCCACGACGGCCGCGCTGACGGCCGGACGCCGCCGTACCGTCGCGGTCGGGTCCGCCGCGGCCGGCACGCGCGGCGGCAGCGGCGGTACGGCGTCGTCCATCAGCAGCCGGAAGACCGTCTCCAGCGATCTGCCGTCCAGCAGCGCGTGATGCGCGAACAGCACGAGGGCGTTCCGCCCGACCAGCAGCCGCCACAGCGGCCGTTCGGCCGGCAGCAGCCGGCTCACACCGTCGGCGAGCAGGGACCGCAGTTCCTGGTCCGTTGTGGTGATGTGCGCGCCGGGATCGAACGGCCCGGCGGTCTCCCAGCGGTGGCACGACAGCGCCCCCGACCCGGCGGGCGGCCGCAGGACCAGGCTCATCCGTTCCAGCCCGCCCCACCGTTCACGGACCCGGGCCCGCACCCGCTCCAGGTCGAACGGCTCGCCGGGGAACACCCCGGCGATACCGATCGTCCCCGGCAGCCCGTTGCGCAGATGCCCTTCGTCGATGGCCGTCAGCCTCATGTGCCACAGCCGTGGGGCGAGTCGAACACCACACACGCGTTGTGGCCGCCGAAGGCGAAGCTGTTGCTGATCACCGGACCGTCCGGGATCTTGCGCGGCTCCCCGACGACCATGTCCAGCTCGCACCGGGGATCCAGCCGCGTGAGATGCGCGGTCGGCGGCGCGAGCCCCTCCCGCACGGACAACGCGGTGACCACGGCCTCCAGCGCTCCCGCCAGCCCCAGCCCGTGCCCGGTCACGGCCTTGGGCGCGGTGACGGGCACCGCGCGCGGGCCGAACACGGCGCTGATGGCCCGCGCTTCGGCGAGGTCGTTCAGCTCGGTCCCGGTGCCGTGCGCGTTGACATGGGTGACGGCGTCCGCGGTCGTACCGGCGTCGACGAGCGCCTGCTCCATGCACGCCCGGGCGCCCGTCCCGTCAGGGTGCGGTGCCGTCAGGTGGAAGGCGTCGGACGTACGCCCGTACCCGGTCAGCGTGGCGTAGACGCGGGCGCCCCGCTCGCGGGCGAGGTCCAGCCGCTCCAGCACCAGGAACGCCGCCCCTTCGGCGAGGACGAACCCGCGTCGCCCGACGTCGAACGGCCGTGACGCGGAGGCGGGATCCTCGCACTCGGTGACCATCGCCCCGGCCCGCCCGAACGCCAGCGCGGTCGTCGGAGTCAGCGGGCTGTCATGGCCTCCGGCCACCACCACGTCCGCGTACCCCGCCCTGATCATCTGCATCGCCTCGCCCACGGCGTGCGTGCCGGAGGCGCAGGCGGTGGAGACCGTCAGGCTGGGCCCGGTGATCCCGAGCCTGGCGCTGATCCAGTAGGCGCCCGCGTTGTTCATCAGCCGGGGCGCGTAGAGCACGTCGGGCTGCCCGATGCCGTTCTCCTGGCTGATCACCCCGCCGTACCCGGTGCCGGTGACCACCGCCCGCCGGCCGGGACCGACGTGCAGCCCTCCGGCGTCCGCCACCGCGTCCACGGCCGCGCACACGGCCAGCTGCGCCGAACGGTCCATCCGGCGCACCTCCTTGGGCGCCAGGCAGCCGGACGGGTCGAACGCCGTCATCGCGGACGCCGGGTACACGACCGTGCCCTCGTCGTCGAAGGCGTGCAGCGACGTCGCGGAACGGCACCGTACGAGACTCTCCCAGAGCTCCTGCGGACTCGCTCCGGCCGCGCAGCGAACTCCGAGGCCGGTGACGGCGACGGCGGGTCGGCCGGTCATCGGGCGAGGGTGCTGTGGGCGCCGGGGGTACGCAGCCGCACGATGAGGTCGGCGACATCACCCACGGTGGACACGGCGGCCTTGTCGGTCCCTCTCAGACAGACGCCGAACAACTCCTCCGAAGCCGCTTCCAGTTCGGTGATGTCCAGGCTGTCCGCGCCCAGATCGGCGACGAGCCGAGCCTGCGGGACCACCGCCTCCGGCGGCACCGACATCACCCGCGCGCACAGCGGGCGCAGCGCTTCCCATACGTCGCCGTGTTCCGCTTCCATGCAACTGCCTCCATCTCCTGGTGCCGTCAGGGCACTGACGGCGTCGCCATCTGGGCCCATGTCTCGAACTCCGTGACGACCGCGTCGGCGAGCCGCTCCGCGTCGTTCTGGCGCAGATGGCACACCGTGGTGAGCGTGAACGCGTCCCCTGCCTGTGCCAGGGCGAAGCTGACCGTGCCCGGGTGCTGCAAGGGCGGCAGCCCGACCGTGCGCACGAGCCGACGGCCCTGGAAGGTGCCGGCCCCGCCGGGCCACTTCATGGCCGTGGTCGCGGTCGCCGCGAAGCAGTTGTGACGCCCGCGGTCGGCCAGCAGCCCGGTGACCCAGGGCCCCGCCCGGCGAACCGCTTCTGCGGCCGGGAACAGCACGGTGGCGTGCGCGGCGGCCCGCTCGGGCACGCCGGCCATCGCGGCCTGACCGGCCCGTAGCCGCGCCACGGGACCGTCCACGTCGACGGGCAACGGAACCCGGACGACCGTGAGGGTGTTCCCGAGTTCGCCCGTGGTCGCCCCGGTGCGCAGATCGCACGGTACGGCCGTGTAGACCGGTTCGTCGCGCTGGCGCCACCGCCGCACCGGCCCGTACCGATCGCGCAGCGCCCCGGCCACGGCGCCGACCAGCAGCTCGTTCAGCGTCGCGCCCCGCCCGTCGGCGGGCTGCCGACGGGCGGATCGGACCGTGTGCGCGGGCAGTTCGCGCACCGCGACCGAGGAGCACGGCTCCCCGGGCGGCCGCATCGGAAGGGCCTGTCCCGCGGCCGACATCGCCATGAGCTCCCTGCCCGCCGCACGCAGTCCGACCCGCGGCGGCGGTGTCGACCGCACCGACTCCCTCGCCGCGGGGCCGTCCATCAGCGCGCGCATCAACATCGCCAGTGACCGCCCGTCCAGCAGCGCGTGCTGAGCCACCAGCGCCAGCGCGAAGTCACCGCCGTGCGCCGCGTCCGGGACCACGTGGAGCCGCCAGGGCGGCAGCCCGCCGGTCAGCGGCCGGCCCACGCTGCGCGCCCACAGGTCGTCCAACTTGGTCGGTGCCACGCCGACATGAGCGCCGGGATCGAAGGGCCCCGGAACGGCCCACCGCATCCGTCCCCGCCGCCCGAACAGCCGCTGCCGTACCGCCGTTCGGCCGTCGCGAGGGCCGTCGAGCACGCAGTTCATCCGCTCCAGGCCCGCCCACCGCTCGGCGACACGCGCCCGCACCTGCTCCACGTCGGGCTGCTCGCCGGAGAGGACCACCGCCAGGCCGATCACACCCGGACACCCGTTGAGCAGCAGCATCTCGTCGGCACAGGACAGTCTCATGCGGTCTCTCCGGCTCGCAGTCCAAACGCCCGCCCCGTGATGGAGCGGGCGTTGAACCGACACTTCCTACGGTCTACTTGAGCGCTCCGCTGTTGCAGCCCATGTCCGAGCCGAGGTGGCTGGGCTGCGCGCCCGGGGAGCCCTCACCGTTGAGCGCGTTGCCCAGCGCGCCGTTGACGAGACCGAGGCTGCCGAGGATGTCGATGTTCATGTCGTGCGAACGGCACTCGATGCCCTGCGTGATGTCGAGGTCGTGGGCCATCGCCTCACCGTGGGCGGCGGCGGTACCGGCGCCGAACGAGCCGACGCTGCCGAGGACGGCGCCCACGAGGGCGACCTTCTGAAGCTTGCGCATTTCTTCTCCGTTGGTCGAGCAGATGGGGTGTGCGGGGGATCGAGCGAGGAGGCGGGACACGTACGGCCCGCTGCGTCAGCCGAGTCGGGGCAGACCCAACTGGCCCACGGGCGGCGCCGCGACCTGTCCCAGGCCGAGGCCGGGCACCTGCGGGGCGCTGGCCGGCGAGATCAGCGGGTTGATCAGCGGGTTCACCTCGGGGTTCACCTGCGGGTTCACCTGCGGGGCGACCCGCGGCGGGGGCTCCGGGTTGAAGACCTGCGGCGCGGAGACCTGCGGAGCGACCTGCGGCATCACCTGCGGCGCCGTCTGCGGGGTGACCTGCGGCACGACCTGCGGCGCGACGGGCTGGGGCGCGGCGGCCGGGGCGGAGTGCGGCGCACCGGAGGCCTGCGCGTAGCCGCCCGACGAGGCCGAGGCGGAGGCGTAACCGCTCTCCTGGCGCGGGGCGGGCGCCGGGGGCGCGTAGTGCGGGGCCGGCTGGGGCTGCGGACGCGGCTGCGGACGCGTGGCCTGCGCCGCACCCGTCGAACGGGCCGAAGCCGTGACCTGGGGCTGCGGCGGGGCGTAATGGGGAGCGGGCGCCGGGGCGTAGTGGGGCGCCGCGTACTGCGGAGGAGGCGCCGGAGCGTACTGAGGCGCCGCGTACTGCGGAGGAGGCGCCGGAGCGTACTGGGGCGCCGCGTACTGGGGAGGAGGCGCCGGAGCGTACTGGGGTGCCGGATATTCGGGAGCGGGAGCCGGCGCGGCACCGCTGTACCCGACGGGATAGTCGGCGGCCTCGCTGACGCCGGCACCGATGGCGGTCAGACCGCCGGCCGCCGCTACGACGAGCGCGGCCTTGTGAAGCTTGCGCATGGAACCCTCGGCCCTTCATTACCTGTACAGGGAAATCCGTTGTATTCAGTCAGTCTTGCGTGCGCTCAGTCTGATATTCGTACTGCGCCCTTACAGGGGTAATGCCTGAGCTGTCATGTGGACTTCACGCCGGAGCAGGCAGCGGATCCCGTCACCTCTCTCTGATTACAGATCGCTGCCCTCTCTCAGCTGGCAACGACATTTCCCTGACCAGGTCACGGGATCCAAATTTCCGTCACTCAATTGCCATCGATCGGATAAAAGGCTCTAATTAACACCCTCTGGCAAATGAGTGACGACTTCTGCGCGCACGTGACCGGTCCCGCGCTTCTCTCGTTCCCCCCAGGGTCAGAGCGATGGTGCATCGCAGCCGCATTTCCATATGTTCCATGCACAGGTCAATGAAGGGCCGAGGTTCCATGCGCAAGCTTCATCAGGTCGCGCTCGTCGTAGCAGCAGCCAGTGGTCTGTCGGCCATCGGCGCCGGACCCAGCGTCGCCGACGCGCCCGTCGGATACGGCGGTACCGCACCGGCCCCCGCCGGTCAGCCGGACGTCCAGGCCACCTCGTGGGGCAGTTCGCAGGCTTCCGCGCAGTCCTCCAACCTGCCGGCCGCGCACGGCCAGGCGGCCCCGGCCCCGCAGCGCGGCGCCGACGTCAGCCCGCAGGTCAGCCCCCAACTGAGCCCGAAGATCAGCCCGCAGGTCAACCAGCAGCCGGCCGCGGCGCCGTCCGGCCCGATCGAGCAGGCCAACCTGTTCCGCCCGTACCAGGAGTGCAGCCCTCAGTCGCTGGTCAACGCGGCCGTCCCGGTCGCCGTACTGGCCGCCTCCGAGACCCGCGGCATCGACTGCGACCAGGCCAACAGCCAGGCGAACTCCCTCGCTCACGCCCGCTACGCGCGCTGACGGCAACGCCGCGGGGAGATCCGAACCTCATCTCCTTCGCGGCTACTCGATGCGGCTTTTGGGTGCTTTCGGCATGAAGCGCGGACTTCGGCGTGCCTCCGGGACATATCGGGATACTTCGTATTAATCTTCCGTAACTGTACGAAGTCGATCTTCTACAGATCGCACCCACCTCACTCCACCGGAGAAGAACATGCACAAGGTTCGCAAGGCTGCCGTCATGGTCGTCGCCGTCGGCACCATCGGACTGCTGGGCGCCGGCACCGCCACCGCCGACGGTCACGGCGGCAAGGACGGGGGCAAGTTCAGCGTCCTCCAGAGCTCCAACTGCAAGTCGCACGACCTGAACGTCGACGTCCTCGGCCAGGTCGGCGTCCTCAACGGCCTGCTGGGCAGCGCGCTCAACGGCGAGGGCGACCCGGGCGCGCAGGACACCCACCTCGGCTCGTCGATGGGCTGCAACAACAGCGCCTTCTAGGCACTGACGGCCGCGCAGCCGGCCGAAGCGGGAAACAGTCCCGGTACCGAGCCCCCAGGCCCGGTACCGGGACTCCTTTTTGTGTCACGCTTTTGCTCGCGATTCCTCGCGAGGGGAGTAATTTCCGGGCCATCGGCCAAGATGGTGAGAATTTTCTGAATTCGGCGCGCCGCCCATTGCTCCGGAATATTTCCTATTAGCCTCCGTAACTGTTCGAAGTCGGTCCGAAATGGATCGCAACCCACTTCACTCCACCGGAGAAGAACATGTACAAGCTCCGCAAGGCCGCCGTCCTGGTCGCCGCTCTCGGGAGCGTCGGTCTCCTGAGCTCCGGCGCCGCCCACGCCGACGGAGGCGGCTGGGGCCAGAAGGGCACGAACGTCGACGTCCTCCAGAGCAGCAACTGCCGGTCGCACGACGCCAACGTCGACGTGCTCGGCCAGGTCGGTGTCCTCAACGGCCTCGGCGGCAACCTGCTGAACGGCGAGGGCAGCCCGGGCGCGCAGGAGACCGGGCTCGGCTCGGAGATGGGCTGCAGCAACAGCGCCTTCGGCAAGTGACGTAAACCGCTTCCTTTCCCGGTGCCCCGGCCTTCCGGCCGGGGCACCGGGCTTTTCGCGGGCCGCGTCCCGCCCCAGGGAGCGCCGTCCGGAGACCGAGAACGCGAATGCCGGACCAGGATCACTCCCGGTCCGGCATCGGCCGCTGACCTGTCTCAGAAGTCGAACTTGGGGATCTTGACGCCCTTGGGCAGCTTCGCCGTGTTGTTGCACTCCACAACCGGACCGGACTTCACGGACCCGCCGTTCAGCATCTGGTCCCGGGGGCCGACGACGCGCGGCCGCTCGACCGTCGAGCAGTCCTGGCTCTGCTTGAGGACGTAGCCGTTGCGCTTGTCCTTGTGGACGACCTCGCTCTTCTTGACGCAGACGATGTCTCCCTGGGCGGTGAACGAGCAGGCGCCCTTGGGATCGTCGGCGTACGCCGGCGCGGCGCCGCCGTAGATCACGGCGAGAGCTCCCAGGAGCCCCGAGACGGTTGCGATCTTCTGTCGACCGTTCATGTACGGCGTTCCTTTGCAAAGGTCGGGTACGACGGAACTGCGGCAGCCCGGCCGCGCTCCCTGACGGGTCTGCTGCGCGGCCGGGCTGCATTTGCTAAGGGTGTTGTCCAGCACACCGTTGAAAACAGCTCGGTCTGGTCCAGGAGCTGGGCGTTCAGACCGCGCGATATGCATAACGGTGTTCCGACGGATATCGATGCGCCTGTCGTGACGCTTCGCGGCGATGGCCTAGCGGGCCGGCTGTGGCGTGGCGTCAGAAGCCACCCGCCCCGCGGCGGTCACGACGAAATCACAGTGCCCTGAAACCCGCGCATCGGACCCTCGGCGTCTTTCTGCTTACTGAGCGGTGTACGACGGGGTGTACGACGGAGCGCTGTACTCGCCGTATCCGTACTCCGGCGCGGCGGCCTTCGGAGCGGCCTCCGGCGCGACCTGCGGAGCAGCGGCGGGAGCCGCCTCCGGAGCCGCGTGCGCCTTGTCGGTCGGCGCACCCCAGTTGGCCACGGCGTTCGCCGTCGAGGTGGCCACCGCGGAGACGACCTGACCGTCGAAGTCGCCCTCGTGAGCGAAAGCGGTGCCGGCACCGGCACCGAAGGCGGACAGCCCTGCGACGGCCGCGGCTACGACCGCAACGCGCTGAAACCTGCGCATAATCTGACCCTTTCTTCCCGGGCACGAGGCCCTGGTTGACTACTTAGTGTGAGCATATACACGTAATCCGTAGCAATTTGGGATCTTTGACCCTTCTCTGTGTCGTGTCGGCTTATAAGGCAACGGCGTTCCCCCGAGGCCGAGTCACGGGCGACGGAACACGGTCACCCGATTGCCGCTCGGCCGCTGTCCGGGTGCGAAACAGCGGATGGCCGCACCGGTCAACCCGGTGCGGCCATCCGCTGTTTGAGGGGCTCAGCCCAGGAGGCGGGCCAGCAACGGGCTGGCATCGCTCGTGTCGTTGTTGTCGGCCGCGGCCGCGGGCGTCAGGTCGGAGCAGGTGATGTGCGGGCCGATCCGCGTCTGCCCGTTGGCCAGCAGGCCGGGGGTGGGCAGCGTCAAGGGCTTCGTCGGCTGGCAGTTCATCGACCGGCGGACGGTGAACCCGTCACCTTCGGGCGTCTGCCCCTGGAGCGTCTGGGTGCAGACGATGTTGCCCTGGGCGTCGAGCGAGCAGACGCCCGGACCCGCGGCGGCATGCGCCTGGCCGGCACCGAGACAGGTCATGGCAAGGCCGCCGAGAAGCCCGGTGACAGCCGCGATCTTCTTTCCGTTGAACATGTGTTGCGTCTCCTTTTGCGGGGGGTTGCCCGGGCGCAATACACCGCGAACCGGCCGCGCCGGGCCCTGGGGGTGTCGGAGAGACAGGCCCCTGCACCCGGTCCATGTCCGGGGCATCGGGGGCCTTTTCGCTTACGAAGTGAAGGACCGACCTGAGGGTGACTGATCCGCGAGGGACCAACCGCTCATCGGCGCGCCGGAGTTCAGGAGCGCAGCGAACGCATACGGGCCGGAGGAGCGGCCTCGCGCTCCGGGCGGCCGCACATGAACGGGCCCCCTCGGGGGTGACCCCGAAGGGGCCCGCGGAAGGCGTCGCGCACGACCAAGCCGCCGACCTCAGCCGGTGAAGGCGTTGTTGAACTGGCCGCAGGTGGTGTCGAAGGTCTCGGAGAGGCCGAGCACGGCGATCGGGATGTCGGCCTCGCCGACCGTCTGCGGGCTGCACTCCTGGTACGGGCGGTACAGGTCGGACACGGTCGGCCCGCTCCCGTACGCGACACCGGTACCGGCACCGATGGCGGACAGGCTGCCGGCCGCCGCCGCGACGATCATGACCTGGTGAAGCTTGCGCATGGAACCCTCGGATTTCATTACATGTACATTGAGGCTGATTGCCTACTGTGACTGAACAGACACTAGCAGTAGCGACGGTATTCCATACCGGCACATGTCCCGTGTCCCAACGGGGACATGAGGGTGCGGGCGAATGAAAAGAAGGAATGAAAAACGAACCGCGGGGCGGTTGTCGTCGACAACCGCCCCGCCTGTTTGGAGCCCCCTGTCGGATTCGAACCGACGACCTGCTGTTTACAAGACAGCCGCTCTGGACCAGCTGAGCTAAGGAGGCCTGCACGCGCTGTCAGCGCGCGCCCGTGCAGTGTACCCAGGTTCCGAGGGGGCCCCGTCGAAAATTTCCGCGAAGTTCACATGCCTCCAGGTACTGACATACAGGCGAACGCCAGGTACCGTCCAGATCCAGTCCGCACATGTGGACTAAACCAACCACCTTCCTACAACGGATCGTCCGGCACGTTCCTGCCGGTAGAAGGGGGCCCATTCACCATGGCCACTGTCTCGTTCGACAAGGCGACCCGGATCTACCCGGGTTCCGAGAAGCCCGCTGTTGACGCGCTCGACATCGAGATCGAGGACGGCGAGTTCCTCGTTCTGGTCGGCCCGTCCGGCTGCGGCAAGTCCACCTCGCTCCGCATGCTCGCGGGGCTCGAGGACGTCAACGCCGGCGCCATCCGCATCGGTGACCGCGACGTCACGCACCTGCCGCCGAAGGACCGGGACATCGCCATGGTGTTCCAGAACTACGCGCTGTACCCGCACATGACCGTCGCCGACAACATGGGCTTCGCGCTCAAGATCGCCGGCGTGCCGAAGGCCGAGATCAAGCAGAAGGTCGAGGACGCCGCGAAGATCCTCGACCTCACCGAGTACCTCGGCCGCAAGCCGAAGGCGCTCTCCGGTGGTCAGCGTCAGCGTGTCGCCATGGGTCGCGCCATCGTGCGTGAGCCGCAGGTCTTCCTCATGGACGAGCCGCTGTCCAACCTGGACGCCAAGCTCCGTGTCTCGACCCGTACGCAGATCGCGTCGCTGCAGCGCCGGCTCGGCATCACCACCGTCTACGTCACCCACGACCAGGTCGAGGCCATGACGATGGGCGACCGCGTGGCGGTCCTCAAGGACGGTCTGCTCCAGCAGGTCGACACCCCGCGCAACATGTACGACCGCCCGGCCAACCTCTTCGTCGCCGGCTTCATCGGCTCCCCCGCCATGAACCTGGTCGAGGTGCCGATCACCGACGGCGGTGTGAAGTTCGGCAACGCGGTCGTCCCCGTCGACCGTGACGCGCTCTCCGCCACCACCGACAAGACCGTCACCGTGGGTGTCCGTCCCGAGCACTTCGAGGTGACCGGCTCCGACTCGGGCCAGGGTCTCGCGGTCACCGTCAACGTGGTCGAGGAGCTCGGCGCCGACGCGTACGTCTACGGCACCGCCAAGGTGGGCGGCGACGACTCCAAGGACCTCGTCGTCCGCGTCAGCGGCCGTGACGTGCCGGAGAAGGGCAGCACGCTGTATGTCGTCCCGCGTTCGGGCGAGACCCACGTGTTCTCGACCTCCACGGGTGCGCGGCTGTCCGACTGAGGCAGCACAACCCCGGGTAATTCACCCAGGTTGACGAAGAGGGCCCCGCAGACGGCTGCGGGGCCCTTCTCGTTGTCGACAAATACCCCGGCATACCGGTCATTTCGAGGGCTGTGCGTCAACGCGCTACCCAAAAACAAGGCCCTCTTCGTCCCCCGAACCGGTGACTAAATGTCGCCATGTCAGCACCGAACGCTACCCTCACTCGCGTGAAGCACTCCACCATCCAACAGACACGACGCGGCCACCGGGGCCCCGCCCGCCAGCTCGGCCGCACCCTCGCTCTCGTCCTGCCCGTCTTCCTGGTGCTCTCCGGGACGCTCGCGGTCACCCGGGTCAACTGGTCGGGGGACCCCTCGGACTCGGTGCTGACCGCGACCGACGTCTCCAGCGCGGGCAAGGGGAAGAACTCCGCTCCCCGCGCGCCACAGGACGTGCTGCGCGACCAGCTCCTGACCGAGTTGCAGGAGAAGAACCCCGGCGTCGCCCTCACCCACCTCCAGCAGGCCGTCGACGAGCGCCCGTCGCTGGCGAGGCACTGCGCCTCGATCGCCCGCGCGCTGGGCCGCGCGGCGGTCCGTGTGTACGGTCCGACGCGGGCGCAGTCGTACGCCCGACCCGTCTGTGACACCGCGTTCGCCTCGGGTGTGGCCGCGGCGCACAGCTAGCGGATGGTTACCGGCGGGCTCTTGCAGAACGGTTGTCGGCCCGATGCCGCGAGCGGGGCGCCGCGTACAGTTCGGTCATGACTGATCCGAACGCCGCGTCCCGCCCCGTTCAAGCCGTCGTCCTGGCCGGGGGCCAGGGGTCCAGACTCCGCCCGTACACCGACGACCGGCCCAAGCCGATGGTCGAGATCCCCGGCACGGGGACTCCGATCATCGGCCACCAGCTCGTTTGGCTGGCCGAGGAGGGCGTGACGGACGTCGTGGTCAGCTGCGGGCATCTCGCCGAGGTGCTGCAGGACTGGCTGAAGTCGGCCGAGCTGCCGGTCCGTGTGACGACGGTCGTCGAGGCGGAGCCGCTCGGGCGCGGTGGTGGCCTGAAGTACGCGGCCGCACATCTTCCGCATCCGGATCAGCCCTGGTACGCCACCAACGGGGACATCTGGACCCGTTTCTCGCTGCGCGACATGGCGGACTTCCACACGGAGCGCGACGCGGTCGCCACGCTCGCGCTTGCGCGGCCGCGCATTCCGTGGGGCGCGGTGAAAACCGACGGCTTCGGGCACATCACCGACTTCATCGAGGCACCGCCGTCGACGTTCGAGATCAACGCCGGTGTCTACGTCTTCTCGTCCGCCTTCGCGGACCTGCTCCCCGCCCGGGGCGACCACGAACGCACCACGTTCCCCCACCTGGCACGCGAACGCCGCCTGGCCGGGTTCCCCATCCCCCAGGGCGCGTACTGGCGAGCCATCGACACGGCGAAGGACCTCACGGAGGCGGCGAAGGAACTGGCCGCGCTGGGTAGGTGAGCGGGGGGTGCCTGCGGCGGCCGGTGGCTGTCCGGTGGCCGTTCGCGCAGCGCGGTTCGGTGGGTTGGTGGGCCGGGGCCGTCGAGGACGAGGCCACCCCCAGCCCCCACCCACCCACCCCCAGCCCGTCCGGCGTTTGAGGACGAGGCCCGGAGGGCCGATAGCGGGGGTCCAGGGGGCGGCAGCCCCCTGGCGGGGTCGAAGGGGCGGAGCCCCTGGGGGATGGGACGGGTAGGGGCGGCGGCGGCGGCGAGGAAAGGGCCAGGGTACGGCGATGGGCCCCGGAGGGGGTTTCCGGGGCCCATCGGCGATGCAGGGGGCGGTCAGCCCAGTAGGCCGCCTACCAGGCCCGGTTCGTCGGGGGACGAGCCGCCCGTTGAGCCGCCACCGGAGGACGGGCCCCCGGAGGTCGGACCGGTACTGGTGCTGGGCACCTCGTCGGCCGGCGTCGACTGCTGGGGCGGAGCCTGCCCGGCCGTCCCCTGCGTCTGGCTCGGCGTACCGGCACCCCCGGTACCAGCCTCACTCGTGGCCCCCGGCGTCGTAGCGGCCCCCGACGGGGTTGCCGCCCCCGACGTGGCACCCTGCGTGGGCGAGTTGGAGGCCGACGGCGTCTTCCGGTGCCGCTGACCGGGCTCCTGCGGGAGCGGCGAGCCCGGCAGCTCGTTGCGGGGAGCCTCTCCAGGTCCGGGCACGACCACGCGGTCGGCATCGCGGACCGCACCGCCGAGCAGTGAACCGATCAGCAGGGTCAGCCCGATGACGATCGCGGTGACCAGGGCGCCACGGCGCAGGACGTACTGACGCAGCTCCCAGATGTCGGAGCGCGGGCCGAGCCGGCGCCAGGCCATGCCCGCCAAGCGGCCGTCGATCGAGTAGACGGGCGCGCCGGCGATGACCAGCGGGGACCAGGCGGCGAGGTAGATGATGTCGGGGGCGTCGTAGACCGGGACGCTCTTCCAGCTGACGGTGACCAGGAGCGCGGCGGAGAGCAGGGCACCGACCACCGCGGCCACTCGCTGCCAGCAGCCCAGGACCGTCAGAACGCCGACGATGACCTGGAAGAACGCGATGACCAGACCGGATCCGACCGGGTGCTCGAGGGCGAACTGGCGGAGGGGTTCGGCCACTTCCCAGGGGTGCAGCGTGTTCAGCCACTTCACCATCGAGCCGCGCTTGCCGCCGTCGAAGTAGACGGGGTCGCACAGCTTGCCCATGCCGGCGTAGATGGAGATGAAGCCGAGGAAGACCCGGAGGGGGAGGAGCACGACGCCGAGGTTCATGCGGCGGCCCGGGTAGTAGGCGTGCCGCGCCGGGTCGTCGCCGGATCGCCTGAGCGGGATGTCGGGCTCGTCCGGGCCCTGGGTCTCGTCTGCGAAACCCTCGCCGTCGTAGGTGAGTTCCTCGTCGTACGCGCTCTCGACCGTGCGCATGTTCGGGAGCAGCCGCGCCTCGAGCGACTCGTGGGTGCGCTGTGCGCCCACGATCGGCGTCTCGACGGTCTGCTCCAGAACGTCGTCGTAGCCCCCGTCGTAGCCGCCGCCGACGTCGACTCGCGGGATGACCTGGGTGCCCCCGCCACCGGGGAGCGGTTCGTCGCCGTGGCGGACACTGCCGTCCCGGACCGCCTGGAGGAGGCGGTGGGCGCCCGTGTCGTCGGGCGCGGACGTGCCGTTCCAGACGGCGACCCGGCGGCGGGCGCCGGTGGCCGCCCCCGCTCTGCCGGTCGCGTTGACTACGGGGATACGGGCGGTGTCCTCGGTGGCGCTCAAGTGCCGTGTGATCCGCGGGGATTTGCTACGCCCGGTCGACGCGCCCAACAACACGCGGAAACTCGCGTGATTGACGATGACCTGCGCCGGATCGCTCGGCACCTTCACCATGCTCAGCGCGGGAGCGTCGTCGTATCCCGACGAGCGGTCCCCCGTGGGTGTGCGGGGTGTTCTGGTGTCCACACTCAACTAACCGAGTGACGTGTGGTTTGGACACTGCCTTGACCGGTCCGATCTGTCCGGACCGCGTCAAGGATGCGCAGGTCGCACCACTGTCACCAGAATTAACCCGCACGGGTGACGCCACGGATGTCTGTTCAGGCGGCTGATCAGACGCGTCGGCGGGCCGCCTCGTAGAGGACGATGCCCGCCGCCACACCGGCGTTGAGCGACTCCGCGCCGCCCGGCATCGGGATGCGTACGCGGAAGTCGCACGTCTCGCCGACCAGGCGGGACAGACCCTTGCCCTCGCTGCCGACCACGATCACCACCGGGCCCTCCAGGGCCTGAAGGTCACCGAGTTCGGCCTCGCCGTCGGCGGCCAGGCCGACGACCACGAGGCCCGCCTTCTTGTACGACTCCAGCGCCCTGGTCAGGTTCGTCGCGCGGGCCACCGGGGTGCGGGCCGCCGTACCGGCGGACGTCTTCCAGGCTCCGGCCGTCATGCCCGCCGCGCGCCGCTCCGGGACGACGACGCCGTGGCCGCCGAAGGCGGAGACCGAGCGGACCACGGCACCGAGGTTGCGCGGGTCGGTCACGCCGTCCAGGGCGACGATCAGCGGGTCGGTGCCCTCGTCGTATGCGGCGGCGGCGAGGTCCTCGGGGTGGGCGTACTCGTAGGGCGGGACCTGGAGGACCAGGCCCTGGTGGTTCAGGCCGTTGGTCATGCGGTCCAGCTCGGGGCGCGGAGCCTCCATGAGGTTGATGCCGCCGCGGTCGGCGGCGAGCTGGAGGGCCTCACGGACGCGCTCGTCGTTGTCGATGAACTGCTGGACGTACAGCGTCGACGCGGGCACGCCCTCGCGGAGGGCCTCGACCACCGGGTTACGGCCGACCACCAGCTCGGACGTGCCCTTGCCGCCGCGGCCGCGCGGTGCGGGACGGCGTACGGCCTGCTTCGCCTTGGCGCCCGCGATGCGGTTCTTCTTGTGTCCCTTGCGCATCTCGGCGGGCGGCGTCGGGCCCTTGCCTTCGAGACCCTTGCGTCGCTGGCCGCCACTGCCGACCTGCGCGCCCTTCTTGCCGGACATGCGGCGGTTGTTCGCGGCCATGACCTACCTGTCTGTCGTGAGCGTTCGAATGTACGTCTATGCAGTGTGCCGCCCGGAGGGCCGGGCGGCACAATCGATCTTCCGGAGGGCCGGGTCGGTCAGCGTGGGCCGAGGGTCCAGCGCGGGCCCTGTGGGCTGTCCTCGATGACCAGGCCGGACTGGTTGAGCTGGTCCCGGATCGCGTCCGCGGTGGCCCAGTCCTTGCGGGAGCGCGCCGCCTCGCGCTGGTCGAGGACCATGCGGACCAGGGTGTCTACGACGCCGTGCAGATCCTCGCCGCGGTCGGTCTCGCCGGCCCAGTGCGGGTCGAGCGGGTCCAGGCCGAGGACGCCGAGCATGGCGCGCACCTCGGCGAGGCGGGCCACGGCGGCCTCCTTGTCGTCGGCGGCCAGGGCGGAGTTGCCCTGGCGGACCGTGGTGTGCACGATGGCGAGCGCCTGCGGGACGCCCAGGTCGTCGTCCATCGCCTCGGCGAAGGCCAGCGGCACCTCGGCGGACGGCTCGACGGCACCGGCCTTCTCCACCACGCGCTGTACGAAGCCCTCGATGCGCGCGAACGCCGACTCGGCCTCGCGCAGGGCGTCTTCGCTGTACTCGATGGTGGAGCGGTAGTGCGGGGTGCCCAGGTAGTAGCGCAGGACGATCGGGCGCCACTGCTTGACCATCTCGGACACGAGCACGCTGTTGCCGAGCGACTTCGACATCTTCTCGCCGCTCATGGTGACCCAGGCGTTGTGCACCCAGTACCGGGCGAACTCGTCGCCGTAGGCCTTGGCCTGGGCGATCTCGTTCTCGTGGTGCGGGAAGACCAGGTCGAGGCCGCCGCCGTGGATGTCGAAGGCGGAGCCCAGGTACTTGTGGGCCATCGCCGAGCACTCCAGGTGCCAGCCGGGGCGCCCGCGTCCCCACGGCGTCTCCCAGTCGGGCTCACCCGGCTTCGCGGCCTTCCACATCGCGAAGTCGCGCGGGTCCCGCTTGCCGGAGATGCCCTCCTCGGCGGGCTGCCGCATCTCGTCGAGGTCCTGCCGGGACAGCTCCAGGTAGGAGGGCCAGGAACGGACGTCGAAGTAGACGCTGCCGTCCGCCTCGTAGGCATGTCCGCGCTCGATGAGGCCGCGCATCATCTCGACCATCTCGGTGACATGGCCGGTGGCGCGGGGCTCGTACGTCGGCGGGAGGCAGCCGAGGGCGGTGTAGCCGTCGGTGAAGGCACGCTCGTTCTCGTAGCCGATCGACCACCAGGGGCGGTTCTGGTCGGCGGACTTGGCGATGATCTTGTCGTCGATGTCCGTGACGTTCCTGATGAACGTCACGTCATAGCCGCGGTACGCGAACCAGCGGCGCATGATGTCGAAGTTCAGTCCCGAGCGGATGTGCCCGATGTGCGGCGCGGCCTGCACGGTGGCGCCACAGAGGTAGATCGAGACACAGCCCGGCGCGAGCGGGGTGAAGTCACGGATCTGCCGGGCGCTGGTGTCGTACAGGCGAATAGTCACGGGTCCAGGGTAGTCGGCGATGCCCAGTGCCTCGGACGGTTGTGGACAACAGTCAGCTCGCGGTCCGCACCACGAGCGCCGTGGCCACGGCCATCAGACCTTCATCCCTTCCGGGGAACCCCAGTCCGTCCGTCGTCGCGCCCGACACCGACACCGGTGCTCCCGCCGCCTCCGACAGGATCTTCTGCGCCTCGTCGCGCCGTTTGCCGATCTTCGGGCGGGGGCCGACCACCTGCACCGCGATGTTGCCGATCCGGAAGCCGGCCTCGCGGACGATGCGGGCCGCCTCCGTGAGGAGTGCGACGCCGGACGCGCCCGACCACTCGGGTCGTCCCGTGCCGAAGTGCTGACCCAGGTCGCCGAGGCCGGCGGCCGAGAAGAGCGCGTTGCAGGCGGCATGAGCGACGACGTCCGCGTCGGAGTGGCCTGCCAGGCCGGGACCCTCGCCCTCCCACTTCAGGCCCGCGCACCACAGCTCGCGGCCCTCCTCGAAGGCGTGGATGTCGGTGCCGATGCCGACCTGGGGCAGCACCGGAAGCTGCTCAGAAGCCATCGTTCAGCCTCCGGCGCGCCAGGACCGCCTCGGCCAGCACCAGGTCCAGCGGGCGGGTGACCTTGAAGGCCTCCTCGTGGCCGGGCACGACCACGACGGTCAGGCCGAGCTGCTCGACCATGCTCGCGTCGTCGGTGACGTCGCCGGTCACCGTCTCGTGGGCGCGGATCAGCGTGGCGCGGTCGAAACCCTGCGGGGTCTGAACGGCGCGGAGGCGGGCGCGCCGCGGCGTGGCGACCACCGGTTCGGGCTCGCCCGTGACGGTGGCCGGCTCGACCTCCTTGACGGTGTCGGCGAGCGGCAGCGCGGGCACCACGGCCGGCGCTCCATCCCGTACGGCCTCGATCACCGCGTCCACCGTGTCCACCGGGACCAGGGGGCGCGCCGCGTCGTGCACCAGCACGATGTCGTGGTCCGGCGGCAGCGCGTCCAGGCCGAGCTTCACGGACTCCTGGCGGGTCTCGCCGCCGGGGACGACCAGGAAGTCGGTGCGCTCGGGCAGCGCGTGCGCGTCGAGCAGGCTCTTGACCTCGGCGGCGCCGTCGGGCGGGGCCACGACGACCACGAGGGAGACGGCACGGGAGGCGGCCATCGCGCGGACGGCGTGGATGAGCATGGGCGTGCCGTTCAGCGCGCGGAGCGCCTTGGGGGCGCCGGGACCGAGGCGTACGCCCCGTCCGGCGGCCGGAATCACAACGGCGGTACGGGCCCCGGTACGACCTTCGGAGGGGACACCCGTGGGCGAAGGACGCGAAACGTCAGACATCGGTTCCTGTCAGGTTTGTGTGCTCTGCCTACGTGGGTATGGCCTCAGCGTGCCGGGCGGGACGGCTTGACCGAACCCTTCCGTGACAACGGTCGAGCCAGCTGCCCGGACCCGGCACATCAAGTATCGGGGGCGCCCCCGAGATGGCCGCACTGCGTCGTCAAACGAACATGCCGCAGCGCCCGGCGACAGCAATAACGTCATCGGGCACCGCGGCACTTTTTAAAGCAACACAGCAGCGTGTGCTGAACTGAGGCGGACGGACCGCGTCAGGACGCGAGGACCTCGTCGAGCAGGGCCTCGGCCTTGTCCTCGTTCGTGTTCTCCGCGAGGGCGAGCTCGCTCACCAGAATCTGGCGGGCCTTGGCGAGCATGCGCTTCTCGCCGGCGGAGAGTCCACGCTCCCGCTCACGACGCCACAGGTCACGCACGACTTCCGCGACCTTGATGACATCGCCGGAGGCGAGCTTCTCCAGATTTGCCTTGTAACGACGCGACCAGTTCGTGGGCTCCTCGGCATACGGCGCACGCAGCACCTCGAAGACCCGGTCCAGCCCGTCCTGACCGACCACATCACGCACGCCGACGAACTCCGCATTGTCCGCTGGCACACGTACCGTCAGGTCACCCTGGGCGACCTTCAGCACCAAGTAGGTCTTGTCCACGCCTTTGATCTGGCGAGTTTCGATGGCCTCGATCAGCGCGGCCCCGTGATGGGGATAGACCACGGTGTCGCCAACCTTGAACGTCATGTGACAGGTACCCCTTCCGTGGCTATCCAGGGTAACACGGAAACTGCGGGTTCTGAATGGCGTTTTCGCAGGTCAGGGCATATCTCGGGGCTTGACAAGTCCAACACCGACGTGCTTCGCGGGCCGAGCGGAAGAAGGTATTCGCAGGTCGGAGCGGCTCTACGGGCGAGGTGAAACGCGTACGTTACACGCATCCGGAGGCACCTCCGAGTAGCCGAACGTACACATATGTCCGGTTCCGAGTGTGCGACTTTCGCTACTCCGTTCGGCGTCCCGGAGTCGGCTCCCGGACGATTCCGGAATTGATCACAGCCAGGTCGGGGGCACCGTCGGTGATCAATTTCGGGAAGGTCGCGCATTCCTTCACGGAAATTTTGCGGGGGGTGTTGCGAGGGGGCTTATGTGAATGGCGGACGAGCCCCCGGGCAATGTGACTCCCAGGCCACCTGTGGGTGAAGGGACGGGTGGTGGAAGAGGTACTTCGACGGCACTTGGGCGCCCAGGGGAGGGTCGGGTGCGGTCGCGCAGGAACGGCTCGGTAACCTAAGGCCGCTGACAGACACTTAGGGCGGCTTTATGCAGCCCGCCCCGTTCGAGTCAAGGAGTTGCCGCCGCCGTGAGCAGCAGCCTTCGACGCGGCGCCCTCGCCGCGGCCGCCATCGCGTTCTCGATCACGTCGCTCGGTGCGTGCGCCGCCGGCAACAACAGCCAGACGCTGGAGATCAAGCCGGACAACGCGGCGACCACCGTGGGCGACATCAAGATCCAGAACGCCATCGTCATCACCCAGCCCGACCTGGAGTCGACCGGCCCCGCCGCGGTCTCCGCGACCCTGTTCAACTCCGGCCGTACCGCGCAGACGCTGGAATCGATCAAGGTGGACGGCACCGACAAGAGCGCCGAGCTCAAGCCCGCCAAGGGCGGCAGCCTCACCATCCCGGCCGGCGGTTCGCTGATCATCGGCGGCAAGGGCAACGCCTCCGCGACGCTGCCCAGCAGCCGTGAGGCCATCCAGGACGGCAACGCCCAGAAGATCACCTTCACCTTCAGCAAGACCGGTGACGTGAGCCTGCGCGCCTTCGTCGTGCCGGCCGAGCACTACTTCGAGAGCTGGGGCCCGAGCGAGGTCCCGGCGGCGCCGGGCACGTCGGCCTCCCCGAGCGGTTCGCCGACCGGCACCCCGGCCGGCGGCACCGAGGCCACCCCGACCGGTTCGGCCTCCGCCGGCGAGACGCCGGGCGCCGGCACCGAGGCCGGTACCGGCTCGGGCGCGGGCGCGGCGACCCCGTCCGACAGCGCCTCGCAGTCGGCCGCCGGTCACTGAGCCGGTCGTACGGCGCCTGCACAGCCGTAGAAAAGGGCGGGGCCCCGGGAGATCCGGGGCCCCGCCCTTTCGTACGCCGTACGTCTGGCGCCTTGCGGCTCGCCTCTTGCGTCCGCGGTTTACGGCTCGAACTTGTAGCCCAGGCCGCGCACCGTCACCAGGTATCTGGGCGCACCCGGGTCCGGCTCGATCTTGGCGCGCAGGCGCTTGACGTGGACGTCCAGGGTCTTGGTGTCGCCCACGTAGTCGGCGCCCCAGACACGGTCGATGAGCTGCATGCGGGTCAGGACGCGGCCGGCGTTGCGCAGGAGCATCTCCAGGAGGTCGAACTCCTTGAGGGGGAGGTCCACCTTGGAGCCGGAGACCGTGACGACGTGACGGTCGACGTCCATGCGGACCGGGCCCGCCTCCAGGGCGGCCGGGGTCACCTCCTCCGGCTCGCCGCGGCGGCGCAGGACGGCCCGGATACGGGCGACCAGCTCGCGCGAGGAGAACGGCTTGGTGACGTAGTCGTCGGCTCCTATTTCCAGGCCGACCACCTTGTCGATCTCGCTGTCCTTGGCGGTGACCATGATCACCGGGACGTTCGAGCGGCCGCGCAGCTGGCGGCAGACCTCGGTGCCCGGCAGGCCGGGCAGCATCAGGTCGAGGAGGACGAGGTCGGCGCCGTTGCGCTCGAACTCGTCGAGTCCGTCGGGCCCGGTGGTCGCGACGGCGACCTCGAAGCCCTCCTTGCGGAGCATGTACGACAGGGCGTCGGAGAAGGACTCCTCGTCCTCGACGACGAGCACACGGGTCACGGAAGGACCTCCGGGGCGGAAAGCGTTTCGTACGCGGTTGAGTCAGGGGGTGAATCGGGGGATCTGCGGGAACTCGATGCGGCGGACCGTCCGGCCTCGTCGTCGAGATCGGGGTCCTGCTGTGCGCGGTCACGGGCCGCGCCCGCCTCCGGCAGCCGCAGGGTGAACGTGGAGCCCTGTCCCTCGGAGCTCCACACCGTGACCTCCCCGCTGTGCGAGGCGGCCACGTGCTTGACGATCGCGAGACCGAGGCCCGTGCCACCGGTGGCACGGGAACGGGCCGGGTCGACGCGGTAGAAGCGCTCGAAGATGCGCTCCTTGTCCTTGTCCGAGATACCGATGCCCTGGTCGGTCACGGCGATCTCGATGAGGTCTCCGCCCGGGGCGCTGACCCGGCGCGCGGCGATGCCGACGCGGGTGCGGGCGGGCGAGTAGTTGACGGCGTTCTCGACGAGGTTGCCGAGCGCGGCGGCGAGCTGGCCGCGGTTGCCCCAGATGCTGAGGTCGTCGCTGGTGCCCCCCGCCGCCATGGTGATCTGCTTCGTGCCGGCGGCGTGCCGGCAGCGGTCCATGGCCTCGGCGACGAGCTCGTCGACCCGGACGGGCTCGGCGTCCTCCAGCGGGTCGTCGTTCTGCACCCGGGAGAGGTCGATGAGCTCCTGCACCAGGCTGGTCAGCCGGGTCGCCTCGATCTGCATCCGGCCGGCGAAGCGTTGTACGGCCTCCGGGTCGTCGGAGGCGTCCATGACGGCCTCGGAGAGGAGGGAGAGCGCGCCGACCGGCGTCTTCAGCTCATGGCTGACGTTGGCGACGAAGTCACGCCGCACCGCCTCTATGCGCCGGGCCTCGGTGAGGTCCTCGACAAGGAGGAGGACGAGGCGGGAGCCGAGGGGCGCTACGCGCGCGGACACGGCGAGGGCATCGCCGCGTCCGGTACCGCGCCGCGGCAGATCCAGCTCGACCTGCCTTATCTCGCCGTCCCGTCTCGTGTCCCGGGCCATCTGGAGCATGGGCTCCACGGAGAGCTTGCCCCCGCGCACCAGACCGAGGGCGTACGCCGCCGAGCTGGCCTTGACCACGCCGTCCCCCTCGTCGAGGACGACGGCGGAGGAGCGCAGCACCGACAGGACCGTGTCCACGCCGGGCGGCAGGACGGGGTCGGTGTGCAGGGAGGTCCGGGTGGGTCGCTTCAGGTCGCGTTCGCTCCAGCGGAACGCCAGCATGGCGATGACGCCGGTGAGCACCCCGGCTATCGCTGCCGCTGCGGCGACCGCCGCGTTCACGTCCATGCACCCAGGTTAGGCATGGCGCAGGCAGTGGCCACAGCCGTCGGAGTGCGAGCTCGAACACTCGTCGCCCAGAGTTCACCTTGGAGCCAGTGGTGGTTCATTTGGGGTGGCGGAAACGGACGCGTAGAGCCCGAACAGTGGACGTGTGGGGTTCGCGCGGGTGGTTTGGCGTGGGATCACACTGGCGGTTTCACGACAGTCCTACTGTCGTTTTCACGACGGTCTTACTGTCGGAGGTCCGGACGGTAAGACTTTCCGGAGCAGGCCGGACAGTAGGACGGTAGGACTGTCTCCTGGCCCGGAACCCCCGAGGCAGACGTAAGAGAGGGACCCTGATGCGGGACGCGTACCACGAGGAACTGGACTCGATCGGCGACGGTCTGGTGGAGATGGCCCGGCTGGTCGGGTCGGCGATCGGGCGCGCCACGACGGCGATCCTCGACTCCGACCTGAAGCTGGCCGAAAGCGTGATCGAGGCCGACCAGAAGGTCGACGACCTCCAGCACGACCTGGAGGCCCGGGCCATAGCCCTGCTGGCGCGCCAGCAGCCGGTGGCGACCGACCTCCGTATCGTCGTCACGTCGCTGCGTATGTCGGCTGACCTGGAGCGCTCGGGCGACCTGGCCCAGCACGTGGCCAAGCTCACCCGGCTGCGCTACCCGGCGCGGGCGATCCCCCAGGACCTGCACGCCACCATCCTGGAGATGGGCCAGCTCGCGCAGCGTCTGATGGCGAAGGCGGCCGAGGTGATCGTCACCAAGGACGTCGACCTCGCGCTCCAGCTGGAGCAGGACGACGACGCGATGGACCTGCTGCACCGCACCCTCTTCCAGCACCTGCTGGACGAGCGCTGGAAGCACGGCATCGAGACGGCGGTCGACGTGACGCTGCTCGGCCGCTACTACGAGCGCTACGCCGACCACGCGGTGGCCGTGGCCAAGCGTGTGGTGTTCCTGGTGACGGGTGAGCACGCGGACGAGCTGCAGACGGACATCCAGCCGGAGATCCAGTCGGCGGCAGGGGTGGAAGGGGCCTAGGCCGCGAGCGCGTCGGGGCTCAGGTCTCCGGCGGGTCGGGGCTTGTTCGGGGCGTGCGCAAGCCTCTGTGCGCCGTTGATGCGCCCAGGGGGGGCGGGCATGGAATGGGCACAGGCTCCAGCCTCGAGGAGGATCCATGGCCGAATCCCCCAACACCCCCGGTACCACCCCCGACCCCACCCAGGAACGCCCGTCCGAGCAGCCCGCCGACATCAGGAGCCTCCCGCTCTTCGGCGCCTGCGGCTGCGGCTCGGGGTGCGGGTGCGGTTGCCAGTCGGGGAATCCCTGCCAGTGCGGGTGAGGACTCTCGTACGACGGTGAGGCTCGACGGTGAGGGCTCCGGTGCGGTGGATGCACCGGAGCCCTTTGCTGTGGTCGGCGCAACGCCGTGTGGAAGGAGCCGGAAGACGGTCCGGCGCCGTCCGCTGACGCTCCCTGGGCCCTGATGGACAGGCCGTTGTCAGTGGCGGCCGCTGGAGTCGCGGTCGCGAGACCTGCCAGCGTCGGCCGCGCTTCTGGGTTTCGCCTTGGCTGGTTGCCGCGAGTATGAGAGCAACTGTCAGGACCCGCCCGCGGATGGGAGCCGCACCCACCCAGCGGTGATAGGCGTCTACGCCGTCCTAGGCGGTGGCGTAGTCGGACAGGGCGGGTTCCAGCAGGCCGAAGACTTGGGCGGCTTCGGTGGTGATGGTCTGGGCGATCCGGTTGTTGGGGTGTCCGGCGAGAGTGAGCTCCTGGATGCGCTGGAACAGCATGCGGTGAACGGTGCCCAGCAGTTCGGCGACGGCCCGGACGGTGATGTCGTCGGGTTGGGCCCCGGTGGCCTCGGCAAGCGCCTGAGCCAGGTGGTGTGCGCGCTGGTCGTGCAGGCCGCGCACACAGGTGCTCAAGGTGGGGCTGTCGGCGATCATGCGGGCGAACTCCTGGCCGGAGAACCCGGCGACCGGGTCCTGGGAGGCGACGGAGTCGGCGAAGGCACGGCGCAGCGCGGCCAGCGCTGGTTCCCCCGGGTGTCGAGCGTCTACGGCTCGGGCCAGCGAGACGGCGAACTGCTCCTGATGGTCCAGTGCCAGGTCTTCCTTGCGGGGGAAGTAGTTGGTGACCGTCTTCTTGGCGACGCGGGCGGCGGCGGCGATCTCGGCGATGGTCGTCTGCTCGAAGCCCTGGTCGATGAACAGCCGTGTCGCGTGGTCGGAGATGAGCTGCCGGGTCTCCTGCTTCTTCGTCTCGCGAAGTCCGGCCCCGGGGGCCGGCATCTGGGTAGCCATGGCGCAATCTTACTCCCGTAGCATTTTTATGTTGACACTAGGGGTGGCTCAGGATAAGTTTACGACCGTTGCAAGTTTACGTCGATCAGATGGCGGAGCGGGCACGCCCATGCGTGGTCCCCGCCTTGTGGCCACTGAGCCCGTCCCCACCGCATCCAGGGAGTCCCGTGCAGTTCACCGCCTCCACCGTCTCGCTGACCGTTGACGACGTCACCCGTTCGCAAGAGTTCTTCACCACCCACCTGGGCTACATCGTCCGGCAGGCCGCCGACGGCTTCGTGTCCCTGTCTCACGATGACGCGGTCGACGTCATCCTGCTTGCCCGCGGTATCGAGGTGTTGCCGCCCGAGCAGCGTGAGCAGCGCGTCAGTGGTCTGATCCTGGCCTTCACCGTCGCCTCCGGCCTGCAGGAGCAGGAAGAGCGGCTGCGTGAGGCCGGGGTCCGGATCACCATGCCGTTGCGTCAGGAGCCGTGGGGGGAGCGCCTGTTCCAGGTCACCGATCCCAACGGAGTGATCATCCAGTTTGTCGAGTGGGCTGCTGCCGAACACGGCTGACCCCGTCCCGACGCAAAGGATCTCGGGCTTGTCGCTCGATCCGCCCCGTTCACCAGCCGCTGCCCGACAACCGACCCACAAGGAATCCTCCGTGCGCAAGCTCGTGTACTACATCGCCGCCACCCTCGACGGCTTCATCGCCGGCCCCGACGGCGCCGACCCCTCAGGACCTGACGGCTTCTGGCCGATCCCCGGCGACTATGTGCAGCACCTGGCCGCGGAGTACCCCGAGACCCTGCCCGCCCCGGCGAGGGCGGCCCTGTCCATCACCGCAGAGGGCACACACTTCGACACCGTCCTCGAGGGACGCAAATCCTATGAGATCGGCCTCCAAGCCGGTATCACCGACGCTTACCCGCACCTGAGGCACCTGGTGTTCTCCACCACCTTGGCCAAGAGCCCCGACCCGGCCGTGGAACTGGTCACGAGCGACCCGGTGGCGAAGGTACGGGAACTGAAGCAGGAGGACGGCAAGGATCTCTGGCTGATCGGCGGGGGCGGACTGGCGGGCGCCCTGTACACCGAGATCGACCAGCTGATCGTCAAACTGGGCCCATTGACCATCGGCACCGGCATCCCCCTCTTCGGTCGCACGGCCGCCTTCGATCCGCGAACCTGGAAGCTGACGGACCACGTCGTCCTGGAGAGCGGGGCAGCGTTTCTCACCTACACCCGCAGCTGAGGGCAAGACCGTTTCCACAACACGTGGTCAACGGCGTGGCCCGCGAGGAACTGACGGCTGACGAGTGGAAGTTGATCGAGCCGTTCTAGCCGAAAGGCGGGTCCGGTCCGCACCCGGAACGGCTGAGACAGCAGCTCGACGGGACGATCGCCGAGACGGACCGGCGAGGGCGGATCGACCTGTCGCTGGTCAGCGTGGACTCCACGGTGGTCCGCGCCCACGGCTGCGGCTCGGTCATCTGGCCCAGTGGTCTTCCAGGCCGCGCAAATGGCTCCGGGCCGCGCCTCAGTCGCAGGTGGGAGGCATGATCACGCAGCCTGCTTCTTCTTCGCCCGGGTCTTGTCAGGGATCTTGGTGAGCTGGGTTTTTACTGGTCAGGGGCGGTGGGCTCGTGCGCCTGGTGGTCGTGTTGGTCGGCATTGGCCACTGTCGAGCGGCCTCGGACGGCCCAGGGACGGCCCAGCCATGGGGTACATGAACGGCGTCAACCAGCGGATGCGGCCCGCCATTCGGCGGTGATGCAGCCCTCTTCCATGTCCCACCACTCCTTGGCCACACCGTGCTTGAGGAGCCGCTGCACCTTGGCCAGATCGGCAGTGGGCGGGACGTCCAGGGCGACCATGCCGTACCGCTCTATGCCCTCGCCGTCGACGTCGAGTTCCTTGAACGCGTTGATCACGCTCTGCCGTGCGGCTCCTGAGCCGCTGTCACGGAGCACGATAAGGCGGATGGTGCAGTTCTCAGAACGCCGAACCACCTTGCCGGCCCATCGCACGCCCTCCTCGTCGGACTCGGTGGCCACGATGTCCCCGCAGGCAATGCCACGGACGAACCAGGGGATGTTGTCGAGCCGTGCGGTGCCGTCACCTTGGTCGACCGCCCACAGACTCTCCACCGACGCCGGGGGCCAGTCGTCCTTGATCTCAAGCCGGAAGTGCACCTTCACGTGCGGGCCTTCGAGGTTCGTCATGGTGTTCAGGATGCACAGTTCTGCCCGCACCGGCCGCAGGTGGCCGAGAGCCCTGGCCTCCAGAGGACCGGCGGCGTTGCCGCTGCTCGGTGACGTGCTGTTCGCCGTGCTGTGGGCACGTCTGGCCCACGTCGCTGAATGAGGACCACTGGAAGCCCACCCTGGCGAAAGTGGGCGGCCGCGACCGTGTCCGGAAGGCCCTCGGCCTGGCACTCCGGCCTCAAGGGTCGGGGCACTGAGGGCCCACAGTGGGCCCCAGACCGTGAAAATGCCCCCGATCCGCGCCGTAGGCGCAGGTCGGGGGCATGATCACAAAACCTACTTCTTCTTGCCCTGGGTCTTGTCGGGGATCTTGGTGAGCTGGGTTTTTGCTGGTCAGGGGTGGTGGGCTCGTGCGCCTGGTGGTCGTCGTTGGTCGTCATTGGCCACTGTTGAGCAGCGTCGGACGGCCCCGGGACGGCCCAAACAGCCGACCGACTCAGTCCTCACTCATCCGGTACGGCTCAGGCAACGGCGACAGCGGCACGCCAAGCGCGCGTCCCAACAAGGCCCGTGCAACCACGTCGCGCTCTGTGTCCGGTTGGCCTGTTCTCATCGAAAGAATCAAGCGGTCTCGGGTGACGACAGCAGCACCCGTGAAGCTTGGGTCGGTGATCGAAGACTCCTCCAACGTGACGTCCAGCTCAGCGAGAAGCTCAGCCAGAGGGACGTCGAGAAGACGCTGAGGACTCGGCACCTTCTTGGCGTAGTCGGTCGTCCGCATCGGCGTCTGCGCTTCGTTGTGCCTTGTCACGGGCCCATCTCCCTCAGCTGGCCTTGAACGGGTCGCCAGAGGTCTCCCCCAGGTTCGTGCCAGAACAACACCACGCTGAACGATCTCCCCGTTAACGGTGAGGACAGAGACATCAGTGCGAGGACTGTGCTCAGGACATCAGCTTCGGAAGCTGGGGCATTTGGGGGGACGTTGGGACGCTGACCTGGCCAAACGGCTGGCTCGGCACGCCGTTGGGCTGGGCGGCTTTCACCGTCATTCCCCGCTGCTCCCCGCACTATCTGGTGCGCCAGTGGTGCACGGCGTTGTCAGCGGCTACCCGTACGCTGCGGAGCGTTGGGTCGGCCTGCTGTCTCGGCAACGAGAGCGCGCGACCAAGGGGGGGCTCAGAAGAGATCCCCGAGCCACGATGGTCCGGGAACTCGTGAAGCTTCGACCCCACCCCCCTCCAACCAGCCGCTGAGAGGCCCCGGACCGCGTACGGATCACTTCCTACGGCGCCTGCCCGCCCGCTTCTTCAGTTCGGCCTGGCCACGCTTCGTCCAGTCGCCCTGGTGGAGATAGCAACGTGACGTGCCCTTCAGCGTCTTGTTCTGACAGCGGCCACCAACTGCCGTCGGCCACCCGCACTTTCCCTGCTTCCACTCACCCACGGGGTGCCCCCTCCCGTTGGCTTGCTTGCGTCCGGGCCACCAGCGTGCGTCACACATCCGGCACAGAGCAGGGAGCATGGCTAGCGAAGTCAGATGGTGCAGGCGCACGCGGGTCGGTACAGCGGGAGCGTTCCTCCAGGTGCACGCTTTCCAACTGTGTTGGTGCCTCTTGAGGACCCGTCCAGGGGCGTTCACCAGGGTTCATGGAGGGCTCGCCGCCGGGTCGGGATCGGCTCCGGGTCTGGGGTGAACGTCGGTGAACCACAATGAATGAGACGGAAAGTGAGACGGGCACAGCGACCGTTGTCAGTGGTCTCGCTTAGTCTCCGGCCATGAGCATGATCGGTGAGTATCTGCGTGTTACGGCTGCTGAGCTTGACCGAGCAATCCAAGATCCCGACTGGGCCTTGGACCTTGTTGAGGAGGTCCAGGACGCCGAGGAGGAGTCTGAGCCTTCGCCGGCCGAGACGCGTCACTTCAGCACGTACAAGAGTTGGGACATGCTCCGCTTCCTGCTGACGCGCGTCGAGTTCCCCGTGAACGTGATCCACGGCGAGGAGGCGTTCGCCGAGGATGAGGACTGGGGGTACGGGCCTCCCAGGGACCTGCGGCCCGAGCGGGTCCGGCTCGCGGCGGAAGCCCTGCGGGCTACCAGCTATGCCCAGCTGATCAGTGGGGTGGACCCCGCTGAACTGACCAGCGCCGAGGTGTATCCGCTCGGATGGAGTGAGCCCGGCTCGCTGGAGTGGGGGCGTCCCTGGTACGACGACCTCACACTGTTCTTCGAGGCTGCTGCCGGGGCGGACGACGCGATGCTCGTCTGGCTGGACTGACGGGCCACGACAGTGGTGAGACCTCAGCTTGGGAAGCTTAGGTCATCTGGAGATCATCCGGACCTCTGGCCTGCCGAAACGGCTTGATCGCCACCCCTCGGTGCGCTGCCTCTTTGCCCCGTGATTCCCCGCTGTTCCCCGCCCGTTCTGGCACGCGTGTGGCACGCGCTCACCGGGTCGGTAGCCAGCCCCGAGCTGGTTGAAGGTGAAGTCGAACAGCGCTGTGTGCCCCCAATGCCAACGGCGGCCCTCGGCATTCAGCTGGGCCTTCGAACGCGGGTCGGCTGGCAGTGCGGCCTGTTCAAGGACGTAGCGTGTTCTCGCTGTGCCTCTGCGGACCGAGATGGTGAGGTCGTGACGCACGGGGCGTTCATCTGCCTGACCTTCGGCAACGAGACCAACCCCCCTTCCGCGAGGTTGAGTTACGTACCAGCTGTCAGTCCCTCCCTCTAGGCTAGGGACTCGTTGGTTGGCCGGAGCAAGCATGAGGAGATGCAACTTTGACAGTCGTCCCTCCCACCCACTTGGTGGACCGGGCTGGAGTGTCTCGGGCCGCATACTTGGTCACCACCCAATTGGGCTGGATCTTCCGTGAACAGGAGACCAGTGATATTGGAATTGACGCCCACATTGAGGTGGTCGAGGGGGCTGACCTCCCTAGCAGCGCCTCTGGACGAGGAACTGGCCGACTGTTGGCTGTACAGATAAAGTCTGGCGCCAGTCAATTCACAAAGTCGACAGATCTCGGGTGGTGGTTCTATTGCAGCGCGAACCATGTCGAGTATTGGATGAATCACTCACTTCCAGTCACTCTCATGTTGTTCGAGCCAGAATCTGAGCAAATTTACTGGCAGCACGTGAACGATGATACGGTCATTGTCGCAGGGCAGGGCCATAAAGTGCTTGTCCCTTTGAAGAATAAACTGAATGAATCCTGCAGAAATGACCTCGGCATTCCGGCTCGAAGTCAGATCAGTGGCGGCACGATAACAACGAAACCTACGCGAGTCACATCTGTACGACAAGCTGACTATGAACTGGCAGGTGCCATCGATCTGCTGGTTTCAGTTATGGGCAAAACGGTAGAAGAAGCGACGCCGAAAGACTTCCGCTTCGCCTTTGCTTCTCAGCTACGCGCGCTGCATCGCCGTGCTGGAGCGCCCGAGCTCGATATTGTGTCGTCGAAGACCGGTTACGAGGTCGCGAAGCTGGCTTCCTATCTTGAGGGATTTACTCACCCAAGTAGAGGTCGGGTTGTCGCAATCGTTGAAGCGCTCATTGAATGTGCATGCGAAAGAGAAATCAAGATTCCGGGCTACCTGACAGACATGCGCGCATGGGAGAGAATGTGGCGTGTTGCAGACAAGCCGGGGATGCAGAAGATACTTAAGAACAAAGCGCAAAAGGGTACTCATCTAACCCGGCGATCCTAAAACATTAGTGGCGTCTCGCCAGGCGGTGTAACGAATCAAGGTGCCGGAATCCGCAGTTCATCTCTGTCCTGCAGAGCGTGCAACACTGCGCTGATCAAGTCCGTTCTGGGATGTTCGTCAGCAATGCACGTCGCGGGCTACCAGGCACAGAAGGCATTGAGGACTACCTAGGGCCTGCGCCGCGTTGAGACACGGGCATGAGAGAGCGTTCACAACTGACAGCGCAACGCCTTACGACGACGGCGTCTCATCGTTAAAGGGCCCGAGCAGCTAGAGAACTCTGTCTCGCCCGGAATCATCCTAGGCGCTGCACGCTTCCCGGACGAATCTCCTCCAGATCGAAGGGAAACGGGCCCTCAATTCCGAGAAACGTGGTTCCAATGAGCCCTCTCGACGTGCAAACCATTCCCCGATGCCGTGCTCGTCTTCACGGATCTCTCTCAGGAGTTTGCCCGTGGACTTTTTTGGCTCGACGCTCGAAAGTAGGTAGTCAACGGCTTCGTTGTATCGTGCGATTATGCGGCGTCTCCCTTCAACGACAGCCTCGTGATTAATGAAGGATATGACCTCCACGGTTGACTCACCCTTAGGGTCGAAATCCTCGTCGAGGAAACGGGCTGCCAAGTATCCGGTCTTGGTGTCAAGGATCAAAAAGTCCCAGGGGTCTTCTCTCGTAGGATTAATAATCAAAGGCTTCCCGTCCTTGTCCCTGGGGAACCTTGCGCCTTTCTTCCTGTTGCACTCTGGGCATACCAGGATGAAGTTGTTCCATGTGAAAGCCTGGGAGTAGTCCACCGAGATCGGAGTGAAGTGGTCAACGTCAGCGGAACGAGAATCGCAACAGTAAACGCAGCGCTGGCGCTGACCGTTCATCTCTTTCAACGCTTCAAGTACTGGCCGGCTCTTTACTGATCTGCGATAGCTGTTCCACTCCGTCCTCGCGGTCTCTTTATTTGTTACCTTCCTTCGCCTTGCCGCTAGGTCGCAACGCGTAGAAAAGTCAAGATCGGTTCGGTAGATCCTTCTCATCTGCTTCCCGTCACTCCGCTTCAGCGAAGAGCGACAGCTGTTCCAACTCGCTGGATTCATCATTTGTGAGCTTTCCAGCGATCTGCTTTGCTCGCAGTCGGGAGTGTCTCCTATTAGCTGCAACGGCTCGTGGAGAGCGGGTGTGACTCATTCCGAAAGCAGGCGTGAGGAGGATTTGGTCCGGCTTCCCCGCGATCACCCGATTGAAATCATCAGGGGCGAGCTGGAACGGTTGCCCCTGACCGGGCTGAGGCATGTGGTACACCCTGCCCCTGTCAGCTGCTTGGCATACGAGCGGGCTGTGCGTCGTGACGATGAATTGGACCAGCGGGAAATGCTTCTTAAGCCAAAATCCAATCTCTCGCTGCCAGGCAGGGTGCAGGTGTGAGTCCACTTCATCAATGATCACCACGCCCGGGCGATTGATGTAAGTGGATCCGTCATCGCGTTTCTTGGTCAAATCTGTTGTTCCGTAAACGTCCACCATATGGCGGAAGATGTCGATCAGCATTGCGAGTGCAGATCGGTACCCTTCACTCATGTCCGCGAGAGGCATCCGCCGGCCAGCAGAATCCGTAAGCCAGATCCCCTCAGAGTTAACTTCGCTGACTGCCATTCCCTGACGCAAGAAGTCGTCATTAAGTAGCTCAAGGAGGCTTTCCAGGGCGACCTTTTCAGATTCCTGCTGCTCCAGCTTCTTATAGTTAAGCTGTTTAACCCATTGTTCGCACTCTGCAAGGGTTGCATCCTCTTTAAAAAGAGTGGCGAATCTGGGAACGCGCCCAGGGATTACCATCAGTCGCTGCGCGTCGGGTGAACTGCCGTAGAGGCGACGAAAGGGTCCGTATCCAAGGGAGAACCAGCCTTGTGTTCCTGGAGCCCACGGGCCGTTGAATGCTCCCTTCTTTTTGTTTCTGTACACGTCTACAGACGAAATTACCCACGCGCTTGTTTCGCGAGAGAAGCCAATTTCGGCCCAAAAAGTATTTTGGACGGGGAATCCACCCTTAGCGGTGCGATCCCACTCCCTGAAGGGTTTGATTTCAACCGAGATGGTTCCTGATTCCTCGCCCTCGGTAACCCATCCTCGGGTGTCCGTTAGGAGGACGCGTGAATCATCTGGCCCTAGAATCGCCATGCAGATGGATTTCAGGAGGGCAGTCTTTCCAGACCCGTTGTCGCCAGTGATCACTGCCCAGCCTGCGTGTTCTCCATCGAAACCGGAGAAGTCAAGGTCTGCGCTCTCAAAACCTTTAATGTTCTTGAGTACTACTCTCTCGATGTACAAGACAGTTCTCCGATGTCGGCCACAGCTCCTGCGACAGTGCTCCTCTGAGCAGCATAGGGACGGCGCTGGTCTGTTGGCAGGATCACGGAGCAGAAGCTTCAGCTATGAGGTCGGCGGAGCGGGTTTGGCCGGTGGCCTGCCCGGTCTGGGGTCGAGCATGATCAGGGGACCGTACGCTGGCCAGCAACTCGGGCAGGCTTTGGGCCTGACCGCAATTAGCACGAGTGGTCCCCTGGTCTTGCTCGACGCGGGACCCGGACCGGGGAGGTGGCTAAAGCCGTGGAGCCGACCGCCCCAGCCACGACGTACCCCTTCTCTGGCATCAGGCGGCTGCATGCTTTGAGCGCGGCACGGGCGCCGGCCGGGCTGGAGAGGGGCGGAGACAGGAGCGCAGGCCCGGCCGGGGGCCGGGCCGCGCGCGGCGAGCAGAGCGAGCCGCCCTTGAACCCGTGAAGAAGGTTGTTACTCAGGTTGCGTCGTGATGCGCCACAGGGGCGCGTCGTACCGCTCAGGTCGGCGGTTGATGAGCAGCTCACGTAGGTCGTGGCGCTGGTTGCCATCGAGGTTCAAGGCCTCGGTGATGTGGCGGAACGTCGTGTGGGTGATTCCGCGGTCCAGGGCTTCGGCCTCGAACTGGTCCAGCTGGGCCAGGACTGCATCCGGGTTCAGTTTCAGCGGTGGCCGCTCGTTGAGCCATGCGGCCTTGTTGCGCTCGTAGTCGATCTCCGAGTAGCCGCAGATTTCACGGCTGTGTGTCTCCACGTCGTCAAGGTTTTCCGTCGCTATGACGGCTCGAGCCAGCTGGTTACGGCTCAACGCCTCGTCCATGTCGACCTCGTGGACCGTCGGACCTTCGTCCGTGAGCGGTACGGGAAGCCCAGCGTCCCGCACTTCACAGGTACCTCGCGCTCCTCGTGCAGTCGCCGCGAGCATCCCGGTTGCCTCGGACGGGTGCCACTCCAGGACCGAGCTGATCGACTCCGTGTCCTTCGCTGTGAAGGTGTGGACCAGGGGGCCGAGCATGTCGCGCAAATCTTCGGGCGGGAGTTCGCCGTCCAGGCCGGGCCCGGCGACCAGGAGACGGATGGGTACGTTCACCTGACAGCACGCAGCCAGGGTGAGGGCGTCGGCGAGTGGGCTCTTGAGAGTCGGCTCGTCGCCTCGGGCCAGGATGTCGCCGCCGACGTCCAGGAGGTCGATCGACGTGGGTTCCAAGTGGCTCACCAGCTCGTCGAGTTGGCGAGCGACGCCTGCGGCGCCCTGGTAGGGATCGATCAGTGCGAACGTGTGCCGAAGCTCTGCCGCCAGTCGAGGAAGAGTAGAACCCGCCGGAGCAATCGGGCGGGCTTCGGCCGGCACTGCCGAGACGGACGGGGTGAGTTGTTCGAGGCCGGTGAAGTCCTGGACGCCTCGGGGGCCCGGGACCGGATCGACGAGCAAGCGGTCCCATGCGTACGTGAGGATCACCGCCTGGTCCTCGTAGCCGTAGAGGGCGGCGTCAAGCATTGCGGCGGCGACTGCGTCGCCCCCTCCTCCTGCTGCGACGATCAACCGCGTCATGCGGACAGCGTACGGGGTCGAACATTTGCCACCCACCCTATAGTGGCTAGAGGCCATAGCCACTTGGACAAGGAGGGGGCATGCCTCAGATCGAGGAGGCTCAGCCGAAGTATCTCCAGATCGCGCACTTCATCCGTGATCAGATCCTGCGGGGGGATCTGCGGCCGGGGGACGAGGTTCCCTCGGAACGGCAGCTTGCTGCGGACTGGAAGGTGTCGCGGCCGACGGCGGCCCGTTCGCTGGAGGCTCTGAGCCATCAGGGCCTGGTCGAGAAGCGGCAGGGGTCGGGTACGTATGTACGTAGCCTCGAAGTGAACCGACGCGCACGGGAGTTGTACGGGCGGGCCAGGCAGACAGGGAAGATCTACACCTCGGGTGAGTACGCGGTCATCACGTCTGCGGGCTGGCTGGAGGCGCCTGACCACGTCGCTGAGGCATTGGGCCTGGTCAAGGATCGGCGAGCCGTGCATCGCCGGCGCATCACCAATAACCAGGACGGGCCCATCACGCTGTCCACCTCGTGGTTCGCCCCCGATGTCGGCCAGAAGGCGCCGAAGCTCCTGGATCCCGAACGGATCCAGGAAGGCACCCTGATGTACGTCGAGAACATGACGGGGCGCCAGGGAAGCTACGCCGAGGACCGCATGTGCGCGCGGGCTGCCGCGGACGAGGAATCGGCAGACCTGAAACTTGCCCCTGGCTCAGCGGTGTTGATTGCCCATCACGTGGTCTTCGACCTCCAGGACCGGCCGTTGGAGTTCGCCGAAGCCACCTATCCGCCGCACCGCTGGGCGTTCGAGCAGGGCTACCCACTCGCCTGACGGCTTGTAAGTTCCGTCGAACCGCTTGCACGGCGTGAGTGGCTAATGCCACTATCCAGTGAGTGGCTAAGGCCACTTGATCGGAAGGGGGCACGGCGTGACGGGTCAGCGGCCAGAACAGGACGCACGCTTAGCTTGCCGGAACTGCCGGGGACGCGGTTGGAAGCGCGTCAGCTCGCGTACGGCGCTGGCGCTCTCCACCGTCAACGACCGTGCCCGTGCCACATCAAAGCGACGGTGCCTCGACTGTGACGGCACCGGCAGGGAGTGAGCACGGATGGCCTACACAATCGACCGCCACCCGGGCCCGGACGCACCGCGACTCGGAGCGATGGTCTTGCATCCCATCGCGGAGTCAGTCCCCCGGGCCCGGCGCTGGTTCCAGAAATTCATCGCCCCGTACAACCCGGCCTGCTCGGTCGACGACTGCGCACTGATGATCTCCGAACTGGTCACCAATGCCATCGTCTACGGACGGTCGGATGATCCGTGGGTCGTGCGGGTGGAGTGGTTCCGCGAGGGAGCCTCGCTGCGCGTGGAGGTACACAATCCCGGATTCCCCGCGAATGTGCGCGTGCGCCGCCCAGACGCCAACGACGCGCACGGCCGCGGCCTTCTCCTGGTCGACTCCATCGCCGACTCTTGGCACTCCGGTCCGAGCCACTTCGGCGGTACGGTCGTCTCCTTCGTGATGGCCGATGCCTGGCCGTCTTGATGCACGACCCCGTCTGTTATGACGCCCGAACTGTCGCTGGTTGACCAGTTGACTTGGCCAATCTCGACAGGCGGCGTTCATGGCGTATGAGGTGGAGGCACCGAAGTACGTTCGCCTCGCGCAGACGATTCAGCGTCGCATCGAGGACGGTACGTATCCGCCGGGCACCCGCGTCCCCAGCGAGAACCAGCTGGTGCAGGCCTTCGGAATGTCCCGCCCGACTGTCGTACGGGCCCTGGAGCTGCTGAAGCGGGATGGCTGGCTGGAGTCCCGGCAGGGCTACGGCACGATCGTGCGTGGTCGGCCGGCCGTCGCCGAGCAGAGGGACCGTCGGGGTCGTGAGGCGCTGGAGCGCGATGAGTCGCTGACCTCGGGACGACTGGTCGAAGTCGGCCAGATCCCGGTGCCCGGCCGCGTCGTTTCCGCACTCGGGCTGCCAAAGCGGGCCAAGGTCCTTGTGCGCCGATTCCTTGTCGAAGCGGACGGCGAGGCTGTCGAGTTGGTCTCGTCGTACTTCCCCGCCGGCCTGGTCGATGGCACCGAGCTGGACAGTCCTGAGGCCATGCCCGGCAGCCCCCGGGAGCACCTGGAAGCCCGTAAGAAGATCCGCTTCGATCACGTCACGGCGCGGGTCTCTGCTCGACTGCCGGAAGGCTACGAAGCCGAGCTGCTCGACTTGCCAGAGGGCGCGCCTGTCCTGAGTGTCCTCGTCATCGCGTGTGACGCTTCCGGGCAGGCGCTACAAGTCGCTGACGTGCTACTTCCTGCTGATCGACAGGAACTCGAAGACACCTATCGCTTGAACTGAGCCTCAGCGACCACGCCCAGCGCATGATCCGCACCGCATGGTCTCTCGGCGGACGTCGAGAGTTGGCGGATCTCTGCCTTCGAGCCTGGGCGCACATGCTCGGCTTCCGCGGCCACTTCTCCACCAAGTCCCGCCGCTACTCCACCACCCTCGGCGCCCTCCGTGATGCCCGTGCCGACTGGCGCCGTGCACAGGCCGTGCCGACCGTCCCGGAGGACGGTGAAACCACGCTCGTCCTCGCTCACTGGGTGTTCGCCGGAACCAGCCTATGTGCCGGAGAGACCTGGCTCGCCGCTTCCCTCGAACCCTCCCCCGGAACGGAAGGAGAGCCCACCCATGGCTGACCGACGCCGTTCCTCGGCGGAAGTGGCCGCCGCATCGCGCGCCCTGCCCTCGCGGTTCCTGACTCCTGACGACCTGGTGGAGATGTTCGAGCTGCCCAGCGTCGAGACTGTCTACCAGTGGCGCCGCAAGCGCACCGGCCCCCGAGGCTTCCGCGTCGGCCTGCACCTCCGCTTCGACCCGGCGGACGTGCAGGCCTGGGGGGACGCCCAGCGTGAAGGGGTGGCTGCCTGATGGCTGGGCACATCCAAGACCGCTGGTACAAGACCGAGGTCGGGCCTGATGGCAAGACACGCAAGGTCAAGAGCGAGCGCTACGGCACGGGTATGCGCTATCGCGCTCGCTACGTCGGCCCGGACGGCACTGAGAAGTCGAAGAGCTTCCCTGACCGACAGAAGCGGCTGGCTGAACAGTGGTTGGCTCACACTGAGGCGGACATGGCGCGCGGGCACTACATCGACCCGCGCGCGGCCCGGATCACGTTCCAGCAGTACGCCGAGAACTGGGTGACCCACGCGCCGGATCCGAACACTCAGGCGTCGATGGAGTCGCAGCTTCGGCTGCACGCGTTCCCGTACCTGGGGTCGCGTCCGCTCGGCTCCTTCCAGCCTGCTCACATCCGTGACTGGGTGAGGCAGCTCCAAGAGAACGGCGTCCGTGGCTCGTACGCTCGGACGATCTACTCCAACGTGCGGGCGGCTCTGAGCGCTGCCGTGGACGATGGGCATCTTCCCCGGAACCCGTGTGCTGCTCGCTCGGTCCGGCCGCCGACCGTGGACAGCAACCGAGTCATCCCATGGACGGCAGAGCGGGTCTTCGCAGTCCGGGCCGGCATGCCCGAGCGGTACCAAGCCATGGTCGATCTGGGCGGCGGCTGCGGTCTACGCCAGGGGGAGATCCTGGGCATCGCCGTCGACGCGATCGACTTTGCGGCGGGCACGCTCCACGTGGTCCAGCAGCTCAAGCTGAGCCGCAGCAAGCCCGTGTTCGCCCCACCCAAGGGTGGCAAGCTACGGGACGTGCCGCTGCCCGGTCCGGTCGCTGATGTCCTCCGGGACCACATGAAGCGGTTCCCGCCGGTGGAGATCACCTTGCCGTGGAAGGTGGCGGACGGGGCCTCCGGTGGCCAAGCGGCTGATCTTCACCGGCCCGCGTGGCGGTCATGTCTGGCGGACGTCCCTCAACGAGGAAGTGTGGAAGCGGGCGCTTGCCTCGGCCGAAGTGATCCCTGAGCGGAAGCCAGGCGAGTCCTATGCGGGGTCCCGCGAGAACGGCATGCACGCTCTGCGCCACTTCTACGCCTCGATGCTCCTGGACGCTGGAGAGAACATCAAGGCTCTAGCCGAGTACCTAGGCCACTCAGATCCGGGCTTGACGCTCCGCGTCTACGCGCACTTGATGCCGTCCAGCCAGGAACGGACCCACAAGGCTGTGGCTTCGGTCTTCCAGCATCGCTGAGATGAACGCTGTAATCAGAGATCGGTACTCCGCTAGCCACATGAGCAGTGAGGGAAGAAGCTCTCTGAAGAGGCACAGATCAGAGTTAGCGGACAAGCTCACGAAGTTGATTCGAGACCTCACGCGTGAGAGATTGAAGTCCAAGCTCTAGAGTCATCTAGTTGGCTCTAGATGACTTACGGAAGTTCTAGGAGACTCTGGAACGACCGAGGACCTGGATCCGGCGGCAACCAGATCCAGGCCCTCTTGCAGTCAACGAGCCCGGTCGCGTACCAGCAGACCGGGCTCGCTGCATGTACAGCTCCCGGTCGCGACCGTCCTCGCGCGTGATCCGCTCATCGAGCGAACTGCATCACGCCGGTAGCGATGGCCACCAGTAGACCGGCTCCCGTAAGCCAGACCTGCCACCTCTCGGCGCTGGTCCACCTACGGGGCTCGTCCTTCTCAAGGCTCACCTCTACTGCCTCCCTTCCTCCTTCAACCGGCCCGCTTCTCGGACCGGTGCCTTGGAACTCCCGCGCCAGTGGGCGGAGTTCAGGGAAGGATCAGGTGAGGCGCGACCAGCATACCGGTCATGTTGTCATTCACCGAGGGACGACAGAAGGCTTGACAGCGGCCCCAAATCCCTTTCACGGCCCAGCGGCGGCCCCACTACAGCAACAAGGCCCCTGCCAGCGGAGAAACCGCAGGTAGGGGCCTTGATCAGCTCTGCTTACTTCTTCTTGCCCTGGTTCTTGACCGCCTCAATAGCCGCCGCAGCCGCCTCCGGGTCCAGGTACTTCCCGCCCGGCGTCACCGGGTTGAAGTCGGCGTCGAGCTCGTAGTAGAGCGGGATGCCGGTGGGGATGTTCAGGCCCGCGATGTCGGCGTCGGAGATGCCGTCGAGGTGCTTGACGAGGGCGCGCAGCGAGTTGCCGTGGGCCGCGACCAGGACCGTGCGGCCGGTCAGGAGGTCGGGGACGATGCCGTCGTACCAGTAGGGGAGCATGCGGACGACGACGTCCTTCAGGCACTCCGTGCGGGGGCGCAGCTCCGGGGGGATCGTCGCGTAGCGAGGGTCGTCGGACTGGGAGAACTCCGTGCCGTCCTCGAGCGGGGGCGGCGGGGTGTCGTAGGAGCGGCGCCACAGCATGAACTGCTCCTCGCCGAACTCGGCGAGGGTCTGGGCCTTGTCCTTGCCCTGGAGGGCGCCGTAGTGGCGCTCGTTGAGGCGCCAGCTGCGGTGGACCGGGATCCAGTGGCGGTCGGCGGCCTCCAGGGCCAGCTGCGCCGTGCGGATCGCTCGCTTCTGGAGGGACGTGTGGACCACGTCGGGCAGGAGGTCGGCGTCCTTCAGGAGCTCGCCACCGCGGACCGCCTCCTTCTCGCCCTTCTCGTTGAGGTTGACGTCCACCCAGCCGGTGAACAGGTTCTTCGCGTTCCACTCGCTCTCGCCGTGGCGGAGGAGGATCAGCTTGTACGGTGCGTCGGCCATGCGTCCGAGCGTAATCCACGGCTTCGGCCGGGTGTGCCCCCCGCCCGAGGAGCGGACGGTTGACGGGATCTGTTAATTGAGTGGCCTCGCGGAGCGGCCCGCTTGTAAGTTGCGTTCGCCGCCTTGACTTCTTACATCCGTGGGGGATTCCGCATGTCCGTCGCCGCCCTGAGACGTGCCACCCGAGAAACCGTCTCCGGGCTCCCTCGCGAGTTCTGGTGGCTGTGGACCAGCACGCTGGTGAACCGGCTCGGGGCCTTCGTCGCCACGTTCATGGCCCTGTACCTCACCCTCGACCGCGGGTACTCCGCCACCTACGCCGGTCTCGTCGCCGCCCTGCACGGCCTCGGCGGCGTCGTCTCGTCGATCGGCGCCGGCGTCATGACCGACCGGCTCGGGCGGCGGCCCACCCTGCTCGTCGCCCAGGCGTCCACGGCCGCCTCCGTCGCGCTCCTCGGGTTCATGCACCACCCGGTCGCCATCGCCGCCGTCGCCTTCCTCGTCGGCGCCGCCTCCAACGCCTCCCGGCCCGCCGTGCAGGCGATGATGGCCGACATCGTCCGGCCCGAGGACCGGGTGCGTGCCTTCTCCCTCAACTACTGGGCGATCAACCTCGGGTTCGCCGTCTCCTCCATGGCGGCCGGGTTCATCGCCGAGGTCAGCTACCTCTCCGGGTTCCTGATCGAGGCCGCGATGACGGCCGTGTGCGCGGTCGTGGTGTTCGTGAAGCTGCCCGAGTCGCGCCCGCCCCGGCAGACCGGTACGGAGAAGGGTGGCGGCGAGGAAGTCCGGCTCGGGACCGTGCTGCGCGACCGGCGGTTCATGGCGGTCGTCGGGCTGTCCTTCCTCGTCGCCCTCGTCTTTCAGCAGGGGGCGGTCGGACTGCCGGTGGCGATGGGCTCGGCCGGGTTCTCGCCCGCCGACTACGGGCTCGCCATCGCCGTCAACGGGGTGCTGATCGTCGCGCTCCAGATCCCCGTCACCCGGTTCATCGAACGCCGGGACACGGGCCGCATCCTCGTCGTCTCGTCCCTGCTCGCCGGCTACGGCTTCGGACTCACCGCCTTCGCCGGCTCGGTCGGCGTCTTCGCGCTGACGGTGTGCGTGTGGACGCTGGGCGAGATGCTGAACGCGCCCACTCAGACCGGGCTCGTGGTGCGGCTGTCCCAAACCCAGGGGCGTGGCCGGTACCAGGGCATGTACACCCTGTCCTGGTCGGTGGCGGCCCTCGTCGCACCCTTGATGTCCGGCCTCGTCATCGACCGCTTCGGCGCCGAGTGGCTGTGGGGGATGTGCGCGGTCATCGGTACGGCGGCGGCCATCGGGTACGCCGTCCTGATGCGCCGACTGGGCGCTCAGGAGCCCGCCGCCGACGAGGACGGAACGCCTGCCGCCACCTCGAAGGCCGAGGTCAGCCCCGCCTGACCGGTCGGCCGTCCACGTCCTCAGGGATGCATCCGCGCCCCCTTCATCACCTTGTCCACCGCGTTCCTCGGCCCGTACACCGCCAGTCCCACCACATCCAGCTCGCCCGTCGGCACGGCCCGCACCGCCGCCCGGTTGTCCCGGTCGTTGCCCGTCGTGAACAGGTCGGAGGTGAAGACCGCGCGCGGCAGGGCGCGGGACAGCACGCGCGCGTGGGCCGTCGTCAGCGTCTCCTTGGTGCCCTCGAAGACCAGCACCGGCTGGCGGAACATCGGCAGGTAGGGCACCCCGTCCGCGTCCTCGTACTCCTCCCCGATCACCTCGGGAAGCTGCGTGCCCAGGCCGCTGACCAGGAACGCGGTGACGTTCAGGCGTTGCCAGGTCTCCAGGTCGTCACGCAGCAGCACGGCGATCTTCGTGTCGAAACGGACAGGGGACTGGTCGGTCGTACGGCTCGCATCGCTCATACGACGACACTCGCGGCGGCCGTACGCCCCCGTCTTGTACGTTCTTTGCATGGCCGCCGCACGGAACCGCCGGGAAGTCTCCGCGTGGCGCCCCTCCGTCCCGGGCGTCACCGAGGTCTTCCACGCCCACTTCACCGAGTACGCGTACCCGATGCACGTCCACGAGGCCTGGACGCTGCTGATCGTCGACGACGGCGCCGTACGGTACGACCTCGACCGGCACGAGCACGGCACCCCGCACGACACCGTGACCCTGCTGCCGCCGCACGTCCCGCACAACGGCTCCCCCGCCACCCCGCACGGCTTTCGCAAACGGGTGCTGTACCTGGACAGCAGCCGGCTGGGCGACGACCTGATCGGCCGGGCGGTCGACTCCCCCGACCTGCGCGACCCGGTGCTGCGGCGGCGCGTCGGCCAGTTGCACACCGCCCTCGCCCGGCCCGGCGACGAGCTGGAGGCGGACAGCAGGCTGACCCTCATCGGCGACCGGTTGCGCGCCCACCTGCGGCCCGAGGCCGTCACCGACGCCCCACGCCGTGACCCCGCCCTCGCCCGCCGGCTGCGCGAACTCCTCGACGAGCGCGTCGTGCGGGGCCTCGCCCTCGACGAGGCGACCGGGCTGCTGCACGCCCATCCCGCCCATCTCGTACGGTCGTTCAGCACCGCGTACGGCATCGCCCCGCACCAGTACCTGATGTCCCGCCGCGTCGACCGGGCCCGGCGACTGCTCCTGGAGGGCCGGTCGCCGGCCGAGGTGGCCACCGCGACCGGCTTCTACGACCAGTCCCATCTCACCCGGCACTTCCGGAAACTGGTGGGCGTGCCACCGGGGCGCTATCGCGGCAGCGCGCGCTGAGCGTCGTACAGATTGCGCGGCCGTACGGCGTCCGTCGTGCCGTACAGCTCCAGGCGGGAGCGCAGGTCGCCCGCGAAGTCGGGGACGTCGATCTGGTCGAACTCCCTGACCTCGTTCAGGCCGACGGTCGCGGAGTACGGGGCCAGGCCGTCGAGGCGGATCATGCCGGCGCGGCCGTTGGTCACCCGGATGTTCCAGTGCGTGAAGCGGGCGCCGAACAGCGGGCCCGCGCTGGCGTCGCCGCCGTGGCGGCCGTCGTTGTGGACGGTGATGTCGGTGCGGACGTCGGCGAAGGGCAGGCCACGGTGGCTGTCGAAGGTGCCCGTCCGCATGTCGCCGCGGGACCAGACGTTGTGGGAGGACAGCCCCTCGACGTTGATGCCGTGGAGCTGGGTGCCGGGCGGGGCGGGAGTGGTGCGGGCCTCGATCGTGAAGTCCTCGATCAGGTTGTCGTGCGAGCCCTCGCGGCAGAAGTAGGGGTGGTGGCTGCCGCGGCCCGCCACGCGCGTGTGGCGCAGTGTGCAGGCGGAGGCGGCGACCAGGCCGAAGCCGTTGTCGACGTGGCGGACGGTCACGTCGTCCACCCAGCAGTCGTAGGCACACTGGAGGACGACCCCGTTGTGGCCCTTGTCGAGGAGGTGGGGCTGTTGCGGGGTCTCCGTCGCCTCCAGGGTGAGGCCTTCGACGCCCGAGCCGGTCAGTTCGGGCACGTGGGTGGTCAGTCGCGGGTCCCATTCGGGGCGCAGGTCGAGCGGGAGCGGGCGTTCCAGGGTGACCTCGCGGCCGTGCACGCGGGTGATGCGGACGGGCCACTCGTAGGGGACGTACGAGATGAGCTTGGTCTTGTCGTCCCAGGTGTAGGCCTCGGGGCCCGGGCCGCCGCCGCACATGTGCTGCAGGAGGGTGTGGCCGTTGTCGTCGGCGAGGCGGAGCAGGACGAGGGCGCCGGGGCGCAGGGCGGAGGGGTCGTCGGCCGTCACCGTCCAGGAGCCCTGTCGGGCGGGCGCGAGGGTGGTGAGGGTGCGCCACTCGTCGCGTCTGTTGCCGGTCCAGCCCTCGAAGGGCCAGGCCTTCGCCCTGATCGCGGCGACGAGGGAGGCCCAGCGGGCTGCGGGGGCCAGCCATATGAGGCCGCCTGCCCAGGACCAGGACGACTTGTCGCCGCCGTAGCGGGATCCGTAGGCGCCGATCAGTTCGGTGAGGTTCTTGGTCGCGTGGAGTGTCGTGCGGGTGCTGCCGGCGCCGCGGAGGACCACGTTCGAGTGGCCGATGCGGATCAGGTCGTCGATGCGGAACGCGCCGGGCGGGAGGGTGACCGTGCCGCCGCCTGCCCTTCCGGCGACGGCGAGGGCGCGGTTGATCGCGGGGGCGGAGTCGGTCGTGCCGTCCGGTACCGCGCCGAAGTCGCGTACGTCGGTGGTGCGGGGGTGGCGGGGGAAGCGGCGGTCCCCGGCGCGGCAGCCTGCCCGGCCTATATAGGGGATCTGGGGGTGGGTGAAGGGGGTGCGGGTGAACTCCCGCCAGAGGGAGGGAGTTCGGGGAGGGGCCGCGAGGGCGGGGGCGGCGGTGAGGCTCAGTGCGGTGGCGGCCATGGCGGTGGCACCGAGGAAGAGGGTCCGTCTGGGCATGCCTTGCGCGTTGCTCATGTCCGTGCGTCCTTCCATGCAAATTTTCATGGATGTGAACGACGTTCAGATCTGCGTCGGCGGGTGAGCATGCCACGAGACCCCTGCGCCGGGAAGAGGGTGCGCCGTGGGTTACCTGGTTGTTATTTGGTACGGACCTGAGTTCAGTCGGTGGACTGTTTGGTCAGATGGGCGAACGCGTCCAAGTTGCGCGTCGACTCGCCGCGCGCCACCCGCCACTCGTACTCCTTGCGGATCGCGGAGGCGAAGCCGAGCTCCAGGAGCGTGTTGAAGGCGCCGTCCGCCGCCTCCAGGACCTGGCCGAGGAGACGGTCGATCTCGTCGGGGGTGATGGCGGACAGGGGCAGCTTGGCCGTGACGTAGATGTCACCCAGTCGGTCGACCGCGTAACTCACGCCGTACAGCTTGAGGTTGCGCTCCAGGAGCCAGCGGTGGACGCCGGGCTCGTTCTCGTCGGGGTGGCGGATGACGAAGGCGTTGAGGGAGACGGAGTGGCGGCCGACGAGGAGGGAGACCGTCGTCGACAGTTTGCGGGTGCCGGGGAGTTTGACGACGTAGTTGCCGGGGGCCGGACTCTCCCAGTCGAGTTCGGCGTCCTTCAGGGCTCCCTCGACGACCTGTGCGACGACCTGCTCCGCCTTCTGTGCGTCAGCCATGGTGGGAGCGTACGTGACGCCGGTGGGCCTGGGTCGCTGCCGTGTAGACGTCCGCCGTGGCGGCGGCCGCGGTGTCCCAGCCGAACGACTGGGCGTGCCGGGCCGCCGCCTCGCCCATCCGGGGGGCCAGGTCGGGGTTCTCGGCGAAGCCGTGCAGCACGCGCGCGTAGTCGGCCGGGTTGTGGCCCTGCACCAGGTAGCCGGTACGGCCGTCCCGGACCGCCACCGGAAGGCCCCCCACGGCTGCGGCGAGGACGGGGGTGCCGGCCGCCTGTGCCTCGATGGCCACCAGGCCGAACGACTCGCTGTACGACGGCATGACCAGCACGGATGCCGCGCGGAACCAGTCCGCGAGCTGCTCCTGGCCGACGGGTGGGCGGAACCGTACGACATCCGCGATGCCCAGGCGGGCGGCGAGCTTCTGCAGGCCCTCGGGCTTGGCCATGCCGCTGCCGCTGGGCCCCCCGACGATCGGGACGAGGACGCGGGAGCGGAGGTGGGGGTGCTCGTCGAGGAGGACGGCCACGGCGCGCAGGAGGATGTCCGGCGCCTTCAGGGGCTGGATGCGGCCCGCGAACAGCGGGATCAGGGCGTCCTGGGGGAGGCCGAGGCGGGCTCGGGCGGCGGCCCGGCCGTCGGCCGGCGAGAACCGGGTGAGGTTGACGCCGGGGTGGACCACCGCGACCTTGTCGGGGGCCGCGGCGTAGTGGCGTACCAGTTCGTCGGCCTCTTCGGAGGTGTTGGCGATCAGGCGGTCCGCGGCCGTGACGATCTGGGTCTCACCGATGACCCGGGCGGCGGGCTCGGGGGTGTCGCCGTCGGCGAGGTTGGCGTTCTTGACCTTGGCCATGGTGTGCATGGCGTGCACCAAGGGGGCGCCCCAGCGCTGGGCTGCGAGCCAGCCGACGTGGCCGGAGAGCCAGTAGTGGGAGTGGACCAGGTCGTAGTGGCCGGGGCGGTGGCCGGCCCAGGCCTGCATCACGCCGTGGGTGAAGGCGCAGAGCTGGGCGGGGAGGTCTTCCTTGTTGAGGCCCTCGTACGGGCCGGCGTCCACGTGGCGGACGAGTACGCCCGGGGCCAGCTCGACGGTGGGCGGGAGGTCTGCCGCCGTGGTGCGGGTGAAGATCTCGACCTCGATGTTGATCGCGGCGAGGCGTTGCGCGAGCTCCACGATGTAGACGTTCATGCCGCCGGCGTCGCCGGTGCCGGGCTGGTGGAGCGGTGAGGTGTGCACGCTGAGCATGGCTACGCGGCGGGGGCGGCGGTGGAGCCACCCGAGCCGGTTGACGTAGTGGCTCACGTGGCGGTCCTCCTTGGCTGCGGGCATGCCTGGGGGAGGGTGTGGGCGCCCTCCAAGGGGGTGCAACAGCGGAAGGCCCGATTCCCATTCCTGGTGGGGTGTTTTTTGCCTAGGAATTACCGGGTGTCGCTCAACTGTTCGGTGGGTGGGTGCGTGGGGGTCGGAGCCGCCCCGGTGCGGTGGCCCCCGCCCGAGGGCGGCCACTTACCCTCGTAGGCATGACTGCCCGCGCCTCCCGCCCCGTGGGAACGGTGACTCGCGGGACCACCAATCCGAATCGGCTGCGCCGTATGGATCGGTGGATCGCCCATGTGCATGGTGCCGCGTTGCGGCGGGCCGTCGAGCCTGTGGCTGTCGATCTCGGGTACGGCGCCGCTCCCTGGACGGCCGTCGAGTTGCTCAGGCGGCTGCGGGGCGTTGCTCCTCGGGTGCGGGTGGTCGGGCTGGAGATCGAGCCGGCTCGGGTTGCCGCCGCCAGGCCGTACGAGCGGGACGGGCTGGTCTTTCGGCACGGGGGGTTCGAGATTCCGGTCGCGGAGCGGCCGATGCTCGTGCGGGCGGCCAATGTGCTGCGGCAGTACGAGGAGGGGGAGGTCGCCGGGGTCTGGGAGCGGCTGTGCGCTCGGCTTGCGCCGGCCGAGGCGGGGGGCGGTGGCGGGTTGCTCGTCGAGGGGACCTGTGACGAGATCGGGCGGCGGCATGTGTGGGTGGCGTTGGGGCCGGAGGGTCCGCGTACGGTGACCTTCGCGGCTCGGTTGGGGTCGTTGCAGCGGCCTTCGGATCTTGCCGAGCGGCTGCCGAAGGCCCTTATTCATCGCAATGTGAGCGGTGAGCCCGTGCACGCGTTTCTACGGGACTTCGACCGGGCCTGGGCCGCCGCGGCGCCGTATGCCTCGTACGGTGCCCGGCAGCGGTGGATCCGGGCGGTGCGGGACCTCGCCGTGGACTGGCCGGTGGTCGACGGGCCGGGGCGGTGGCGGCAGGGGGAAGTGACGATGCTGTGGGAGGCGTTGGCGCCGCGGGGGTGAGGGCGGGTCCGGGGGAACGATCTCCGGGAGTTGTTCGTCACAAAGGCGGGGAGATCGTCATGACGGGGAGGGAAAGGGGGGAAGCAGACCTCTGTCACTTTGCGCGTCGACATGGCACGATCCCCCGTAAGTTACTGACGGGACATCAGTTTGGGGGCACTGGTATGGGTTCGGGCAAGCGCGGCCTGGTCGCCGCGGCCGTGACCGTCGTCTGCGCGGTCACCGTTCTGGGAGCATCGGGAACGGCTTTCGCGGCACCTTCACCGACCCCGAGTGCCTCACCGTCCGCGTCGCACAACGACCTTGAGGCCGTGCGCAAGAAGCTGGACAAGCTCTACCACTCGGCCGCCGTCGCCACCGACGAGTACAACGCCGCCGAGGAGGCGGCAAAGACGCAGTCCGCCCAGATCGTCGCGCTGGCCAAGAAGATCGTCGAAGGCCGGGAGAAGCTCGCCGACTTGAAGAAGCGCGCGGGCGCCGCGGCCGCCGCCCAGTACCGCTCGGGCGGACTGCCCGACGAGGCGCATCTGCTGCTCAGCGACGACCCGCAGGCATTCCTCGACGGCACGGGCCGGGTACTGCAGGGGCAGCGGGCGACCAAGGGGCTGCTGGCGGAAATGACCCGCACCCAGCAGGACTTGGAGCAGTACGCCAAGGACGCCTCCGCCCAGTGGCAGAAGCTGGAGGACGGCCGCAAGGCCAAGGCCGCCGCCAAGAAGAAGATCAAGAAGCAGATCGCGGCGGCCGAGAAGCTGGAGTCCCAGCTGGAGGAGGAGGAGAAGGAGCGCCTCGCCGAGCTGGAGGCGGCGGCCGCACACAAGGCACAGACCGCGTGGCTGGACTCCGGCATCCTGAAGGACATCAAGGGCGAGGCGTCCGAAAAGGGGCGCAAGGCCATCGAATACGCCACCGCCCAGCTCGGCAAACCGTATGAATGGGGCGCCGAGGGACCCAAGACGTACGACTGTTCGGGCCTCACGTCGGAGGCCTGGGCGAGCGCCGGCAGCGGCATTCCACGGACCTCGCAGGAGCAGTGGAAGCAGCTCAAGCACATCGACATCGAGGACATGCGCCCCGGCGACCTCATCATCTACAACGACGACGCCAGCCATGTCGCCCTGTACATCGGCGACGGCGCGATCATCCACGCCCCGCGGCCGGGGCGGACGGTGACGGTGGCGGGGGCCGGATCGATGCCGATCCTCGGGGTGGTTCGACCCGATGCGTAAGCATTGAGGGTGACTTGCGGGGTGGGGGCGGGGAGATGTCGGGGCCGCGGGTCGTGATCCCTGCCACGTGACCCAACCCACGTCCCCCGGTTTCCCGTCTGACTAATGACGTGACCTTCGTCATCCCTGGGCGTCTCCCAAGCTGTCCAACTGCGGTAGGGAACGCGGCATATGACAGCGGCCAGCACCCATCCGGCGTGCGCCACACCATTCCGTTGCGGCGCCGACAACCGCTATGGTCCCCGTCGGTGGATCGAGACCCCTCGTTCCACCAGCCCTCGGGGGGAGGGAAGGAACGCAAGAGATGCCCGTACCCATACCGCGGCAGAGAGCGATCCCGGCCGTGGAAAGTGGTCAGGCGCAGGCCGCGTCCCCAGGCGGCACCTCCATGGAAGAGGCCCCGCGTAAGGAAACAACGGTCGAGAACCCCAGCCACACCAACCTGACGCTGCTGCTGATCGAGGACGATCCCGGCGGCTCCGCGATCGTGCCCGAGCTGCTCGACTCGGCCGGCAAGCCGATCCGGGTGCGCACCGCCCGCAACCTCACCGAGGCCGAGCGGCTGCTCACCGACGACGTCCACTGCATCCTGCTGGACCTCGCGCTGCCCGGCCGCACCGACGACGAGGACGAGCTGGGCGTGCTCAAGCACGTCCTGGAGCTCGCACCCCGGCACGCCGTCCTCGCCCTCACCGCCTCCGGTGACGCCGAGCGCGGCGCCGAAGCCGTGCGCGTCGGCGCCCAGGACTACCTCTTCCGGGACGAACTGGACGGGCGGCTGCTGAGCAGGGCGATCCGGTACGCCGTCGAGCGGAAACGTTCCGACACGGCCGAGCGCCGGCTCGCCGAGGGCCGGATGCGGGCCCAGGAGAACCGTCGCCTGGAGCGCGGCCTGCTCCCGACGCCGCTGCTGGAGGGCTCGTCGCTGCGGTTCGCCGCGCGATATCGGCCAGGGCGCTCGCGTGCGCTGCTGGGCGGTGACTTCTACGACGTCGTCCGGACCGCGGACGGCACCGTGCACGCCATGATCGGTGACGTCTGCGGCCATGGGCCCGACGAGGCCGCGCTCGGTGTGGAGCTGCGGATCGCCTGGCGGGCGCTGACGCTGGCTGGGCTGTGCGGCGATGAGCTGCTGAGCACGTTGCAGCAGGTCCTGGAGCACGAGCGGGCCGACGACGAGATCTTCGCGACGCTGTGCACGGTGGACATCGCGCCGGACGGGCGACGCGCCGGGCTGTGCCTGGCGGGGCATCCGTCGCCGCTGCTCGCCCGGCCGGGGCGGGCGGCACGGCTGCTGCCGTACGACAACAACGGGCCCGCGCTCGGGCTGCTGTCCGGGGCTCGCTGGCCCCGGATGCAGGTGGAGCTCGGGGCGGAGTGGTCCCTGATGCTCTACACCGACGGCCTGATCGAGGGCCGGGTCGGCGAGGGGCGGGAACGGCTCGGACAGGACGGCATGGTGTCCATGGTCCGTCGGCAGCTGTCCGAGGGGCTGCGCGGGGAGGCGCTGCTGCGGGCCGCGGTCAATGAGGTTCGGGACCTCAATGGGGGCGAGCTGGCGGACGACGTGGCGGTGTTGTTGCTGGACCGGGGGGTTTGAGGGCTCGCGCCTGAGGGCGTTACCGCCGCGGGCGTCACCCCTGCGGGCCTTGCCCCTGAGGGCGTTCCCCCTGCGGAGCGCTGATCAGCGGCCGCCGTTCCACGGGCCGTACGGGCCGTCGCTGCTCGAGCCCTTTCTGCTGCGGCCGCCGCCGGGGAGGCCCTTGATCGCGGGGCGCACGTCCACCATGTACACGATCGTCGCGATGAGGCCGATGATCGGCAGGAACGACAGGATGTTGAAGATCAGGTTCACCACGAAGGCGAGCCCGAGGACGATCATCCAGAACGGCTTGGTCTGCTTGTCGGCCGCGCGGTAGGCGTCCTCGCGACGGATGGCCGCGTCGATCAACGCGAAGCCGCTGAAAAGGATCAGGGCCATGCTCAGCAGCCACATGAACCCCGCGAAGCCCTGCATCAGCACTACGTCCACCACCCGACTCGGCTCGTATCTACGCGGTCACCGTACCCGCAACCACAGGCCGGCTACCCGAACAACGGGCCGAGCACCTGTTAAGTGCCCGGCCCGTGCCCGATGGCCCCGTTTCACCCGCCCGTGTGACCTGGGGGTACTCGGGGCGGGCCGGTCGGGCGGGGGTCAGGGGGTTACTTGGCGGGCGGAGTCGTCTTCTTGGCGGTGGTCTTCCGCGCGCCCGTGGCCTTCTTGGCCGGGGCCTTCTTCGCGGGGGCGGCCTCGGCGGCGGGCGCGGTCCCGGTCGGCTCGGCCTCGGCCTTCCCCGTGTTGTCCGCCTTGTCCGCCTTATCCGCCTTGACCTCGACGGGCTCGGCCTTCGGTTCGACGGCCACGGCGAGTTCCTCGATCTCCTCGGCCGCCTCGCCGCGCCAGGTCTTCACGGCCTGCTCGCCGTGCTCGGCGACCTTCTCGTAGGTCTCACGGGCCTTCACGGCGTACTCGGCGGCGACACCGAGGGTGCGCAGCGCGACGTCCTGGGCGCTCTCGCCGAACTTCTTCAGGTCGGCGTCGAGGTTGCTGCCGAGCTTCTTGAAGTCCGCGTCCAGGTTGGTGCCGAACTTCTTGATGTCGGCGTCCAGGCCGCTGACGAACTCGTTGACCCTCGTCTGGAAGCTCTCCTGAGCCTCCTTCGCCTTGGCACCCGCCTCCTTGGCTCGGGCGGTGGCCTTCTCCTGGACGGCCTTCGGGTCGGTGTTGCGCACGGCCTCGAACCGCGCCGGCGCCTCGGCGCGCAGCTGCTCCACCAGGCCGGGCACCTTCTTGGCCTGCTGAAGGGCCAGGTCGGCGGTGCCGGCGGCGAAGTAGAGCGGGGTCGGGTCGCTGAGGGTCTTACGCAGGTCGTCGGTGATGGCCATGGTGCTGGTCCTCCCGGTTTGCTCTGAGGTGAGGGTTTTGGGTCCCCGCGATCGGCCGGGCCGATACTCGCCGACGCGGACGGGGGTCGCGCGTACGGCAGTTTTGCGGTCAGCCCGCCGACTGCTGGGGGTCGATCGGGTCCTCCGGGGCGGCGTCACTGCCGCCGGAGGTGCGGGTGTTGCGGGTGGTGCGGGTCTTGCGGGTGCTGCTGGTGCTGCCGGTCTTACGGGTACGGCGCGCGGCGGGCTTGCGGTCGGCGTCGGCCGTGTCGTTCGAGCCGTTCGAGCCGTTCGTGCCGCCGGTGCGGCCCGTGTCGGTCGTATCGCTTCGCTCGGAGTGCGCCGCGTCCCGGCCCGCCGAGACGGCTTCGGCTGCTCGCTGCACTGCCTCGGCGGCCTCGTCCGTCTCCCCCGCCTCGGGGGATATCCCGAACCCGTTCTCCTTGCGGAAGGATTCGTAGATCTGGAGCAGCACCTGCTTCTGCCGCTCGTTCAGCGTGGGATCGGCGAGTATGACGGCGCGCGTCTCCACCTCGTCCCGGTCCCGCTCGGCGTCGAGGATGCCGGCCCGCACGTACAGCGTCTCGGCGGAGATCCGCAGCGCCTTGGCGACCTGCTGCAACACCTCCGCGCTCGGCTTGCGCAGCCCGCGCTCGATCTGACTCAGATACGGATTGGACACCCCGGCGGCATCGGCGAGTTGCCGCAGCGACAGCTGCGCGGTGCGCCGCTGCTCGCGCAGATACTCGCCGAGATTGCCGACGTTGAGCGATGCCATGTCTCCACCTTGCCTCACCGTCGCTAACTATTGCAAGCACCCGCTTGCAAAAGTGCGCCATGCCACTGCGAAGGGGCTCCGGGAGATCGCCGCTGCCCTGTCTCCGCGATGTCTAGGCAGTCCCGTTGGTCGAAGCGACTGGTCGGCGTCGTACCGGAGGCCCGGATGGATGTGCGCGGAGTGTCGGCGGCGGACGTCGAGCTGGACTACATCAACGCAGCCGGTGTCCGTGAGCGGGGGTCTTCAGGTCGCCTGTGGCCGATCTCAAACCGGGCGGCATGCTCTACCTCAGTGATCTGCTGCTGCAGGACGACGAGCGCAACCGAGACCGCTATGCCAGGTTCGCGGAACGCTACGGCACCTACGGGGTGTTCGAGACCGGCGGCGGGGCGGTCTGCCGCCACCACTCCCGCGACTGGTTTCCCTCCCTGCTCGCCGACTTCAAGATCGCCGACACCCGCCGCATCTCCGTCGCCACCATGAACGGGCACGAAGCACAAGGGATTCAGATCCTGGCTCGACGGCGCCCCTGCTGACCACGGGGTCCGCGACAGTACGCCGATCAGCGCCTGACGGTGCAGAAGGGATGTCCAGCAGGGTCGGTGAGGACCCGCGCCCTGCCCCCATGCGGCTGGTTAATGCCAACGGCTATGCGGGACAGGACAGCCACGTCGCGGATTCCGGCACGCGGGTGGACGGCGGAGACGGGGTGGAAGCCGTTGCCACTGCTGCTCTGATCACCGCTCACGGGCCTGGCAGCAGGATTGCGACGAACCGACTGAGCGGCACGGTCACGGCACCTGGGACACGGGCGGCGTGGCCGAGGACCAGATGCCGAACCACTGCTCGGCGCCGTAGGCCTCGAAGCGCTCCACCTCGGTGAACCCCAGCTTCGCCGCGAGGCGCATCGAGCGGAGGTTGGCGGTCTGGGTGGCGAGCACCACGGGTTCACCGGGAAGCGCGCCGGCGAACCAGTCGAGTGCCGCCGCGCATGCTTCGGCGGCGTATCCGTACCCCCACGCCTGTGGCAGGAACAGGTAGCCGAGCTCAGCCTTCCCGGCCGCCTGAAGAAGGTGTCCTGTCTCGCGGGTGAGCGTGATCCGGCCGATCATCGCTCCGTCGAGATCGACGACGAAAAGGCCGGGGCGCCCGCCGGGCACCGCAGGGATGTCGCGCTCGAGTTCGTCACGTGGTCGGGGGCCGCCGACGTAGGCGCCCACCTCCGGCGAGGCCAGCAGCTCGATGACCGCCGCACGGTCCCGGGCCGCGGGCTCACGGAGTACAAGCCGCTCGGTCTTGATCGGGTCAGGCGGCCAGACGACGGGGCCGAGCTCAGTCATGACGGCCAGCCAATCAGCTGTCCCGGCTGTGGCCAAGGCGGGCGGACCGAAACTGTCTCACCGATCCTCGGGCACCGCAGGTCATCGACTTCGCTCCACCCGGACACACCTGGGACAGAACGGGTGAGAATCGGGATGTGGCCGACGACGTGGTGGAGCACTCCCTGGCCGGCGGGATAGACCAGGCCGGCACGGTCGTACGGGTCGGCGAGACGGTACGCCGTCCCGGGGGCGTGAACGCCGAGGCGGTGCGTCTGTTCCTGAAGCACTTGGAGCTGTCGGGGTTCCGCGCGGCTCCGAGGTTTCTGGGGATGGACCGGCACGGCCGGGAGATCCTGGACCACGTTCCCGGCGATGTCGCCGTGCCGCCCTTCCCGGACTGGGCGGCGGATGAGGAACTGCTGGTCAGCGTTGCTCGGCTCCAACGGGCGTTGCACGCTGCCGCGGTCGGGTTCGAGTTGCCCGACGGGGTCGTCTGGCGTGGGAGACGGCTGCCGCCGGGGGCCGAGGGCGACCTGGTCTGCCATACCGATCTTTGCCTGGAGAACGTCGTGGTGCGGGACGGCCGGGCGGTGGCCTTCATCGACTTCGACTTGGCCGTACCCGCGGACCGGCTCTTCGACATCGCGGTCGCCGTCCGGCACTGGGTGCCCCTGCGGGCTCCGTCGGACATCACCGACGCCCGGGCCGACAGCGATCTCTTCGGTCGCTTTCGTCGCTTCGCCGCGGTGCACGGTCTGACGTCCGACGAACGGGGGCGGGTGGTCGACATGCTGCAGGGCTTCCTCGACATCGCGCTGAAGGAGATCCGCGCGAGCGCGGCGGCCGGGCATCCGGGGTACGCGCGCGTGTGGGCCGACGGCTACGAGGAGATGAACAGGCGCTCCCGCGAATGGATTGCCGCCCACCGGTGTCAGTTGGCCGGGGGGTGAGGGCCTGCTGACGACCGGGAGGAGGGGGCGGCGTGCGGTCGAGTACGGGGGGGGCGACTTGCCGAGCGACCTCACCCCAGGGCCAGTTGACCAAAACCCACCACCCCCGCCCCCGCTCCCCACACCCCCCGCCGACCCGATCGGGAATGCTGACCCCATGCGCCCAGACGACTGGCACCTCGCCCAAGACGTGGACGACTTCCTCGCCCGAGCCGGAGGCTTTCTTCGGGCTCGGCCCGGGATGCATGTCATGCCGTTGACGTGGGCCGAGAGAGTGCGGACGCGTGGGGCGGAGGCGTTCGGGAGCGAGGCGCCCGTCTACGGCGTGCTGGAGCGGGCCGGCCAGGCGCACGCCGTCTTCTACCGCCTCCCGCCCCGCGCGCTGTGCCTCACCCCGCTCACACCCGAGCAGGCCGACAGCCTCGCCGCCTACCTCTCCGCACTCGGGCACTCCCTCCCCGCCGTCAGCGCGGACCACAGCACCGCCACCGCCTTCGCCGAGGCCTGGCAGCGGCACACCGGCGTCACGCCGAAACTCCGTGACATCCGGCTCCGGCTGTATCGCCTCGGCACGCTCACCCCGCCGGATCCGATGCCGGCTGGTCGGGGGCGGGTCCTGGGCGAGGAGGATCTCGATCAGGTCATGTTCTGGTGCGGCGAGTTCGCCAAGGCCGTCGGGGAAGACGTCACCATCGACGCCGAGTCGTGGGCCGGTACGCGTTACGCCGACAAGCGCTACACCCTCTGGGAGACCCCGGACGGCACCCCCGTCTCCATCGCCGGAATGAATCCGCTGATCGGCGGCCAGATCCAGGTGGACATCGTCTACACCCCGGCCCACCTGCGCGGTCGCGGCTACGCGGCGGCCGTGACGGCAGAGGTGAGCCGCGCCGCGCTGGCCGCCGGCGCGCAGGACGTCGTCCTCTTCGCCGACCTGGCCAACCCCACCAGCAACGCCCTCTACCAGCGCCTCGGCTATCGCACGCTCACCGACTGGGCGGCGTACGACTTCTCCTGACGCCCAGCCGCTCGCGGCCCCCACCGCCACCGAGCGGCTGAACCGTCCGCCCGCGCGGCGTGTCCGGGCGGGCGGACGCGGTGGCCCGGCGCAGGGTGGTCGGTACCGGCATCGGTACAGACATCGATTCGAGCGTCGGTACGGGCGTCGTCGAGGAGGAAACCGTGAAGCGTGGAGTCGCCGCCGTTCTGGCCGCTGTCGTCGCCGGGCTGATGCTGGCCGCGGTACCCGCTGCCGCCCAGGACGACCATGGGAACATCGAGCGGAACGAGTGGAACATCCCGATCGCCAACCTCCGCGTGCTCTAGAGGCCCTCGACAGACCCGCCGCATTTCGACCGTTGGTCCGCCACGACCACCGGCTGCGCCCCAAAGGGACGGTCCTTCGGCACGGCGGGTTCTACCTCTGACTGGGAGCCGCGTCGTCCGTCGTGGCGCCAGGGGTTCAGGGGCTGAGCGGGCACGGTCGCAGCCGTACGCACCACGCCGATACCCACTTTTTTGTGGGTACTTGGCAGCGCGCCGCCGTCGTCCGACCCTTGATGTGGGTGATCGACGACGGCGCGGCGGACGGAGGTGGCGTTTCGGTTCAGGAGACCGGCTGGGCACCGGTCAGCCGCTCCAGGCGGCGGTGGCCCCAGTCGGAGAGCGGGCCGAGAGCCTCGGCCAGGTCGCGGCCGAATTCGGTCAGTGAGTAGACGGTCTTCAGCGGCAGTACGTCGTACACCTCACGGTCCACCAGACCGTCCGCCTCCATCTCGCGCAGCGCCTGGGTCAGCACCTTCTCGCTGAGGCCGGGCAGCCGACGGCGCAGTTCCGCCGGGCGCAGCGGGCCGGACTCCAGCAGCCAGAGCAGCGACGTCTTCCACTTGCCGTCCACCACCGCGATCGCGGCGGTCACTCCGCAGACGTTCGGATCATGGCGCCGACGCGACATGTCACCACCCCTTTTGTCATCAATTATCGCCACCCTACAGGGAGTTGAGTCATGCCCACCTTCGACCACGAGTCCACCGTCACCGTCATCGGTCTCGGCCCGATGGGCCGGGCGCTGGCCGGTGCGTTTCTGGACGCGGGCCTGCGTGTCACCGTCTGGAACCGCACGCCGGGGCGGGACCGGGAGCTCGTCGACCGCGGTGCCACGTCGGCCGCGTCCGCCGCCGAGGCGGTCGCCGCCAGTGCGCTGACCGTCGTCTGCGTGGTGAACTACGACGCCGCCGACTCCGTCCTGCGGCAGGACGCGGTCACCGACGCGCTCAAGGGCCGTACGGTCGTCAATCTGACCGCCGACACCCCGGACCGGGCCCGGGAAGCGGCCGCCTGGGCGGACGCGCACGGCATCCGTTACCTGGACGGCGCGATCATGGCGATGACCACGACCATCGGGACACCTGACGCGGTGGTCATCTACAGCGGTCCCGAGGAGCTGTACCGCGAGCACCAGCCCGTCCTGGACACGCTCGGCGGCACCCACACCCACCTCGGCGAGGACATCGGCCGGGCCGCCGCCTACGACATCGCGCTGCTCGACATCTTCTGGACGGCCATGTCGGGCTACGCACACGCCCTGGCCATGGCGCGGGCCGAGGGCATCACCGCGACTGAACTTCTCCCCTTCGCGCAGGGCATCGGCACGATCATGTCGCCGCTCTTCGAGGAGTTCGCGGGCGACGCCGACGACGGCACCTACTCCGGCGAACTCAACCCGATCACCTCCGGCGCCTCCTCCATGGCCCACATCGTCGAGACCTCGGAGGCCCACGGCATCGACGCGGGCGTCATGCGCGCGGCCGAGGGCCAGGCCCGCCGGGCCATCGGACTGGGGCACGGGACGGACGGGATCACCCGGGTGGCCGAGGTACTGGCCCGCCATTTGCGCTGACCCACTCCACCAGCACGGCGAAGTCCCGCTCGGTCAGGCCGTAGCGGTGGTCGACGTGGTGGAGCAGAGCGGGCGCGCGATGGTGGCCGGCCACCCAGGCCCGGTCGGCGTCGGTGATCTCGTCGTCGACCCAGACGAAGGGCCGCCCCGCGGCCCGTGCCACCAACGGCCGTGTCTTCCAGTGCGGGACGCGCGGCCCGAGCCGGGGTTCGTCGCCCTCGTCCGGCCACTCCACCACCGGCAGCGCGGGCAGCCCGAGCCACGGCGCGAGGCAGGTGTTCGCGTCGTCCAGCCAGGTCGTGGCCCACACCAGCTCACAGCCGAGCGCGGCGAGTTCGGCCAGGCGGACGCCGAGGGCGGGGGCGACGCGGGAGAGCAGGGGGTGGACGGCCGTCTCGGGAAGCGGGTGGGCCGCCTCGTACACGGGGTACGGGCGGTCCGCCCCGAACGGGACCAGCGTTCCGTCGACATCCAGGAACACCAGCACCGAGGACGGCACGGGAGGCGCCGAAGGATCCGAAGGGACCGGTGGGAGCGGGTTCACGCCTCGAACCCGCCCTCCGCCAGGATCCTGTCGATCCGGGCGCGGTGGGCCGTCTCCCAGTCGTCGAGGGATTCCTCCGCCTCCTTGGCCAGCTTGGTGCGGGCCGCCGCGAGGATCTCCTCCCGGCGGGCCGCGGGGACGACCACGACGCCCTCCTCGTCGGCGACCACCACGTCCCCGGCGTCGACCGCCACGCCGCCGCAGCTCACCCGCTCGTTCAACGGCCGTACGGCCGCCTTGGTGCCCGGGACCGGGATGACGCCCCGCGCGAAGACCGGGAAGCGTGCCTCCCGCACCTCCGCGAGGTCCCGGATCACGCCGTCGGCGACGAACGCGGCGATTCCGCGGCGCTGGGCCACGGCACAGACGTTTCCGCCGGCCAGGGCGTAGTCGAGATCGCCCGACTCCACGACCACGACCGAGCCGGCCGGGGCACGGTGGATGGCGGCGTGCAGCATCAGGTTGTCGCCGGGCGGGCACGACACCGTGTACGCCGGTCCGGCGACGCGCGGGACGGGGCCCCACAGCGGGCGGATGCCGACGCCCATGACCTGCGCTCGGCCCAGCAGGTCGGCGAGCGTCGTCGTGGGGATGTCCTGGAATTGCGTGGCGGTCGTCATGGGACGCACGGTACTGTCCTGATCCATGACTGCCGGGTCGGCCATGTGCCGTGAGCGAGTTGGGTGTTGCCCGGCCTCTGAGTGAGGCTGTGGCGGCGGGCCAGGAGCCCGCCTCTTTCTCTTCGCCTTTCCCTCCGTGCCCTTCGTACGGACATCCAGCGACAGAGAAAGAGACAGAATTGCCCCACGATTTCAACCAGCAGGTCATCGAGGAGTTCCGCGCCAACAAGGGCCGCGTCGGCGGCTACTTCGAAGGCGCCCGGCTCCTGCTGCTCACCACTACCGGCGCCCGCACCGGCCGCCCGCACACCACCCCCGTCGGCTACCTTCCCGACGGCGGCGACCGAGTGCTCGTCATCGCCTCGGCCGCCGGCGCCCCGAAACACCCGGCGTGGTTCCACAACCTCCGGGCGAACCCGCGAGTGACCATCGAGAGCGGCGCGTTCACCTACGAGGCGCGGGCCGTCGTCCTCGACGGCGAGGAGCGTGACCGGGCCTTCGCTCGGGCCGTGGAGGCGGATCCGGGCTGGGCGGCGTACCAGGAGAAGACGGAAAGGGTGATTCCCGTCGTCGCCCTGTACGAGATCGCCCAGGGCGGGCCCCCGAACATCAACGCCTCCTCCATGGGCGAGGCCATCAAGGTCGTCCACGACGCCTTCCGCCGCGAACTCGCCCTGATCCGCGAGGAGATGAGCACCGGCGGCGGTACGACCCTCGGCGCCCAGCTGCGCGTCAACTGTCTGACCTTCTGCGCGGGCCTGCACAACCACCACACCGGCGAGGACATCGGCATGTTCCCGGTGCTGGCCGACCGCCACCCCGAGTTCGCGCCCGCGCTGGCCCGGCTCGGCGAGGAGCACGAGCGGATCGCCGAGCTCGTCGAGGACCTGCGCCGCGTGGTGTCCGCCGAGGACGCGGACCCGGCCGCCGCCCGCGCCGAGGTGGAACGGCTCACGGCGGCGCTGGAGGCGCATCTGACGTACGAGGAAGAGCAGTTGATGCCGCTCCTGGCAGCGGTGTGACCGCGCGCGGGAGGCCGTCGCCCTTCGGGGCCCTCACCCTTCGGGGCTCTCACCACGGCAACGGCCTCCCGTGCACCACCTCAAGACCCGCCACGGCCCGCGTCACCACCACATACAGCCGGTGCAGCCCCCGCGCCTCGGCCTCCACGATCGCCGCCGGCTCCACGGCGACGACATGGTCGTACTCCAGCCCCTTCACCACACTCGCCGGCACGACGGCCACCCGCGCCCCGAGCTCGTCCGCGCCGCCCGCCTCGATACCGGCCGACCACAACGCCTCCCGCACCCGGTCCACGTCCCCGTCCGCGGCGACGACCCCGACGGACCCCTCCCGGCCCAGCGCGTCCCGGACGGCACCCACGACCGCCCCCGGCAGATCCCCGTCCGCCGGCCGGAACCGCAGCTCCCCGTCGCCCCGCAGCGAACGGGCCGCCGGCACCGCCACGTCCAGCCGCTCCAGCAGCCGGTTGGCCAGCGCCAGCACCGCCCGGGGTACCCGGAACCCGGTGGTGAGCGGCACGACCACCGCGTCGGGCTTCCCCAGGTGGGCCAGCACGGTCTCCCAGGACCGCGCCGCCCACGCGGTCGTCCCCTGTGCCAGGTCCCCGAGCACGGTCACCGACCCGAAGGCGGCCCGGCGCGCGATCGCCCGGCACTCCATCGGCGACAGGTCCTGCGCCTCGTCGACGACGACATGACCGTACTGCCGCGGATGCTCGATGAGCCCGGCCACCTCGTCGAGCAGCACGAGGTCGGCGGCCGACCAGCGCGCCGACTTCCACGACCGCGGCGGCCGCGCCCACAGCAGCGCCTTCTGCTCGTCAGCGGCCAGCAGCCCGTCGGCGGCCTCCGCCAACGCATCGGGATCCATGAGCAGTCGGCACACGACCTCCTCCGGCCGCACCCGGGGCCACACGGCGTCGACGTACTCCCCGACCTCCCGCGCGCGCGAGATCTTCTTCAGCCACGCGGCGCCCGGCGGTCCGCCCCGCCGCTCGGCCTGCTCCAGGATCCGCCGCACGACCCGCGTGCGCACCCGCTCCCGCCCCACGGCGTACGGCGGCTCCTCGGCCCGCACCCCCGCCACGATCCGCCGCAGCTCGCCCTCCGCCACCCGCCACCGATACGACCCCTCGGGCACGGCCAGCGGACCGATCCCGTCGCCCTCGTCCACGCGCGCGTACAGGGCACGCCGCAGCACCTCGGCCATCCGGGCGTCGTGCTTGACGACTGCGGCCCTCTCGTCGTCCGTGCCCTTGACCGGATGCCGGGCGATCTCGTCCCGCGGCGTGGACTGCCGTACGCCGGTCTCGCCGAGGGCGGGCAGCACCTCGGCGATGTAGGAGAGGAAGGTCGGGTTCGGCCCGAGGATCAGCAGGCCGCCACGGCGGATGCGCTGCGGATGGGTGTAGAGCAGGTACGCGGCGCGGTGCAGGCCGACGGCGGTCTTGCCGGTGCCCGGCGCACCCTGGACGCACACGGAGAGGGCGAGGTCGCCTCGTACGAGATCGTCCTGTTCGGGCTGGATGGTGGCCGCGATGTCGCGCATGGGTCCGACGCGGGGCCGTTCGATCTCCCGCGCGACGATCTCGCTCGCCCCGGACTCGCCCGCCCCGAGGTGCTCGTCCTCCATCCCGGTGAGGTCGGCGGAGTCCCCGCGGCTGCCCGGAGCCCAGCCGAATCGTCGCCGTACGGCGACGCCCTGCGGGTCGCGGGCGCCGGCCTGGTAGAAGGCGCGGGATACGGGGGCGCGCCAGTCGACGACGAGGGGTGGCTCGGCGGGGTGCTCGCTGATCCGCAGCCGCCCGATGTGCAGCGCCTGCTGCTCCGGGCCGCCGAAGTCCAGCCGCCCGAAGAACAACGGCCCTTCGGGCAGCTCGTGCATCGCCTTGGCCTGGCTGCGCAGCTGGTATCCGAGGACCTCGGCGTCGGCACCCGAGGCGGAGGCGCTCTCGCCGATGACGACCTGTTCGTCGGCGCCGTCGACCATGGCGGCGAGGGCGGTCCGGCAGCGGTCGTGGTGCGCGCGTTCCTGGTCGAGGGCGTGGCGGAGGCGGTTCTGGTGGAGGGCGGGGTCGGGTGACGTCATTCCATGGAGCGTACCGAAATAACGTAACCGAGTTAAATCTTTTACCGAGCTTCAGTTCAGTGGGCGACCAGCCCGGGCAGCCCGGCCGCCAACACCCCGAACGCCCGCTCGGCGGCGGCCACGGCATCCGCCCGCACCTCGGTCGCCCGCTCCCCCGCCGCGATCCGCCGCCAGTTCTCCTGCGCGAGGATCCGCTGCACCGCCACGATCTGCCCCGCGGCCAGCCGCGCCTGAAGCCCTCCCCCGAGCGCCTCGGCGAGCGCGGCCTCCGAACGCTCCAGGTAGCCGTACATACGAGCGACCAGCGCGGGAGTCCCGTACAGCAACGACTGGTAGGCGAGCACCTCGGGATGGTCATTGAGGCCGGTGATCGGGTCGCACCGCTCCAGCCCGTCGAGAAAGTGCCGCCGCAACGCCTCGACCGGCGACGGGCCCTCCCGCACGACCCGCGCTGCCTCGCCCTCGTGATCGGCGAACCGGTACAGGACGAGATCCTCCTTCGTCGGGAAGTACCGGAACAGCGTCGGCTTGGAGATCTCCGCGGCGGCGGCGACGTCGGCGACGGAGACGGCGTCGAAGCCCTTCTCCAGGAAGAGGCGGACGGCGGTGTCCGAGACGGTCTGGTACATCCGCTGCTTCTTGCGTTCGCGGAGGCCGATCTCACTGGTACCCGACTCGTTCATGCCGGTGAGCCTATGCTCCCGTCCCGTCGGCCGCCGCTCGGCCTCAGGCAGCCGCCTGCTGTCGCCACTCCGGGCTCTTCGCCAGGAACCAGAGGTCGTCGAAGTGCTTGTTCCACGTCGAGACGGCCGCCTCCGCGGCCGCCGTTCCTTTGCGGGACCACACGTTGAGATCGGTCTTGAACCCCTTCGGGTCGTAGTACTGGTCGCCACTCTGATTCAGCCGCATCCGCGCGGACAGGTCGTACAGACCGTGCAGGACGAGTTCCCGGTTGAAGAGGCAGATCTTGTCGCGCGGAATGCCGGGGTAGAGGCGGTACTCGCAATGGACGGTCAGGCTGGGGGAGACGGAGAGCTGCTCGGCCAGTTCGGACAGTATGTCGTCGTACTCGCGACAGCGCTGCGCCATACGCCGGCGGAACGCCTCGTCATCCTCGGGATGATCGCCGTCGCCCACCTTGGACGGCACGATCATCGGCTGCCCGAAGTCCGGGACCAGCATGCGGATCGAGACGCTCCGGGTGGGCCCGGGATTGTCGGAGAGGTCCTCGAGCCGATGGTAGAGCGCGTGGTACAGGGTCTCGCCGGTGTAGCCGAGGAAGCCGATCTCCACATGCCGGGCCTGGAAGGCCTCGCTGACGAAACTGCCCAGCTGGCTGGAGTTCACGAGGGCACGAGTCGGTGCCCTGACCGACGACGAGAGCTCCTTGACCTGGTCGTACAGCACATATCCGACGAGGCTCAGCAGCGCGCCACCGAGATAGGCCTTGCCCTCGAGTGCGTCCCCGACCGGCTTGACGAACTGAGCCGTCAGCCCGGTGGCGAAGATCCCCAGCAGCAGGAACCTGACCACCATGGGCTCGAAGCGCTCCTGAAAACGCTTCAGCCTCTGCCCCATGCCGACGTCGGTCGCTCCGCTCCCCCGCTCGGGCATGCCCGCCCCCTTCCACCGCTCATATGCCCCTGTACAAACCGGCCTTGGGTGGAGTCATGGTCCCCTCAGACCAGGGCGCGGGCAAGATAGGGGTTCGCCGTGGAGCGGGCCGGCATGCCGAGCGAGCCCGTGGCCGCCGCCAAGGTCATCGCGTAGGAGTCGACGGCCCGGCGGACGTTGGGGGCGTCCAGGCTCGCGCCGGTGACCAGGCGGTCGAGGTCCACATACGCGGAACGCACGATCTCGATCCAGCGGTAGACACGCCAGTCGCGGCGCCAGTTGACGGTGTACTCGGGGGCCAGCCGACGCTCCCAGCGGCGGAACATGCGGTCGCGGATCTCCGGGCGGGTGGGTGTCAGGTGCATATGGCGGACCAGGTCGTAGAGCGGATCGCCGACCACTGCCATCTCCCAGTCGATGATGGTCAGCGCCAGCTCGTCGTCGCGGCGGACGAGGTTCCACGGGTTCAGGTCGCCGTGCAGGAGGGCGGGTCTGCGCTCACTCACCTGGTAACGCGACAGGATCTCCCGCAACCTGGGCGCGTCGGGGAGTCCGAGAAGCCGGGCCAGCTGCTGCGACTCCTTCGGCAACTCCGCCACCAGATGCACGATCTGCTCGCTCAGCCAGGCGTAGTAGAGGCCCTCGCCGGCCGCCGGGTCGAGCTGTTTGTAGTCCACCCACGTCAGCTCGACGAGCTGGTCGACGAGCCGGTCGGCCTCGTGCGGCAGCAGCCCGTGCACCGGATGGTTGGGCGGCTGATCGATGTCGCGCGGTCCCTCGTAGGTGTGGATGGCGAAAGGTTCCCCCTGGTAACTCGTGCCGAGGGCGAGGAACTTCGGTGCCGCTACCGCGATCCCCGACACCTCGATGGCCCGCAGCACGGCGTGCTCACTGAGAAAGCCGCGCTCACGGCGGCACACGTTCGCCACCTTGCGCCGCACCACCACCGAGACGTCGACGCCCGGAACCCTGACCACCGAATTGAGGTGCCCCGTGCCCTTGAACACCCGTCTGGCGGGTGCCGCCCCCTCCGCGAACAGAGCGTGCCGAACGGCCGACAGCGGAAAATCGGGATGCTCCGGAACTCGCAGATCGGGATGCCAGTCCTCGCAGGCCTTCATCTCGGCGGACAGTCCGACGCCGCCGTTGCGTGCGGCCCGCCACCGGAAGAGGATCCGCTGGATCTCACGCTCATCGGGCAGGTTTCTGAGCCTGAGCGGCTCGGCCGCGGCCTCCAGCGCCCGGCGCACCGACACGATGGCCTCGTCCAGGCTCTTCTGGTCACGCGAACCCTGCAGCGAGTTGGCGGCCCGCATCACGTCCGGGTAGACGGACTGCGCCCGCTCGAAGGCGACGTAGTGCCGCAGGTCCTTGGCAAGGCCGTTGACCGCCGCGGGCCGGATCCGCTGCATGGCGGCCGCCCACGCGTCGATGACCTCGTCCCACTGGTGGATCGGGTAGCGCATGCGGACGAGGTGGGTCGCGAGATCGTGCAGCGGATCGCCGTAGGTGGCCAGCTCCCAGTCGACGCAGATGAGCGGCGGGTCACCGCCGTACGACATGATCAGGTTGTCCCGGTGCAGGTCCGCGTGGAGCAGGCTGTACGGCCGCCGGGTCATCGCGGGTACCCGCTCCGCCAACCGGATCAGGGCGTCCTCGGGGATGCCCAGGGCCGCGAACAGCCCACCGAACTCAGTCCAGTTGGGCTGCCTGACCTGACGGTCCGCCATGATGGCCAAGGTCTGGAGAAAGCCCTGACTGTCCGTGTCGTCGTTGTTGGGCCAACCCGCCGGCAGGGGTGGCAGCGCACCCCTGCGCACCTGAGCCATCTGCGCGAGCAGACCGGCCAGCGCCTTGATGAGCAGGGTGTCGACGGGTTTGCCGTTGCCGCACACGCTGGAGAGCGGAACGCCCTCCACATAGCTGTGGAGAGCGAAGTCGTCCCCCTGGACGAGACACTGGGGAACATGGGGCAGGATTCCCCTGATGGCGCCGAGGATCTCCGCCTCGTCCTGCCAGGTTCTGATCACCACGGGCAGCGCCTCGGTGCGCCGCATCCGCACGGTCACCGACGTACCGGCCTCACGGCCCAGCAGCCGGGCGACGTCATCCGTCAGCGGCAGCACATAGTTCAGGTTGTGGTGCCCGCTGGTCAGCTGCCCTTCCCGTCGGGCCCGCTCCAGGAACCACCGCAGGGCGACGGCGGTCGCGGCACGTTCCCCGAGGTAAGGACGGGGACGAGGTCGTGGACCCACGGGCCGCTCCGAGTGATTCGCGCAAGACACGGAAGGTACGGCAACACTAGTTGCCAGGGGTAACAGGCACGACCGGAGTCAAGCTCGAGTAGCCAGAACGGGTGATTCTGCCACTCTTCTTACTGAGTCGTCCCTGAAGGTCGTTTCGAGATTGGCTTGTTCGCCACCTCATACGCGCGGAACAGAGCGGTTGCTCAGGCGGTGCGCAGATGCTAGCGCACTCGCCCATACCCTTTTCGCCAGGCACCCGCCTACACGGCGAGCAGGTTCCAGACCGAGTCGAACCACGCCCGCATGCTGTCCACGAAGACGGAGCCGGCCGAATCCGGGGCCTCGTCCTTCATGTGGTGAGTCAGGGTGGCACCGAGACCCAGGACGTCGAGAGCATTGATCACTTCATCGGTGTCCAGCGACATCGGGCGCTCGATCACCTCGTACATGCCGTGCAGGGCTTCGACGCCGTTGAGCAGATAGAGCTTGAAGGTCGGCGTCAGCGGCGCGTGCCGGACCTCCATGTCGACGGACCCGACGAGTTCCTCGGTCGTCAGGTCCTTGAGCGCCGACTGCATCGACTCCGTGTGGCGCCTGCTGATGCCCCGCAGCCTTTCGCGCGGGCGAGGATCGTCCTTGGTGTCCTTGGCGCGCGGGTAGGGCAGGAACAGGTCCTCGTCCGGCAGGAGCATGCGCAGGGAGATGCGCTGCGGCGTGATGGAACCCGCGCGGATCCGCTCCACCTGGAGGCGTATGTGAGCGTCCAGGGACTCAGAGGTCAACGTGTAGACGTCCAGGGTGACTTCGGGTTGCTCGAAGGCCTCGCTGATGAACGGGCCCAGGGTCGCGCCACGGCGCAACCTGGTGGCCTTGGCCGCCGAGGACTGGATGAGCTGGGTTTTGATCACCCGGGAACCACTGCCCCGCCGGGATTCGATCCAGCCTTCGCCGACCAGTTCCCGCAGCGCCCGCTGAACGGTGTCGCGGGAGACACCGAACTCCACCGCGAGATCGCGCTGCGAGGGAAGAAAGGACCGAAGCGCGTACGTGCCGTCGGTCATCCGGGCACGGAGTTCGTCGGAGACCCGCTGAAACTCCCTGCCGCCGCCTTCGCCGGGGTGCTGTGCGTCCACCTGTGGACCGTACCGCCTTCCATCCACCGGCAAACCAGGACCCAGTCAACTACCCGACCAGAAGAGTGGGTTGGCATGACCGCAGTGGTTAAGGGATCAATCGGACCGGGCAGACAACTCTCAAGTCAACCAGTCCAATTGGACTGACAGTTGAGGTGAAGCACGAAAGTGGAGGGTAGGTGGCGGCATGCTCGTGCTCCAGGTGTCGGGGGATCTCTTCGTGCTCGTCCTGGGCCGGCTCGCGGAGGCCAGGCTCGGAGGTGTCGGCGTACTGCTGCTGTTCCTGACCGGGGTGGCCCTACGCGCCCGACGTACCGACCTGGCCACCGTGACAGCCACGCTGTTCGCCCTGCTGATGATTCAGGCCTGAGTCCGTAGCACCTTCAGGATCGGCTCCAGCGAGGCCACGATCGAGGTGGCCCCGGCCTTGCGCAAGAGCTTCTCCTTGTGGGCGTTACGCGCGTAGCCGAGGAACGGGACCCGCGCCTGCTGGGCGGCGGCGAAGTCGGAGGGGGTGTCGCCGATCATCAGGGCGGTGGAGGGGGCCGCGCCCATGGCGTTCAGGGCGCGGTTGAGGCAGTGCGGGTCGGGCTTGAGGTGGTGGAGGTTCTGGGTGCGGCCGTAGATGTGAGGGCTGAAGCAGGGGACCAGACCGCGGCTGTTCAGGTACGTGCGCACCACGCGCGGGGAGTTGTTGGTGGCGATGGCCAGCCGGGAGCCCATGGCCGTCCAGGTGCGTATCAGCGGGTCGGCGTACGCGGTGGGCATCGCGGAGTCGGTGGCCCGCAGCTCCTCCGTGGTGAGACGCTCCTCCAGTTCCGCCACCAGGTCGCTGCCGGGACGCCGGCGATCGACGGCACGCAGCACGACGTGCGGGTCGAGAGAGCCGCGTTCCTCCTCCGTCAGCAGGCCGTGCAGGCCGCGGCCGGCGAGCCAGTCCACCAGGTCGGTCGCCACCCGCTCCGCCGAGTGCCCCGCGAACAGCCGGCAGATCGGACCGTCGAAGTCCCACAGGACGACTCGGGCACGCGTGACCGACTCCCGCAGTTCCGCTATCTCTGTCTCCGTCTCGGACGCCACCGGTTCAGTCTGCTTCGTATCAGAAGTCACTAGGAGAGTGTCATGTCCGTCGTGATGGTTTCCCAGAGGCCGTCGAACCACTTCTGGGATTCCGCCACGAACGCGGCGTCGCGCTCCCCGGCCTGCTCCTCGAAGGAGAAGAGCACGGACTTCGAGCCCAGTGCGTCGTACATGTCCAGCATCGCGCTCTCGTACTCCTCCTGGCGCTCGGTGAGGACGTAGTAGCCGATCAGCGCCTCCGAACCGTTGAGCAGATACAGCTTCACCGGCGGCGTGAACGGCAGTGCCCGGAAGGTGACATGGACGTCGATGCCGTGCGTGGAGCGTACGGCGAGCAGGTTGTGCCGCAGCACCTGTGCCTGGGCGTTGCGCATCTCCAGCCAGCGTTGGTGGACCAGGTCGCCCTCGCCGTTCTCGACCGGGACCGGGAAGGCGAGGTTGATCTTCCGGGACGGCAGCAGGATGCGGACCTCGATCGACTCGGGGCGCACCCGGCCCTCGTGGATCAGGCGGATGGACTCCCCCAGGGCGACCATCAGGCTCTCGGACGTGAGACAGACGGCGTCGATACGGACGTGCGACGCCGAGAACGCCGCCATGAGCCGGGGCGCCAATCCGACCATCGTCGGCTGCGGCCCCTCCCGCACGGCCGTCGCCCCGGCGACCCTCGGCGGACTTCCCCTGCTCACGTTGGTGAGCAGACCGTCCTGCTGAAGGGCGCGCAGAGCCTGGCGCACGGCACCGCGCTCCACACCGAACTCCTCGGCGAGCTCGGACTGCGTGGGCAGCCGGTCACCCGGCTTGAGCTCGCCGAGACGGATCCGCTCCCGCAGGACCTCGGCGATCTCCTGGGGCGAGTGCCTCTTGCTGCCGTTCACGGCCACGCTCTCCTGGGTCACAACCGAACGCTACAACTCCCCGTCAACTACTGAGAGTTGCCTGAAGTACGCAGATGACTGGGGGCCAAGTCGGGACAACTTGATTTCAGTTGGCCCAAGTTAGCCGAGTTGGCAGGGCAATCCTTGCATCCCCAGGAACGCGAAGGCGGAAACCCCGGCCCGCCGGCTGCCGCGTCCCCTCCGGTTGTCCTTCGAGGTGTCATTCGGACAGTGTCAGATCAGTTGCGATCGTTTCCCAGAGCGCGTCGAACCATTTCAGCGACTCCTCGACGAAGGCGCCGTCGCGGCCGCCCCTGCTGCCGGCGAACGAGAAGAGCATCGCCTTGTGACCGCTCACGTCGTAGGTCTGGATCTCGCCGCCCGCGGTGTCCCGCGGCCGCTCACCGACCTGGTAGTAACCGAACACCGCCTCCTCCCCGTTGAGCAGGTACAGCTTCACCGGCGGCGTGAAGGGCAGTTCCTTGTAGGTCACGCGGACGTCGCCGACCCTGTTCTCGCCCTCCCTCGTCAGCCTCTTCAGCGTGCTGCGCAGGACCTTCAACTGGCTGTCGCGCTGGTTCATCAGCTCCTCGTGGATGGCCTGCGCCCGCGAGGCGTCCCCCTCCTCGACCGGGACCGGAAAGGCCAGGGCGAGGCCACGGGCGGGCACCAGACAGCGGAGCTGGATCGATTCGGGGCGCAGCCGGCCCCGGTGGATCAGCCGGAGCGGTTCGGAGAGCGCCAGGATCAGGGTCTCGGCGGTGAAGCAGACGACGTCGACCAGCACGTTCCTGCTCTCGAACGCCCGCTCCAGGCAGGTGTGCAGGATCGCTGTCGTCTGCTGGGGGCCGTCGGGCTCGGGGGCCGCCTCGAAGACCCGGGGCGGGCTGCCCTTGCCCGTGTTGCTGAGCAGTCCGTCCTGCTGGAGGATGCGCAGCGCCTGCCGCACCGTGCCGCGTTCGACACCGAACTCGGCGGCGAGCTGCGACTGGGTCGGCAGTTTGTCGCCCTTCTTGAGCTCGCCACTGCGGATACGGCCCCGCAGGGTGTCCGCGATGCCCTGGGGCAACCCCTTGTTGCTGCCGGCCACTACGTCGTTCTCCTGGGTCAGCTGTTCAGGTTCAGGTCTGTGGTGATGGTTTCCCACAGGGCGTCGAACCACTTCTGGGACTCCGTCACGAACGCGACGTCACGCCGGCCGGCCGCCTCCTCGAAGGAGAAGAGGAGCGACTCGGTGCCCAGCACGTCGTACACGTCCGTGGGCCCGGACTCCAAGGGTCCCTCACGCCGGCCGATCATGTAGTAGGAGAACAGCGCCTCGACGCCGTTGAGGAGGTACAGCTTCACCGGCGGCGTGAAGGGCAGGGCCCGGAAGGCGACACGGACGTCGATCCCGTGCGAGTAGCGCAGTGCCTGGAGGTTGTGACGCAGGACCTGTCCCTGGGCGTTGCGCCGGGCCAGCCAGTCCTGGTGGACGGGATCGTCGTCGCTGTGCCCCTCGACCGAGATGGGGAAGGCGAGGTTGATCTCCCGTGACGGCAGCAGGATCCGGGCCTCGATCGACTCGGGGCCCACCCGGCCCTCGTGGATCAGGCGGAGGGGTTCGCTCAGGGCCAGCATCAGGGTCTCGGCGGTGAGACAGACCGCGTCGATGCGCACCCGCGGCGCGGCGAACGCCTCCGCCAGCCTGGGGGCCAGCGCCACCATCGTCGGCTGCGGCTCCTCCCGGGTGGGCGTCGACTCGGCGATCCGCGGCGGGCTGCCCTTGCTCACATTGCTGAGGAGTCCGTCGTCCTGGAGTGCCCGCAGGGCCTGGCGCACGGCACCGCGCTCCACACCGAACTCCTCGGCGAGCTCGGCCTGGGTGGGCAGGCGGTCCCCGGCCCTGAGCTCGCCGCTGCGGATACGTTCCCGCAGGATGTCGGCGATCTCCTGGGGCGAGGGTCTCCTGCTGCCGTTCACTGCCACGCTCTCCTGGGTCACGACCAAACGCTACAACTCCCATCCATCTACGGGGAGTTGTCCGAAGGTTGTTTATGACTAGGTACCAAGTGGGGACAACCTTATTAGAGTTGGCAACCAACTCGATCAAGTTGGCAGAACCTTTGCCTTCTTTCCGCACAACCCCCGACGCTCCACGCCCGTCCCGTCCGGCAGCCAGAAGGGGGAACGACCGTGCCTGCCATCACCTTCCTCTCCGCAGTCTTCATCCTCGGCTTCGAGCAACTCGTCCAGTGGAAGTACGGCCCGATGGGCATCATCGGGCTACTGCTGCTCACCATCGGCCTCAAGGCCAGAAGCCCGGCCCTCAGCTCCATCGGGGCCGTGGTGCTCGCCGCCCTGGTCACCCGCCCGGCGCTGTGACCGGCGAGTACCCGGGTCGGCCGCCGTGGGAGAGGTCAGGTCGTGAGCACCAGCTCCGAGCTGATCGTCTCCCACAGCGCGTTGAACCAGATGTGCGACTGCTCGACGAACGTCGTGTCACGCAGCCCGGCACCCTGCTCGAAGGCGAACAGCATCGACCGGGTGCCCTCGGCGTCGTACATCTCCAGCTGCTCGTGATCGACCTCCTCCTCGCGGCGCGTGACCGTGTAGTACGCGAAGAGCGCCTCCACGCCGTTGAGGAGGTAGAGCTTCACCGGCGGCGTGAAGGGCAGGGCGCGGAACGTCACGTTCACGTCGATGCCGTGCGAGGAGCGCAGGGCCAGCAGGTTGTGCCGCAGCACCTGCCCCTGCGCGTTGCGATGGGCCAGCCAGCGGCGTTGCAGCCGGCCCTGCTCGTCCGGGGCGTCCACCGGGGTCGGGAAGGCCAGGTCGATGTCCCGCGACGGCAGCAGGACGCGGACGTCGACCTTGGCCGGTTTCAGCTCCCCGGCGTGGATCCGGCGCAGCGGTTCGCCGATGGCGAGGGTCAGGGAGACCGACGTGAGGCACAGGGCGTCGACCTCGACATGGGGCGCCGCGAACGCGGCCGCGATACGCGGAGCCAGGGCCGCGGTGGTCGGCATCGGCGGGGCGCCGGGGCCGGTCGGGACCAGGCCGGCCGCCGTGCCCCGCAGCGGGGCCACGGTGGCGGGGCTGCCCTTGGAGACGTTGGTGAGCAGATGCTCCGACTGCAGGATGCGCAGCGCCTGCCGTACGGCACCGCGCTCGACGCCGAACTCGTCGGCCAGCTTGGCCTGTGTGGGCATGCGCTGCCCCGCCCGCAGCACGCCGGACCTGATCCGCGTGCGCAGCTCGTCGGCCACCTCTAGGTGTGTCTTCTGTGGCCGCTGTGTCCTCTTCCGTCCATTGACGGAGGCGTGTTCCGGGTCCACAACCAAAACACTACAACTTCCCGCCATCTTGTGGCAGTTCAAAGGTAGATGGTTATGAGACGCTTCCAAGTGGACATAAGTAAAGTGAAGTTGGTCGCCAACTTAGGCAACATGGTCAAACTTCCTGAGGGGTTGGCCACCAGAGTCGGTTCTGTCGACCATCGTCCCCGAAGGAGGACGGCATGCCGCTGATCTATCTCGCCGTCGCCGCACTCGCCATCGGATTCGAGCAGCTCGTCCAGTGGAAGTACGGGCCGATGGGCATCATCGCCTTCCTGGCCCTGTCCATCGGCCTCAAGGCAAGGAACACCATGATCAGCGGCATCGGCGCGGTGATCCTCGTCATGCTGCTGGCCCAGTAGGTACCAGTTTCGGCTGACCGGGCTCCCTTCCGGAGGGGAGCCGGGAGCCCGGTCGGTCAGCACAGCCACAACTCCACATCGACAACCGAACATCGATGCGCACAGCCACAACTGAAAAAGAGCAAGCAGAACAACAACCACAACCGCACAGCTCGCTACGGATGAGCAGTCCTGTCGCCGGCGAAACGGAGGTTCAGAAGACGTCCGGGCACCAAGGCCGCCTGGATGTACGCAGCAGGGCGTCGGCCACCAGGGCGGCGCCCGCTCGCTCTTCCCGCACCCGGCCCAGCGCGGCGAGCCGCACCGCGGACTCGTCGCCGAGCCAGAGACGGCCCAGGTCCGCGATGTCCAGGGTGAGTTCGGCGGTGGCCGTGGTCGGGGTGCACGAGGCGCCGTCCGCGGACGCCTCCAGCCGGAACCGCCCGCCCGTGAACCCGCCCCCGCCGCCGCTCCCGTGGCCGTCGTCCCCGTCCACGACGTCGAGCACCAGCGCCCCCTGCCCCTCGTACGTCCGCGCCTCCAGGGCCCGTACGACGTCCAGGACCCGCACCCACAGCCAGTCCGCCTGGGTCGTGACCCTGGCCGCCCGCGGATCGGGCAGGTAGAAGGGCAGCAGGTCGTCGGGGGCCCGCCAGCCGCTCTTCACCGTGGTGATCCAGTCGATCGAGCACAGGTAGCGCCACAACGCGCGCTCCGCGTCCGGGGTCGCCGCGATCAGCCAGTTCACGGACGCCGTGTTCAACGGCTGCTTGCCGTCGCCCCAGTGGTCGTCAGCCTGGTACGACACCAGCCCCTGGACCTCGCCGCCCGCCGAGCGGTACACGGCGAAGAAGGGCTCGGTCCACGGGGTCCTGTCCAGGCGCAGCGCCCCGGTGCTGACCTGCCACCACCGCTCGTCCCGGTCGACGGCGCCCGGCTGCGCCCCGCGCACCCGCTCGTACAGCTCCGGGCCGAGCTTGCGTACGTCCGCGCCGTCCACGAGGTCGATACGGCCGCCGTCCTCGGGGCCGGCCCATCTCGGGTCGAGGCCGGTGCGGGGGACGTCGACCGTCCACTGGGTGGTCCAGGTGGCGGGGCCGAAGCCGTAGCGGCCGTAGATCGGATACTCGGCGGCGATCAGGGTGGCCACGACGTCGCCGCGGTCCTTCGCGGCGGTGAGGTCGTGGGCCATCATGCGGGTCAGGATGCCTCGGCGGCGGTGGGTGGGGGTGACGGTGACGTTCGATATGGCGTCGGCCGGGACGGGGGTGCCGCCGACCGCGGTGATCTCCTGCGCGAAGGAGCGGAAGGTGGCGACGCAGCGGCCGTTGTCGAAGGCGCCGAGGGTGCGGGACGGGACGATGTACGAGCTGCGGTCGGCGATCTCCGTCTCGGAGACGTCGGGGTTGCGGAGGAAGCCGGTGTTCAGGGCCCTGGTCCAGTCGGGGATGTCGGCCTCGGTGATGGGGCGGACCTCTGTGCCTGTGTCGGGTGCGGGACGGCTCATGGAGTCACGGTAGGGGCGCGGGCACCGGGAGTGCTCCCAATTTTTCCCGCCCCCGCCGCCCCTACCCGTCCCATCCCTCGAAGGGGCTCCGCCCCTTCCACCCCACTGGGGCTGCCGCCCCAGGCCCCGCCATCGACCCGAGGGCCTCGTCCTCAAACGCCGGACGGGCTGAAGGACCTGAAAGAGCGCGGGGAACTGCGCGACACCCCCTAGGTCAGCAGGTCGTCCACCACAGCCTCACCGTCCCGGTACCGCCGCGTGATCTCCGCCCCGCACTCGTCCGCCGTCCGCTGCAACCGCTGTCGGCGTCGGGACACCTGCTGCTCGTACCCCACGAGCCTCGCCATCGCGGCGTTCAGCTCGACGTCCGTCCGTGCCTCCAGGTCCGACAGTTCGACCTCCGCCAGCATCTCGGCCGCCAGCAGCCGGTACTCCTCGCTCTGCGGGGTGCCCAGCGTGACGTGGCGGGCGGAGGAGCGGTGGCGGGCCGGGGCGTCGGTGAGGATCTCCGAGAGGCGCTCCACGACGGACGCGGCGCCCGCGGGAGAGCGCCGCGCGAGTTCCGCCCGCAGGATGTCGATCCGCCCTTGCAGCAGCCGACGTACATAACTCAGGTCCGCCTCGTCCCGCTGCGCGTCCCGCCGCAGGGTGCGCAGTTCGGGAAGACTGAGCACGGTCAGATCGGGCTCGGGCGGATCGGCGGGCAGCCGTGGATCCGCCCCCGGGCCCGGATCGTCGGCGGTGCGCTGTGTGGGCGGCCTCAGCCCGGCAGGCTGGCCCGCGTGGCTCAACACGACAGCCCCAGGAGGCTGCCCGGTACTCGGTGTGCTCATATGCCTCTACCGTCCCCTCGACCGGCGTGTGGAAGCATGGTGCCATCCCAAGTGGCCCCTATGTGACCGAGTGCCCACGAACAGCCCCAGATGGGGGCTTAAGGATCAAAAAACAGTCCCCCAAAGAAGCCCCGCGTAGGCCCCTTTACCTGCGGCTCTCCCCGCACCCGGCATGATGGCCGCATGCGAGCTGTGGTGCAGAGGGTGGACGGCGCGAGTGTCGTCGTGGACGACGAGACCGTCGGCGAGATCGTGGGCGAAGGGCTGTGCGTGCTCGTCGGAGTCACGCACGAGGACACCAAGGAGAAGGCGGCCCAACTCGCCCGCAAGCTCTGGTCGATCCGCATGCTGAACGACGAGAAGTCGTGCAGCGACATCGACGCCCCGCTCCTCGTCATCAGCCAGTTCACCCTCTACGGCGACGCCCGCAAGGGACGCCGGCCCACCTGGAACGCCGCCGCGCCCGGCGATGTCGCCGAGCCGCTCGTCGACGAGGTCGTCGCCCGGCTCCGCGCCCTGGGCGCGACGGTGGCGACGGGCCGGTTCGGTGCCAAGATGCGGGTGGGCCTGACGAACGACGGTCCGTTCACCGTGCTCCTGGAGATCTAGGCCACTACGCGGCCCCGGTCGCCCGGCTACGGCTCGACGACCACTTCCTGCGCGGCCGCCGTCTCTCCGGCCAGGAGCCTCGCGTCCACCGGCACGTTCCGCTTGACCAGCGCCAGCGCGACCGGGCCCAGCTCGTGGTGGCGTACCGACGTGGTGATGAAGCCGATCTTCCGGCCGTCGGGGCCCTCGTCGGCCGGACGGAGCTCCGTGCCGTGAGCGGGCAGGTGGACCTCGCTGCCGTCCAGGTGCAGGAAGACCAGGCGGCGCGGCGGCTTGCCGAGGTTCTGGACCCGGGCGACCGTCTCCTGGCCTCGGTAGCAGCCCTTCTGCAGGTGCACCGCGGTGCCGATCCAGCCCAGCTCGTGCGGGATGGTGCGGTGGTCGGTCTCGAAGCCGAGGCGCGGGCGGTGGTGCTCGACGCGCAGTGCCTCGTGGGCGAGGATGCCGGCCGCCGGGCCCGCCTTCTCGGCGTACGACTCCAGGTCGGCGCGCGGGAGGAACAGATCACGGCCGTACGCCGTCTCGCGTACGACGGCGCCCTCGGGGACCTCGGCGATGGACCCGGCGGGCAGATGGACGACCGCGAACTCGGCGGTCCGGTCGGCGACTTCGACCTGGTAGAAGAACTTCATCGACTCCAGGTACGCGATCAGCGCGTCCTGGGTGCCGGGCTCGACATGGGCCCAGACCGTCGTGCCGTCGTCGACGAGATACAGCGCGTGCTCGATGTGTCCGTTCGCGGAGAGGATCAGCGCCTCGGTGGCCTGGCCCACCGGGAGGTCGCTGACGTGCTGGGTGAGCAGCAGATGCAGCCAGCTCAGCCGGTCCTGGCCGGTGACGGCGACGACTCCGCGGTGCGAGAGGTCGACGAAACCGGAGCCGTCGGCGAGCGCGCGCTGCTCGCGGAACAGATCGCCGTAGTGCGCGGCGACGCCTTCGTCCACGCCCTCGGCGGGTACAGCGCCGGGCAGGGTCAGCAGGGGGCTCTTCATATGCCTAAGCCTACGACTCGGTAGTTGAACTCTTCAGGGAGCAGTCCTTGCAGCGGCCGAAGATCGCGAAGTGCTTCATGTCGGTCTCGAAGCCGAAGGTCCGGCTCAGCTTGGCGGTGAACTCGGCGGCCACCTGGACGTCCGCCTCGATGACGCTCTCGCAGTCCCGGCAGACCAGGTGGAGGTGGTGGTGGCGGTCGGCGAGGTGATACGTCGGCGCACCGTGCCCGAGGTGGGCGTGGCTGACCAGCCCGAGTTCCTCAAGGAGCTCCAGGGTCCGGTACACGGTGGAGATGTTGACCCCCGACGCCGTCTTCCTCACTTCCACGAGGATGTCGTCGGGGGTCGCGTGCTCAAGGGTGTCCACGGCTTCGAGGACAAGCTGACGCTGCGGCGTCAGCCGGTAGCCGCGCTGCCTGAGGTCGCTCTTCCAGTCGGTGCTCACCACACCGGAAAGTCTAGAGCCACTCGAAGGAATGCCTACGGAACGAGCCCGCCTACTTGAAGAAGGCGATGCCGTCGTCCGGCATGTCGTCGGGCAGGGCCTTGGCCCAGCGCTCGACCTCCTCCGGGGTGACGACCTTCTTCAGGTGCGCCGACATGTAGGGGCGCAGCTCGACCTCGGGGGTCTGCTTCTCGCCGACCCACATCAGGTCGCTCTTGACGTAGCCGTACAGGCGCTTGCCGCCGGTGTAGGGCCCGGAGGCGGCCGTGCGGGCCACCGCGTCCGTGACCAGGTCGATCTGGGGCTTCTTGGCGGCGAGCTCGCCGTACCAGACCTCGACGACGCCGTCGTGGCGGACCATCGTGACCTCGACCTTGCGGTCGGCGTCGATGCGCCAGAAGCCGTGCTCGGATTCCAGGGGCCTCACCTTGTTGCCGTCGTTGTCCAGCACCCAGGTGTGCGAGCGGTACTCCAGGAAGTCCCGGCCGTCGTGCGTGAAGGCGACCTCCTGCCCGAAGTTGCACTTCTCGGAGCCGGGGAAGTCGTGTACGCCCGCGCCCGCCCAGTTGCCGAGCAGGAAGGCGAGGGGGACGAGGTCCTTGTGGAGGTCGGACGGGATCTCGATCATGAGGGGAAGTTCCTAGGTGTGGGTCAGCGCTGGCCCTGGTACAGCTTCTTCACGGTCAGCCCGGCGAAGGCGAGAACGCCGACGCAGACCAGGACCAGCAGGGCTTCGAAGAAGATCTCCACGGGGTGCTCCTCGATTGAGCGCGGGGAATGCTTTGGGTACACAGGGCCGGGCCCCAGCTTACGCGGCCGGGGCCGGGCCCTCTGTGTGAGGTGCGCCCTCGCGGGCTCAGCCGAGCAGCTGGCTCTGGAGCACCACCGTCTGCTGGAAGGGGACGGCCGCGGCACCGCCCTCGCGGGACTGCACGACCAGCCCCAGGACGTCACCCGAGACGAGGTACGCCTGCCGGACCTGCTCGGCGCCGTAGGGCTTGGCCTCGACGTAGGCGTAGTGCCGTACCTCGACCACCTCGGCGTCGGTGGAGAAGTCCTCGTCCGTGTGCACCTGGTCGGCGCCGCGCAGGGCGTAGGTGGGCGAGTCGAAGTTGGTGAGGTGGTCCTGCTGGAGCACGTCGGCCACCTGACCGGTCTCGAACTGCAGCAGGTAGATCCGGGTGTGCGTACCGTCCGGCGTGGTCCAGCCGCGGGCCGCGATGTGCCGCAGGGCATGGTCCGTGAGCAGCTGGCGGAGGTCGTCCCGGTCCTCCTCCTGTTCGTACGCCGCCAGGAAGTCCTTCGTCGCCAGCCAGCCGTCGCGCCCGCTCAGCTTCTTGTCCGCCTCGGCCCCCGTGGGCGCCGGCAGCAGCAGCTCGCGCAGGTCAGCGTGGTGGAGGGAGGCCGGGTTCTCCTCGGCGAACGGCTCCGGGCTGCCGGCGGGCAGCGGTGGCCTGGTGATCTCCGGGTACGTCCAGCGTCCGTCCGTCTCGGTCGCGAGACCGGGCACCTCCGTACGTTCCATGCGCGTGATGCCGTACGCGGTGGAGGCACCGACGGCGGCGAAGACGACGACGGCCGCGGTCCAACGCAGGGCGGCGCGCAGGACACGGCGGTCCTTCTTTGCCGGGGGAACGGGGGGAACGGGGGGAGCGACCGGATCGCCGTCCGGCTGCGGCGGTGTGTCGGTCGAGGGCGCCGTCGTCGTGTGCTGCTGCTCGGTCATACGGCCTTCCCCGGTTCGTCGATGCGGTCGAGCTGTCGGGTGACGAACACCCCGATGCCGGCCATGTCGACCGGTCGGCTGCCCGCAGCCGTGAAGCTGATCAGGACGTCTCCCGAGTAGGCCGCGCAGAACACCCGGTCGAGCTGCTGGTCCTCGCCCTTGGGCGTCAGGAAGCACTTGGCGTTCTTGTGGCCCTCGATCTTCGGCCCCTTGCGGAAGACGCCGAGGTCGGAGAAGAACTCGTTCTGGGACGTCGCGATGTCCCGTGCGGCGGCACGGCTCTCCATCCGCGCGATGGCGACGCTGACGGAGAACGCCTCGCCGAAGTTGATCGCACGGCGGGTCGCGTAGAAGTAGCTGCGCATCACCATGCCCTTGACGCTCTGCTTGTCGATCTCCTTCTCCAGCTGCCGGCGCTGGGTGCGGGGGAGGTCCTTGAGCGACTCCTTGCGCAGGGCGGTGGCCTGACGGCCGCTGAGCTCGGCGTCGGAGCCGAACTCTCCGAGATCGGGGCCGCGGGTGTAGCTGTTCTCCCCGTACGGCAGCAGCAGCCCGCGCAGCCCCGGGACCGCCTCCGCCGCCTGTGCCGCCTTGCCGGCGGCCGCGGACGGCTCGGAGAACTTCCAGGTCGGGCGGCCCGGATCGCGGTCGGCGTTCTGGACGGTGACCACGGTGTAGCCGGCACCGGCGACGACGGCACCGACCAGCAGGACGGTCCCGGCGAGGGCGGCGAGACGCGAGGGGCGCGGCCGCTTCCGCTCGGAGGGCTGGGGGCTCTCAGGTGTCTCGGTCACAGCCGCTCCATCTGCCGCTCGGCGAGATCCATGATCTTCTCCTTGGAGATCGGCTTGGTGTCGAAGACCCAGACGTGCATCACGATGTCGCCGCGCCAGGCGTGGGCCTCGGCCGAGTACACCGGGAGGTAGCCGGCGTTCCGCTCCGGGGTGTCGTGCACGTACGCCATGCCGTCACCCGTGCCGGGGACGGGCCAGCTGCGGGTGTCGGTCTTCTCCTCGGCCCAGTAGTACGCGGTCTCGGCATGGGTGCCGGCCGCCAGGGCCTCCTCCTGGCGGAACTGCGCCAGCTCGATCTCGACGTTGTGGGTGGTGCCCACCCGCCAGCCCGTGACGGCGGCCCGGCGGAACTCGTCGTCGACGAGGTCACTGAACATCTCGCCCGGCTCCTCGTAGCCACCCGCATAGTCGGCGAGGTCCAACCAGCCGTCGCTGCCTGCCGGGATCAGGGGATCCCGCGCGCCCTTGGGCCGCTGGAGCAGCAGCTCGCGCAGATCACCGGCGGTCCTCACCCGGCGGTCCTCGGCGGCGGACAGCGGCTCGGCCACGCCCTTGGCCCGCTCGACCACGGGCTGGGACAGGGGCGGCAGCTTCGTGGGCTGGCGTTCGGCCTGCACCAGGTAACCGGCGCAGGTCCCGGCGACGAGCCCGAGCACGACGGCTCCGGCGATCAGCAGCGCCGTACGCCCACGCGGCCGAGGCCTGGGCCGGGGCTCGGGCTCCGACTGGGGCAGCGGGCCGGGCGCTGCCTCCCCCACCCCTTCAGGCACATCCAACTCTTCAGGTACGTCCAAGACGTCTCCCCCACGGAACGTGAAGTGCGCATTCCGTATGCGCGCGCACAGGAGACCCATGGCCAACGCTTCAGGTTGTAAGGGAGTTGATTACGATTCGGCCATGGCGAAGAAGCTGGTGATCAAGGTGACGGCGGGGGCCGATGCCCCCGAACGCTGCTCACAGGCGTTCACGGTCGCGGCGGTGGCCGTGGCCAGCGGAGTCGACGTCTCCGTATGGCTGACCGGCGAGTCCGCGTGGTTCGCCCTGCCGGGCCGCGCCGCCGAGTTCGAGCTCCCCCACGCGGCCCCGCTCCCCGACCTGATCGACGCGATCCTCGCGAGCGGCCGCCTCACCCTGTGCACCCAGTGCGCGGCCCGCCGGGACATCACGGAGAAGGACGTCATCGAGGGCGTACGGATCGCGGGTGCGCAGGTGTTCGTGCAGGAGGCGCTGGGGGACGAGACGCAGGCGCTCGTCTACTGAGACATCAGGGGTACCGGAGCCGCACACCTACTGTGGCCGCTTCTTGCCGTCCAGCTCGTCCCACCACTCGTCGGACTGTGGGTCACCGGAGGGGTCGTCCCACCAGCGGTCCTCCGGCCCCCGCCGGTTGGCGACCATCGCGGCCAGCGGCGGGATGACCATGGCGACCACACACATGCCCACGGCCGCCGGCACCGACCAGAGGCGTACCACGCCCCAGGCCAGGACGAAGAGCGTGATGCACGTCCCCATCATGGCGAAGTAGATGTGGCGTCGCCGTGCGTACATACGTCCAGAGTAGGTCCGCACAGACCGAAGGGCCGTACCCCGGGCGTCCAACCCGCGGGGTACGGCCCTTCGACCGATCAGGTGCGTCTCAGACCGCGATCGCGACCTCGGCCAGGCCGCCCTGCTGGGCGACGACCGTGCGGTCGGCGGTGGCGCCGGGGACCAGCGCGCGTACGGTCCAGGTGCCCTCGGCCGCGTAGAAGCGGAACTGGCCCGTGGCGGAGGTGGGGACCTCCGCGGTGAACTCGCCGGTCGAGTCCAGCAGTCGGACGTAACCGACCACGGGCTCGCCGTCCTTCGTCACCTGGCCCTGGATCGTGGTCTCACCGGGCTTGATCGTCGAGGCGTCGGGGCCGCCGGCCTTCGCTCCACACATGTCTTTCTCCAAGAGGGGTCTGACCGGAAACGAAGGCCGGTCGGGATGGAAGAGGTTTGCTTACTTGTTGGCGCCGAGCTCGATCGGAACGCCGACGAGCGAGCCGTACTCGGTCCAGGAGCCGTCGTAGTTCTTGACGTTCTCGACACCGAGCAGCTCGTGCAGGACGAACCAGGTCAGCGCGGAGCGCTCGCCGATACGGCAGTAGGCGATGGTGTCCTTCGCCAGGTCGACCTGCTCCTCGGCGTAGAGCTCCTTGAGCTCGTCGTCCGACTTGAAGGTGCCGTCGTCGTTGGCGTTCTTCGACCACGGGATGTTGCGCGCGGACGGGACGTGGCCCGGACGCTGCGACTGTTCCTGCGGGAGGTGGGCCGGGGCGAGCAGCTTGCCGCTGAACTCGTCGGGCGAACGGACGTCGACCAGGTTCTGCGAGCCGATCGCGGCGACGACGTCGTCACGGAAGGCGCGGATGGCCGTGTTCTGCGGCTTGGCCTTGTAGGTGGTCTCGGGGCGCTCCGGGACCTCCTCGACCAGCTCGCGGGCGTCCAGCTCCCACTTCTTGCGGCCGCCGTCGAGAAGCTTGACGTTCTCGTGGCCGTAGAGCTTGAAGTACCAGTAGGCGTACGACGCGAACCAGTTGTTGTTGCCGCCGTAGAGGATCACCAGGGTGTCGTTGGCGATGCCCTTGGCCGACAGGAGCTTCTCGAAGCCCGCCTGGTCGACGAAGTCACGGCGGACCGGGTCCTGGAGGTCCTTGGTCCAGTCGATACGGATCGCGTTCCTGATGTGGTTCTTCTCGTAGGCGGACGTGTCCTCGTCCACCTCCACGATCGCGATGCTGGGGTTGTCCAGGTTCTCCTGGACCCAGTCGGCGTCGACGAGGACGTCGCTGCGGCTCATGCTCTTCTCTCCTCCGGGGCAGTTGCGGCGGGGCGTGCGAGTGCGAGGGTGGTGCGTGCTCGGGCCGAGACGACGCACCTGTGCCCTGGTCAGGGCAGCGGGGAAACGCAGAAGTCGGAGCTTCCGCTCAGAAGGGGCGACAGAGCATGGCGGCAACGCGGCAGAGGTCTACTGCCCGCCGCTTCGTGAGATCCGCCTGTCGCTTCATGGGCTCGATCGTAGGGACGGACATGCGGGCGTGTCACCGGCGTGTCGCATGCTGAGACGAGATTGTCCGCGATACGGGATGGAGAGGGCGTCGAGTCCGGTCCCGCACGGGTTCCGGGCGGGTGTAGCGGCGGTCACATCTACGCTGCGGACGGCGCCGTCTCGCCAATTGGACACAGTCGGTCGGGCACTGGAGCCGGGCGCGGGAGCCGGGGCACAGGAGGCGGCCCTTGGCGGTCGCAGCCGTACTACCCGGCGAGGCGGACGTTCGAACCCTTCACCGTGATCTCGACGCCGTTCTTCGCCGCCTGGACCTTGTCGAGCTGGATGCCGCCTGGCAGACCGTCGATCTTCTGCTCGAAGTCGGTGATGGCACGGGCCCGGTCTTCGGCGATGTCGGCGCCGCCGAAGCTGGGCAGGGTGTCGGCGTGCACCTTCACGGTGTCGCCCTCGGTGGTGACCGAGCTGAGGACGTAGACCGGGTTCGGGAGCTTGGTGCCGAGGACGGTGGCCTCTACGGCGACCTTGATCTTGCCGTTGCCGCCGTCCGACAGTCCGATGACGCTGGCGGTGACACCGGGCGCGACCTCGGTGGGCTCGGACTTGGCGGTCTTCAGCAGCTCGGCGTAGGTGATGGACGCGGTGCCGGTTGCGGTGGCCGCGGTGGCGGAGCTGTAGTCGCCGGAGAACTCGACGCCCTTCATGTTCGCCGTGAGGTCGTCGATCCGGATCGTCTTGCCGTCGGTGCCGGTGGCCGCCTCGTAGTCCTTGATCCCGACCTCGACGTCGTCCAGCGAACCGCTCGCCACCTGCGTCAGGAACGGAAAGCCCTTGATGGACACGTCCGGTGCGGCGGCCAGGTTCTCAGAGGTCTGCAGCTTCCCGGCCGCCTCGTCCTCGGCGAACCCCACGGCGAGCCGGTCGGCCAGCACGAAGAGGCCACCCAGGATCACGACGGTTATCAGCAGTATCCGCAGGGCTCGCATGTTGTGGTGTTCCCCCACCTCGGAGTCGTCAACGACGACGAGCGTAACTCTGCGGAAGGCTTGACCCGGCGGATTGTCGATCACCTGTGACAGCGGGACTTCTCTCGCCCCCGCCGCCCCTACCCGTCCCATCCTTCTGGGGCTCCGCCCCAGACCCCGCTCCTCAAACGCCGGAGGGGCTGAGTACTTCAGCCCGTCCGGCGTTTGAGGACGAGGCCCGAAGGGCCGAGAGCGGGGGTCTGGGGGCGCAGCCCCCAGGGACGGGACGGGTAGGGGCGGCGGGGGCGAAAACATAGGGTGCTCACGTGAACGCAGACATTCGCTTCGGCGCGGCCACCGCCATCGGCTCCATGCCCGGCGCCGACGCCCGCGAGGCAGCCAAGACCGTCACCGGCTCCTTCGAGGACTTCCCCCACCTCCCCGAGCTCCCCGCCCGCGGCCCCGGCGCGGACATGATCGGCCGCACCGCGGGACTGCTCGTTGAGCTGTACGCACGCGTGGAGCCCAGCGGCTGGCGCATCGGGGACCGCCCGGGCCGGGACACCAGGCGCGCCCGGTCCTGGCTGGGCGAGGACCTCGACGCGCTGGAGGAGTTCACCCAGGGATACGAGGGGCTGCTGAAGATCCAGGCAGTCGGTCCCTGGACCCTGGCGGCGGCACTGGAGTTGAGGAACGGCGAGGTGGTCCTCTCCGACCCGGGCGCCTGCCGCGACCTCACCGCCTCCCTCGCCGAGGGCCTGCGCCTGCACCTGGCGGAGGTCCACCGCCGAGTCCCCGGCGCACAGCTCGTCCTCCAGCTCGACGAACCCTCCCTCGTCGCCGTACTCCGCGGGCAGATCAAGTCGGCCAGCGGCTACCGCACCCACCGCGCCGTGGACCGGCAGATCGTCGAGGCGGGCCTGCGTGACGTCGTCGGGGTTCACGGCGACGGCCCCGTCGTGGTGCACTCGTGCGCGCCGGACGTCCCGTTCGCTCTGCTGCGCCGGGCGGGCGCGGCGGCGATCTCCTTCGACTTCTCCCTCCTCACCGAGCGTGACGACGACGCGATCGGCGAGGCGGTGGAAGCCGGGACGCGGCTCTTCGCCGGTGTCGTCCCGGGCACGGACGGCCGATTGTCAGACCCTGCCGGTAGCGTCATGGGTGTCAGGACGCTGTGGCGCAGGTTGGGGCTGGCACCGGGGCTTCTCGCGGAGGCGGTCACCATCACGCCGTCGTGCGGACTCGCGGGGGCGTCCCCGGATTACGCGCGCAGGGCACTCGCCCATTGTGTCCAGGCGGCGAGATCCCTCGCGGACAACCCAGAGTAACGGGAGGACGATACGGTGGCCGGCGACAAGCAGGCGGAGACGACGGCGGTGCCCGCCGAGGCCCGCGACGAGCACGCGCAGCTGGCGGAGCAGGTCGAGGAGCACCGCTTCCGGTACTACGTGAAGGACGCGCCCGTCATCAGCGACGCGGACTTCGACAAGTTGCTGAAGACGCTGGAGGCGTTGGAGGAGAAGCACCCGGAGCTGCGTACACCGGACTCGCCGACCCAGAAGGTCGCGGGGTCCTACGAGACGGAGTTCACGGCGGTCGAGCACCGCCAGCGGATGCTGTCGCTCGACAACACCTTCAACGACGACGAACTCGCCGCCTGGGTCGACCGCATCGCCCGGGAGCTGGGCGAGCAGGAGTACCACTTCCTGTGCGAACTGAAGGTGGACGGCCTCGCCGTCAACCTCACCTACGAGAACGGCCGCCTCGTGCGCGCGGCCACCCGGGGCGACGGCCGCACGGGCGAGGACATCACCCCGAACGTCCGCACCATCGCGGAGATCCCGGACCGTCTCCAGGGTGACGAGGTCCCCGACCTGGTGGAGATCCGCGGTGAGGTCTACTTCCCGATGGAGAAGTTCCTGGAGCTCAACGAGCGCCTGGTCGCGGCGGGCGACAAGCCCTTCGCCAACCCCCGTAACGCCGCCGCCGGTTCGCTGCGCCAGAAGGACCCGCGCGTCACCGCCACCCGCCCGCTGCACATGGTCGTCCACGGCATCGGCGCCCTGGAGGGCTTCACGGGCATGACCCGGCTCTCCCAGGCCTACGACCTCCTCAAGACCTGGGGTCTGCCCACCTCGCGGCACAACCGCGTGGTCGACGACCTCGGTGGCGTACGGGAGTTCATCGCCCACTACGGCGAGAACCGCCACTCCGTGGAGCACGAGATCGACGGAGTCGTCGTCAAGCTCGACGAGATCCGTCTCCAGGGCCGCCTCGGCTCCACCGCGCGTGCTCCGCGCTGGGCGATCGCCTACAAGTACGCGCCGGAAGAGGTCAACACCAGGCTCGTCGACATCAAGGTCGGCGTCGGCCGCACCGGCCGCGTCACGCCGTACGCCCAGGTCGAGCCGGTCACGGTGGCCGGCAGCGAGGTGGAGTTCGCGACGCTGCACAACCAGGAGGTCGTCAAGGCCAAGGGCGTGCTCATCGGCGACACCGTGGTCATCCGCAAGGCCGGGGACGTCATCCCGGAGATCCTCGGACCGGTCGTCGACCTGCGCGACGGCAGTGAGCGGGAGTTCGTGATGCCGAGCGAGTGCCCCGAGTGCGGTACGGCGCTCAGGCCCATGAAGGAGGGCGACATCGACCTCCGCTGCCCCAACGCCCGTACCTGTCCGGCCCAGTTGCGGGAGCGGGTCTCCTATCTCGCGGGCCGCGAGTGCCTGGACATCGAGCACTTCGGTGACGTGGCCGCCGCCGCGCTCACCCGGCCGCTGGAGCCGGCCGATCCGCCGCTGGTCGACGAGGGCGACCTGTTCGACCTGACGGTGGAGAAGCTGCTGCCCATCAAGGCCTATGTCCTCGACCAGGACAGCGGTCTGCCCAAGCGGGACCCCAAGACGGGCGAGGAGAAGGTTGTCACGGTCTTCGCCAACCAGAAGGGTGAACCGAAGAAGAACACCCTGGCCCTGCTGGAGCACATCGAGGCGGCCAAGCAGCGCCCGCTCGCCCGCTTCCTCAACGGGTTGTCCATCCGGCATGTCGGGCCGGTGGCGGCGCAGGCCCTCGCGCGCGAGTTCCGCTCGGTGGACCGCATCGAACAGGCCACCGAGGAGGAGCTGGCGGCGACCGACGGCGTCGGGCCCATCATCGCCGCCGCGCTCAAGGAGTGGTTCGCCGAGGACTGGCACCGCGAGATCGTCCGGAAATGGAAGGCGGCCGGGGTCCCGCTGGAGGAGCAGTCGACGGGCGAGGACGAAGGCCCGCGTCCGCTGGAAGGGCTTACCGTCGTCGTCACCGGCACGCTGGAGCAGTTCACCCGCGACGGCGCCAAGGAGGCGTTGCAGAGTCGCGGAGCGAAAGTGACCGGCTCCGTTTCGAAGAAGACATCTTTTGTGGTGGTGGGTGACAGCCCGGGTTCCAAGTACGACAAGGCCATGCAGCTCAAGGTGCCTGTTCTGAACGAGGACGGCTTCACCGTTCTGCTGGAACAGGGACCGGACGCGGCGGCCGAAGTTGCCCTCTCCCCGGAGGAGTAGCGGTTGAAGGCCCCCTGATCGGCGCATACCAGATGCATACGGGTGCCTGGGGCGCATTCGGGCAACCGTCGACGACCGCTGCCCGTGGAAGCCTTCTGCGGCCTACTGTTGAGATGTGCGCCTGCCGTGCCCAGCTGCGGTTGGGGCATCCCCTTGCTCTTCACGAGCCTTGAAGGGCCGGGGGAAGGGTTTTCCAACGCGGTGCCGTTGAAGGTTGTTGTCGGGCATCGGGCCGCGTGGCGTGGGCACCGCCGGCTGTGAGAGGGACGGGAATGGAACCGACCGAGAGCGCCGCCCCCGACTCACGGCTGCGCCGGATGGCCGGCGCGTGGCGGGGGTGGGCGGCGCGAAGCGCGGAGCGTTCGCGCTTGGAAAGAGACGCGGCGGGCGGCGCCGGACAGCGCACCGCGGCGGACGGCCACACCGCCGTGCGGCTCGACGCCGAGCACACCACCGCGCCGCCCGACTCCGACCACGAACGGCACCTGTCCTGGCCGGCGCTGCCCGCGGCGGTCGTCGCGGCGGCCGGGTTCGTCCTCGGCGCCGGGTTCTACCGGGCGTTCACCGACGACCACGCGCTCTTCCCGTCCGGCACCGTCGGCTGGTCCCTGGCCGTGCTGACCGGCATCATCGTCGGCCACCTCGTCGCGCTCGGCCGCGCCCGCTGGTGGGGCGGCACCGGCTCCGGCGCCGCCCTCACCCTCGCCGTGCTGATGCTGTACGGCTGGGTCCCCGCGGGCATGGTCAGCCTCACCGTGGTCGTGCTGGTCGGCATCGCCCGCCGGGGCCGCTGGCGGCAGGGCGTGCTGCACGGCGCGGTGGACATCCTCGGCATCGCCGCCGGCGCCCTGGTGCTGGCCGCCTTCGGCCGGGTGCCGACCGTCGAGACCCCCTGGGACCCGGACACCTGGACGCTCTACACCGCACCCGGCGTGGTGCTCGTAGCAGCCGCCTATCTCGCGGTCACCCGGGTCCTGCTCTGGTATCTGAACGCCCCGCGCGCCGGTCTGCCCACCGTCGCCCGCACCGCCCTGGTCCGGCAGGGCCTGGTCGCGGTCGCGCTGCTCGGCATCGCACCGCTGGTGTGTGTGGTCGCCCTCGCCAAGCCCCTGCTGCTGCCGCTGTTCGCCATCCCGCTCATCGCCCTCGACTCCACCCTGTGGATCGCCCGGGCGCGCGCGGAGGAGCAGCTGCGCGACCCGCTGACCGGACTGCCCAACCGGCAGTGGCTGCTGGAACGGATCTGGACCGCGCTCGACGACGCCGAGCGCATCGGCGCCCGGTCCGCCCTGATGCTGATCGACCTCGACCGTTTCCGATCGGTCAACGACACGCTCGGTCATCTCGCCGGAGACCGGTTGCTGTTGCAGATAGCCGATCGGCTGCGCCTCGCCCTGCCACGCGGAGCGGAGGCCGCGCGGCTCGGCGGCGACGAGTTCGCCGTCTTACTGCCGGTCGCCGACTCCACGACGTCCGCGACCCGGGTGGCCCGCAGCCTGGTCGCCGCCCTCAGCTCCCCGCTCGACCTCGACGGCCTCACCCTGGTCCTGGAGGCCAGCGCGGGCGTCGCCGTCTTCCCCGACCACGCCCTCGACGCCGAGGGGATGCTGCGGCGCGCGGACGTGGCGATGTACCAGGCGAAGCGGGACCGCACCGGCGTAGAGGTCTACGAGTCGAAGCGGGACTCCAACACCCCGGACCGGCTGGGTCTGCTGGGGGATCTGCGCCGTGCCCTGGACGCGCACGAGGTCGAGCTGCACTACCAGCCGAAGGTCCGCTTCGACGGCCAGGTCGCAGGCCTGGAGGCCCTGGTCCGCTGGGTGCATCCGGAGCGCGGGAAGGTGCCGCCGGACGAGTTCATAGCGATCGCCGAGTCGTCGGGGCTGATGCCGCAGCTGACGGAGTACGTGCTGGAGACGGCGCTCGGGCAGGTGGCGCGGTGGCGTGCCCAGGGGCTGTACGTGCCGGTCGCGGTCAACGTCTCTCCCCGTGACGTCCACACCCCCGGATTCGCCGGCTCCGTCGCCGCGCGGCTCGCCCGGCACGGCGTCCCGGCGGGAGCACTCCAACTGGAGATAACGGAACACGTCCTGCTGGAGGACCCGCAGCGCGCCGCCGACACGCTCGCCGGGCTGACCGGCCACGGCGTGAAGATGTCCCTGGACGACTTCGGCACCGGGTACTCCTCCCTCGTGCACCTCAGACGTCTGCCCGTGAGCGAGCTGAAGATCGACCGCTCGTTCGTGGCGCGGCTCGCGGTGGACAACGAGGACGCTGAGATCGTGCGCTGCACCGTGGACCTGGCGCACTCCCTGGGCCTGCTCGTGGTCGCCGAGGGCGTCGAGGACGACGAGACCTGGGAGCGCCTGCGGGACCTGCGCTGTGACGCCGTACAGGGTTGGCTGGTCGCGGCGGCGATGCCGCCGGAGGAGACGACGGCGTGGTTGCGCGCCCGCGGCTCCCGGGGCTGGCAGCGGCCGCGCGCAGCGCTGCCCGCCGCCGAGTGACGTCCGTCGACGGCCGGCACCCCGTCCGTCACACCCCCGCCGCTACGCCCCCGCCGTGAAGTGCCGCGTCAGCAGCTCCAGTCGCTGCTGATGCGCCCGCTCCGGTAGCCGGCCGCTGCGCATCAGGGTCACCAGGCCGTGCAGGGCGGCCCAGTACGTCTCCGTGAGCAGAGCCGGGTCTTCCCCCTCGGCGGCGATCGGCTCCACCGCCGCCAGCAGTTCGGCGAAGGCCTCCTGGAGGGGGGCCGGGGCCTCGGGCGTGGCGAACGGCAGGTCCACGCGGAGCGTGAACATCGCGTCGTACAGGGCCGGTCGGCGTCGTGCGAACGCCGTGTACGCCTCGCCCACCGCCGCGAGCGCCCCCTCTCTGCCCTTCGCCGCCGTCCGGGCCGTACGCAACTCGACGGCCATCTCGGCGCAGCCCTGCACCGCGACCGCCGCCATGATCGCGGTCTTGCCCTTGAAGTCGCCGTGGCGATCGTGCCGCTCTCCGACACGCTGACAGTGCTGCGGCACGGCGGTACGAAGGCCGTCGCCTTCGGCATTCACTTCGCCACGGCGGTCGTCGTACTCATCAGTGCCGTCCTGCTCTTCCTCGTCTGAGGCCGGGACCGGGTCCGCGAACGGGGCCGGGGAAACCGTTTCACGGGCATCGCTCCCCGCCCCATAGGATTGGGACGACTAGCCCCAGCCCCGAACCACAAACTCTCACCCAGAGGATCGCTGCATGCCTGGCATCACGCGCGAGGAGGTCGCCCACCTCGCCCGGCTGGCGCGTCTGGAGCTGAAGCCCGAAGAGCTCGAGCACTTCGCGGGACAGCTGGACGACATCATCGGCGCGGTCGCACGCGTCAGTGAGGTCGCCGACCAAGACGTACCGCCGACCTCGCACCCGCTCCCGCTGACGAACGTCATGCGCGAGGACGAGGTCCGTCCCTCGCTCACCCCCGAGCAGGCGCTCTCCGGCGCCCCGGCCCAGGAGCAGCAGCGTTTCAAGGTGCCGCAGATCCTGGGGGAGGACTAAGAAGTCATGACGGACATCATCAAGCTCACCGCCGCCGAGACCGCCGCGAAGATCGCCTCCGGCGAGCTCACCGCGGTCGCGGTCACCGAGGCCCACCTGGCCCGTATCGAGGCCGTCGACGAGAAGGTGCACGCCTTCCTGTACGTCGACCGCGAGGGCGCCCTCGCCCAGGCGCGCGCCGTCGACGAGAAGCGGGAGAGGGGCGAGAAGCTCGGACCGCTCGCCGGTGTTCCCCTCGCGCTGAAGGACATCTTCACCACCGAGGGCATCCCCACGACCGTCGGCTCGAAGATCCTGGAAGGGTGGATTCCGCCGTACGACGCCACCCTCACCAAGCGCCTCAAGGCCGCTGACGTCGTCATCCTCGGCAAGACCAACATGGACGAGTTCGCCATGGGGTCGTCGACGGAGAACAGCGCCTACGGTCCCACCGGCAACCCCTGGGACCTCACCAAGATCCCCGGCGGCTCCGGCGGCGGCTCCTCCGCCGCGCTCGCCTCGTTCCAGGCGCCCCTCGCCATCGGCACCGACACCGGCGGCTCCATCCGCCAGCCGGCCGCCGTCACCGGCACGGTCGGCGTGAAGCCGACATACGGGGCCGTCTCCCGCTACGGCATGGTCGCGTTCTCCAGCTCGCTGGACCAGGGCGGGCCCTGTGCCCGTACGGTGCTCGACGCGGCGCTGCTGCACGAGGTCATCGCCGGGCACGACCCGATGGACTCGACGTCGATCGACGCGCCCGTCCCGCCGGTCGTCGAGGCCGCCCGCAACGGCAGCGTGCAGGGCATGCGCGTCGGCGTCGTCAAGCAGTTCCGCGGCGAGGGCTACCAGGTCGGCGTCATCCAGCGTTTCGACGAGTCCGTCGCCCTCCTCAAGGAGCTGGGCGCGGAGATCGTCGAGCTGGACTGCCCGTCCTTCGATCTCGCACTCTCCGCGTACTACCTGATCGCGCCCTCCGAGTGCTCCTCCAACCTCGCCCGCTTCGACGGCCTGCGCTACGGCCTGCGGACCGGCGACGACGGCTCGAACTCCGCCGAGGCGGTCACCTCCCTCACCCGTGAGGCGGGCTTCGGCCCCGAGGTCAAGCGCCGCATCATGCTGGGCACGTACGCCCTGTCGAGCGGGTACTACGACGCGTACTACGGCTCCGCGCAGAAGGTCCGTACGCTCATCACCCGCGACTTCGAGAAGGCTTTCGAGCAGGTCGACGTGATCGTCTCGCCGACGACGCCGACCACCGCCTTCGCGATCGGCGAGCGCGCCGACGACCCGATGGCGATGTACCTCGCGGACCTGTGCACCATCCCGACGAACCTCGCGGGCAACGCGGCCATGTCGCTGCCCTGCGGTCTCGCACCGGAGGACAACCTCCCGGTCGGCCTCCAGATCATCGCCCCGGCGCTGAAGGACGACCGGCTGTACAAGGTCGGGGCGGCCGTCGAGGCGGCCTTCGTGGAAAAGTGGGGTCACCCGCTGATCGAGGAGGCTCCGTCGCTGTGAGTAAGGCAATGTCCAAGGCCAAGGGCTTCAAGAACTCCAAGTCCGGTCTGTACCTGTCCATGGCCACCACCGCGTTCGGTGCGGTCAACGTCGTCAAGCAGGCCAAGAAGGCCCGCGTGGAGAGCGACACGCTCCGTCTGATCGACGCCGCAGTGTCCGCCACCGCGATCGTCACCGGCCTCGCCATCCTCTACCGCGAGCTGAAGCGGCTGGGCGACGACGACGTCCTGCTGGGCTGAGAGGGAAGTTTCACCGTGACCACCACGACCGACCTGGTGTCGTACGAGGACGCACTCGCGTCGTACGACCCCGTCATGGGCCTTGAGGTCCATGTCGAACTCGGCACCAAGACCAAGATGTTCTGCGGCTGTTCGACCGAACTCGGTCAGGACGCCAACACGCAGACCTGCCCCGTCTGCCTCGGCCTGCCCGGCGCGCTCCCGGTCGTCAACGCGACCGGCGTCGAGTCCGCGATCAAGATCGGTCTCGCGCTGAACTGCGAGATCGCCGAGTGGTGCCGCTTCGCCCGGAAGAACTACTTCTATCCGGACATGCCGAAGAACTTCCAGACCTCCCAGTACGACGAGCCGATCGCCTTCAACGGCTACCTCGACGTCCAGCTGGAGGACGGCGAGACCTTCCGTGTGGAGATCGAGCGCGCCCACATGGAGGAGGACACCGGCAAGTCGACCCACGTCGGCGGTGCGACGGGCCGTATCCACGGCGCCTCGCACTCGCTGCTGGACTACAACCGCGCCGGCATCCCGCTCATCGAGATCGTCACCAAGCCGATCGAGGGCGCGGGCGAGCGTGCCCCCGAGGTGGCGAAGGCGTACGTCCGTGAGCTGCGCGAGGTCATCAAGGCGCTCGGCGTGTCGGAAGCCCGCATGGAGATGGGGCAGATGCGCTGCGACGTGAACCTGTCGCTGCGCCCGAACGGCACCGAGAAGTTCGGCACCCGCTCGGAGACGAAGAACGTCAACTCGCTGCGGTCCGTGGAGCGCGCGGCCCGTTTCGAGATCCAGCGTCACGCGGCCGTGCTCAGCAGCGGCGGGACGATCATCCAGGAGACCCGTCACTTCCACGAGGACACGGGGTCGACGACCTCGGGCCGCGTGAAGGAAGAGGCCGAGGACTACCGGTACTTCCCCGAGCCGGACCTCGTTCCGGTGGCCCCCTCGCGCGAGTGGGTCGAGGAGATCCGGGCGGCCCTGCCCGAGCTGCCGCTGGCCCGCCGCACCCGGCTCCTCGCCGAGTGGGGCATCTCGGCCACCGACATGCAGGCCATCCTCAACGCCGGTGCGCTGGACCCGATCGTTGCCACGATCGACGCCGGTGCCGACGCCGCGTCCGCCCGTAAGTGGTGGATGGGCGAACTGGCGCGCAGCGCCAACGAGTCGGGCAAGACGCTGGACGAGCTGGCCATCACGCCGGAGCAGGTCGCCCGGGTCACGGCCCTGGTGGGCGAGGGCTCCCTCAACGACAAGCTGGCCCGCCAGGTCATCGAGGGCGTCCTCGCGGGCGAGGGCACCCCGGACGAGGTCGTCGACAAGCGCGGTCTGAAGGTCGTCTCGGACGAGGGCGCTCTGGGTGCCGCCGTCGACGAGGCCATCGCCGGCAACCCGGGCATCGCCGACAAGATCCGCTCCGGCAAGGTCGCCGCGGCCGGTGCCCTGGTCGGCGCGGTCATGAAGGCCACGCGCGGTCAGGCGGACGCGGCCCGCGTCAAGGAGCTGATCCTGGAGAAGCTGGGCGTCAGCGAGGGCTGAGCCCGGACCTGAGAATGGCCCCGGAGGCGGTGCCTCCGGGGCCATTGGCTTACTTACGGCGTCCTACGAGTCGTACGAAGCCCAGCGCCCGGCCCTCGTCCGCCCGTACGGCCTTGCGGACCCGGCGGGCCATCGTGCGATGGAACTCCTCCGGGCTCTCCTCGGCGACGACGTCGCACCACAGCAGCCAGTCCCGCCAGCCGTCGTCCAGCCAGTCGGCGGTCTCGACCTCGACGACCCCGCTGCGGGTCCAGTGGCGCCGCCACCAGTCGGTGGAGTGGAAGACCCACCAGTCGGGCTCCCAGTACTCCTTGAGATGCTCCGGGGGCTCGGTGCCCTCGATCTCCTCCCGCACCGCGGGAACGACGATCCCGATCCGCCCGCCCGGCTTCAACAGCCGGGTCAGCGTGGGCAGATAGAGATCGTTCGTGCCGAAGTACTGGTACGCGTCGATGCTCACGATCGCGTCGAAGCAGGCCTCGGCGAACGGCAGGTCGTGCGCCTCGGCGTGCACGGGCAGCACCAGGTCGGCGAAACCGGCTTCGGCGACGCGCTTGGCGTTGTCGTCGGGCTTGACCCACAGGTCGGCCGCGGTGACCTGGGCGTTGAACTCCCTGGCCAGGAAGACGGAGGTCATGGCGCGGCCGCAGCCCAGGTCGAGGACGCGGGCACCGGGGCGCAGGGCGTCCAGGCCGAGAGCGGGGGCGAGCCACTCCAGCAGCCACAGCGCGTTCGGGCCCATCTGGTTCTCGATGACCCAGCGGACGTCATAGCTGTTGCTGCGCGGGTAGCGGGCGTGGGTCAGCCGCTGGGTGAGTTCCTCATCCGAGGTCCTCGGGGTGATGTCTGGCATCGGTGAACCGGCTCCTTGAGTCCGGGGAAGCGGAAAGGGATACGGAGGAGCTCGGTCGGACGCTCAAACAATGCACCTGCCCAGGTCGGCGGCGGTGTGCCGCGGGAACGGCGGACCTTCGGACGCTAGCAGCCCGCCCTTCGGACCGGCATCCGATTTCCCGGCGCGACGCGCTACGCTCGCCCGCCATGAGTGGACGCGGTGATTCCGAGATAGCCGAGACACGGAAGGAGCGGTCCGAGACGCCTGAGGACGACCATGCCGAGGACCCGGTGGACGCCGAGGACCCGGTGGATGCCCAGGACACGGACGACGTAGACGACCGGGCGGGCGACGTGGAACGCCCGACAGGCGACGAAGCAGATCCGGCAGACGACGAAGAAGACCTCGACGACCCGGCGCACGTGGCGCGGCGGGCCCGTTGGACGGCGGCAGTGACCGGGGCGCTCCTCGCCCTCGCCGGGCTGGCCGCCTCCACGCTCCGGGCCACCGGCTCCGCTCCGGTCCTCGTCCCGGCCGCCTACGCGCTCGGCGCCGCCGTCTGTGCTTTCGCCGCGTTCCTCGGCTCGCGCGGTCGCACCCGGCGGGCCCTGTGGCTGCTTGTCACCGGGGTGATGGTGATGGCGCTGGGGGACCAGTTCGACTGAGGAGTTCCCGGTGCGAGCGCGCAATTCTGTGAGAGACGCCACCTGCGACGACAGAGTGGCCGTTACTGTCCTGTGATCTGCCTCCCACTCGTGTGAATAAGCCCACGAACGGGGCAAACGATCACTGGCGCCTGCGAGAGTTTGCTTCACATCGCTCATGCGTTCTTTGCGGGCTGTTCACTTCATGAACGACGTTTCGACGTCTCCCGGTCAAAGATCCATATATCGCCCCCGGGAGCACGTTCGTGGCAGCCCTTGCACGCTGGTGTGTCCAACGACGCCTCGTCGCCGTACTGCTCTGGCTCCTCGCCTTCGGCGGGGTGACCGCGGCCGCCGCCGTGACCGGCTCCGCCTACTCGAACGACTACGAGGTCCCCGGCACCGAATCGGGCCGCGCCACCCAGCTGTTGCGGGACGGCTTCCCGGGACTCGGCGGCGACAGCGACACCGTGGTCTGGCACACCGGGTCCGGCACCGTCCGCGCCGCCGACGTCGAACAGACCATGACGCGCACCCTCGGCGACATCGCGGAACTTCCCGGGGTCGCCGCCGTGGGCAGCCCCTACGACAAGCAGGGCGCCGCCCAGGTCAGCGAGGACGGGCGCACGGCGTACGCCACCGTCACCTTCGACGCCGGCGCCGAGAACCTCGACAAGGGCGAGGCGCAGGCCGTCGTGAGCGCGGCCGAGTCAGCCGAGACCGACGAGCTCCAGGTGGCGCTGGGCGGCGGCGCCGTCGCGCTCACCGAGTCGCCCGAGGGGCACATCGCCGAGGTCGTCGGCGTGGCCGTGGCCGCCGTCGTGCTGTTCCTCGCCTTCGGGTCGCTCGCCGCTTCCCTGCTGCCCATCGCCACCGCGCTGGTGAGCGTCGGCACCGCGTACGCCGGCATAGCGCTGCTCGGGCACGCCATGACCGTGGCCGACTTCGCGCCCATGCTCGGCATGCTCATCGGGCTCGGCGTAGGCATCGACTACGCCCTGTGCATCGTCACCCGGCACCGGCGCGGCCTGAAACGCGGCCTGTCCGTCACCGAGTCGATCACCAACGCCGTGGCCACCACCGGACGAGCCGTCGTCTTCGCGGGCGCGACCGTGTGCATCGCCCTGCTCGGAATGCTGATCCTGCGGCTCGGCTTCCTCAACGGCGTCGCGATAGCCGCCTGCCTCACCGTGGTCCTCACGGTCGCCGCCTCCGTGACCCTGCTGCCCGCCCTGCTGTCCTTCATCGGCATGCGCGCCCTGAGCCGACGCGAGCGTCGCCGGCTGACGGAGCACGGCCCCGAACCCGAGCTGCCGACCGGGTTCGCCGCCCGCTGGTCGGCGTTCGTGGAGCGCCACCCGAGGACGCTCGGCGTGATCGCCCTGGCCGTCATCACCGTCCTCGCCCTGCCCACCCTCGGCCTGCGCCTGGGCACCTCCGACCAGGGCAACAACCCGGAGTCCTCCACCACCCGCCAGGCCTACGACCTGCTCGCCGACGGCTTCGGGCCCGGCGTGAACGGCCCGCTCACCCTGGTCACCGAGGTCGACGGCGGCGACGACAAGCTCGCCCTCGACAACCTCGACGCCACCCTGCGCACCACCGAGGGCGTCGCGTCGGTGACCCCGGTGACCTACAACACCGGCGGCGACACCGCGTACCTCACCGTCGTACCCGACTCCTCCCCGCAGTCACGGCAGACCAGCGACCTCGTCGACCGGCTGCGCGACGACATCCTGCCGCGCGCCGAGACCGGCACCTCGCTCGATGTGCAGGTCGGCGGCATGACGGCCGGCTACGACGACTTCGCCGAGGTGATCGTCGGCAAGCTGCCGCTGTTCGTCGGCGTCGTCATCGGCCTGGGCTGTCTGCTGCTCCTGCTCGCCTTCCGGTCCGTCGGCATCCCGCTGAAGGCCGCCGCGATGAACGTGGCCGCTGTCGCCGCCGCCTTCGGTGTCGTCGTCGCGATCTTCCAGTGGGGCTGGGGCAGCGAGCTGCTGGGCCTCGGCCGCGCGGGCCCGATCGAGCCCTTCCTCCCGGTCATCATGGTGTCCGTCCTCTTCGGCCTCTCCATGGACTACCAGGTCTTCCTGGTCAGCCGGATGTACGAGGAGTGGCTGGAGACCGGCGACAACCGGCGGGCTGTCCGGATCGGCCTCGCCGAGACCGGCCGGGTGATCAACTCCGCCGCGGTCATCATGATCTCGGTCTTCCTCGCCTTCGTCCTCAGCGGCGACCGGGTGATCGCCATGTTCGGCATCGCGCTGGCCGCCGCGGTCGCCCTGGACGCCTTCGTCCTGCGCACCCTCCTCGTCCCCGCCCTGATGCACCTGCTCGGCGGCGCCAACTGGTGGCTGCCCCGCTGGCTCGACCGGCGCCTGCCCCGCATCAGCATCGAACCGCCCGAGTCCCGCGCCGCCCATGAGAGGCTCACCGACGTCGTGTCGGAACTGGAGAAGGAGCAGCGGGGCGATGTACGCGATATCGCTGGGTGACGACGGAGCCGAGCTCAGGCCTCTGGAGCCGTGGCACGCCGAGGAGTTCCTGAGCCATCTGGAGCGGGGCCGCGACTTCATCAATCAGTACATCCCGTTCGGGGCCAACGCCACCGACGTCGACTCCGCGCGGGAGCTGCTGCAGTCGTACGCCGAAAAGCGTGCCGCCGACACCGGCAGCCTGCACGGGCTGTGGCTGGGTGGGAAGCTCGTCGGCGGTGTGCTGTTCCTGCTCTTCGACGCCGAGCGAGGCACGTGCGAGGTCGGCTGCTGGCTGGAGCCGGCCGGCGCGGGGCGCGGGCTGGTCACGCGCGCCATGCGGGTCCTCATCGACTGGGCGGTTGACGAGCGCGGCATCCACCGTGTGGAGTGGCAGGCGTCGTCCGCCAATGAACCGAGCGTCAACGTGGCGCGACGACTGGGCATGAGCCGCGACGGCGTACTGCGGGAGACCTACCCTTACCGGGGAGTACGCCATGACCTCGAAGTGTGGTCCGTCCTCGCCTCCGAGTGGCGTGAGGCACGCGCGCGTGCCGCTCACAACGATCATTGAGAGGCCTCTGGATCATTAAGAGACTTCTCAGACAGCGTCCGTACGGTGCGAGGCATGGGAACGAAGACAGTGGACGAGACCGGCGCCGGAACCGGCACCGAGACGAAGACCGACGAGGAGAAGGCGGACGTCGTCAAGGCGACCGACGCCACTGACCCCACCGACGCCGACGAGGCGACGGAGGTCGACGAGACCGAGGAGGAGGTGGCCGCCGAGGCGACGGAAGCGGCGCCCTCCGGCGTCGGCCAGGGCGCGGGCGCGGTCGTCTCAGCGGCGCTCGGCCTCGTCTCCCTGAGCGGCGGCTGGCTCGGTACGGTCGCCTCCGCGCGGCAGTCCCTCGTCGCCCAGCTGGAGTCCTCGGCGTCGTCGTCCCAGAACGTCTCCAAGCTGCTGGAGCAGGGCTACGGCGACGCCTGGAACGCCACCGCCCTGTGGGCCGGTGCCTTCGCGCTCGCCGCGCTGATCGTCGGCGTCGTCGTGCTCGCCCGGCCCGCGTTCGGTGCGCCGGGCAGGCCGCAGCCCGCATGGATCAAGTCGGTCGCCTGGGGCGGCGTCTCGCTGGGCGTCATCGGCCTGCTGCTGGCCGTACTCAAGTACACCGACGTCCTGCTCGGCCTGCCGTCAGTGGGCTGAACCACCGCGGTCCCCGAGGGGCCTCAGGGCGCCGTCCCTAAGCACATCGGACGGCGCCCTGAGGCCCCTCAAGCGTGTCTAAGGCCCCTTGCCCGCGCGAAGATGCGGAACTCTCCCGATGTGGCGGACCCGCCTGACGGGCGAAGGTTGAGGCATCGGCGAATCGACGCCGACACCACCTTCTCACCAGGGGAAACGAGGACCCGCCATGTACGGCTACGAACTCCACCACCTCCGCTCCGCCGAACTGATCCGCCGGGCCGAGCACGAACGCCTGGCCCGCGAGGCGCTGCGGCTGCGCCGCGCCGCCCGCCGCGAGACCGCGGAACGCTCCGCCGAGGGTGCGGCGACGGAGGAACATACGTCCCGCTCCCGTGGACACCGGCACCCACGCACCGCGTGATGGTGGATGCCGGTCGGGCTCTTCCAGCCCGTCCGGCGTTTGCGGACGAGGCCCTTTCGGGGCCTGAGCGGGGGTCTGGGGGCGGTGGCCCCCGGAAAACCGATGCCGGGCTGTCAGCGGCACGTGCGATGCTCGCACCCGTGGAGACCAAGTCCGTCAGCCCCGTGTTCGTCGGTCGCGCAACCGAGTTGGAAACGCTGCACGACGCCCTCGCCCGCGCCGCGGCGGGCGAGCCCCAGGCGTTGGTGATCGGCGGTGAGGCCGGCGTCGGCAAGACGCGTCTCGTCGAGGAGTTCGCCACCGCCGCCGCCCGTGAGGGCACCGTCGTCGTGCTCGGCGGCTGCGTCGAGATCGGTGCCGACGGGCTGCCGTTCGCCCCGTTCTCCACCGCACTGCGCGCCCTGCGCCGCGAGTTGCCCGACGAACTGGCCGCGGCCGCGGCCAGTCAGGAGGAGGAACTGGCCCGGCTGCTGCCCGAGTTGGGCGAGACGGCACCGGCCCACGGAGGGAACCGTTCCGACGAGGAGGGCATGGCCCGCCTCTTCGAGCTCACCGCCCGCCTCCTGGAGCGAGTCGCCGCCGACCGCACGGTCGTCGTCGCCCTGGAGGACCTGCACTGGGCCGACGCCTCCACCCGCCACCTCCTCGCCTACCTCTTCCGCACCCTGCGCACCGGCCGCCTCGTCGTCCTGGCCACCTACCGCTCCGACGACATCCACCGCCGTCACCCCCTGCGCCCGCTCCTCGCCGAACTCGACCGTCTGCGCACGGTCCGCCGTATCGAACTCGGCCGCTTCAACCGGGCCGAGGTCGGCCGCCAGCTCGGCGGCATCCTCGCCACCGAACCCGACCCGGCCCAGGTCGACGAGATCTTCGAACGCTCCGACGGCAACGCCTTCTTCGTCGAGGAACTCGCCGTCGCGACCCACGAGGGCTGCTGCACCGGCCTCACCGACACCCTGCGCGACCTGCTCCTCGTACGGGTGGAACGGCTGCCCGAGTCCGCCCAGCGGGTCGCCCGGATCGTCGCCGAGGGCGGCTCCACCGTCGAGTACCGGCTGCTCGCGGCCGTCGCCCGGCTCGCCGAGGACGACCTCATCGAGGCGCTGCGGGCCGCCGTGGGCGCCAACATCCTGACCGCGGCGCCCGGCGGCGACGGCTACCGCTTCCGCCACTCCCTGGTCCGCGAGGCCGTCGGCGACGACCTGCTGCCCGGCGAACGCTCCCGCCTCAACCGCCGCTACGCCGAAGCCCTGGAGGCCGACCCGACGCTCGTCCCCGCCGGTGAACGCGTCATGCGGCTGGCCAGCTACTGGTACCACGCCCACGACCCGGCCAAGGCACTGCCCGCCGTCCTGGACGCCTCCGTCACCGCCCGCCGCCGGCACGCGCACGCCGAGCAACTACGGCTGCTGGAACGCGCGATGGAGCTGTGGGACTCCGCCCCGGAGGACATCCGCGCCACCCTGCGCCCCGTCGACTACACCGAGGTCTATCCGCCCTGCGGCTGCGACCCCGCGACCACACCCCTGCGCTACCTCGACCTCATGGCCGAGGCCGCCGTCGCCGGACGGCTCTGCGGAGAGCGCGAACGCGCCCTGAAGATCACCAAGCGTGCCCTGCACCTGCTGGAGGACGACGGCGACCCCCTGCGCGCCGCCTGGTTCTGGGTCCAGCGCTCCCGGCTGGTCCAGGCGCAGGCCCGCGGCGACGGCTGGAAGGAGCTGGGCACCGCGCAGGAACTGGTCCGCGGCCTGCCGCCGTCCGAGGTGCACGCCGAGGTGCTGGCCACCGCCGCCAACTGGGCGATGCTCCGCGACCCCGGCCCCGACGCCATGTCGGCCGCCGAGCGGGCCGTCGAGTACGCGCGCATGGTCGGCGCCGAGGACATCGAACTGAACGCGCGCCTCACCCTCGGCGGCCTCATGGTCGAAGCCGGCGACACCGAGGCCGGGCTGGCCCAGATGCACGAGGTCAGGGACGAGGTACTGGCCCGTGGCCTCACCGCGGTGGTGGGCCGCAGCCATGTGAACCTGCCGTCCGTCCTCGAAGGCGTCGGCCGCTCAGAGGACGCCGTCGGCATCCTGCGCGAGGGCCTGCGGCTCACCCAGCGGTGGGGCCTGCGCGACTCCGAGGCCTGGGTCTGGGCGAACCTCGCCGAGTCACTGGTCTCCCTGGGCCGCTGGGACGAGGCCGCCGACGCCGCGGTGAACGCCCAACGCACGGGGCAGGCCGTGAAGCCGCGCGGCGGCGGCTCCAACAGCCTCGCCCGCCTCGCGCTCGCCCGCGGCGACATCCCCGAGGCCGACCGTCAGCTTGCCGCCGCCCGCGCCTTCTACGGCACCCACGACCCCATGCCGCAGAACAACCTGCCGATGTCCTACGTCGCACTCGGCATATCCGCCGCCGAGGGCCGTCTCCTCGACGCCCGCGCGGAGGCCGACCGGGCCATGAGCGCCGGCTTCCCACCCGGCACACAGCGCTACGCCTGGCCCCTGCTGCTGGCCGCCGCCATAGCCGAGTCCGACGCCCGCACCCACGCGCTGCCCGCCGCACAGGAGGGCCGCACCGCCTTCCTGGACCGGCTCTTCGAGGCCGTCCGCAAGCTCACCACGGGCGCGCCCCTGTGGCTGGCGTACGAGAAGTGGACCCGAGCCGAACTCGACCGGGCCACGAGCCAGACCCTCGAGCCCGATACCTGGTCGGACCTGGTCACCACCTTCGAAGCCCTGGAGCGCCCCTACGACCTCGCCCAGGTCCGCCACCGTCTGGCCGAGGCGCTGCTCGCGGTCGGCGGGGACGACGAGCGCGCCCGCGCCACGGAGCTGCTCCGCCTGACCCGGGCCGCCGCCACCCACCTGGGTGCCCGCCCGCTCGTCGACGCCACGACCCACCTGGCCCAGCGAGCCCGCCTCACTCTCACGACGGCCCCACCCCCGCCCCCGGCCGACCCGGCCGAGGCCCTCGGCCTCACCACCCGTGAACGCGACGTCCTCCGTCTGGTCGCCGCTGGCCGCACCAACCGCCAGATCGCCGAGGAACTCTTCATCTCCCCGAAGACGGCCAGCGTCCATGTGTCGAACATCCTGGGCAAGCTCGGCGTCTCCGGGCGGGGCGAGGCCGCGGCGCTGGCGCATCGGATGGGTCTGTTCGTGTCCGAATCCCTCACCTCGGGGACGTGAGCCCGAGGCTTACGCTGTAAGGGACATCGGTCCTGGGAGGTTCCGTGTTCAACGCGTTCGAGGAACTCTTCGCGCCCGGCCGCAAGCACACCCGCGACGAACAGAACCGTCTGGAACTGACCCGCGAGGACGTCGGGGACAACGACCCCGTGCGCGGGCCGATAGACCTCGCGTCCGGGAAGGTCGTCGTACGGATGCCGGAGCCGTCGGCCGGTGAGGACGCCGCCGAGGGCGACGGCGAGGGGGAGCAGACGGCCGACGGAACGGAGTGACGCCGCCGCTCAGCTCACCTGCACCTCCAGAATCCGGTCGTCCCCGTCCTTCGGGTCGCCCCGCCCGTCCGTGTTGCTCGTCGTGACCCAGAGCTTGTCGCCGCCGGCCGGGACGACCGTCCGCAGCCGGCCGTACTCGCCCTCCAGGAAGGCCTGCGGGTCCGCCGACGCCTCTGTGCCGTTCAGAGGGACGCGCCACAGGCGCTGGCCCTTCAGCCCCGCCATCCAGACAGACCCCTCGGCGTAGGCGATGCCGCTGGGCGAGGCCTCGTCCGTGCCCCACTGGGCCAGCGGGTTGTGGTACTTGGCGTCGTCGGACTTGCCCTCCGCCTCCGGCCAGCCGTAGTTGTCACCCGGCTTGATCGAGTTCAGCTCGTCCCAGGTGTCCTGGCCGAACTCCGCGGCGAACAGACGCTGTTCGGAGTCCCAGGCCAGGCCCTGCACATTGCGATGGCCGTACGAGTACACGGGGGAGTCGGTGAAGGGGTTGCCCGGAGCCGGTTCGCCCTCCGGTGTCAGGCGGAGGATCTTGCCGCCCAGGGAGTCCTTGTCCTGGGACAGGCCCGTGTCGCCGCTCTCGCCCGTGCCCGCGTACAGCATCTTGTCCGGGCCGAAAGCTATCCGGCCGCCGTTGTGGATGAAGCCCTTCGGGATGCCCTTGAAGATGGTGTCGGGCGCGCCCAGTTGCTCGCCGGCCGGCCGCTTCTCGTCGTACAGCATGCGGACGATGCGGTTGTCCGAGGCCGAGGTGAAGTACGCGTAGACCATGCGGTCCGAGGCGTAGTCCGGCGACAGCGCCAGGCCCATGAGGCCGCCCTCACCCGCCGGCGACACCCCCGGCACCTCGCCCAGCTCGGTCTTCTTGCCGGTCTCCCCGTCGACCCGCGTGATCGTGGCGTCGTCGCGGGAGGACACGAGCAGATCCCCGCCGGGGAGCGGGGCCAGGCCCCAAGGGGTGGCCAATCCCTCGGCGACCGTACGCACCACCTTCACGGACCCCTGCGCCGGCGGCGTCTGCACGGCGGCCCGCCCCGTGGGTGACGCCCCCTTGTCGCTGCTCGACGCCGCGGCCCCGCCGCCACCCGGCGGCTCCCCGTCGTCGGAGGAACATCCGGCCGTCAGCACAAGTACGGCCGCGGCCATCACGGCCGTCACAACTCGACGTTGCACGATCACGGTCCCTTCGACGCGGCAGGTTCTACTTTTCTTACACCGCTCGAGCTTCACAGGTTCCCGATCCGTGAATCTTGAATCACCCGGCCGCCAGTCGACCGCTGCCGGGCCCGGTCCTGGCGGTGTCCAGCCAGGGGGCCGACCCGCACCGTCAGTCCCAGGACCCCAGTGCCCCCGGCAGCTCCGCCACCTCCGCCAGGTCCCCTGCCGTCAGCCGCAGGCTCGCGGCCGTGGCGTTCTCGGTGACCCAGCGTTCCTGTTTCGTTCCGGGGAGCGCGATCACGTGCCGACCCTGGGAGAGTACCCAGGCCAGCGCGATCTGGGCGGGCGTGGTCTCGGTGCCGTGGCGGGCCGCGATGCGGCGCAGGCCGGCGACTATGGGCTGGTTGGCCGCCATCATCTCCGCGGTGAAACGGGGGTGCCGGGCGCGGACGTCGTCCGGCTCGAAGCCCTGGCCGGGGGTGAGGGTGCCGGTCAGGAAGCCGTTGCCCAGGGGCATCGCCGCGAGGAACCCCACGCCGCGTGCCTCGCACCACGGCAGCAGGGCCTCCAGGGCGTCGGGCGACCACACCGACAACTCGGCCTGTACGGCGCTCACCGGGAAGACCTGCTGCACGCGCTGCAGTTGGCGGATCGTGGCGTCGTGCAGCCGGGTTCCGGAGCGGCGCCCACCCCGCGCGCCGACGGCGCACAATCCCAACGCCCGTACCTTTCCGGCCCGGACGAGCTCCGCCATCGCGCCCCACGTCTCCTCGACGGGGACCTCGGGGTCCGCGCGGTGCAGTTGGTAGAGGTCGATCACGTCCGTCTGAAGCCGGCGCAGAGAGGCGTCGCAGGCCCGCTTCACATAGCCGGGGCGGCCGTTGGCGACGATGTGCTGCTCTCCCACCAGCAGGCCGACCTTGGTCGACACGAAGGCGTCCTGGCGGCGTTCCTTCAACACCCGCCCCACCAGCAGCTCGTTGGTGAACGGGCCGTACATGTCGGCCGTGTCCAGCAGCGTCGAGCCCAGATCGAGCGCCCGGTGCACCGCCCTGACCGACTCCTCGCCCCGCTGCCGCGACGAGCTGTACGCCCAGCTCATCGGCATGCACCCGAGCCCGACGGCTCCCACCGCGAGTGCCGCCGCGCCGATCGTCCTGCGCTCCACCTGGCCGTAACCCTCCCTCTTCCGGCACCCCAACCTAACCTCTGCACACCTGTTCGGCCGACCATGGGCCTGGCCCATGGATCATGATCAGGCGCCGTCCCGTCCGGCCCGACCGGCCTGTCCGGGAGGGAAGGCCCTAGCCTCCAAGGCATGACTGCTGACGTGTGGCTCCCCATCCCGCCGGACGAGATCGAGGGCCTTCCCGCGGGCCCCGCCTACCGCTACTGGAACGGCGCCGAGGACTTTCCCGCCGACCCGGCCGAGTGCGCCTTCTACGTCGTCCCGTACATGAAGGCCCCCGAACTCGGGCAGCGCCCCCTGCCGGAGATGATCTCCGTGGAAGTCGTGCAGACGCTCTCCGCCGGCATCGACCACGTCGAGCCGGGCCTGAAGCACCTGCGTCCCGGCGTGCGGCTGTGCAACGCGCGCGGGGTGCACGAGGCGAGCACCGCCGAGCTCACGCTCACACTGATCCTCGCCTCACTGCGCGGCATCCCCGACTTCGTCCGGGCTCAGGACAAGGGGGAGTGGCTCGGCGGATTCCGGCCGGCGCTGGCGGACAAGAACGTCCTCATCGTGGGATACGGCTCGATCGGCGCGGCCATCGAGGACCGGCTCGTACCCTTTGAACTCGCGCGGGTGGCGCGCGTCGCGCGCTCTGAGCGCACCACGGCGCGCGGAGAAGTGCATCCGCTCACCGAACTGCCCGCTCTGCTCCCGGAAGCGGACGTAGTCATCCTCTCCACACCCCTGACGGAGACCACCCGCCACCTGGTCGACGCCGACTTCCTCGCCCGCATGAAGGACGGCGCGCTGCTGGTCAACGTCGCGCGCGGCCCTGTCGTCGACACCAAGGCACTGCTCGCCGAACTGGAGACCGGGCGCCTCACCGCCGCCCTGGACGTCACCGACCCCGAACCCCTGCCCCGCGACCACCCCCTGTGGCGTGCGCCGGGCGTGCTGATCAGCCCGCACGTGGGCGGGCCGACCTCCGCGTTCCTGCCCCGCGCCAAGCGGCTCCTGGTGGACCAGTTGACGCGGTTCGTGAACCGCGAGCCCCTGCGCAACGTGATCCTTACGACGGGCGCGACACGCGCGTGACGCTCATCGGCTGACCATCGAGCGCGCGTCGAGTGCGTCGCGCGCAATACGCCGGACATCCGGTTCGAGTACCGTCCGCAACCTCCCGGAAGCGGTCCGTGCTCGCATATGCCCTGGTCGTCACGGAGCGTAGAGGTGCTATGTCCCTGAGTGACGAGACTGGTGTATCGTCCCGACAGGGGCTGCGCCGCGCACTGTTCGGCGCCGGGGATGGACATTTCAGATTTGTGAGGGGGGCGACGGGCGATGCACGGCCTATGGACGAGCGATCCGACGCGGCGGGGCCGTCGACGGCGACCCTGGCGGACGGCCGCGCGCAGACGCGGCCGCCACGGCACCCACAGCTGCCGTCACACTCACCATCACCGCGGACACAGCGGCCGCAGGCGGCATGCGCGTCCAGCGCACCGGGACCCTCGGGACCCGCGAGCGGCACGGACCGGGAGGACCCGGTGAGTTCGCCGCCGCCCTCCACGAGCACGCTCGACGCAGGGCTGCGGGCGCAGCCTTCGTCGGCGGCGACACTGCCCCGCCCCTCGTTCCGGGGCGGCACGGGATTCGTCCCGCAAGTCGTTCTGGCCCTGCTGTGCGCGGGATACGCCGTCGGTTCCGCGCTCGGCTGGGGTTCGAACCAAGTCGCGCTGATCATGGGTGACTTCGGGCTGGCAGCCGCGGCCGGCGCGGCCGCGGTGTCCTGCTTCCGCTACGCCCGTAGCCGCCGCATCCGCTTTCGACCCGCCTGGCTGCTGTTCGCCCTCTCCTCCGCGATGGCGGCCCTCGGAAACCTGGTCTGGGGGTGGTACGAGGTCGTCCTCCAACGGCCCGTGCCCAGCCCCTCCTACGCCGACGGGTTCTTCCTCTGCTTCGCGCCGCCCGCCATCGTGGGACTCCTGGTGCTCGCCAAGCGTCCGGTGACGAAGGCCGGCTGGGTCTGCCTGGGCCTGGACGCCTGGCTGATCGGCGGATCGCTGCTGACGCTGGCCTGGAGCCTGGCCCTCGCCCAGGCGGCCAAGATCGACGCCGGCGGCGGCGAGAGCGTGGCGCACACCGCGCTGTCGCTCGCCTACCCGCTGCTCGACATCGCCCTGGTCAGCATGGTGCTCGCACTGCACTTCCGCCGCTCCTCGGCGAACCGCACCGCGGTCAACACCGCGATCGGCGCGCTCGCGCTGACCGTGATGTGCGACGCCCTGTTCACCTCGCCACTGCTGCACAACAGCTACCGCTCCGGCCAACTCCTCGACGCGGGCTGGTTCGCCGGCTCGCTGCTCCTGGCGTACGCCCCGTGGGCCGCGCCGAGAAACGCGGACGGCGAACGGCACGACGGGACCGGGCACACGCGCGTGGTGCACGAGCACGTGCCCGGACAGCGCGGCACGAGCCACCATCACACACCACCCGCGCCGGGGAGTGATCACACCCGGTACCCGATCACCCGGCCGATCGCGGGCTCCCTGGCCGCGCTCACGCCGTACCTCGCCGCCGCCGTCTGCACCCTGGGGATCCTCTACAACGTCCTCAACGGCCGCAGCGTCGACCGCGTGGTGCTCATCACCGGTGGCACGGTCGTGCTCGCTCTCGTGATGCGCCAGGGCATCATGCTGCTCGACAACATCACCCTCACCCAGGAACTGGCGCAGAAGGAGAACCACTTCCGCTCCCTGGTGCAGGGCTCCAGCGACGTCATCATGATCGCCGCACCCAACGGCATCCTCCGGTACGTCTCCCCGGCCGCCGCCGGGGTCTACGGCCGCTCCGCCGAGGAGCTGGTGGGTACCGAACTGGCCAATCTCATCCACCCGGAGGACCTGGGCTGTGTGGTGCACGAAGTGCGCCGCTTCCTCGCCGCCAGCCCACTTGAGGAACCCACTACGCGCATCGAGTGCCGCTTCCGGTCCGGTGACGACGGCTGGCTCAACGTCGAATCGACCGTCAACCGCCACCACGGCGGCCTCATCTTCAACAGCCGGGACGTGACCGAAAGAGTGCGCCTGCAGGCGCAGCTCCAGCACAACGCCGAGCACGACCCGCTCACCGACCTGCCCAACCGCGCCCTGTTCACCAAGCGGGTCCAGCAGGCCCTGTCCGGCCGCCGCGCCTCCGACCGGGGCATCGCCCTGCGCAACACGGCCGTCCTCTTCATCGACCTCGACGGTTTCAAGGGCGTCAACGACACCATCGGGCACCAGGCCGGGGACGAACTGCTCGTCCAGGCCGCCCGCAGACTCCAGGACGCCGTCCGGGGCGGGGACACCGCGTCCCGGCTCGGCGGCGACGAGTTCGCGGCCCTGATCGCCGGTGACGGCACCCGTGACCGCACCGCACGAGAACGACACATCCTGGAGCTCGCCGACCGCCTCAGGGTGACGCTGTCCCAGCCGTACCTCATCGACGGCAACGATGTCCGTGTCAACGCCTCCATCGGCGTCGCCTTCGCCGAGCCGGGGCTCGGCGCGGGGGAGCTGCTGCGCAACGCCGACCTGGCGATGTACCGGGCCAAGGCGGGCGGCAAGGGCCGCGTCGAGCTGTACAAGCCGCAGATGCAGCAGGACGTCGTGCGCAAGGCGGAGCTGGCCACGCGCCTGCGTGCCGCGCTGCACGACGGCGAGTTCGCGCTGCTGCACCAGCCGGTGGTGTGCCTGGAGAACGGCCGGATCACGTCGGTCGCCACCCAGGCGCGCTGGCGGTCCTCGCAAGGGGTGCTGTTCACGCCCGCCGAGTTCCTGCGGGTGGCCGAGGACAGCGACAAGACGGCCGAGCTGGGCCGATGGATGCTGGAGGAGGCCGTCGAGCAGGCCGCCGAGCGCACCGCGACCGGGCTCGCCGTACCCGTGGCCGTACGGATGAGTGCCCGCCGACTGCTGGACCGGTCGATGCCGCTCGGCTCGATCGAGGCGCTGCTGACCCGGCACGGGCTGCCGCCGGGGTCGCTGATCATCGAGTTGTCCGACCTCGACCCCCGTGTCTCGCTGGACGAGCTGGAGCGGCGTCTGAGCGGTCTGCGCCGAGTCGGCGTCCGGATCGCCCTGGACGGCTTCGGCAGCGGCTACGCGGCGCTCACGGCCCTGCGCCGGCTCCCCGTCGACGTCCTCAAACTCGACCGCGGTCTGGTCGAGGGGGTCGTCGAGTCCGCGCGGCTGCACAAGATCACCGGTGGGCTGCTGCGGATCGCCGGCGACCTCGGGCTCCAGTCCGTGGCCGACGGCGTGGACCTGCCGGAACAGGTCGTCGCGCTGCGGGCGATGGGGTGCACGCACGGGCAGGGGATGGCGTTCTCCGGGCCGCTGGACGAGTACCGGCTGCGCCGGGCGATCGGTGCCGGCCGCTATCCGGTGCCGCACGGGCCGGTGGAGCCCGCTTTCGCGGGTGGCGCGAGAGAGCCGCAGGGACGCGTCGGCGTGGAGGGCACGAGCGCACGCAGGTCCGAAGGGCTGAGCACGGTCGTGGCCTCTACGCCGACTGCGGCGCCCCGGAGGTGAAAGGGGGCTCTGGGGTGTACACCAGTGGTGTGGCCGCCGTTCTGGGAGGCGGATGTGCCCTGCGTTCACATAATGAGACTCCCGTCCCACCTACTTGACAGTGGGTGTGCGCCGGGGAGAGGGTCAGTGCCATGCGCACCCGAATTCTCGTACTTGGAAAGCGCGTCGGCTGAAGCTGGTGACGTCCGGACAGACCCGGAACTCCCAGCGACCCCACCCGGCGCGCTCCCCTCGCTTGCCTTTTGGCACGAGGGGTTTTTTGTTGCACAAGCACCAGTCGTGCAGCACCGAAACTCCGCCCAAACCTCGCAAAAACCCTCAGCATCGAGAAGAGAATGCCGATGACCGAGCAGGCCACCGGGGCTCACCCGCAGCCGCGGCCCCGATCCGGAGGACACCCGTCCGCCCCCGAGCACGTCACGGGTGCGCAGTCCCTCATCCGTTCGCTCGAGGAGGTCGGCGCCGACACGGTATTCGGCATTCCCGGCGGTGCGATCCTTCCCGCGTACGACCCGCTGATGGACTCCACCCGGGTGCGTCACGTCCTGGTCCGGCACGAGCAGGGCGCCGGCCACGCCGCCACCGGTTACGCCCAGGCCACCGGCCGGGTCGGTGTCTGCATGGCGACCTCGGGGCCGGGTGCCACCAACCTGGTCACGCCGATCGCGGACGCGCACATGGACTCGGTGCCGCTCGTGGCGATCACCGGGCAGGTGGCGTCCAAGGCGATCGGTACGGACGCCTTCCAGGAGGCGGACATCGTCGGCATCACCATGCCGATCACCAAGCACAACTTCCTGGTCACCAAGGCCGAGGACATCCCGCGGATCATCGCGCAGGCGTTCCACATCGCCTCCACCGGCCGGCCCGGCCCGGTCCTGGTCGACATCGCCAAGGACGCCCTCCAGGCGAAGACGACCTTCTCCTGGCCGCCCGCCATGGACCTGCCCGGCTACCGCCCGGTGACCAAGCCGCACGCCAAGCAGATCCGCGAGGCCGCCAAGCTGATCACCGCCGCGAAGCGGCCGGTCCTGTACGTCGGCGGCGGCGTGATCAAGGCCGGTGCCACCACCGAGCTGAAGGTCCTCGCCGAACTCACCGGAGCGCCCGTCACCACCACCCTGATGGCGCTCGGCGCATTCCCCGACAGCCACCCGCTGCACGTGGGAATGCCGGGCATGCACGGTGCGGTCACCGCCGTCACCGCGCTGCAGAAGGCCGACCTGATCGTCGCCCTCGGAGCCCGCTTCGACGACCGCGTCACCGGCAAGCTGGACAGCTTCGCCCCGTACGCCAAGATCGTCCACGCCGACATCGACCCGGCCGAGATCGGCAAGAACCGCGCCGCCGACGTGCCGATCGTCGGGGACGCCCGCGAGGTCATCGCCGACCTCGTCCAGGCCGTGCAGAAGGAGCACGCCGAGGGGCACCAGGGCGACTACAGCGCCTGGTGGAAGGACCTGTCCCGCTGGCGCGAGACCTACCCGCTCGGCTACGACCAGCCCGAGGACGGCTCGCTGTCCCCGCAGCAGGTCATCGAACGCATCGGCCAACTCGCCCCGGAGGGCACGGTCTTCGCGGCGGGCGTCGGCCAGCACCAGATGTGGGCCGCGCACTTCATCCAGTACGACAAGCCCGCGACCTGGCTGAACTCCGGGGGCGCCGGGACGATGGGCTACGCGGTCCCGGCCGCGATGGGCGCCAAGGCCGGAGCGCCGGACAAGGCGGTCTGGGCGATCGACGGCGACGGCTGCTTCCAGATGACCAATCAGGAGCTCACCACCTGCGCCCTGAACAACATCCCGATCAAGGTCGCCATCATCAACAACGGCGCCCTCGGGATGGTCCGCCAGTGGCAGACCCTCTTCTACAACCAGCGCTACTCCAACACCGTGCTGCACTCGGGCCCCGAGGCCGACGGCAAGCAGCCGAGCGCCGGCACGCGCGTGCCGGACTTCGTGAAGCTGTCGGAGGCCATGGGCTGCTACGCCATCCGCTGCGAGCGGCCCGAGGACCTCGACAAGGTCATCGAAGAGGCGAACTCCATCAACGACCGCCCCGTCGTCGTCGACTTCATCGTCCACGAGGACGCCATGGTGTGGCCGATGGTCGCCGCCGGCACCTCCAACGACGAGATCATGGCCGCCCGGGACGTCCGCCCCGACTTCGGCGACAACGAAGACGACTGAGAGCCGTAGGTAAAGGAAGCAGACCATGTCCAAGCACACGCTCTCCGTCCTGGTGGAGAACACGCCGGGCATCCTCGCCCGGATCGCCGCGCTGTTCTCCCGCCGCGGCTTCAACATCGACTCGCTCGCGGTCGGTGTCACCGAGCACCCCGACATCTCCCGCATCACCATCGTGGTGAGCGTCGCCGACCTCCCGCTGGAGCAGGTGACCAAGCAGCTCAACAAGCTGGTCAACGTGCTGAAGATCGTCGAGCTGGAGCCGGGCTCGGCCGTTCAGCGCGAACTCGTTCTGGTGAAGGTGCGCGCCGACAACGAGACCCGCTCCCAGATCATCGAGATCGTCCAGCTCTTCCGCGCCAAGACCGTCGACGTCTCCCCGGAGGCCGTCACCATCGAGGCCACCGGCTCCAGCGACAAGCTGGAGGCCATGCTGAAGATGCTGGAGCCGTTCGGCATCAAGGAGCTCGTCCAGTCCGGCACCATCGCGATCGGCCGCGGCGCCCGCTCGATCACGGACCGCTCGCTGCGCGCGCTCGACCGGTCGGCGTAAGGACGCGTTCGGACGGTCGGGTGACACCGGCCGTCCGGATCGCGCCCGTATAGCGAGACCCCGAAACTTCCCTTCCCCCCGCCGTCATACGGTGGGACGCAACACCTGCACACAAGGAGAGAACCCAAAGTGGCCGAGCTGTTCTACGACGCCGACGCCGACCTGTCCATCATCCAGGGCCGCAAGGTCGCGGTCATCGGTTACGGCAGCCAGGGCCACGCCCACGCGCTGTCGCTCCGTGACTCGGGTGTCGACGTCCGTGTCGGTCTGCACGAGGGCTCCAAGTCCAAGGCGAAGGCCGAGGAACAGGGCCTGCGCGTGGTGAGCCCGTCCGAGGCCGCCGCCGAGGCCGACGTCATCATGATCCTCGTCCCGGACCCGATCCAGGCCCAGGTCTACGAGGAGCACATCGCCCCGAACCTGAACGACGGCGACGCGCTGTTCTTCGGCCACGGCCTGAACATCCGCTACGGCTTCATCAAGCCCCCGGCCGGCGTCGACGTCTGCATGGTCGCCCCGAAGGGCCCGGGCCACCTGGTGCGCCGCCAGTACGAGGAGGGCCGCGGCGTTCCGTGCATCGCGGCCGTCGAGCAGGACGCCTCCGGCAACGCCTTCGCGCTGGCCCTGTCGTACGCCAAGGGCATCGGCGGCACCCGCGCGGGCGTCATCAAGACGACCTTCACCGAGGAGACCGAGACCGACCTGTTCGGTGAGCAGGCCGTTCTCTGCGGTGGTACGGCCGCGCTGGTCAAGGCCGGTTTCGAGACGCTGACCGAGGCCGGATACCAGCCGGAGATCGCGTACTTCGAGTGCCTGCACGAGCTGAAGCTGATCGTGGACCTCATGTACGAGGGCGGCCTGGAGAAGATGCGCTGGTCGATCTCCGAGACCGCCGAGTGGGGCGACTACGTCACCGGCCCGCGGATCATCACGGACGCCACCAAGGCCGAGATGAAGAAGGTCCTCGCCGAGATCCAGGACGGCACCTTCGCGCAGCAGTGGATGGACGAGTACCACGGCGGTCTGAAGAAGTACAACGAGTACAAGAAGCAGGACTCCGAGCACCTGCTGGAGACCACCGGCAAGCAGCTGCGCAAGCTGATGAGCTGGGTCGACGAAGAGGCGTGAGCCACGCCTTCCGTGGCGGTACCCTCGGCTGGGGGTACCGCCACGGGGCTTTGCCCCGGACCCGACCCGGAGACCCCTACAAAATGGCGTTTCTCGTCCGGGTGATCCTTCCGCAGAGGCGCAAGACGCCCTCCGCCACGGCACTACACTGCCGTACTACATACGCGTCAGGCCCACAACGTCGTGCGTCTTCCACGCGGCAAGCCCCCTCCACCGCCTGCGGCCGTCGGGACGGCCGTCCGCATTGGACTTGTGAGGACTCACGTGAGCTCGAAACCCGTCGTACTCATCGCTGAAGAGCTGTCGCCCGCGACCGTGGACGCGCTTGGCCCCGACTTCGAGATTCGCCACTGCAACGGAGCGGACCGAGCCGAACTGCTCCCGGCCATCGCCGAAGTGGACGCGATTCTGATCCGCTCCGCCACCAAGGTCGACGCCGAGGCCATCGCCGCCGCGAACAAGCTGAAGGTCGTCGCCCGAGCCGGCGTCGGCCTGGACAACGTCGACGTCTCCGCCGCCACCAAGGCCGGCGTGATGGTCGTCAACGCCCCCACCTCGAACATCGTGACCGCCGCCGAGCTGGCCTGCGGTCTCCTCGTCGCCACCGCCCGCCACATCCCGCAGGCCAACGCCGCGCTGAAGAACGGCGAGTGGAAGCGCAGCAAGTACACGGGCGTGGAGCTCGCCGAGAAGACCCTCGGTGTCGTGGGTCTGGGCCGCATCGGCGCGCTGGTCGCCCAGCGCATGTCCGGCTTCGGCATGAAGGTCGTCGCCTACGACCCCTACATCCAGCCCGCGCGCGCCGCCCAGATGGGCGTCAAGGTGCTCTCGCTGGACGAGCTGCTCGAGGTCTCCGACTTCATCACCGTCCACCTGCCCAAGACCCCCGAGACCGTGGGCCTCATCGGCGACGAGGCGCTGCGCAAGGTCAAGCCGAGCGTGCGCATCGTCAACGCCGCGCGCGGCGGGATCGTCGACGAGGAGGCGCTGTACTCCGCCCTCAAGGAGGGCCGGGTCGCCGGCGCCGGTCTCGACGTGTACGCGAAGGAGCCCTGCACGGACTCCCCGCTGTTCGAGTTCGACCAGGTCGTCGCCACCCCGCACCTCGGCGCCTCCACCGACGAGGCGCAGGAGAAGGCCGGTATCGCCGTCGCCCGCTCGGTGCGCCTCGCCCTCGCCGGTGAGCTCGTGCCGGACGCGGTGAACGTCCAGGGCGGCGTCATCGCCGAGGACGTCAAGCCGGGCCTGCCGCTCGCCGAGCGCCTGGGCCGGATCTTCACGGCGCTCGCCGGTGAGGTCGCGGTCCGCCTCGACGTCGAGGTCTACGGCGAGATCACCCAGCACGACGTGAAGGTGCTGGAGCTCAGCGCCCTCAAGGGTGTCTTCGAGGACGTCGTCGACGAGACGGTGTCGTACGTCAACGCGCCGCTGTTCGCCCAGGAGCGGGGTGTCGAGGTCCGGCTGACCACCAGCTCGGAGGCCACCGACCACCGCAACGTCGTCACCGTGCGCGGCACGCTCTCGGGCGGCGAGGAGGTGTCCGTCTCCGGCACGCTGGCCGGCCCCAAGCACCTCCAGAAGATCGTCGCGGTCGGCGACTACGACGTGGACCTCGCGCTCGCCGACCACATGGTCGTCCTGAAGTACGAGGACCGTCCCGGTGTCGTCGGCACCGTCGGCCGGGTCTTCGGCGAGGCGGGCATCAACATCGCCGGCATGCAGGTCTCGCGTGCCGTCGCCGGTGGTGAGGCGCTGGCCGTCCTGACCGTCGACGACACGGTGCCCGCCGGGGTGCTGACCGAGGTCGCCGAGGAGATCGGGGCCACGTCGGCTCGTGCGGTGAACCTGGCCTAGGTCCACCACCGTGGCTGGGGGCTGCCGCCCCCAGACCCCCGCATCGGCCCTGAACGGGCCTCGTCCTCAAACGCCGGACGGGCTGAGGTGACTCGGCCCGTCCGGCGTTTCGCATGCTTGCTGCTCCCGGACCTCGACCCGCCGCAGCGTCACCGCCGCCAGCACCGCGGCCCCCGCGAGCAGCACCGCTCCCGCGATCGCCGCCCCCTGCATCCCGCTGGTGAACGCCTCCCGCGCGGCGGTGGCCAGGCCCGGGACCCGGTCGGCGACCGCCAGCGCTCCGCCGAGCGTCTCGTGCGCCACGTCCGGCGCCGACGCCGGGATCTCGTGGCGGTAGACCGCCGTACCGATCGAGCCGAGGACGGCCATGCCGAGGGCGCCGCCGAACTCGGCACCGGTCTCCAGCAGGGAGGACGCGGAGCCCGCCCGTTCCACCGGGGCGGAGCCCATCGCGAGGTCCATGATCTGGGACATCACCGTGACGCCTCCGACGGCGATCACCGCGCACGCGGTCAGCACCAGCCAGAGCGAGTCCGTGCCGGCGAGGGACAGCAGCGCGAAACCGGCCGCGGAGACCGCGAAGCCCGCGGTGACGACATAGGCGCGGTGGACGCCCCGCTGCACCAGCTGGGTCGCGAGCGGTCCCGCCGCGCCGATCGGCACCGACGGCAGCAGCGCCCACAAAGCCGCCTCCAGGGCGCCCATGCCGAGCACCGACTGAAGGTACTGCGTGGTGAAGTAGGACGAGCCCAGCACGCCGAACATGCACACGAGGTTGAGGGCCACGGAGGGCGCGAAGCCGCGTCCGCGGAACAGGGCCGGGGAGATCATCGGGGCCGCGGCCGTGCGCTGGCGGTGGACGAAGAGGGCCGCGAACAGCAGGCCGACGGTGATCGAGACGACGTAGCGGACGTTCCAGCCCTCGGACGGGATCTCCTTCAGGCCGTAGACCACGGGCAGTACGGCCGCCATGGACAGCGGAATGCTCAGCCAGTCGAAGCGGCTGGGCGCGGGGTTTCGCGACTCGGGCAGCAGGAAGGGGCCGAGGAGCAGCAGGAGCGCCATCGCGGGCAGGTTGACCAGGAAGACCGAGCCCCACCAGAAGTGCTCGACCAGGACTCCGCTCATCACCGAACCGAGGGCCACGCCGGCCGTCATCACACCCGACCACATGCCGATCGCCTTCGCGCGCTGCGCGGGGTCGGTGAACATCGTGCGCAGGATGGCCATCGTCGCCGGCATCAGGGTCGCGCCGCCGATGCCGAGGACCGCGCGGGCCGCGATCAGGACCTCGGCGCTGTGCGCGTAGGCCGCCAGCAGCGAGGCGGCGCCGAAGGCGACGGCGCCGATCAGCAGGAGGCGGCGGTGGCCGATGCGGTCGCCGAGCGAGCCCATCGTCATCAGCAGGCCGGCCAGGACGAAGCCGTAGATGTCGAAGATCCACAGCTGCTGGGTGCCGCTCGGCGCCAGGTCCGCGCTGATCGCCGGGATCGCGAAGTACAGGACCGAGACGTCCATCGAGACCAGCAGAAGCGGAAGCATCAGGACGCCGAGGGCGGTCCATTCGCGGCGGCCGGCTCGGGTGCCCGTCGAAGGGCTCAGCGGGTTCGTTGTCATGGCGGTGAATGTACGCGCGTCTTAAACGCTTGTCTAGAACGCTTGTATAAGACGTACGTCTAGGACGGTCGTATGGATCCGGAGTAGGGTGATGCCATGGGACACCGTGAGGATCTGCTCGAAGGCGCCAAGCGCTGCCTGCTGGCGAAGGGGTTCGTGCGCACGACCGCGCGCGACGTCGTCAAGGAGTCGGGGACCAACCTGGCGTCGATCGGCTACCACTACGGCTCGAAGGACGCGCTGCTGGCGCAGGCGTACGTCGAGATGGTGGAGGGCATGTCGGACGCCTTCGAGGGCGGCGGCGAGCTCAGTGGGGAGCCCGGCTCGATCGAGCGGTTCGCCGAGGTGTGGTCGAACATCATCGGCACCATGCGGGACCCCGGCTCGATGTGGCGGCTCAGCATGGAGATCGTGGTCATGGGCGATCAGCTGCCCGAGGTGCGGGAGCATCTGGCGCGGGCCCAGCGCGGGGGCGCGCGCGGCATCGTGACGCTCTTCCACGGGGGGCGCGAGGAGGATGTCCCGGAGGAGACCGTGGACACCCTCGGCTACTTCTACCTGACCTTGATGATGGGCGTCATGGCGCAGTGGACCTTCGACCCGAAGACCGCACCGGAGGCCGACCAGCTGGCGGAAGGGCTGCGGCAGGTGATCGAGGCCGCTACCCGGAGATGACGCGTCCCTCGCGCATCTCGATCGCCCGGTCCGCGACATGCCGGACGACAGCCCGGTCGTGGCAGATGAACAGGTAGCCGAGGCCGAGGTCGTCCTGGAGGTCGGCGAGCAGGTTCAGTACGCCGGCCCGGACGGAGGGGTCGAGGGACGAGACCGGCTCGTCCAGGACCAGCAGGCGGGGGTCGGAGGCCAGGGCGCGGGCGATTCCGGCGCGTTGGCACTGGCCGCCGGAGAGCTCGTGCGGGAGGCGGTCGCCGTACGACGCGTCGAGGCCCACCCGGTCGAGGAGTTCGGCGACGCGGGCCGGGCCGTCGGCCGCGCTCCAGCGGCCCTGGACCCTCAGTGGTTCCGCCACCGCGTCACGGATGCGGTGGCGCGGGCTCAGGGAGCCGTACGGGTCCTGGAAGACGGGCTGCATACGGGGGCGGAGCGGGCGCAGCTCGCGTTCGGTGAGGGTTGTCAGCTCCCGGCCCTCGAAGACGACTTCACCGGAGTCCGGGCGGCGCAGCTGGAGCACCGCGAGCGCCGTGGAGGACTTGCCGCAGCCGGACGGGCCGTTGAGGGCGAGGGTCTCGCCGGGGGCCAGGGTGAACGAGACGTGGTCTACGGCCGTGACGTCGCCGTAGCGGACGACGAGGTCGCGGACGTCGAGCAGGGCGTCGACCGGAGTGTCGGGCGGGGTGTCGGGCAGGGCGTCACTCATGGAACAACTCCGTTGCCGGGTACGGAAGTTCGGGCCAGCGGTGACAGGAAACCAGGCGTTCCTCCACCTCCTGCGGCTCCGGTTCCGCCGTCGCGCAGACGTCCGCCGCTAGGGGGCAGCGGGGCGTGAAGGCGCAGCCGGGTGGGAGCGCGGCCGGGGCGGGTGGGGTGCCGCGGAGGGCGGGGAGGCGGCGGCCCGGAAGCGCGTGCTGGGGGAGGGAGGCCAGCAGGCCCGCCGTGTACGGGGCCCGGGGCCGGGTCAGCACCTCGTCCGCCGGGCCGAGTTCGGTGAGACGGCCGGCGTACATGACCAGCACGCGGTCCGCGTGGTCGCGTACGACGTCCATGTCGTGGGTGACCAGGACGAGCGTGGCGCCCACGGCCTCGCGCTGCTCGGCAAGCACGCGCAGCACCTGGTCGCGGCGGTCCTCGTCGAGGGCTGTGGTGGGCTCGTCGGCGACGACGACGTCGGGTTCGTTGATCGTCGCCATGGCGATGACCGCGCGCTGCCGCATGCCGCCGGAGTACTCGTGCGGATACGCCCGAGCCGTGCGGGCGGCGTCCGGGATGCCGACCCGGTCGAGCGCTGCGACCGCCCGGGCGCGGGCCTCCCTGCGGGAGACGCGGGCCACCGACCGTACGGCGGCGGCGAGTTGGTCGCCCACCGGGTGTACGGGGGAGAGCGCGGACAGGGCGTCCTGCGGGACCAGGGAGATACGGCGGCCGCGGTGCGCCGTGAGGTCGGGCTCGACCGTCCCGCTCGTCGTGGCGCCCCGGGGCAGCATGCCCAGCAGCGCCCGAGCCGTGAGGGACTTGCCCGCGCCGGACTCGCCGACGATCGCGAGCACTTCGCGCGGGCGGACGTCGAAGGACAGGCCGCGCACGGCCTCGACGCCGTCGAAGGCGATCCGCAGGTCGCGCACGGAGAGCAGCGGTTCGGGCGGGGGTGGTGCAGCGGGCGAGAGAGGCGGATCAGACGGCAACGGAGGTCTCCTTCTTCCCTGCCGGGGGCTTCCTCGCTGAGGGCTTCCGCGCCGCGGGTTTCTTCGTGGTCGGCGCGGCTCGCCGCACCCTCCGGCCCTCTACGGCCGCCGCACCCGACACGGCGAGGCCCGCCAGCAGGGCGAGCGCGACGGCCGGGGCGAGGGCTGCCCAGGGAGCGCGTTCGACGTAGGCACGTGACTCGTCGAGGAGCAGGCCCCACTCGGGGGCGGGCGGCTGGGCGCCCAGGCCCAGGAAACCGAGGGAGGCCAGGGCGAGGGCGATGCCGGGGAGGCGGAGGAGGGCGTGCCGGGCGACGGGCGCGGCGACGGACGGCAGGACGTGCCGGGTGAGGATCCACAGCGGGGTCGCGCCCATGGCGCGTTGGGCGGTCAGGAACGCCGACGCCCGTACCTCCTGCACCAGTGCCGCCGCGTGTGCGGACAGCGCCGGCCAGGAGATCAGCGCGACCGCGAGGGCGGCGCCGCCGGTGCCGGGGCCGACCGCCGCGGCGACCAGGATGCCGACGATCACCGGCGGCAGGGCGTTGGCGATGTCCGCGGCGCCCGCCGCGACGCCGGGCAGGAAGCCGAGGGCGAGCGCGACCAGCAGGCTCAGTGCGCAGATGGCGGCGGCCGTGCCGACGGTCGAGGCGGCGCCGTGTCCGAGCCGGGCGAGCACGTCACGGCCGAGGGCGTCGGTGCCGAGCGGGTGGGCCCAGGTTGGGGCGGCGAGCCGGGCGGCGGTGTCGACGGTGTACGGGTCGCGCAGCAGGCCCCAGCCGATCGTCACGGCGAGGACTGTGAACAGGGTCAACGGGATCGCCGGGTGTGAACGGACCGGACGTGCCGGGGGCAGTGTGAGGCCGGCGTCACGCAGGGCGGGGCCCAGCAGCCGGCGCCGTGCGAACGCCGCCGCCGCGCCCGCGACCAGGCCGAGCAGCAGCAGCGCCAGCACCGCCCCCTGGAGCAGCGGCAGATCCTGCGACTTGGCCGCACCGAGCGCCGTACGCCCGATGCCGGGCACCGCGAAAACCATCTCCACGGCGACCGCGCCGCCGGTCAGACCGACGGCGACCATCCCGAACTGCGGTACCAGCGGCGGCAGTACGCGCTTGAGGGCGGCCACCGAGATCGCCGTACGGCTCACTCCCGCACCCCGCCACAGCTCCACCCACCGTTCGTCGAGGACGGCGGGCAGCGCGTCGGCGACCAGCCGGCCGAGCAGGCCGCCCGCCGGGACACCGAGGGCGAGCGCGGGCAGCACCAGATACTCGGGGCCCGCCCACCCGGCCGTCGGCAGCCACCCCAGCCACACCCCGCACACCAGCAGCACCACGGTGGCCAGCAGGAACTCGGGGATCGCGGCGAGCATGGCGGCGAAGGCACCGGCCGATCCACGCCCCCGCACCAGCACGGGCGCCACCAACACCGCGGCGAGCACCACCGCCACGCCGAGCGCCGCGCCCATCAGGCCCAGCGACACCTGGAGCCCGCCGATCACGGACGGCAGGACGTCGGTGCCGGACACCCAGGAGGTGCCGAAGTCGCCGCGCAGCAGGTCCGAGGCCCACCTCCCCAGCAGGGCGAGCGGGCCGGCGTCCAGCCCGAGGTCCGCGCGGATCGCCGACAGCGCCTCCTCGGTCGCCTCCTGCTCGGCCGACCGGGCGCGCAGCACGGTGAGCGCCGGGTCCCGGTGCGAGAGCCAGGGCAGCAGGCCTACGGTGGCCAGTACGGCGACGAGGCAGACGAGGCGGGTCAGCCCGGCGGAGCCGGCCGACTTCTTCGCGCTGGACCTCGCTTGACGCTGAGGGGCCTTCACTTGACGTAGGTGTCCGCCGTGACGAGCTCGCGCTCGCGCGGGTCGTGGGCCGCGTCGACGACGCCGGCCGCGTCGCCCTGGATCACCCGCTCGTGGAGCAGCGGTACGGCCGCGTCCTGGGCGAGCACGGCGGCCTCGGCTTCGATGACCGCCTTGCGGCGGGCGTCGCCGACCTTGGCGTCGGAGGCCTTCTGCAGGGCCTTGTCGACCTCCGGCGACGCCAGTTGCGCGATGTTGAAGGTGCCCTTGGAGGCGAAGTCGCTGTAGAGGTACGCGGCCGGGTCGCCGGAGTCGAGGACGGTGGCGCGGGAGAGGATGAACGCGTCGAAGCGTCCCGCGAGCGCGTCGGACTCGATGTTCGCGTACTCGCGGATGTCCAGCTTCACCTTGAACCCGGCCTTCTGCAGCTGTTGCTGCAACGCGGCGGCGACCTCCGGCAGTTCGGCCCGGTCGGTGAAGGTGCCGATGGTGATCTCCGCGCCGTTCGGCTTGCCGGCCTTGGCGTGCTCGACGGGCGAGCGCAGTTCGGAGGCCCAGGGCAGGGCCGGGCCGAGCAGGCCCTCGGCGACGTCGGCGCGGCCCTCGTACACCCCCTCGACGATCGACTCGGCGTCGAGGGCCTCGCGGGCGGCGGCCCGCAGCGAGGGGTCCTTGAAGACGCCCTGCTCGGTGTTGAGGTAGAGCGTGTTGGTGCGCGGCATCGGCACCTCGGTGATCAGGTCCTGGTCGAGCACCGCCGCCTGCGAGACGGGTATCGCCTCGACGATGTCGGCCTCGCCGCTGCGCAGCGCCGCCGCGCGGGCGGTGCCGTCCGGGACGAACGTCACGTCGATGCCGGGGGCCTTGGCCTTGCCGCCCCAGTAGGCGTCGTACCGGTCGAGGGCGGCGGAGGCGGTGCCGTTGACCTTGGTCAACTCGAAGGGGCCGGTGCCGGCGCCCACCGGGTCGACCGTCTTCCCCCGGTACGCCTTGGCCGCCAGGATCGACAGCTGCGGTGAGCTGAGCCGCTGCGGGACCAGGGGGTCCTCGGTGGCGGTGGTGACGGTGACCTTGTCGCCTGCGGCCTTCGCGGTCAGGTCCACGCCGTCCAGGATGCGGGGCTTGGGGGAGGCGGTGGCGGCCTCGGTGAGGGAGGTGACGACGGCTTCGGGGGTGAGCTTCGTGCCGTCGTGGAAGGTGACGCCGTCGCGTATCTCGAACGTCCAGGTGCGGCCGGACTGCTGCCACTTGGTGGCCAGCGCGGGCCGGGCGTCGCCGTCCTCGTCGAGCTTCACCAGGGTCTCGGCGGTCGACCAGCGCGACAGCTTGAACGCGTCGTCCGACAGCGGCGACAGCCCGGAGCGCGGGGGCTGCATCATCGCGACACGGACACGCTTGCCGCCCGCACCCGCGTCAGCGGTGTTCTCCGCCCCGGCGAAGCAGCCGGTGAGCAGTGCGGAGGCCGCGGTGAGGGCGGTGGCGGGGAGCAGACGGCGAGCGGGGAGGCGCACGGAACCCTCCGGGTAAAGGGGCGGTCAAGAGAGCGGTTGCTGCGAACCGTAACATGATGACAATCATTTCCAATACATCGGCCCTGGTGGCGGGACGGCTCGGCGTGCGGCCGTTCGGCTACAGCCGCGCCCCTTTCAACGCCATGTGCAGCAGAAGCCGGTCCTCGCCGTCGTCCAGGTCCAGCCCCGTGAGCTGTTCGACGCGGGAGAGCCGGTAGTAGAGGGTCTGGCGGTGGATCCCGAGTTCGGCGGCGGTGCGGGCGGCCTGGCCGGCGCGGTCGAGGTAGGTCTCGGCGGTGCGGGCGAGTTCGTGGTGGGCCGGTGAGAGGAGGAGGGCGACCGCGGGGTCGTGGGTGACCTCCGGGGGGAGGGAGGTCAGCAGGCGGTACGGGCCGATGTGCGCCCACTCGGCGATCGGGCCCAACCGGGGCTCGGCCAGGGCGGCTCGGGCCGCGGCCGAGGCCTCCCGCCATGCGGCGGGCAGTTCGCCGAGGCCCGTGCGCGGCGCGCCGATGCCGGCCGCCGAACGCGCCGCCTCGTCCTTGAGCAGCCTCGACGCCGCCGCCTGGGCCGGCGTCCGCACCTCCGCCGAGCGCAGCCGCACCAGCACCGCGAGGCTCTGCCCGCCTGCCCCCCACGGCACCGTGCACAGTGCCGTCGCGTGCGGCACCGTACGCACGGACGGGGCGTCGTCGGGGTCGGCCGACGGCCACGGGGCGACACAGACCACGGTGTGCGGTCCGTCGCCGCGGGCGCCGAGGGCCGTGCGCAGCGCCGCCACCGCCATGTCCCCCTGCCAGCCCGGCTCCGCGACCAGCGCCGCCCGCAGCTCCCGGCTCAGATCCGCCCCGTGCTGCGCCTCGTCCGCGAGCAGCGCGCCGATCCGCGCCGTCACCTCCATCGCGGCCGCCAGCTGCTGCTCGGTCGGGCCCGGATCGTCGTCCAGGAGCCAGACGTAACCGAGGACGACCCCCCGATGGCGTACCGGCAGACAGATACGTCCCCGGTACACCCCGGCCTCCGGAGTCGGCGGGATCCGCACCGGGCCCGTCGCGCGCGTGATGCCGAAGCCCTCGAACCACGTCCGTACGGCCGCCGTGGAGCGACGGGTCAGGATCGAGCGGGCGCGGACCGGGTCCAGGGCCGACGCGTCGAGCTCGTCCTCGCTGTCGTACGCCCCGAAGGCGATCAGCTCGAAGTCCCGGTTCTCCAGCGTCGCCGGCACGCCCAGCAGCTCCGAGATCTCGTCGACCAGCTCCTGGAAGTCACCCCTGTATTCGGACGTCACCCGGGCATTCTCCCGCATTTCCGCAGCCCCTTCATACATCTGTCTGAGATCTGCGGCACGGATGCGTGACAGCTGTCGATGGCCGACGATCGGAGGGATCCTTAGGTTTCACGGTGGTTCTATCTGCTGGTTTGTGGAGGTGCCCCGTGCTGGGTCCCGTGATTCTTGCCGCGTCGCGCAGCGACCGGATGCGACGCCTGATCTCGGCGGCCCCGGTGACCAAGCAGGTCGTCGACCGGTTCATCCCCGGTGAGACGGTCGACCAGATCGTGCCGATCATCCAGGACCTGACCTCTCGGGGCCTGGAGCTGACGATGGACGTCGTCGGCGAGGACATCACCACGCCCGAGCAGGCCGAGGCCGCCCGGGACGCCTATCTGGCGCTCATCGACCGGCTCAAGGAGCTGGAGCTGGGCACCAGGGCCGAGATGTCCGTGAAGCTGTCCATGTTCGGGCAGGCGCTGGACGGCGGCCACGAGCTGGCGCTCGCCAACGTCCGCCCGGTCGTGGAGGCCGCCGCCGCCATCGGTACGACGGTCACCCTCGACGCGGAGGACCACACCACCCTCGACTCGATGTTCGCCATCCACGAGGAACTGCGGAAGGACTTCCCGCAGACCGGCTGCGTCATCCAGGCCTACCTCTTCCGCACCGAGGCCGACGCCCGCCGCCTCGCGGCGAACGGCAGCCGCGTACGGCTGGTCAAGGGCGCCTACAAGGAGCCCGCCGAGGTCGCCTACCAGCAGAAACACGAGATCGACAAGGCGTACGTCCGGGTCCTCGGGATTCTCATGGAGGGCGCCGGGTACCCGATGATCGGCTCCCACGACCCACGCCTGATCGCCATCGCACAGGAACTCGCCCACCGCGTCGGCCGAAAGCTCGACGAGTACGAGTTCCAGATGCTGTACGGGATCAGGACCGACGAGCACCTGCGGCTGGCCGCGGAGGGCCACCGCATGCGCGTCTACACGGCCTACGGCACGGACTGGTACGGCTACTTCATGAGGCGCCTCGCGGAGAAGCCCGCCAACCTGCGGTTCTTCCTGCGCTCGATGGTCAGCAAGGGCTGAGCCCCCACACACGGCTCGCAACACACCGCTCAGTAAGGAGTTACGGAACCCATGGACGCTGTGACCCAGGTCCCCACCCCCGTCAACGAGCCGGTGCACGGCTACGCCCCCGGCTCGCCCGAGCGCGCCCGGCTGGAGGTCAAGCTCAAGGAGCTGGCCGAGAACCCGATCGACCTGCCCTGCACCATCGGCGGCGAGAAGCGCATGGGCGGCGGCGAGCGCTTCGACGTCGTGCAGCCGCACAACCACAAGGCCCGCCTCGGCAGCTACGGCAACGCCACCCAGCAGGACGCCCAGGACGCCATCGACGCGGCCCTCGCCGCCGCGCCGGCCTGGCGCGCGATGTCCTTCGACGACCGCGCGGCGATCATCCTGCGCGCCGCCGAACTGCTGTCCGGCCCGTGGCGCGAGACGCTGGCCGCCTCCACGATGCTCGGTCAGTCCAAGACCGCCCAGCAGGCCGAGATCGACACCCCCTGCGAGCTGATCGACTTCTGGCGGTTCAACGTCAAGTACGCCCGTGACCTGCTCGCCGAGCAGCCCCCGGCGAACTCCCCGGGCGTCTGGAACCGCCTCGACCACCGCCCGCTGGAGGGCTTCGTCTACGCGATCACGCCGTTCAACTTCACGGCCATCGCGGGCAACCTGCCCACCGCGCCCGCCCTGATGGGCAACGTCGTCGTCTGGAAGCCGTCCCCGACGCAGACCCACGCCGCCGTGCTGCTCATGCAGCTGCTGGAGGAGGCGGGCCTGCCCAAGGGCGTCATCAACCTCGTCACCGGCGACGGCATCGAGGTCTCCAAGGTCGCCCTTGAGCACCGCGACCTCGCCGGCATCCACTTCACCGGCTCCACCAAGACCTTCCAGTACCTGTGGAAGACGGTCGGCAACAACATCGAGAAGTACCGCTCCTACCCGCGCATCGTCGGCGAGACCGGCGGCAAGGACTTCGTCGTCGCCCACCCGAGCGCCGACAAGGCGGTCCTGAAGACCGCCCTCACCCGGGGCGCCTTCGAGTACCAGGGCCAGAAGTGCTCGGCGACCTCCCGGGCGTACATCCCGGCGTCGATCTGGAACTCCGGCTTCAAGGAGGAGTTCGCCGCCGAGGTCGACTACATCACCATGGGTGACGTCACCGACCTGTCGAACTTCATCGGGGCCGTCATCGACGAGCGCGCCTTCGCCAAGAACAAGGCCGCCATCGACCGCGCCAAGTCCGACCCGACCTGCACGATCGTCGCGGGCGGTTCCTACGACGACTCGGTCGGCTACTTCGTGCGCCCGACCGTCGTCGAGTGCACCGACCCGGAGAACGAGGTCTTCACCACCGAGTACTTCGGCCCGTTCCTCGCCGTGCACGTCTACGAGGACGACAAGTACGACGAGATGCTGGAGCAGATGGAGTCGGTGTCCGCGTACGCGCTGACCGGCTCGGTCATCTCCGGCGACCGCGCCGCGGCCGCGTACACGATGGACAAGCTGCGCTACGCGGCCGGCAACTTCTACATCAACGACAAGTCGACCGGCGCCGTCGTCGGCCAGCAGCCCTTCGGCGGCGGCCGTGCCTCCGGTACCAATGACAAGGCCGGCGCCCCGCAGAACCTGATGCGCTGGACGCTGACCCGCGCCATCAAGGAGACGCTGGTCGCCCCGACCGACTACGGCTACCCGCACATGGGCTGACGCCAACTCCGCGTAAAGGGCCGGGTCTTGAGCGGACCCGGCCCTTTCGTGTTGCGACAATGCGGTCATGACGGTGACGACGGATGACGGCGTACGGCTGTGGGCGAGTGCTTCCGGCCGGGGCGAGCCACTGGTGCTGTGCCACGGCGGGCCGGGGCTGTGGGACATGTTCGAGGACGTGGCCGCGATGCTCGGTGACCTGGCCACGGTGGTGCGCTGGGACCAGCGCGGCTGCGGACGGTCCGAGCGGTGCGCCGGGCCGTGGACGACCGACCGGTTCGTGGCCGATCTGGACGCCGTACGACGGCACTTCGCCCCGGAGCGGACCGCGCTGTTCGGACACTCCTGGGGCGCCCAGCTGGCGCTCGCCTACACACTGGCCCATCCGGAGCGGGTGAGCCTGCTGGTGTACGTGGCCGGGACCGGCATCGGCCCGACCTCCGAGTGGCGCCCCGCCTATCAGGAGAACCTCCTCGCGAGACTGGGCGAGGACCCCGAACGCCTCGCCCGCTGGCGGGAGTTGCCCCCGGGTGACCGGGAAGGCGCGGTGCTCCAGTGGTCCGCGGAGTTCGAGGACCGCAAGCGGGCGCCGGAGCACGCCGAGCGGATGGCCGACCCGTGGCTGGGCATCAACACCGAGTGCAACGCCGCCGTGACCGCGGAGAACCGGCGCGGGCTGGACACCCCGGAGCTGTACGCCGCCTGCCGGGCCCTGGACGTGCCCGTGCTCATCGTCGACGGCGAGTGCGACATCCGGCCGCGCTCGGCGGTCGACTCCCTGGAGCGGGCGCTGCCGAACGTGACGCGGGTGATCCTGCCCGGCGCCGGGCACTCGCCCTGGGTGGAGGATCCGGACGGATTCCGGGCGGCGCTGGCGGCCGCGCTGACCTGATCTACTCGGCGATCTCCGTCCGCTCCCACCACTCGTACACGGGCAGCGAGCCCTCGGGCGTGTCCGACTGCCGCGAGGTCGGCCGGAAGTGCTCGTACCCGCCGCGGAGCTTGATCTTCACGTCCGGGCCGGGGGACGGGGTCGGGACGATCCGCTCGGGCAGGTCGTCCGGGCCGCCCTCGAGGAACACTTTCGCCGTGTCGTTCATGACCTCACCGTTCCCCTCGCGGTCGCCGTCTGTCCCGTACCGCGCGGAGGATCAGCCGAGTGGGCGATCCACCGTCGCCCGGATACTGGACGGATGACCACACCCACGGCCCCCGTCACGCCCCGCACCGCGCACACCGCCGACCTCACGGCCGCCGAACTGCGCGCCGTCCGCGCCCTGTTGGACGAGGCCTTCGGCGGGGACTTCTCCGACGAGGACTTCGACCACGGGCTCGGCGGCATGCACGCGCTCGTCCACGACGACGCCGGGCGGCTCGTCGCGCACGGGTCGGTGGTCATGCGCAGGGTGCGGCACCGGGAGCGGTGGCTGCGGGTCGGGTACGTCGAGGCGGTCGCCGTACGCTCCGACGCGCGCCGGACCGGGCTCGGCGGCCGGGTGATGGCGGAACTGGAGCGGGTGATCGACCGGGCGTACGACGCGGGAATGCTGTCCGCGAGCGACGAGGGGGCCGCGCTGTACGCCGCCCGGGGCTGGCAGGTGTGGGGCGGGCGGGTCTGCGCGCTGGGCCCCGAGGGCGTCGTCCATCTGCCGGACGAGGAGGGCAGCACGTTCCTGCGGCCCGCGCTCGCCGGTTCGCTCGACCCGGCGTTCGAGCTGGTCTTCGACTGGCGCGACGGCGACGTGCTCTGACGGAGTGACGGGAAAAGCCCAGGTCAGTGGCGTGTGACCGGCTCCACCGTCTCAGATAGTAGGAAGTCCGAGTAATTGTGGAGACAGACGCGCCGTCCTCCCTTAGCTTTGTAGAAGCCGAACGTCTCGCTCGATCAAGCGAATGGCGGTCGTGAGCCGGGCCCCGTGCAGGCAACCCCTGCGGCACCGCTCCCCGCCCCATCCGGCGTCTCGTAACCCCCTTTCCGCACTCCCGGATTGTCGAAGGAGTCGATTTCCCATGGCCGAGACGACCGCCCGCCGCCGAGTCCGTCACCTCTCCCGCACGAGCGAGTCCGACCGCAAGAACGCCGCCGCGGCCCTCCAGCGCGCCCTCGACCGCAGGGACAACGGCGGCGCCACGGGTCACCAGGCCGCGTAGGCGCTCCGCCGGGAGTGCCGCGACGGGGCGTCATTTGGCTGCGGTGCCCTCGTGGCTGGTCGCGCGGTTCCCCGCGCACCTTGCGGGGCGCTGAAGGTGTCGGGATCATCCAGCACTCCCGTCGGCCGCGTGCTGTCCGTATCGCGGACATCGTGTGTCATTCCATGGGACGAGGAGTAGGGTGCCGACATGTCTCGCAGCCTCAATCTCGCAGTGATCCCCGGTGACGGCATCGGGCAGGAAGTCGTGGCCGAAGGCCTCAAGGTCCTCTCCGCCGTCCTCCCGCAGGATGTGAAGCTGGAGACCAAGGAGTACGACTTCGGTGCCAAGCGTTACCACGCCACCGGTGAGACCCTCACCGACGCGGACGTCGATGCCCTGCAGAAGCACGACGCCATCCTGCTCGGCGCCATCGGCGACCCGTCGGTCCCGTCCGGTGTCCTGGAGCGCGGCTTCCTGCTGAAGCTCCGCTTCCTCTTCGACCACCACGTCAACCTGCGTCCGTCGAAGCTCCTCCCGGGCGTCGCCACCCCGCTCGCCGGGCAGCCCGAGATCGACTTCATCGTGGTCCGCGAGGGCACCGAGGGCCCGTACACCGGCAACGGCGGCACCATCCGCAAGGGCACCGAGCACGAGGTCGCCACCGAGGTCTCCGTGAACACGGCCTTCGGCGTCGAGCGCGTCGTCCGGGACGCCTTCGCCCGCGCCCAGGCCCGCCCGCGCAAGAAGCTCACGCTGGTCCACAAGAACAACGTGCTGGCCTTCGCGGGTCACCTGTGGACGAACGTCTTCAACAAGGTGGCCGAGGAGTTCCCCGAGGTCACCACCGACTACATCCACGTCGACGCGGCGACCATCTACCTGGTCACCGACCCCGGTCGCTTCGACGTGATCGTCACCGACAACCTCTTCGGCGACATCATCACCGACCTCGCCGCGGCCGTATCCGGCGGCATCGGCGTCGCCGCGAGCGGGAACATCAACCCCTCCGGCGAGTTCCCCTCGATGTTCGAGCCGGTCCACGGTTCCGCGCCCGACATCGCCGGCCAGGGCAAGGCCGACCCCACCGCCACGGTGCTGTCCGTCGCCCTGCTCCTGCGCCACCTCGGCTACGACGCCGAGGCCGCCCGCATCGACGAGGCGGTCTCCGCCGACCTCGCCGAGCGCACCGGCAAGCCCGCCCGCTCGACGTCGGAGATCGGCGACGCGCTGGCCGTACGAGTAGCCGGCTGACCCCGCCGCCACTCGAACACCCTTCGAAGCCGCCGGGTCACTGAAGCGCCCGGCGGCTTCCCCATGTCCGCCGTCGGGTGACACCATCAACCCCTGGATCGCGATTCACTCCGGATCACGCCGATCAGGCCGATTTCTTCCGCGGCCCCCGCTTGCGATAATCGAACGCGGAGCCGCGGAATGAGGGAATGCTCGGACGTCCTAGCACTGGCCACTGGCAGTACTGGCGTGAGCGCGGCCCGCCACAATCAAACCGGTGAAGGACATCTACTCATGACGACGCCCACGATCGAGCTCAAGCCCTCCGCCAGCCCGCTCTCCGCCGCCGAGCGCGAGGCGATACTGGCCAACCCGGGGTTCGGACGCCACTTCACCGACCACATGGTGACGATCAAGTGGACCGAGGGCCGCGGCTGGCACGACGGCGAGCTCGTGCCGTACGCGCCGCTCTCCCTCGACCCGGCCACCATGGTCCTGCACTACGCGCAGGAGATCTTCGAGGGTCTGAAGGCCTACCGCCAGCCCGACGGGTCCGTCGCCTCCTTCCGCCCGGAGAAGAACGCCAAGCGCTTCCAGGCCTCCGCCCGCCGGCTGGGCATGCCGGAGCTTCCGGTCGAGACGTTCATCGAGGCGTGCGACGCGCTGGTGAGCCAGGACGAGGCGTGGGTGCCCGCGCACGGCGGTGAGGAGTCCCTCTACCTGCGGCCGTTCATGTTCGCCACGGAGGTCGGGCTGGGCGTGAAGCCCGCCAGCGAGTACCTCTTCATCGTCATCGCCTCCCCCGCCGGCGCGTACTTCCCGGGCGGCGTCAAGCCGGTCTCCATCTGGGTCTCCGAGGACCACGTCCGCGCCGTGCCCGGCGGCATGGGCGACGCCAAGACCGGCGGCAACTACGCCGCGTCCCTGCTGGCCCAGGCCGAGGCCGCCGCCGAGGGCTGCGCACAGGTCTGCTACCTGGACGCGGTCGAGCGCAAGTGGGTCGAGGAACTCGGCGGCATGAACCTGTACTTCGTGTACGGCGACAAGATCGTCACCCCGTCCCTCACCGGCTCCATCCTGGAGGGCGTCACCCGCGACTCCCTTCTCCAGGTCGCCCGTGACCTCGGCTACAAGGCCGAGGAGGGCCGCGTCTCCGTCGACCAGTGGCAGCGCGACTCGGAGAACGGCACCCTCACCGAGGTCTTCGCCTGCGGCACGGCCGCGGTCATCACCCCCGTCGGCACCGTCAAGCGCACCGGCGCGCAGTGGCAGCAGGGCGACGGCGAGCCCGGCGAGGTCACGCTGAAGCTGCGCCGGGCGCTCCTCGACATCCAGCGGGGCACTGCCGTGGACCAGCACGGGTGGATGCACAAGCTGGGCTGACAAGTGCTCGGCGTTGAGGTCGAGGCCGCTGGGGGCTGCCGCCCCCAGGCCCCCGCTTCGGCCTAAACGGCCTCGTCCTCAAACGCCGGACGGGCTGTCATTCCCGGGCTCGGCTGGGGCTGAGTCCGGGGTTCCAGCAGCGTGTAGGCAACGCCCCCCACCAGCCCCGACAGCAGGAAGCTGCAGTCCACCCCGCCCGTCAGCCCCAGCAGCGGCCCCTCGTACGACGGGAGGGAGACGGACAGCAGGCCGATCGTCGCGCCCATCACCCAGGCCGCGGTCGCCGGGATGTTCCAGCCGCCCTGGAACCAGTAGATCCCGCCCCGCGCACGGCGGTTGAAGACCTGGAGGGCATCGGCGTCGTACACGCCACGGCAGCGGGCGAACCCGATCAGGGTGATGACCGCCCACGGGGTGCCGACCGCAGTCAGCAGCAGCACGAAGGACGTCATGGCGTCCTGGGCGCTGGAGGCGTAGTGGCCGACGAAGACGCAGGCGGTCGCGACGACGGCGACGCAGTAGGTGGCCCGGGCACGGGAGGCGCGCGGGAGGATGGCGTCCAGGTCGAGGCCCATGGAGTAGAGCATCAGGCCCGCGTTGCCGACGGATCCGGCCGAGGCGGCCAGCAGCAGCGGGACCAGGTACCAGGTGGGGGAGGCGGAGACCAGCGGCCCGGCGTAGTCGAGGGCCGCCCGGGCCGCGTACGCCGTGAAGGTGCCGAACAGCTGGGGGACCAGCAGGCCCAGGAGCAGACCGAGCCACGTCGCGTGCAGCACCCGGCGTGAGGTGTGGCGGGCCGGGGAGATGTAGCGGGTGTAGTCGCCGAGCAGGGTGATGAAGGCGATCGGGCCGGACAGGCCCGCGGCCACCGTCGCCAGCAGCCACGTCGGCCAGAACCCGCCCAGCAGATAGCCGCCCGCCTCCGGCAGCGCGGCGGTCGTGAAGTGCGGCGCGTAGGCGACGACGCCGAGGACCAGCAGAGCCGTCATGCCGATGGCGAGGACGCGGGACAGGGCGAGCAGCACCCGGTAGCCGTACACCGCGCCCGCGACGGTCGCCGCGGCCAGCAGTCCGTAGACCACGCCGTACGACACCCCGCTGGCCGGCAGCCCGAAGAGGCGGCCCAGCACGCCGACCATCACATCGCCGCCGATCCACACGGTCAGGGCCGTGTAGCCGAGGGCGAGCAGGAGGCCGACGACCGAGCCGACCAGCCGGCCGCGCACGCCGAACTGGGCGCCGGACGACGTGGACAGGTTGGTCGCCGTGCGCAGGGAGATCAGCGCGAGCGGGGCGGTCAGGGCCGTGCCGACCACCGTGCCGACCACGATCGAGCTCACCGACGCCCACCAGTCCAGGCCGAACGACGGCGGCAGCCAGCCGAAGACGATCACTCCCAGGCACAGGTTCGATCCCAGCAGGATCGAGACGAGGTCCCGCGGGCCGCTCGTGCGTTCCTCGTCGGGGATGGTGTCGACTCCGCGCTGTTCCATCGGCATGGCAGGTCTCCTTTGATCGGCCGCCAGAGTTAGAGCGACGTTCAATATCGGGAATCGACTGTGTCGAGTCAACACTTCGGCTCACTGGATTTCGTGTTTAGAGTGATGCTCTAATGCGGGAGAGGCAAGGAGGTGCCCGCGTCATGAGACTCACCCCCACGGAACGTGACAGGCTGCTGCTCTTCGGAGCCGCCGAGCTGGCCCGGGCGCGCAGAGCCCGAGGGCTCAGGCTGAACGTCCCGGAGGCGACCGCGCTGATCGCGGACACCGTGTGCGAGGCAGCCCGCGACGGGGTCCGGCTGGCGGAGGCCATCGAGCGCGCCCGGTCCGTGCTCCGCCCGGACGACGTGCTGCCGGGCGTCGCGGACGTCGTCACCGAGGTCCATGTCGAGGCCGTCTTCGACGACGGCTCGCGGCTCGCGGTCGTGTCCGATCCCCTCGGGGCCGGGCTCGGGGCGCGGGCTCCGGGCGCGCTGCTGCCGGGGCCCGAGCACGCCGATCCGGAGCCGGTGGTCCGGATGACGGTCACCAACACCGCCACCGTGCCCGTCTCCGTGACCTCCCACTTCCACTTCTTCGAGGCCAACCCGCGGCTCGACTTCGACCGCGCGGCGGCCTACGGCATGCGGCTCGCCGTGCCCGCCGGGTCCTCGGAGCGGTTCGGGCCGGGGGAGAGCGCCGAGGTCGGGCTCGTGCCGATCGGGGGCGAGCGGATCGCGATCGGGTTCGCGGGGCTCGTCGACGGGGCGCTGGACGCGCCCGGCGCCCGCGAGGAGGCACTGCGCCGCGCCGCCGCCTGCGGCTACCTCGGCGTCACGCGAACGCCCGATCAGGAACAGGAGGTCGAGCGATGAGCCGTCCCGGAGGCCACCCCGCGCAGGCACGCCGCCTCACCCCGTACGAGTACGCCGCCACCCACGGCCCCCGCGCCGGCGACCGCATACGCCTCGGCGACTCCGGGCTGACGATCCGCGTCGAGTCGGACTCCCAGAAGTACGGCGACGAGTTCCTCGCCGGGTTCGGCAAGACCGCCCGGGACGGACTGCACCTCAAGGCCGCCGCCGTCCGGGAGACCTGTGACGTCGTCATCAGCAATGTCGTCGTGATCGACGCGGCGCTCGGCATCCGGAAGGTCTCCATCGGGATCCGGGAGGGCCGGATCTGCTCGATCGGGCGGGCCGGGAACCCCGACACCCTGGACGGGGTCGACGTCGTGGTCGGCACGGGTACGTCCATCGTGTCCGGTGAAGGGCTCATCGCCACCGCCGGAGCCGTCGACACCCATGTCCATCTGCTGTCGCCGCGCGTCATGGAGGCCTCGCTCGCGTCCGGCGTGACCACGATCATCGGGCAGGAGTTCGGGCCGGTGTGGGGCGTCGGCGTCAACTCGCCGTGGGCGCTCAGGCACGCCTTCAACGCCTTCGACGCCTGGCCGGTCAACATCGGCTTCCTGGGCCGGGGTTCGTCGTCCAGCTCCGCACCCCTCGTCGAGGCCCTCGCCGAGGGCGGCGCCTGCGGGTTCAAGGTCCACGAGGACATGGGCGCCCACACGCGCGCCCTGGACACGGCCCTTCGTGTCGCCGAGGAACACGACGTCCAAGTCGCCCTGCACAGCGACGGGTTGAACGAGTGCCTGTCGGTCGAGGACACCCTGCGGGTACTGGAGGGCCGCACCATCCACGCCTTCCACATCGAGGGCTGCGGCGGCGGACACGTCCCGAACGTCCTGAAGATGGCCGGCGTCCCCAACGTCATCGGCTCCTCCACCAACCCCACCCTGCCCTTCGGCCGGGACGCGGTCGCCGAGCACTACGGGATGATCGTCTCCGTCCACGACCTCAAGACCGACCTGCCCGGCGACGCCGCCATGGCCCGCGACCGCATCCGCGCCGGGACCATGGGCGCCGAGGACGTGCTGCACGACCTGGGCGCGATCGGCATCACCTCGTCCGACGCGCAGGGCATGGGCCGGGCCGGCGAGACGGTCCGCCGTACCTTCGCGATGGCCGGGAAGATGAAGGCCGAGTTCGGCGCCCCGGACGACGGCCACGACAACGAACGCGTCCTGCGCTACATGGCCAAGCTGACCATCAACCCCGCCATCGCCCACGGACTCTCCCACGAGGTCGGCTCGATCGAGGTCGGCAAGCTCGCCGACATCGTGCTGTGGCGGCCGGAGTACTTCGGCGCGAAGCCGCAGCTGGTGCTGAAGTCCGGCTTCCCGGCGTACGGCGTGGTCGGCGATCCGGGCGCCGCGACCGACACCTGCGAACCCCTCGTCCTGGGACCGCAGTTCGGGGCCTACGGGGCCACCCCCGCCGACATCTCGGTCGCCTTCGTCGCCCGGGCCGCCGCCGACCAGGGCAACGACACCATGCCCACGCGCAGAAGGCGGGTAGCCGTCCGGGGCACCCGTGGCATCGGACCGGCCGACCTGCGCCTGAACTCCCGTACCGGAGCCGTCGACGTCGACCAGCGCACCGGTCTGGTCACCCTCGACGGCGAGCCGCTGCGCTCCGAGCCGGCCGAGTCCGTCTCCCTCAACCGCCTCTACTTCCTCTAAGGATCACTCATGTCCGCAGCCGCCGACGGCTTCCGCATGCCCGCCGAGTGGGCCCCGCACGAACGCACCTGGATGGCCTGGCCGGGGCCGAACGTGACCTTCGAGGACCCGGAAGACCTGGCCGGCGCCCGCACCGCCTGGGCGTCCGTCGCCCGTGCCGTGCGCCGCTTCGAGCCGGTGACGGTGGTGTGCGGACCCGGTCAGTCGGCCGAGGCCCGCGCCCTGCTCGGCGACGGTGTCGAGACGGTCGAGCGGGACCTCGACGACGCGTGGATGCGGGACATCGGTCCGACCTTCCTGACCGACGGCAAAGGCGGACTCGCCGCCGTCGACTGGACGTTCAACGGCTGGGGCGCCCAGGACTGGGCCCGTTGGGAGCACGACGCGAAGATCGCCGCCCATGTGTCCGACCTGGCGGGCTCGACGAGGACGTACGCCTCGAAGCTCGTCAACGAGGGCGGTGCGATCCATGTGGACGGCGACGGGACGGTCCTGCTGACGGAGACGGTCCAGCTCGGCCCCGAGCGCAACCCGCACTGGACGCGCGAGGAGGTCGAGGCCGAGATCCACGGCATGCTCGGCACCCGCAAGGCGATCTGGCTGCCCCGCGGCCTGACCGGCGACTACCCGCCCTACGGCTTCGGGACCCTCGGCCATGTCGACATCGTCGCCGCGTTCGCCCGTCCCGGAGTGGTCGTCGCCCATGTGCAGCCGGACTCCGCGCACCCCGACCACGAGGTGACCAAGGAGGTCGTAGGGCTGCTGCGGGCGCAGACGGACGCGCGGGGCCGCAGCCTGGAGGTCGTCGAGATCCCGGCGCCCACCGTCCTGGAGGCGGACGGCCACTGGGCCGACTACTCCTACATCAACCACTACCTCTGCAACGGCGGCGTCGTCCTGTGCGGCTTCGACGACCCGCGCGACGAGATCGCGGCCGGCATCTTCCGCCGGCTGTTCCCGGAGCGGACGGTGACGCTCGTCGACGCGCGGACGATCTTCGCGGGCGGGGGCGGTATCCACTGCATCACCCAGCAGCAGCCGAGGAGGGTCGTCAGGTAGAACGTACGGGTGAACGTACTGCTCTGCGGCACCTGCGGAACACGGCTGACCGAGCCGGTCCGGCGGCTCGACGAGATGCCCGAGTACCCGGGCTGGGACGGCCTCCCGGGGCCGGACGGCCGACGGCACGGTCCGTCGCTTGTCCCGCGCGGGGCGTACGTCGTCGATCCCCTGCCGTTCGGGGCGCCGTTCGTGCCGACGGACGCCGACGAGGAGGAGCACGACGGGGTCGTCCCCGGCGGCATGTGGATGTCCGACGAACGCGGATTCCTGGTCTCCGACGGACCGCGCGGGACGTATGTCCTGCACCCGCTCGACGTGGTCGACCTGGGCCTGCACGCCGACACCTCCCGGCTGGAGGGCTGCTGCGGCTCGAATCCCTTCCACGGGGTCAACCGGGTCTGCGCCTGCGGGGCCGCGGTCGCCGTCCACGGCTCCGACTGCTGGGGCGGCTACCAGACCAGGCTCGTCCCGGACGCCGTCCACCTGGAGGCCGCCGCGTGACGCCCGCCCGCCGCCGCACTCCCGCGCCACCACGCGAGGACGTCCTCGCCGCCGCCATGGAGATGATCGCCGAACGCGGCCTGGAGAAGCTGACCATGGCCGCGCTCGGCCGCGAGGTCGGCATGAGCAGCGGCCATCTCCTCTACTACTTCCACTCCAAGGACGAGTTGCTGCTGCGCACCCTGGAGTGGAGCGAGGGCCGGCTCGGCGCCGAGCGCGGCCGGCTGCTGACGCGGGCGTCCGCCACGGTCCGCGAACGGGTCGAGGCGTACGTCGACCTGTACGTCCCCGAGGGGCACCGCGACCCGCACTGGACGCTGTGGCTGGAGGTCTGGAACCGTTCGCAGAACGCCGACGACGACGCTCGCGACCGGCAGGCCGCGATCGAGGGCGCCTGGCACCGCGACCTGGTGGCGCTGGTCGCGGAGGGCGTCTCGCGCGGGGAGTTCCGGGCGGTGGACCCGGACCGTTTCGCCGCCCGGCTGCGGGCGCTGCTCGACGGGTTCTCCATCCATGTGGCGATCGGCCTGCGCGGCACGGACCGGGCACAAGTTCTCGGCCACGTAAGGGAGTTCCTCGACGACAGCCTCCTCGCGGACTCCTGAGCTCACGTCCAGGTTGTACGCAATACGTCGGATTGACCCTGTCACGCGTGGTGCGTTTGCCTCGATAGGCGCCCCCGGCGGCGAGTGAGCCGAAGGGAAGGGGGCCGGGGGAAAGCGTCCACGGGGACCACAGGGGGGAACATGTCCAGAGCCGCACGTGTGTCCGGAGGCTCCTTGGCGGCGGCGCTGCTGCTCGCGCTCACCGGCACGACCGCGTCCGCCGCGCCGCCCGCACCGCACGTCGAGCGGGTCAGCACCGCAGCCGACGGCACCCAGGGCGACGCCGCCTCCAGCGCCGCCCACACCACGCCGAACGGCCGTTTCGTGTCGTTCCGTTCCTCGGCGACCAATCTCGTGCCCGAGGGCATCACCCACCCGGGCACCTACTCCTACATCCGTGACCTGAGAACCGGCCACCTCACCAAGATCGAGGCCGCGCTCAGCACACCCCGCCTCAGCTCCGACGGCCGCTGGGCCACGTACACCGACTGGGGCGTCCGCAAGATGAACGTCTTCCTGATGGACCTGAGCACCGGTACGCGGATCCGGGCCGGGGGCGACGCCCAGGACAGCGCGTCCGCCCCGGACATCAGCGCGGACGGCCGCTACGTCGCCTACACCTGGTCCGGACACCCGCAGTACCCGAACCGCATCGACCTCTACGACCGGGTCACCGGCACCCGCGAGACCGTCAGCGCCGGCCCGCAGGACGACGAGAGCCGGGACATGGACGACGCGTCGATCAGCGGCGACGGCCGCTATGTCGCCTACGAGGACGAGGGCGGCGGGGACGTGTGGGTGGCCGACCGCACCACCGGAACCCGGACCGAGGCCGACGACGGCACGTTCTCGACCGTGGTCCAGCTGAGCGCCGACGGCCGCGTCCTGGTCATGGACTCGGCGGACGGTTCGTACGTACGGGACCTGCGCACCGGCCGTGTCCAGCACTTCCCCGGCGTCGACGTGCGGGCCGTCAGCCCCGACGGGCGCCGGATCCTCCTCCAGGACGCGCAGTCGAACCTGTGGCTGCGCAACCTCCACGGCGGACGCCAGGTCCTCGTCGGACACGGCAGCGCCATCGACGGATCGGTCTCCGACAGGGGCCGCTCCGTCGTCTACTCCACGCAGGACACGGACGTCGTCCCCGGAGACACGAACGGCGTGTACGACGTCTTCCTGCGGACAGTGCGATGACAGCGACCAACCACGGGGGAACAACCATGCACAGCAAGAAGCGCCTGGCCGCCGCTGTCCTGGCGGCCGTCGCCACGGCGGCACTCGCCGTCCCGGCGGCGGACGCCGCACCCGGCGCCCCGCGCACCGAGCCGATCAGCGTCACACCCGAGGGAAAGGCGGGCAACGGAGTCTCGCGCACAGCCGTCATCAGCCGTAACGGGCGCCACATCGCGCTGACATCGGACGCCGAGGACCTCGACCCGAACATGCCGCACGGCGGCATGTACCTGCGCGACCCGCACACTGGCAAGCTCCGCTTCGCGGGCTTCGGAGGCCTCGTGGCGGTCCTGAACGACGGGCGCTACGTCTACACCGAGTACGGCCCGACGTCCGCGGAGGTCTGGATCCACAACCGCGACACGGGCGAGCGGGTCGGCTTCGGCATCGAGGTCCCGGACGGCTTCACCGGGCAGCCCGCCGAGGTCTCCGTGAGCCCCGACGGCCGCTACGCGGTCTACACCCTCCGCGAGGCCGACGGCGGCACCAGCGTCGTCTTCCTGCGCGACCGCGTCGCCGGCACCACCGAGCGCGTCAGCCACCCCAAGCCCGGCTGGGAGCCCCGCAACGCCTACGACCCGACGGTCAGCGACGACGGGCGCCGCGTCGTCTACCAGTACAGCTACGCCAACGGCCCGCGCGGCGACGACTGGGGCGACATCTGGATGTACGACCGCGCCAAGGGCGAGCGCACCCAGGTCGACCGCTCCTACGACGGCTCCCGGACCGAGAAGGAGTCCCTGAGGCCGTCCATCAGCGGCAACGGCCGTACGGTCGTCTTCGAGTCCCGGGACACCCACCTGGTGCCCGACGACAACGACGTCAGCTGGAACGTCTTCGTGCACGACCTCGCCACCGGCGCCAACCAGCGCGTTCACGGCACCCAGGGCGGCCCCGGCGAGGTCTACACCCGCAACCCCGCGGTCAGCGCCGACGGCCGGTACGTCACCTTCATGTCGGAGATCGCGGAGCCCGGCAGCCGCTACGGCAAGGAGTGGCCCGTCTACCTGCGGGACCTGCGCAAGGGCACCACCACCCTGGTCACCCCGGACACCGCCGGTGGCACCGCCACCGCCGACGTCCCTCCGGGACGCATCGCCGACGGAGCCCGCCGCATCCTCTTCCAGTCCACCGACCCGACCCTGATCCCGGCCGGCGACACCAATGACGGCACCGACGTCTTCGTACGGCACCTGCGGTGAGCGGGAACAGCGGGCGACCACTTCGAACCACGGGGGAGATCGTGTTCAGAACCATGCGCGGCATGTCCGTCGCCGTCCTCGCCGGGGCGATGGTCGCCCTGACGGCCACCTCGGCGGCACCGGCACCGCCGCGGGGCACCGAGCGGATCACGCTCTCGGCGACGGGCGAACAGGGCGACGGCGACTCGTACGGCCCGCAGTTCAGCGCGGACGGCCGGTTCGCGGCCTTCACGGCCTACGCGACCAACCTGGTGCCGGGCGACACAGGCGGCCACGCGGACGTCTTCGTGCGCGACCTGCGCAAGGGGACGGTGGAACGGGTCAGCGTGGCGTCGGACGGCACACCGGCGGACAAGCCCTCCACCCTGGCCGCCATCAGCGCCGACGGCCGCTACGTCCTGTTCCGCTCCAACGCCCGCAACCTGGTCCACTGGGACCAGCCGCCCACGAACGACGCGGCCGAGGACATCTACCTGCACGACCGCCGCACCGGAAGGACGGAGCGGATCAGCGTCGCCCACGACGGGGGCTCGGCCTTCGCGGCGGGCGCCCACTTGTCCGCGGACGCCCGCCGCATCGTCTTCAACGCCAAGGCCGACCGCATGGAGCCCGGCGCACGCGACCTCTTCGGTGCCGTGTACGACTTCGACCGGCGCACCGGCACCACTCGGCGGATCAGCAACGGCGACCGCCCGACCAACCCCGCGCTCCTGGAGGACATCAGCGCCGACGGCCGCTATGTGGCGTACACCCAGCTGGTGCCGCGCAGCGGGGACGGCGTCACCTGGGTGCACGACCGCCGCACCGGCACCGAGGAACAGGTCAACGTCAAGGCCGACGGCACTCCGGCCCGGCGCTACGCGATGCCGGTCTCCCTCTCGGCGGACGGCAGGACGGTCGCGTTCAAGTACGACGGCGACGACCTGCTCCCGGACGACGCCCCCGGCGACAGCACCGACCTCTACGTCCGCGACCTGCGCGCGGACGTGACCGGCGCATCGTCCCCGGCCCCGACGGCGAACGACTGCCGGACAACCCTCGGCTCAGCCCGGACGGCCGCCACCTGGCCTACGAGGCGCAACCGCGCCTGGCCGACGGACAGTACGGGCCGGACAACGTCTACCTCCGCGATCTGCGCACCGACGAGACCCGTCTGATCAGCACGTCCGTCAGCGGTGGACCGGTCACCGACGAGTACGTGACGCTCTACGAGGTGGGCACCGGCGAACGGATCGGCCTCGGCAGCCACTCGGCCCAGCTGGTCCCGGACGACACCAACGGCCACTACGACGGATTCGTCCACCGTCGGCGGTGATCAACGCAGTGCTCGTATCCTGAGACGGACGGTGAGCCCGGGGGCGGTGTGTGCCAGACTGCCCCCGTGCTCTCGTTCGCCATGATTATTGGCAGCAGGCGCGCCGGTCCGCAGTGACCGCCACGTACGACCAGGTACGGGCGGACACCGTCGTCCTCGACCCGCGCGCAGACCTCTCGCACCCGCGAGGGGTTTTTCGCTTTTCTGGCCCACCTTCAGCCGGGAGTAAAGCGCGAGGGAACATTGGGGACGGTGGAGCCGGTCATTCCGGTAACGACCGTGATCCGACGGGATCCAACAGCAGGAGCCTTGACACCATGACCGCAACCAGCGAGCTCGACGATTCGTTCCACGTGTTCGACACCACCCTGCGCGACGGCGCGCAGCGGGAGGGCATCAACCTCACCGTCGCGGACAAGCTGGCCATCGCCCGGCACCTGGACGAGTTCGGCGTGGGCTTCATCGAGGGCGGCTGGCCCGGTGCCAACCCGAGGGACACCGAGTTCTTCGCGCGCGCCCAGCAGGAGATCGACTTCCGGCACGCCCAGCTGGTCGCCTTCGGCTCCACCCGCCGCGCGGGCGCCAAGGCCTCCGAAGATCCCCAGGTCAAGGCGCTGCTGGAGTCCGGCGCCCCGGTGATCACGCTGGTCGCGAAGTCCCACGACCGGCACGTCGAACTGGCCCTGCGCACCACCCTCGACGAGAACCTGGCCATGATCGAGGACACGGTCGCTCACCTGCGCTCCCAGGGCCGCCGGGTCTTCGTCGACTGCGAGCACTTCTTCGACGGCTACCGCGCCAACCCCGAGTACGCGAAATCGGTGGTCCGCACGGCGTCGCAGGCCGGCGCGGATGTCGTCATCCTCTGCGACACCAACGGCGGCATGCTCCCCGCCCAGGTCCAGGCGGTCGTGGCGACCGTCCTCGCGGACACGGGCGCCCGCCTCGGCATCCACGCCCAGGACGACACCGGCTGCGCGGTCGCCAACACCCTCGCCGCCGTCGACGCGGGCGCGACCCACGTCCAGTGCACGGCCAACGGCTACGGCGAGCGCGTGGGCAACGCCAACCTCTTCCCGGTCGTGGCGGCCCTGGAGCTGAAGTACGGCAAGAAGGTCCTCCCCGACGGCCACCTCCGCGAGATGACCCGCATCAGCCATGCCATCGCCGAGGTCGTCAACCTCACCCCCTCCACCCACCAGCCGTACGTCGGCGTGTCGGCCTTCGCCCACAAGGCCGGTCTGCACGCCTCCGCGATCAAGGTCGACCCGGACCTGTACCAGCACATCGACCCCGAGCTGGTCGGCAACACCATGCGCATGCTGGTCTCCGACATGGCGGGCCGCGCCTCCATCGAGCTCAAGGGCAAGGAACTCGGCATCGACCTGGGCGGCGACCGCGAACTGGTCGGCCGGGTCGTCGAGCGCGTCAAGGAACGCGAACTCAAGGGCTACACCTACGAGGCGGCCGACGCGAGCTTCGAGCTGCTGCTGAGGGCGGAAGTGGAGGGCAAGTCCCTCAAGTACTTCGACGTCGAGTCCTGGCGCGCCATCGTCGAGGACCGCCCCGACGGCACCCACGCCAACGAGGCCACCGTCAAGCTCTTCGCCAAGGGCGAGCGCATCGTCGCCACGGCAGAGGGCAACGGCCCGGTCAACGCCCTCGACCGCGCCCTGCGGGTGGCCCTGGAGAAGATCTACCCCCAGCTGGCCAAGCTCGACCTCGTCGACTACAAGGTCCGCATCCTGGAGGGCGTCCACGGCACCCAGTCCACGACCCGGGTTTTGATCTCGACGTCGGACGGCTCAGGGGAGTGGTCGACGGTCGGCGTCGCGGAGAACGTGATCGCGGCTTCGTGGCAGGCCCTGGAGGACGCCTACACCTACGGGCTGCTGCGGGCCGGCGTCGAGCCGGCCGAGTAGGCCGAACGGACCTCGCCCCCACCCCCGGGCCGGGCGTCCACGGCACAGTTGAGCCATGGACGACAAGGACGCGGACTCCCGACACTTCCTCGCCCGGGGGCAGGTGGCGACCCGCCTGCCCGCCCAGGACCTGGAGCGGGCCCGGCGCTTCTACTCCGAGAAACTGGGGCTGGAACCGGTCGACGAACGGCCCGGCGGGCTGCTGTACCGCTGCGGCGGCACGGAGTTCGCCGTGTACCGGTCGACCGGAACGTCGCCCGGCACCTTCACCCAGATGGGCTGGCAGGTCGAGGACGTCGAGGCGGTGGTGACGGAACTCAGGCGGCGCGGGGTGCGATTCGAGGAGGTCGACGTCCCCGGCTTCCACACCACGAACGGCATCGCCGACGTCGAGGGCCACTACCCGACCAAGGGCTTCCGGGGCGAACGGGCCGCCTGGTTCCATGACAGCGAGGGCAACCTGCTGGGCGTCGGCGAGCCGTACGCCTGAGCCGGCCCGGAGGATTCCGGCCACTGCGGCCGCCGCCTTTTCCCGGCTCATCAGGTAGCTTCGAAGTATGAGGACTCCGCTCTTCCGGGGCCTCATGAGCTTGCTGATCGTGCCGGTCGCCGCGACGGTCGCGGTGCTCACGGCCGGCGCGCCCGGCGCCCATGCGGCCACGGACCTCTCGAAGGTCGCCGAGGCGCTGCGCGAGGAACCCGTCTACGTGGACCCCGCCGCCTCCGGCCAGCTGTCGTCGGCTGACGCCGAAGCGCTCGCCGACAAGATCAAGGATGCCGACAAGCCCGTCTTCGTCGCCGTCCTCCCGGCCGACCAGCCGACCGAGAACCTCCTGCTGAACCTCCGTACGGAGACCGGTGTCACGGGCCTTTACGGCGTCCGCGTGGACGATCGCTTCGACGCGGCGGCCGACGCCTCCGTGATGTCCCGGCAGGCGGTGGACAACCTGGTCACCTCGGTGCAGAGCGCCGGCGACCCCAAGGCCCAGCTCAACGACTTCGTCGACGCGGCGCTGCGCAACGTGGGCGGCACGGCACCCGCGAGCTGGAGCGAGGGATCAGGCGGCGACGGCGTGGACGTCAGCGGACTGATCGCGGCCGGCGCGGTGCTGGTGGCGGGCGGCGCGGGCGCCTACGCGCTGGTGAAGCGCAACCGGCGCCGCCACGAGGCGGAGCGGCAGGCGGCACTGGCGAAGCTGCGGGTCGTGGTCGACGAGGACATCACCGCCTTCGGCGAGGAACTGGACCGCCTGGACTTCCACCCGGCCGCGCCCGAGGCCGACGACGCGATGCGCGAGGATTACGAGCACGCTCTGGACGCCTATGACCAGGCGAAACGGCTCATGGACTCCGCGCGCAGGCCGGAGGAGGTCAAGGCCGTCACCCAGGCCCTGGCGGACGGCCGCTTCTCCCTCGCCCAGCTCGCCGCCCGCCGGGAGGGCCGGCCCCTTCCAGAGCGCCGCCCGCCGTGCTTCTTCGACCCCCGGCACGGCACCGCGGTGGCCGACGAGACCTGGACGCCGCCCGGCGGCACCGCCCGCGAGGTCCCGGTCTGCGCGGCCGACCGCACCCGGCTGTCCGAGGGCCGCGACCCCGTGATCCGCGAGGTCGACACGGAGTACGGCCGCCGCCCGTACTGGGACGCCGGACCGGCCTACGGCCCCTGGGCGGGCGGCTACTTCGGCGGCGGCATCCTCCCCGGCCTCCTCATCGGCACGATGCTGGGCAGCATGATGGCCGGCCCCGCCTACGCGGCCGACTACGGCGCGGGCTACGGCTACGGCGACGGCGGTTACGAGGGCGGCGACGTGTCGGGGGCGGACTTCGACACCGGGGACTTCGGGAACGGGTTCGGCGGAGGCGACTTCGGTGGCGGAGGCTTCGACGGCGGGGGCTTCTGACCGCTAGGACTTCTGACCTCTGCGGCTGACGGGCGCCCGAGCACACGGCGCGGGCCCGGCGTCCTGGGACACCGGGCCCGCGGTCCCGCGGCGGAGGTCAGGTCACAGAGAGGACGCGGCCGACGCGATGGCGGAGGCGAACGTCGAGACCTCGGTGTAGACGCCGGGCGCGTTCGGCCGGGCGCAGCCTATGCCCCAGCTGACGATGCCGACCTGGATCCAGGCGTTGCTGGCGTCCCGGCGGAACATCGGGCCGCCGGAGTCACCCTGGCAGGTGTCCACGCCGCCGGACGGGAAGCCGGCGCAGATCTCCTCGCTCGCGACGAGTCCGCTGTAGCCGCTGTAGGAACGGCACTGGGCGTCGCTGACGAACGGCACGTTGGCCTTGAGCATGTACCGCTGCTGGGCACCGCCCTCACGGGCCGCGCCCCAGCCGGCGACGGTGAAGGTGCCGGTGTTGTACTGCGTCGTGGTGGCGATCTTCAGCGTCGGCAGGTTGATCGGCTGGGCGAGCTTGATGAGGGCCCAGTCCTTGCCGGTGCCGTTGTAGCCGGGGGCCCGGTACACGTACGTGGAGCGGGCCTGGACCCGGCCGCTGGTGGACTGGAGGTCCACGACGCCGGCGGTGGCCGTGATGCCGGTGTTGGGGCCGGTCGAACCCACACAGTGCGCGGCGGTGAGCACGATCTGCTGGGTGTAGAGCGCGCCGCCACAGCCCATGGAGAGCCGGACCATGAACGGGAACTCGCCCTGCGTGGCACGGGTTCCGCCGACGACACGGGAATCCGCGGCGTGCGCGGCCGAGACGGGCTGAAGGCTGACGATCGCGAGAGCGGCGGCGGCGAGGGCCGCGCATCTCTTGAGCGCGGTGAGGAGCTTCTTCAACGTGATGCCTTCCGTGGGGGGTTGGACATACGAACGTGGAGAGCGCTGAGATGTCAGGGGCATGTCATGCATGGGCCGCGGGGGGGAGCCGGGTGACGGTAGCGACCGAAGCCCCTACTTATGGCATGCGCCGGTCAAATTCTGTTTGCTGGCCATTGTGGATCCTGTGAGCCTCCGGACAAGGGCCCAAATCCGGCCAGGCCCGTTCCGGACAGGGGCTGTACGGGGTCCGGGCCCTGTCTGGGGACGGGAGTCGCAGGCCTTTGCCTGCCGGTGGCGATGTACGGAACGCACGCGCGACGTACCGCCTCCGCGCTCACCCCTGCCCCCGCGCTCACGATGCACGACCACCACCGCGGCCAGGCCGACGCCGAGGCCAAGCGCCGTCTGTACGCCGAACGGCTCGCCGAACATGAGCGCGCCCCAGACCGCCGTGACCGGAGCCATCAGGAACATCAGCGCGTTGACCTGGGTGACTCCGGAGCGGCGCAGGATGATCCAGTACAGCCCGTAGCCGCCGAAGGTGGACAGGGCGACGAGCCAGCCGATCGCGACCCAGAAGCCGGCCTCGGCGGGCGGCGCGGCCGCTCCCGTGCTCACGGCGAGCGTGGTGAACAGCACGGCGCTGGTGGCGCAGTGGACGGTCATCGCCACCCCGGGAGCGACCGGCGCGGGGGAGCGGCTCTCCAGGAACGTGGCCGCAACCAGCGACAGCATGCCGAGGAACGGCACGAGATAGGCCCAGGGGGCGACCCCGGTCGCGGCCGCGGCGTCGGCCAGGGTGACGATGGCGACGCCGCTCACCCCCAGGCACAGCCCGAACCACTGCCGGGGTGAGACGTACTGCCGCAGCAGCGGCCCCGCCAGCGCGCCGGCGACGAGCGGCTGGACCCCGTCGATCAGGGCCGTGGTGCCGCTGGAGACGCCGAGCTGGATGGCGTAGTACACGGTGAGCAGATAGCCGCTCTGTGACAGCACGCCGATCGTGGCCTGCCGCGCGGCGGCCCGCGCCGTGAGGTCCCGCCAGGACGCGCGCCCCACCGTGGCGGCGACGACGATCAGGATCGCGGCGAGCGGCAGAAACCGCCACATCAGGACCGTGACCGCCGCCGCGCTCCCCGCGCCGAGCTTGGCCCCGATGAACCCCGAGCTCCAGCAGAGTACGAAGGCGATCGAGAGCAGAACGTTCGCCGGGACCACGGGGATCACCCACCCACTAGACAGATCGGTATACCTGGCTCCGGACTCCCACTATACAGATCGGTATACTTTTGGGCATGGGCAGTGGTGCGAGCAAGGGAACGGACCGCGCGGAGCAGCCGCGGCGAGCCACGATGACGCCTGCCGCGAGGCGGGTCCTGGAAGCCGCCGAGCGGCTGTTCTACGAGCGCGGCATCCATGCCGTCGGGGTGGACCTCATCGCCGCGGAGGCGGGGGTCACCAAGAAGACGCTCTACGACCGCTTCGGCTCCAAGGAGCGGATCGTCGTGGAGTACCTGGCGGGCCGCGACGAACGCTGGCGGGCCTTCCTCGCGCAGTACGTCGACGACCACCTCGACGCGGCGCACGCGACGCCCCGGGCCCGCATCCTGGCCGTGTTCGACGCCTCACGGGCATGGTCGTCCGAGCAGGGCCCCAAGGGGTGCAGCATGGTCAACGCGCACGCCGAGATCAGCGACCCGGCCCACCCGGCCCACTCGGTCATCACCGGCCAGAAGGAGTGGATGCTCGCCCTGTTCACGGGCCTCGCCCGGGACGTGGCACCGGATTCCCCGGAGTACGCGGACCGGCTGGGCCGCACGCTCATGCTCCTGCACGAGGGCGCCCTGGTCGCCCACGGCCTGAACGTCTTCCCGGACCCCATCGCCCACGCCCGCGCACAAGCGGAAGCGCTCCTCGACTGAAGGCTGGACCTATAGGCCGGGATCTGACCTCTTCCCCGCCTAACGTGCCCGTATGACCCCCTCCGACGCCGAAGCGCCCCTCCCGTTCGACTCCGCCGCCGCCCTCGACGCGTGGCTGACCGAGCACCCCGCCCCGCACCCCGGGCTCTGGGTCAAGGTCGCCAAGAAGGGCACCGGCATCCCCTCGGTCAGCGCCGCCGAGGTCAACGACGTGGCCCTGTGCCACGGCTGGATCACGGGACAGCGCAAGGGGATCGACGCGTCGTACTACGCACAGCGGATCACCCCGCGCCGGCCCGGCAGCCTCTGGTCGATGGTCAACGTACGGCGGGTGGCGGAACTGACCGCCGAGGGGCGGATGCACCCCTGCGGCCTCGCCGAAGTGGACGCCGCCAAGGCCGACGGGCGATGGCAGGCCGCGTACGAGTCGCAGAGCAACGCGCGCGTCCCGGCCGAGCTGACCGCCGCCCTGGAGGAGAACCCCGAGGCTCGGGCGGTGTTCCAGCGGCTGGGCCGCACCGACCGCTACCAGGTCATGCTCGGCCTGCTACGGGCTCGGACCCCGCGCAGCCGGAATGCTCAAGTCGCGGCGATCCTGCGGGAGTTGGCGAAGCGCCGGTGAGCCGATCGCTCACCGGCGCCCTGAGAGGAAACGTCACGCGTTCCGGATCGCCGAGATGTCGAAGTTCAGCTTGATCTTGTCGGAGATCAGCACACCGCCGGTCTCCAGCGCCGCGTTCCAGGTCAGGCCCCACTCGGATCGCTTGATCTCCGCCTTGCCCTCGAAGCCGACGCGCTCGTTGCCGAAGGGGTCCTTCGCGGCGCCGTTGAACTCGAGGTCGATGGTGAGCGGCTTGGTGGTGCCGAGGATCGTCAGGTCGCCGGTGATGCGGTAGTCGTCGTCGCCGAGAGCCTCCGCCGAGGTGGAGCGGAAGGTCATCGTCGGGAACTCCTCGATCTTGAAGAAGTCCGCGCTCTTCAGATGGCCGTCGCGGTCGGCGGAGCCGGTGTCGATGCTGTCCATCTTGACGTCGATGGACGCCGTGGAAGCGGACGGGTCGCCGCCGTCCAGGTGCAGCGAGCCGCTGAAGTCGAGGAACTTGCCCTTGACGTTGGTGACCATGGCGTGGCGGACGGTGAAGCCGATCGTGGAGTGGGCGGTGTCGATCGTGTAGTCGCCGGTCAGGGCGGTCAGGTCGGCGTTCGTCATGACGTGCTCCCTCGGAAGATGGGGTGATGTTGAATCTTTAACTACATCAACGCGACCGACCGTAGACCTATTCCGTTCGGGATTCAACATCATCCGCAAAGTGTTGGCGTGATTACGGTGAGGTGGTAGACGCCCATGGCATGACCTCTCAGCGCACAGGCCTCACGAGACCCACCCGCCGATCCGTCCTCCTCGCGGCGGCGCTCCTGGCCACCACCGCCCCCGCCGCCCGCGCGGCCCCGGCCGACGCCTACGACGCCCTCCGCCTCCGCTGGCTCGACATCGCCCTCGGCACCGGCTACGACCCCGCCGCCGAGCCGTACGCCGCCCGCCTCGCCGAAACCGGCACCCTCGCCCGCGGCTTCCGGGCCACCATGGCGCCCACCCCCACCTCGCTCTGGCCCGGTCACGCCTACGACCCGCCCGCCGGCATCACCCAGAGCTACGGCCGCCTGTGGACGATGACCCAGGCCTATGTCCAGCAGGGCACCGGCTCCACCGCCGACCAGGCCCTCCTCGCCGACGTCCTGCGCGGCCTCGACCACCTCTCCGCCACGGTCTACAACCCCGCCACCACCCGCTACGGCAACTGGTGGGAATGGCAGATCGGCAGCCCGCGCCTGCTGATGGACATCACGGCCGCCCTGTACGACCAGCTCACCGAGGAGCAGGTCGCCGCCGCCTGCGCGGCCGTCGACCACTTCGTACCGGACGCGATGCTCACCGACTACTCCGGCACCTCCACCGGCGCCAACCGCGTCGACCTCTGCCGCAGCGTCGCCCTGCGCGGCATCCTCGGCCGCGCCCCGGCGAAGATCGCCCTCGCCCGGGACGCGCTCTCCCCGGTCTTCCCGTACGTCACCGAGGGCGACGGCCTCTACGCCGACGGCTCGTTCGTCCAGCACACCTGGGTCGCCTACTCCGGCACCTACGGCCAGGTCCTCCTCGACGGCCTCGGCCGCCTCTTCGCCCTGCTCGCCGGATCCGACTGGGAGGTGACCGACCCCGCCCGGCAGATCATCCTCGACAGCGTCGAGCACGCCTACGCCCCGCTCATCCACGACGGGTTGATGATGGACAGCGTCAACGGCCGTGCCATCAGCCGGGGTTACCTCAAGAGCGACGAGCGCCACGTCATGCGCAGCGACCACTTCCACGGCCAGGGCGTCATCGCCGCCATGGCCCTGCTCGCGGGCGGCGCGAGCGCGGCGGAACGCGAGCGCTGGTACGGCCGCATCAAGGGATGGATCGAACGGGACACGGTCACCCCGATCTTGACGGCGCCTCAGTTCGGCGTCGCCGACCTGGCCCGCCTGCACGCCGTCGCCGAGTCGCCGGTCCCCGCGGCCCCCGAACCGACCGGCCACCACCTCTTCGCGGCCATGGACCGAGCCGTCCACCGCCGCCCGCGCTTCGTCGCGAACATCGCCATGGCCAGCGACCGCATCGCCCACTACGAGTGCGGCAACGGCGAGAACCCGCGCGGCTGGCACACCGGCGCCGGAATGCTCTCCTGGTGGGCCGACGGCCTCGGTGACCAGTACACCGACTGGTACTGGCCGACCGTCGACTGGTACCGCCTCCCGGGCACGACCGTCTCCACGCTCCGCCTCCCCGACAAGGCCGGCGGTGAATGGGGCGAGCCCAAGCCCGACGTGCGCTGGGTCGGCGGCACGACCGACGGCGTGTACGCGGCGATCGGACAGCACCTGAAGGGCCTCGGGTCGACGCTCCGAGCCCGTAAGTCGTGGTTCTGCGTCGACGACGCCGTGATCTGCCTCGGCGCCGGGATCAGCTGTGCCGACGGCGTCCCCGTCGAGACGATCGTCGACAACCGGAACCTGGGGGAGGGTGGCACACAGGCCTTCGTACGCGGCGCGGGCTGGGCGCACCTGGAGGGCCACGGCGGCTGGGTGGTGCCGTACGGCGATCTGCGCACCCTGCGCGAGGACCGCACCGGCGCCTGGGCCGACATCAACACCACCAGCACGACGGAGGCCCGCACCCGCCGCTGGCAGACCCTCTGGCTGGACCACGGCACCGACCCGACGGACGCGACCTACGTCTACCTGCTCATGCCCGGCGCCCGCCGCCGAGAGGTCGCCGTCCGGGCCGCGCAGGGCCGCCACTGGCTGTCGGTCCTGGCCAACGACAGCACGCGCCAGGCGGTGCGCGTCCCGTCCCTGGGGCTGACGGCCGCCAACTTCTGGCAGCCGGGCACGGCCGGTCCGCTCACCGCGTCCGCCGGGGCGAGTGTGCTGCTCCGCCGCCGGGGCCGTACCGCTACGCTCTGCGTCAGCGAGCCACCGCGCACGGGCGAGCCGCTGGAGATCACCTGGGACCACCCCGTACCCCGCGTCCTGCGCGCGGACGACCCGGTCGAAATCCTCTCGACCGGCCGCCGACTGCGCCTCCGTGTCACTCCGGGGATGGTATGTGCCACCCATCGATGTGAGGTGCTTCTCAGCTGACACCTTTGTGCGACCCCCACAACACGGACGCCCTCTGAGCAGTCGGAAAGGCTGCACGCCCCGATGGTTCTGTTCAGGGGTACCAGGAAAAGGGGCCGAGGACTGTACGGAGTCAACGGCTCGCTTTCCTTGGTGTCCTTCGTAAGGTCGCTACATGACCGTTTTGGATGAGGCACCGGGTGAGCCGATCGACGCCCGCGGGCGGACGGCCGAGCTGCACGAGATCCGTGCTCAGGCGCTGGCCGGCCCGAGCGAGAAGGCGACCACGGCGCAGCACGCCAAGGGCAAGCTGACCGCCCGGGAGCGCATCGAGCTGCTCCTGGACCCGGGCTCCTTCCAGGAGGTCGAGCAGCTGCGCCGGCACCGGGCCCAGGGCTTCGGCCTGGAGGCCAAGAAGCCGTACACCGACGGTGTCATCACCGGCTGGGGCACGGTGGAGGGCCGCACGGTCTTCGTCTACGCCCACGACTTCCGGATCTTCGGCGGCGCGCTGGGCGAGGCCCACGCCACGAAGATCCACAAGATCATGGACATGGCCATCGCGGCCGGTGCCCCGCTGGTCTCCCTGAACGACGGCGCCGGCGCCCGTATCCAGGAGGGCGTCTCGGCGCTCGCCGGCTACGGCGGCATCTTCCAGCGCAACACCAGGGCGTCCGGCGTCATCCCGCAGATCAGCGTGATGCTCGGCCCGTGCGCGGGCGGCGCTGCGTACAGCCCGGCCCTGACGGACTTCGTGTTCATGGTCCGTGAGACGTCCCAGATGTTCATCACCGGCCCCGACGTGGTCAAGGCCGTGACGGGCGAGGAGATCACCCAGAATGGCCTCGGCGGGGCGGACGTGCACGCCGAGACCTCCGGCGTCTGCCACTTCGCGTACGACGACGAGGAGACGTGCATCGCGGAGGTCCGCTACCTCCTCTCGCTCCTCCCGCAGAACAACCGCGAGAACCCGCCCCGGGTGGAGGCCAGCGACGCCGCCGACCGCCGCTCGGACGTCCTGCTCGACCTGGTCCCGGCGGACGGCAACCGGCCGTACGACATGGCCAAGGTCATCGAGGAGATCGTCGACGACGGCGAGTACCTGGAGGTCCACGAGCGCTGGGCGCGGAACATCATCTGCGCGCTCGCCCGGATCGACGGCCAGGTCGTCGGCATCATCGCCAACCAGCCGCAGGTCCTCGCAGGCGTCCTGGACATCGAGGCATCGGAAAAAGCTGCGCGCTTTGTCCAGATGTGTGACGCTTTTAACATCCCGATCGTCACTTTCCTGGACGTCCCCGGGTTCCTTCCCGGCGTCGACCAGGAGCACGGCGGAATCATCCGGCACGGCGCGAAGCTCCTGTACGCCTACTGCAACGCGACCGTGCCGAGGATCTCGCTGATCCTTCGCAAGGCGTACGGAGGTGCGTACATCGTCATGGACAGCCAGTCCATCGGCGCCGACCTCACCTTCGCCTGGCCGACGAACGAGATCGCCGTGATGGGCGCGGAGGGTGCCGCCAACGTCATCTTCCGCCGGCAGATCGCCGAGGCCGAGGACCCCGAGGCCATGCGGGCCCGCATGGTCAAGGAGTACAAGTCCGAGCTCATGCACCCCTACTACGCGGCCGAGCGTGGCCTGGTGGACGACGTGATCGACCCCGCCGAGACCCGCGAGGTGCTCGCCAGGTCCCTGGCGATGCTCCAGACCAAGCACGCCGACCTGCCGTCCCGCAAGCACGGCAACCCCCCGCAGTAACCCAGCGGATCCTTCGCGGTACCCCCGCGGAAACCTCTCTCACGGAGACTGTGACCTATGAACTCCCCTGACATCCGCGTCGAGAAGGGCCACGCCGAGCCCGAGGAAGTCGCCGCCATCACGGCCATCCTCCTGGCCCGCGCCGCCGCCCAGCCGTCCGACTCCGCCCCGGCCCACCGCGGCCGCCCCAGGGCCGGCTGGCGCCGCCTGGAGCGCGAGGGCGGCTTCCGCGCACCGCACAGCTGGCGGTAGCCTGCGGCGCTTGAGCGGCCCCGTTCTCCCGTAGGGAGGGCGGGGCCGTTGGTTTTTGCGCCCGGGAGCTCGGGAGGCCTTGTCTGATGGGCGGCTGCGGGCAGTCGTGGGCTGTTCGCGCAGTTCCCCGCGCCCCTTGAGTAGGACCAGCGGCCCGACCTTCAGGGGCGCGGGGAACTGCGCGAACGGCCACTGGGCTGCCGCAGACGGCAGACAACCGTCCGTGGCAGCCCAGTGGCCGCAAAAGCAACTACCTACCGCAGACGAGCCATCAGAGCATGCTCGACCAGCGTGATCAGCGCCGACTTCGCATCGGCCCGATGCCGCGCGTCCGTCGTGATGATCGGCGTGTCAGGCCCGATCTGCAGGGCCTCACGGACCTCGTCAGGGTTGTACGGCTGGTTCCCGTCGAACCCGTTGAGGGCGATCACAAACGGAAGCCCCGAGTTCTCGAAGTAGTCGACCGCCGGGAAGCAGTCGGCAAGGCGCCTCGTGTCCACGAGGACGATCGCGCCGATCGCACCGCGCACCAGGTCGTCCCACATGAACCAGAAGCGGTCCTGGCCGGGCGTACCGAAGAGGTACAGGATCAGGTCCTGGTCCAGGGTGATACGGCCGAAGTCCATGGCGACCGTCGTGGTCGTCTTGTCTCCGGTGTGGGTGAGGTCGTCGATGCCCGCCGAAGCAGACGTCATGACGGCCTCTGTGCGCAGCGGGTTGATCTCCGAGACGGCGCCGACGAACGTGGTCTTGCCCACGCCGAAGCCGCCAGCCACCACGATCTTCGCGGACGTGGTGGAGCGGGAAGGCCCTCCGCTAGAGCTTGCGAAGTCCACTGAGCACCCTTTCGAGCAGTGTCACGTCTGGCTGGCCGCCGGCGTTCTCGTCGCCGCCGGGCTGATGGATGGCGACCAGGCCCGCCTCCGCCAAGTCGGCGACGAGGATCCTGGCCACGCCGAGAGGGATCGTCAGCAGGGCCGAGACCTCGGCGACCGACTTGATCTCACGGCAGAGGTTGCAGATCCGCTGATGCTCGGGCAACTGGCCCTGCATCTGGTGCGGCTGCGCGGTGGTGTGCACCAGCGCCTCGATGGCGAGCTGGTAGCGGGGGCGCGTCCGTCCGCCGGTCATGGCATACGGGCGCACCAGGGGGTTGTTCGACGCCCCGGCGGGCGCCGGCTCAGGGGCGCGTCGTTGCGGCTGCACGGGCTGGATGCGCGGCGCGGGCGGCTGGTCGTACGGCGAGGGCCCGGGGCCCTGCGGAGCGTACGGCTGCCGCTGGCTGGGCGTGGAGGGGAAGTTGTAACGGTTCGGGTTCTGGGAACCGTCGTTCTGGCCCTGGCCAGGGCCGTACGACCAATTACCCGACGATGAACCGCCTGGGGGTGTTGCCACTTTCTCTCCTCCTCCGACTGTGCCTGGCACCCATCATGTGGAGCCGCGTCCCGAAACCTTACGGCTACGGGACGCCAAAACGCACCGACTGTCTGTTAGTTGAGCAGGCTCCCTTGGAGCTCCGCACGCAGATCCGGCGTCAGGACCGTACCGGCACGGTCGACCAGAAGTGCCATCTCGTACCCGATGAGGCCGATGTCCGCCTCGGGGTGTGCGAGAACCGCGAGCGACGATCCGTCGGAGATGGACATGATGAACAGGAATCCCCGCTCCATCTCCACAACCGTCTGGTTCACGCTGCCGCCCTCGAAGATCCGCGAGGCACCCGCGGTCAGCGAGGTCAGACCGGAGGCGACGGCCGCGAGCTGGTCGGCGCGGTCGCGGGGAAACCCTTCGGACATCGCCAGAAGGAGTCCGTCGGCGGAGACCACCACCGTGTGCGACACCCCGGGGGTGTTGTCCACGAAGTTGGTGATCAACCAGTTCAGGTTCTGTGCCGCCTGGCTCATCGGGCTCACACTAACGCTCCTGGTTGTAGGTGCTGTCAGAACCGAAGCCCTGACCGTTCGTTTCACTTCCCGCGCTGCGTCCCCGCTGGACACCGCGGCGCAGGTTGCTCAGCCTGCCCCGGACATCCTCGGGAGCGCGGGAGATCTGTGGACCTCCCTGGGGGGTGGTCTCGGCGGCTCCCTCGACCAGGTTGGCCTTGGGTACCCGCCGCGGCAGGCCGGAGGAGGTCACCCCGCCCGCCTTGGGCTTCCGGAGCTGCGCGGCCTGCTGCCAGCGGTCGTCGTTCGCCGAACGCCAGCTGCTGTCGCCGTTGCTCTCCGGCGTGGGGGCCGGTGACTCCTGCCGCACCGGCCGGGCGCCGTTGGTGCCGCTCGCGGCGGATCCGCGGCGGGGAAGGCCGGCGTCGGTCAGTGCGTGGGCGGCGGGGGAGGCCGGTTCCGGACGGTCGAAGCCTACGCGGTCGCGCTCGCTTGCGTCATCGGCCTGCGCGGATTCCGTTTCCGGAGCGTACTGGTCCTGGTAGCCGTCGCGGTAGCCGTTCTGCTGCGGCCAGTCGTCCTGGTGACGCCGCTGCTCGAAGGCCGGGAAGGTCTCCGGGGCGGAGGCACTCGCTGCAGCGGGCTCCTCACGGACCGGCTCCGGATAGGAGGGCTCCGGGTAGCCGCCGTTGGACGAGAAGGTGTCGTTCTGCGGCAGGCCGCCGTTCGGCGCGTAGTACGTGTCGTCGTACGACGGACGCTGCTGCTCCTCGTACTGCGTCTGCCGCTGTTCCTCGTACGTCGGCTGCGCCTGCTGCGGGTCGTATCCGCCGGGCTGCTCCGCGAAGCCGCCCCGGTCGTCGTAGGCCGGCTGACCGGTGAACTCGTCGTACGCCGGCGTCTCGGGGTTCTCCAGCGCGGGCGCCTGGCCGTGGTTCTGGGCCTCCAGAGCCGCCCGGCGCTCCTCGCGCATCAGGGAGCGGCCGACGGGGTCCAGGTCGCGAAGGTCGTCCGGGACCTCGTAGCGGCTGTCGTCGAAGCCCAGTTCGGCGGCGGTGCGCAGCTGCGGCTGGTTGAAGTTCTCACCCTGGAACTGCTGCTCCGGGATGATCTGCGAGACGGTGAACTCGTCCTGGGCCGGCTGCTGCTCGCCGCCGCCACCGTGCGTGATCGCGTCCGGCAGCATGACCAGCGAGGTGGTGCCGGCCTGCTCGCCCGAGGGCCGCAGCTGGACGCGGATGCCGTGCCGGTCGGACAGCCGGCCGACCACGAACAGGCCCATGCGCTGCGAGATCGCGGCGTCCACGGTCGGCGGGTTGGCCAGCTTGTGGTTGATGTCCGCGAAGTCCTCGGCGGTGAGGCCGATGCCCTTGTCGTGGATCTCGATCATCACGCGGCCGTCCGGGAGACGGGTCGCGGTGACACGGACCTTGGTCTGCGGGGAGGAGAACGTCGTAGCGTTCTCCAGCAGCTCGGCGAGCAGGTGCACGAGGTCGGTGACGGCACGGCCGTGGATCTCGGCCTCGGGGACGCCGGAGAGCTCGATGCGCTCGTACTGCTCCACCTCGGAGGAGGCGGCACGCAGGACGTCGACCAGCGGCACCGGCTGGTCCCAGCGGCGGCCGGGCTCCTCACCGGCGAGGACCAGGAGGTTCTCGCCGTTGCGGCGCATACGGGTCGCGAGGTGGTCCAGCTTGAAGAGGTTCTCCAGCTGGTCCGGGTCGGCCTCGTTGTTCTCCAGGTCGGTGATCAGGGTCAGCTGGCCCTCGATCAGCGACTGGTTGCGGCGCGACAGGTTGGTGAAGATCGCGTTGATGTTGCCCCGCAGCAGGGCCTGCTCGGCGGCGAGCCGGACGGCCTCGCGGTGGACCTGGTCGAAGGCGCGGGCGACTTCGCCGATCTCGTCCCGGGTGTTGATCGGGATGGGCTGGACGCGGGTGTCGACGCGGCCCGGGTCGGTACGGGAGAGCTGGTCGACCAGCATCGGCAGCCGCTGCTCGGCGATGCCGAAGGCGGCGTTGCGCAGCTGGCGCATCGAGCGGGACATCTGGCGGGCGACCATGCCGGCCAGGATGAACGCGGCGAGCAGGGCGACCACGACGGCGGCACCGGTGATCAGGGCGTCGCGCTTGGCGTCGTCGGAGATGACCGAGGCCTCGTTCACCGCGGTGTTCGCGAGGTTGTTCTCGATGTCGCGGTAGGCGTTGTACTTGAGGGTGTTGACCGCCCACCAGTTCTCGGCGGTGATGCCCTGCTGGGCGAGCGCCGCACGCTCACTGGTGTCCGTGGAACTCAGCTGGGCCAGCGCGCCGACCATCTTGGTGGGGTCGGCCGGCGGCGCCACGTAGTCCGGGTTCTTCTGCTTGGCCGCGGCGGCCATGGCGGCGCCCTCGGTCTTGATCTTGTTCGTGGCGTCCTGCAGCTTCTGGATGTCCTGCTCGGTGCCACCGCTCTGGTACTCCTGGATGGCGATGCCCTCCAGGTAGGCGTACGAGGACAGGGCGATGCGCTGCCGGGCCAGGTCCGTGGCCTTGGGGCCCGGCTTGACCAGCATGTGCATACCGATGGAGCGCTCCAGGGAGAGGGCGCCCTTGGTCAGCGAGATGGCGTAGACGGTACGGCCGTAGCTGGTGATGTTGCCGGTGCCCAGGCCCAGCTCGTTGGAGAACTCCAGCAGCCGGTGCTCGATCTCGACATAGCCCTCTTCGGTCTGTACGCCGGTGAGCTTGTTGGTGTAGGCGGCCGCGCGCAGGTCCGTCAGATCCGGCTCGACCTCACGGAAGCGCTCCAGACGGCGCACCAGGTTCGCCCGGTCGGGCATGCTCTGGGCGGCCACGTCGAAGGCGTCGGCGGCGTCGTCGGTCTTCTTGCGGGCGGCCACGACCGACGGGTCGTCCTCGCCCTTGCCCTGGAGCAGGGGAGCGGCGGTCGAGTCGCGCTCCTCCAGCAGGGCATCGCCGTAGGTGAGGGCGGCGGCGACCAGACGCGCGGTGTTCTCCGCGTCCTCGGCCTCCTGCCAGGTGTCGATCGAGCTCTTCACCTGGAAGCCGCCCATGACGAGGCCGACCAGCACGGGTATGAGCAGGATCGCGTTCAGCCGGGTCGGCACGCGCCAGTTGCGCGGGGAGAGACGGCCGCCGCTTGGCGCGGGCGCCGTCGTCGGTTCCGATCCGGGCACAGGGGCGGGCGCCGCTCCGCGCGGCGGCGGGGTGAAGTTGCCCCGGGCCGACGGCTCGGGACTGTTCTTGCTTCGCCTCACTCGACCAACAACCTTCCGGCGGGGTCGGCACCTACGTTGTGCCGCTGTGTCTCAGAGCCCAGTTCGCCATCGAGTAGTACGCAGTACTGCTGAGTACGTCTTTGACTATTGGGCAGTTCTCGCATTCCAGCACGTCGGCCTGCGCTCTTCCAAACAGTTGAAGCGCATCATTCCACGTGATGTAAGCCCCAGATAAAACGGTCATAAAGAGCGAGCCCCGTCAAAAGACGGGGCATTCGTGCGCGCAGCGACACCGGTTGACCGCGACGAGTGGCCATACCACCCGATTCCTCTGCCGAAACGTTATGAACAACGAAGCCGACCGTGTCAAAGGCCACAGCCGGCTCCGGCACATCTACGACAACTGCCGTATGGCGCTACCGACTTGCCCTACCGCAGCCGGGCCATCAGCGCATGCTCGACCAGCGTGATCAGCGCACTCTTGGCATCGGCCCGGTGCCGGGCGTCGGTGGTGATGATCGGCGCGTCCGGACCGATCTGAAGCGCCTCGCGCACCTCGTCCGGCGTGTAGGGCTGGTGTCCGTCGAAACCGTTGAGGGCGATGACGAACGGGAGCCCGCTGTTCTCGAAGTAGTCGACCGCGGGGAAGCAGTCGGCGAGCCGGCGGGTGTCGACCAGCACGACGGCGCCGATCGCGCCGCGCACCAGGTCGTCCCACATGAACCAGAAGCGGTCCTGGCCGGGCGTACCGAAGAGGTACAGGATCAGGTCCTGGTCCAGGGTGATACGACCGAAGTCCATCGCCACCGTGGTGGTGGTCTTGTCACCGGTGTGCGTGAGGTCGTCGATGCCCGCGCTCGCGGACGTCATGACGGCCTCGGTGCGCAGCGGATTGATCTCCGAGACCGCGCCGACGAACGTGGTCTTGCCCACGCCGAAGCCACCCGCCACCACGATCTTCGCGGAGGTGGTCGCCCGGCCTGGTTCAGAGCTTGCGAAGTCCACTGAGCACCCTTTCGAGCAGCGTCACATCCGGAGCGCCGCCGTTGTTCTCGTCGCCGCCCGGCTGGTGGATGGCGACCAGGCCGGCCTCGGCGAGGTCCGCGACGAGGATCCTGGCCACGCCCAGCGGCATGGACAGCAGCGCGGAGACCTCGGCGACCGACTTCACCTCACGGCACAGGTGGCAGATGCGCTGGTGCTCCGGGAGGAGCCCCATGAGCGCTGCCGGGTCGGCCGTGGTGCTGATCAGCGCCTCGATGGCGAGCTGGTAGCGCGGCCGGGTCCGGCCGCCGGTCATCGCGTACGGACGTACCAGCGGCTGGTCGCCCTCATCCTCGTACGGCTCCGCGTACGGATCATGAGAGGCGGTGGGCGGGGTCATGAATCCTCCGGGCGGGGACAGCAAGTCGGTCAGTCAAGCCGTCTGGGTGGGGGCCAGTGCGGGGATTGTGGCGGCCGGACGGTGATTTGGTGAGACGGGTGGATCCGGGGGTGATCAGTGGAGCAGACTGCCTTGGAGTTCGGCGCGCAGGTCCGGCGTGAGTACCGCACCCGCCCGGTCGACCAGCAGCGCCATCTCGTAGCCGACGAGGCCGATGTCGCATTCGGGGTGTGCCAGGACGGCGATGGACGAACCCTCAGAGACGGACATGAGGAAGAGGAATCCCCGCTCCATCTCGACGACGGTCTGTGCCACGCTGCCACCGTCGAAGATCCGGGAGGCTCCCGCGGTCAGCGACGTCAGGCCCGACGCGACGGCCGCCAGCTGGTCGGCACGGTCGCGGGGGAAGCCCTCCGACATCGCCAGCAGCAGACCGTCGGCGGACACGACGACGGTGTGGGACACCCCGGGGGTGTTGTCCACGAAGTTGGTGATCAACCAGTTGAGGTTCTGTGCCGCCTGGCTCATCTGGCTCAACTAACGCTCCTGCTGGTGAGTGGGGTTCGGGAAGCTGCCGGTCTGGCCGTTACGGACTTCACGACCCTGCGCGATACCCCGACGGAGATTGGTCAGCCGGCCGCGTACGTCGTCAGGCGCACGCGAGACCTGCGGACCGGCTTGGTGCTGTTGCTGCTGAGCCGTACCCGGGACGAGGTTCGCCCTGGGTACCCGGCGCGGCAGGCCGGAGGTGGTGACCCCGCCCGCGGCCGGCTGCCGGACGCGTTCCGCCTGCCGGACGAGATCGTCGTTCGGCGAGCTGCGCCAGGCGGTCGATGAGGTCCGCTGGGAAGCGGAGGACGACTGCGCGGGAGCCGCGGGAGCCTGCGGCTCCTGGGGAGCGGAGGCCGGAGCCGAGCCGCCCGCACCGGACTGACGTCCCTGCGGACCGCCGTGGAACCAGTTGGTCTCCAACGTGTCGTACAGCGGCGTACGCCCGTCACCGGGACCCGTCGCGGGCGGCAGCGCCTCGGGCTCCTGCCGCGCGGGCCGCTGCTGCGGACGCGCCGGGGCCGGAGCCGGGGGCTGCGGGGCGCCGTAGCCGCCATTGCCGCCGTAGGTGCCGTTGACCTGCGGCCGCTCGAACTGTCCGGTGGACTCGGGGTTCTGGCGGCCGGGCAGCGCGTGCTGGCCCGTGGAGCTGCCGTCGTACGCCTGCGGAGCCGTCGGCCGGCCCTGCTGCGCCGGAGTGTTCTGCCCGTTCGGGGCGCCGAAGACGTCCGAGCGGACGAACTGACCCGTGCCCTGCGGCTCGTTCCCGGCGGGGCGGGCGAACTGGCCCGTGCTCTGCGGGTTGTACGAGGCCGGGCCCGCGGCGTCGTAGTCCGGGCGGGCGTCGAGGCGCGGGACCGCCGGGATCTCCGCCGTCGAGCCGGGGCCCTGACGGTCGTCGATCCGCGGCATCCGGGAGGTCTGCGAGGGGTCCTCGTCGTGTCCGCGCGGGGTGTCGAGCGAGGCGCGCGGCACCGGCGGCTGCGCGTTCTCGTCGCTCCAGCTGGGGCGGGACGGCTGGTTGCCGCCGGGCAGCTCGGCACGCGGACCACCGCGCGGCGGAAGCTGCGGCTGACGGCCACGGCGGCCCTTCTCACCGCCGGCGGGCGGGGACTGCGGCGCCGACGGTCCGCCCGGCCGGGACTGCTCACGGCCGGGGCCCGCGCCACGGGAGCCGCCGAAGGCGTCCTGGCCGCCGCCGAACGGGTCCTGACCCGTGCCCGCGGCCTGCAACCCCTGCGGGGCACCCGGAGCCTGGCCACCGAAGCCGGCGCCGGCACCCGCGGGAGCCGGCCGGCCCTGCGACGGCGCGCCGCCCTGGCCCTGCGGACCACGCGGGGCACCCGGTCCGCCCGGAAGCCCGCCACCCTCACGTCCGGGCAGCGCGGCCCGCGGACCCTGACCGGCACCGAGCCGGCCACCACCGGCCGCACCGGCACCGAGGGCACCGCCACCCGGCGCACCCGCGCCGAGCGGGCCGCCACCGGCCTGGGCCTGACGACGAGCGGCGGCCGCACCCGCGGCGGCCTGCGCGGCGGCGGGACCACCGGAGCCGGCGGGGCCGCCCTGACCGGGCTTGCCCGGAGCCGGCTTCTTGCCGCCCTGGGCGACGTCGACGGGCAGCATGACCAGCGCGGTCGTACCACCGGAGTCGGAGGGGCGCAGCTGGATGCGGATGCCGTGCCGCTGGGACAGCCGACCGACCACGAAGAGGCCCATGCGGCGGGAGACCGAGACGTCCACGGTGGGCGGCGAGGCGAGCCGCTCGTTGATCGCGGCGAGGTCCTCGGGGGAGAGGCCGATGCCGGTGTCGTGGATCTCGATCAGCACACGGCCGTCGGGCAGCGCGTGACCGGTGACCTTGACCTTGGTCTGCGGGGAGGAGAACGAGGTGGCGTTCTCCAGCAGCTCGGCGAGCAGGTGCACGAGGTCGTTGACCACGCGGCCGGCCACTTCGGTGGTCGGCACGGAGGCCAGCTCGATGCGCTCGTACTGCTCCACCTCGGAGGCGGCGGCGCGGAGCACGTCGACCAGCGGGACCGGGCGGGTCCAGCGACGACCGGGCTCCTCACCCGCGAGGACGAGGAGGTTCTCACCGTTACGGCGCATACGCGTCGCGAGGTGGTCGAGCTTGAAGAGGGAGGACAGCTGGTCCGGGTCGGCCTCGCGGGACTCCAGTTCGGAGATGAGCGAGAGCTGGCGCTGGATGAGGCCCTGGGAGCGACGCGAGAGGTTGGTGAACATCGCGTTGACGTTGCCCCGCAGCAGGGCCTGCTCGGCGGCCAGTCGGACGGCTTCGCGGTGCACGTCGTCGAAGGCCGCGGCCACCTGGCCGATCTCGTCCCGGGAGTGCACACCGACCGACTCGACGGAGGTGTCGACATCCTGCGGGTCGGACTCGGAGAGCTGCTTGACCAGCTCGGGCAGCCGGTCCTGGGCGACCCTGGTGGCGGTCTCCTCCAGCCGGCGCAGCGAGCGGATCATGGAGCGGGCGACGACGAAGGCGCCGACCAGCGAGACACCGAGCACGAGCAGGATCAGCGCACCGGAGATGATCGCCTCGCGCTCCGACTCGTTGCGCAGCTCGCGGGCCTTCTGCTCCATGTCCTCCAGCAGCGTCGTCTCGATGGCGCGCATCTGCTGGATCTTGGTGGTGCTGTCGTCGACCCAGTCGCGGTACGAGCGCTTCTCCAGGTCGTCCAGGGCGTTGGGGTTGCCGAGCGCACGGTTGGCGTACTTGTCGCTCGCCGTGATCGTCGGGTTGCCCTTCTCGATCGACTTGAGCAGGTCGGCGGCGCCCTGGGTGCCGTAGATGCTCCGGAAGCTCTTCAGCTCGGAGCGCTGGCTCGCCAGCGCGGACTCGGCGTACAGCCGGTCGTTCTCGGAGAGGTCGCCGACGCTGTCGTTGTTCGCGGGCAGCGCCGCGGCGAGGACCGCGCGCTGGATGGACGCGTACTCCTTGGCGGTGGAGAAGGCCGCCAGGGCACGCGTGCTCTGGATCATCTCCGGGTTGCTGGTCGCCTCCGCCATGTCCTGCGAGAGACCGAGCAGGTTGGTGATCAGCCGGTGGTAGGCCTCCACGGTCTGCGTGGAGTTGTCCTTGGCCTCGTAGGCGTTGCTGCGGATCTTCTCGATGGTGCCCAGGTCGCCGACGAGCTGGACGAGGTTCTCGCGGACGCCCTTGAGGTTGCCGTCCTTGCTGGAGTCGTCGATCTCCTCGGACGCCTCGATGAAGCTGTCGCGGGCCCGGTTGGTCTTGTCCCGGTAGCCCTTGACCGTGTAGTCGGTCGCCTTGGCACCGTGCGCCAGCGGACCGGCGGACTGGTCGCGCTCCTCCTGGAGCGCGGCCGCGAGCTCGGTGGCCCGCTTGGTCATGTCCGTCAGCAGCTTCATGTTGTCGAGCTGCTGGATGTCGTCCATGTTGTCGCTGATGCGCAGGGCACCCAGCGAGGTGGCCGCGACCACCGGAAGCGTCAGCAGCGCCACCAGACGCGTGGAGATACGCCAGTTGCGCAGGGCTATTCGCGTGCCCGGCCCACCGGTGCCCTTGGGGGCCTTCTTCGGGGCCGGCGTGGAAGGGCTCGACGCCCCCGCGGACGCCGACACGGCCGGGTGCCCGGAGCGCTCACCACCGTCGGCGGACAGGGCCGGTCCTCCCTGGTTCTGGGCGTGCTGGGTCGAGGGACCTCGGTCGGTCCCGCCGTGCTCCGGCTCCGCCGAAGCGCTGCCATCCCTCTTGAAACGTCCCTGCACTAGCGTCGCAACCTCTGGACCAGGCGCCCCTCCGCATGAACGGACGGGCACGGTGTCGGCGTCATGGGGAGCGTCCTGAACACGCTCCCCGGTGGTCGTGAGTGACCGGCGCTGGTTCCCCCTATCTCGCCGCCACCAGGCGCTCGGTGCGCCCCCTGTGCGCCGGCTCGATCCTGCGGCGGTCCGTGGAATTCCAGCACAGTGCAGGATCTCCAACAAGGCCCGTAGGTCGAGCCGTGACATACGTGACACCACGTGAGGGCGAGATTACCTGCCGTAGAAACTGATCCAGGCCATAACGGACTTATGCCCGCGAGCCGCCCGGGTGCGGCAGGTGTCCCAGTCGCCATGATCGGGAGCGGAATGATGGGTTCAGGTGGCGAATGTCCGTTTCGTGGGGGTGAGTTGCGAGCCCGAATTGACCCTTTTGTTTGCAGGTTCGTGAGCAAACTCACACGCACATCAAGGGTCCCCGCGACCTCGGAGGGGAATCGCGTGTTTAGCCTGGCGCTTTACATGATGTAAGACTTTGACAACCCCGCGCCCGCGCGAGACCAGGCTCCACCGGCGCCCCGACACGACAGGGTCACGTACAACCGTGAAGACGACGATGATGTTCCACAACATAGCCAACCCGCGGCGCACGACGCTGGCGCACCTCGAGGACGCCGACGCCCTGCAGACCCCGGAGCAGGAGCACTCCGTCGACCTCCCCACCCAGACCGCCAACCCGCGGCGCACCATCCTCGTGGAGGCCCCCGCCACGGCCTCCGTCGCCGGGTAATACGCGCACCGGGCCCGGATCACTCAAGGCGCCCGCCAAAGTGCCGTGTACGGCGGTCATACGCGCGGCCCTCGCCCCTCCCCGCGTTAGCCTGGAGCGTCAGACTCCAGCCGGCTCAAGTGAGGGGCGCAGCATCCCGTGCGCATCGCCAGATTCTCCATCGACGGGAACGTCGCCTTCGGCGCGGTCGAGGGCGACAAGCCGGACGAGCTCGTGCTCGACATCATCAAGGGCATCCCGTTCGCGGACTTCGAGCTCTCCGGTACGAAGGTCCCGCTCAGCAAGGTGCGTCTGCTGCCCCCGGTGCTCCCCAACAAGGTCGTGGCCTTCGGCCGCAACTACGCCGAGCACGCGCGCGAACTCGGCAACGAGGTGCCCGACGCCCCGTTCGCCTTCTTCAAGCCGTCGACCTCCGTCATCGGCCCCGGCGACGAGATCCAGTACCCGTCCTTCACCGAGGACCTCCACCACGAGGCCGAACTGGCCGTCGTCATCGGCCGCATGTGCCGCGAGGTCCCGCGCGAGCGCGTCAAGGACGTGATCTTCGGCTTCACCTGCGCCAACGACATCACCGCCCGGGACGTCCAGAAGCGCGAGAAGCAGTGGGCCCGGGCCAAGGGCTTCGACAGCTCCTGCCCGCTGGGCCCCTGGGTGGAGACCGGCCTGGCCCTCGAAACGGCCGCCGACCTGACCATCCAGCTCACGGTCAACGGCGAACAACGCCAGCTCGGCCGCACCAGCGAGATGATCCACCCGATCGAGGATCTGATCGTCAACATCTCCGAGGCCATGACGCTGCTCCCCGGCGACGTGATCCTCACGGGCACCCCGGCAGGCGTCGGGCCGCTCACCGTCGGCGACGAGGTCGCCGTCACCATCGAAGGCATCGGCACTCTCACCAACAAGGTTGTCAAGCGTGGCTAGCGCACCCGTCCGCGTACGTTTCTGCCCCTCGCCCACCGGTAACCCCCATGTGGGCCTGGTCCGCACCGCCCTGTTCAACTGGGCGTTCGCCAGGCACCACCAGGGCACCCTGGTCTTCCGCATCGAGGACACCGACGCGGCCCGCGACTCCGAGGAGTCCTACACCCAGCTGCTCGACTCGATGCGCTGGCTGGGCTTCGACTGGGACGAGGGCCCCGAGGTCGGCGGCCCGCACGCGCCGTACCGTCAGTCGCAGCGCATGGACCTCTACAAGGATGTCGCGGCCAAGCTCCTCGACGCCGGCCACGCCTACCGCTGCTACTGCTCCCAGGAAGAGCTGGACACCCGCCGTGAGGCCGCCCGCGCGGCCGGCAAGCCGTCCGGCTACGACGGCCACTGCCGCGACCTGACCGACGCGCAGGTCGAGGAGTACAAGGCCCAGGGCCGCGAGCCGATCGTCCGCTTCCGGATGCCCGACGAGACGATCACCTTCACGGACCTGGTCCGCGGCGAGCTGACGTTCACCCCGGAGAACGTCCCGGACTACGGCATCGTCCGCGCCAACGGCGCCCCGCTCTACACCCTCGTCAACCCGGTCGACGACGCCCTCATGGAGATCACCCACGTCCTGCGCGGCGAGGACCTGCTCTCCTCGACGCCCCGTCAGATCGCCCTGTACAAGGCGCTGATGGAGCTGGGCATCGCCAAGGGCATCCCCGAGTTCGGCCACCTGCCGTACGTGATGGGCGAGGGCAACAAGAAGCTCTCCAAGCGCGACCCGCAGTCGTCGCTGAACCTCTACCGCGAGCGCGGCTTCCTCCCCGAGGGCCTGCTCAACTACCTCTCCCTCCTCGGCTGGTCGCTCTCGGCCGACCAGGACATCTTCACGATGGACGAGATGGTCGCGGCCTTCGACGTCGCCGACGTGCAGCCCAACCCGGCCCGCTTCGACCTGAAGAAGTGCGAGTCGATCAACGGCGACCACATCCGCCTGCTGGACGTGAAGGACTTCACGGAGCGCTGCGCGCCCTGGCTGAAGGCCCCCTTCGCCCCCTGGGCCCCGGAGGCCTTCGACGAGGCCAAGTGGCACGCGATCGCCCCGCACGCCCAGACCCGGCTGAAGGTGCTGTCGGAGATCACGGACAACGTCGACTTCCTCTTCCTGCCGGAGCCGGTCTTCGACGAGCCGTCCTGGACGAAGGCCATGAAGGAGGGCTCGGACGCTCTCCTGCGCACGGCCCGCGAGAAGCTGGACGCGGCCGACTGGACCTCCCCCGAGTCCCTCAAGGAGGCCGTCCTGGCCGCCGGCGAGGCCCACGGCCTCAAGCTCGGCAAGGCCCAGGCCCCGGTCCGCGTAGCCGTCACCGGCCGCACGGTGGGCCTGCCCCTGTTCGAGTCCCTTGAGGTGCTGGGCAAGGACACGACCCTGGCCCGGATCGACGCGGCGCTGGCGAGGCTGGCGGCGTAGTACCCCCACGCACGTGAGGGGCGGCACCCGGATCCCGGGTGCCGCCCCTCACGCGTCCGTCTCAGACCGTGTCGGCCTCGTCGATCAGGTACGCGAACTCGTCGAAGATCTCCAGCACGACGATGACCATGACGGCGCCCGCGACCATGTACTCCAGCATCACACCGGGTGCCACGTACGCCTTGCGCAGGTGCTCGTCGGGACCGAGCTGCGCGGTGGCGTTCTTGCGGAACGGGTCACGCGCCAGTATCCGTACGGCCCTGTCCAGATGGACTCGACGCTCCTCGGGCAAGGCGTCGTACGCCGCACGGGCTTCGACGGTGAACTGGACGCGGTACTCGGTCATGCCCCCAGTGTGCCAGTCCACGTCTACTGACGACCGCGATCGCCGGACGGGGCCCCGCACCCCGGGTTACCGTCGGATCATGAGCATTCGGGCCGTGGTCTGGGACGTCGACGACACCCTCTTCGACTACACCACCGCCGACCGCGCGGGAATGCGGGAGCACTTGCTGGCCGAGGGCCTGCTCGGCGCGTACGGCGACGCCGAGCAGGCCCTCGTGCGGTGGCGGCAGGTCACGGACGCCCAGTGGGCACGGTTCTCGGTCGGGGAGACGACCTTCGAGGACCAGCGGCGTGATCGGGTACGGGTCTTCCTGGGCACGGAGCTGACCGACGCCGAGGCCGACGCATGGTTCGAGCGCTACATCGCGCACTACGAGACCGCCTGGGCCCTGTTCCCGGACGTCCTGCCCGTCCTGGACGCGCTAGCAGCCAGCCACCGGCACGCGGTGCTGTCGAACTCCAGCATCCACGTCCAGGACCGCAAACTCCGCGTCCTCGGTGTGCACGACCGCTTCGAGGCCATCCTGTGCGCCGCCGAGCTCGGCGTCTCCAAGCCGGAGGCCGGTGCCTTCCACGCCGCCTGCGCCGCCCTGGAGCTCGCCCCGCACCAGGTGGCGTACGTCGGCGATCACCCGGAGATCGACGGGCGGGGTGCCGCGGAGGCCGGGCTGCTGTCGGTCTGGATCGACCGTGCGGGCGTGTACACCAGCGCGGGCGCCCTCGGCGGACCGCACCGGATCGCCTCCCTCTCCGAACTCCCCGCGCTCCTCGGCGCGGATACCCGTTTTGGAGCCCCGTCCACCTTCGGGTAATGTTCTTCCTGCGCCGCCGAGGAGCGGGCCGAAAGGCCGGAACCCGGAGGAGCAAACTAGAACAAGATCCCCTCAGGGGCTTGCGTTCCAGTGGCCTATGGTGTAATTGGCAGCACGACTGATTCTGGTTCAGTTAGTCTTGGTTCGAGTCCAGGTAGGCCAGCTCGCAGAGCTCATCTGCAAAGCCCCCGTTGTGTAGCGGCCTAGCACGCTGCCCTCTCAAGGCAGTAGCGCCGGTTCGAATCCGGTCGGGGGTACTGATCTCGATCAGCTCGGGATCGCTAGGGCCCCCGTTGTGTAGCGGCCTAGCACGCCGCCCTCTCAAGGCGGTAGCGCCGGTTCGAATCCGGTCGGGGGTACAAACTGGTCTAAACCACATTGGTCTATGGTGTAATTGGCAGCACGACTGATTCTGGTTCAGTTAGTCTTGGTTCGAGTCCAGGTAGACCAGCTCGGATCTGCGGAAACGTAAGATCCTCGCCCCCGTTGTGTAGCGGCCTAGCACGCCGCCCTCTCAAGGCGGTAGCGCCGGTTCGAATCCGGTCGGGGGTACACAGTGAAGGCCCTCCACTTCGGTGGGGGGCCTTCGTCATTCCTGGTCACCGAAGCCGTACCGGCGCGCCGACTCCTCCTCCTGTGCCAGCCGGTGCAGTGCCTGAAGCATCGGCTCGACGAGGATCGCCCCCAGGACCGCCGTCTCCACCTTCTCGGCCTCCGACGCATGGGTCTCGACGAAGTCCAGGTCGAGAACCGCCGCCCCGTGCATCAACCGGGCGTACTCCAGCAGCAGTTGAGGATCCCAGTCGTAACCGAGCCGTCTGAGCGCCGCCATGGCCACCACCAGCGAACGGTAGGAGGGCGAGATCGTCACCAGCGCCTTGGCGTTCGACCAGCCCAGGGACTCCAGCAGTTCGTCCGCCACGTCGTGCGCGGCCCGAACGTACTCGTCGTCCTCGTCCGGCTCCGGGACCTGCGGCAACGCCCACAGGGCCGCACCCAGCCGGATCGTCCGGGGGAGGGCGTCGTCGTCGACATGCCCGAGCACCTCCCGGACCGTCGCCACCGGCACCCGTCCGACCTGGATCATCGCGCGCACCAGACGCAGCCGGCGCAGATGCTCCTCGTCGTACTCGGCGGTGCGGGCGTTGATCTGGCGGCCGGGCGCCAACAGGCCTTCGCGCAGGTAGTACTTGATCGTCGCGATGGGCACCCCACTGCGCTCGCTGAGCTCCGCCAGCCGCATCTCTTGCGCCCCTCCTTGGGAAGTGCCACTATCCAAACACCGATCAGAAGGATAGTGCCGCTATCCGGTTGCGGAGCCAGGGGGCCTCATGTTCGCCAAGCCGGTGCTGGGTCGTACGACCGCGGATGCCGAGGGCGATGTGGTGGTCCTGCTCATCGGGATGCGGATCAACCACTTCTGGGCGGTGCACCAGTGGCTCCCGGTCATGCTGTCGATGTTCCGCATGCTGGGGGAGCTTGCGCGGGACGGCGACCGGGGGCTGCTGGGGCGTGTACTGCTGACTGCTTCACCGCGGACGTACTACGTCGTCCAGTACTGGGAGTCCAAGGAGAAGCTCTACGCGTACGCCGCCTCGCCGGACATGTTCCATCACCGGGTGTGGGGGATCATCAACCGCAAGGAGCGGGCGGGGAAGGTGCGGGGGCACGTGGGGCTGTGGCACGAGGCCTACGTGGTGCCCGAGGGGGCGTACGAGTCGATCTACGCGGACATGCCGGCGTTCGGGCTGGCGGCGGCGCATGGGCAAGTGCCCGTGGAGTCGCGGGGCCGGTATGCGAAGGACCGGTTCGCTCACAGGTCCGGGAGTGCGACGTCCTAGGGGCGCGGGGAACTGCGCGATCAGCCACGATGGCGCGGTCGTCGGCGGACAGCTGGTGGTGGCAGATTCTGCGCCGTGGGATCTTCGGGTAAGGGGCGGGTGCGTGCGGGCCGACTGTGGCTGGTCGCGCAGTTCTCCGCGCCCCTTGGGTGCGTCACCTGACCGTCGGAGGAGGGCCGCCGCGGCGTTGAGGCTGCCCTTTCCCGACGTACGGCGATGCCGTCAGCCCGTGCGGCGCAGGGCCTCCGAGAGGCGGGCCGCGGCGTCGATGACCGCCTGGGCGTGCATGCGGCCGGGGTGCCGGGACAGGCGCTCGATGGGGCCGGAGACGGACACTGCGGCCACCACGCGGTTCGACGGGCCACGCACGGGCGCGGAGACGGACGCGACGCCCGGCTCGCGCTCGCCGATCGACTGGGCCCAGCCCCGGCGCCGTACGCCCGAGAGGGCCGTGGCCGTGAAGCGGGCGCCCTGGAGGCCGCGGTGCAGACGCTCCGGCTCCTCCCAGGCCATGAGGATCTGGGCCGAGGAGCCCGCCTTCATCGTGAGCGTCGAGCCGACCGGGACCGTGTCCCGAAGGCCGGACAGGCGCTCCGCCGCGGCGACGCAGATGCGCATGTCGCCCTGGCGGCGGTAGAGCTGTGCGCTCTCGCCGGTGACGTCACGGAGGTGGGTGAGGACCGGGCCGGCGGTGGCGAGGAGACGGTCCTCACCCGCTGCCGCGGCCAGTTCCGCCAGCCGAGGGCCGAGAATGAAACGGCCCTGCATGTCACGCGCCACCATGCGGTGGTGTTCCAGAGCCACGGCCAGTCGATGGGCCGTGGGTCGTGCCAGTCCGGTGGCCGAGACGAGCCCTGCGAGGGTGGCCGGACCGGACTCCAGGGCGCTCAGGACAAGGGCTGCCTTGTCCAGAACGCCGACGCCGCTACTGTTGTCCATGCAACGATACTCGCGTCTCACTCTGTGAAACGCAAGTTCAATTTTCCGTGGAACACGCCACTCTGGAAGAACGAAGGCAGAGCGGCCCGTAAACCGAACGGGCCTGGCGGCGGACGCCCGGAAGCAGGGGCGCGGGCGGTGGCCGCCTTCTCAAGATCTCTAGTTGGGCCGGCGGACCGTAAGCCGGCCGGAGGGAAAGCGATGGGTAGGACACTCGCGGAGAAGGTCTGGGACGACCATGTCGTCCGGCGCGCCGAGGGCGAGCCCGACCTCCTCTTCATCGATCTGCACCTGCTGCACGAGGTGACCAGCCCGCAGGCCTTCGACGGCCTCCGCAAGAGCGGCCGCAAGGTGCGCCGGCTCGACCTGACCATCGCCACCGAGGACCACAACACCCCGACCCTCGACATCGACAAGCCCATCGCCGACCCGGTCTCCCGCGTGCAGCTGGAGACGCTGCGCGCGAACGCCGCCGAGTTCGGTGTGCGCCTGCACCCGCTGGGCGACGTCGAGCAGGGCGTCGTGCACGTCGTCGGCCCGCAGCTGGGTCTGACCCAGCCCGGCATGACCGTCGTCTGCGGTGACTCCCACACCTCCACGCACGGTGCCTTCGGCGGCCTGGCGTTCGGCATCGGCACCTCCCAGGTGGAGCACGTGCTGGCCACCCAGACGCTGCCCATGGCCCGCCCCAAGACCATGGCCATCACCGTCAACGGCGAACTGCCCGACGGTGTCACCGCCAAGGACCTGATCCTGGCGATCATCGCCAGGATCGGCACGGGCGGCGGCCAGGGCTATGTCCTGGAGTACCGCGGCTCCGCCATCGAGAAGCTCTCGATGGAGGCCCGGATGACCATCTGCAACATGTCGATCGAGGCCGGTGCCCGCGCGGGCATGATCGCCCCCGACCAGACCACCTTCGACTACCTTCAGGGCCGCCCGCACGCGCCCACGGGCGAGGACTGGGACGCGGCCGTCGCGTACTGGAAGACGCTGAAGACGGACGACGACGCCGAGTTCGACGCCGAGGTCGTCATCGAGGCCGCCGAACTGTCGCCCTTCGTCACCTGGGGCACCAACCCGGGCCAGGGCGCCCCGCTTTCGGCGTCCGTCCCCGACCCTGCTTCGTACGAAGACGCTTCGGAGCGCCTCGCCGCCGAAAAGGCCCTGGAGTACATGGGGTTGGAGGCCGGTCAGTCGCTGCGCTCCATCAAGGTGGACACCGTCTTCGTAGGCTCCTGCACCAACGGCCGCATCGAGGACCTGCGTGCCGCCGCCGAGCTCGTCAAGGGCCGCAAAGTCGCCGACGGGGTACGGATGCTGGTCGTCCCCGGCTCCGCGCGGGTCGGTCTCCAGGCCGTTTCCGAGGGTCTGGACGTCGTCTTCAAGGAGGCCGGCGCCGAATGGCGGCACGCGGGCTGCTCGATGTGTCTGGGCATGAACCCCGACCAGCTGGCCCCGGGTGAGCGCTCCGCGTCCACCTCCAACCGCAACTTCGAGGGCCGGCAGGGCAAGGGCGGTCGTACCCACCTGGTGTCGCCGCAGGTCGCCGCGGCCACCGCGGTCCTGGGCCACCTGGCCTCCCCGGCCGACCTGTCCGACGCCGAGACCCGTACGCCCGCTGGAGTCTGATCAGCCATGGAAGCATTCACCAAGCACACCGGCCGGGCCGTCCCGCTGCGCCGCTCCAACGTCGACACCGACCAGATCATCCCTGCTCACTGGCTCAAGAAGGTCACGCGGGACGGGTTCGAGGACGGGTTGTTCGAGGCCTGGCGCAAGGACGAGACGTTCATCCTCAACCAGCCCGAGCGGCAGGGCGCCACGGTCCTGGTCGCCGGTCCCGACTTCGGTACCGGTTCCTCCCGTGAGCACGCCGTGTGGGCGCTGCAGAACTACGGCTTCAAGACGGTCATCTCCTCCCGCTTCGCCGACATCTTCCGCGGCAACTCGCTCAAGAACGGCCTGCTCACGGTGGTTCTGGAGCAGAAGATCGTGGACGCGCTGTGGGAGCTCACGGAGAAGGACCCGCAGGCCGAGATCACCGTTGACCTGGAGGCCCGCGAGGTGCGCGCCGAGGGCATCACCGCCTCCTTCGAGCTGGACGAGAACTCCCGCTGGCGGCTGCTCAACGGCCTCGACGACATCTCGATCACCCTCCAGAACGAAGAGGACATCGCCGCCTACGAGGCGAAGCGGCCGTCGTTCAAGCCGCGCACGCTTCAGACCTGAGCCCGAGATCGCTCCGGTTCGCACCGAGGCCTGAGCGCAAGGCGACTTTCGGACACCGCAACACCCCCTCAGTACCCCCGATCAGCCCGATCGGGGGTACTGCCATGTCTGCACCCGAACGGCCCTGCGCGGCTTACGTGCCGGACTCAACTTCCCACGTTACGAGGGATGTTGCGGGGGTACGCGAGTGGTGTAACCGTGACTTCCGCAAGTGCCCGGAAGGCCATTTGAGGCCGGAGTTGCACCCCTGGCAGGCGACAACTCGCCCCAGATGGCACAATCTGTGCATGGAACACGACGGCCAACTCGAGCTCTATGCGGCAGTCGCGGACCAACTGAAGGAAGCGCACACAAGGGTGCGCGCACTGCAAGTCCCGGAGGGCGTACGGATGGCGCTGACCCGGAAGCTGCTGGTCATTACGGCCGCGGCCAAGCACGACGTCGCCGAAGCGACAAGGCGTCTGGAGCGGTTCATGGCGGATCTCGACGCGGGGCGATTCCCCGAAGAGGAACGCTGAACACCTTCGAGACAGTCGAGTCTGTTGCGGCACAAGGGTGATTAGCCCGTTTCGTGTTTGATTTGCGGTATATATCTGCCTAACGTGCGAAAAAGCTTGAACACTTTCGTTCTGGCGATGTCTCCGAAGGGGAAGACGTGAACAAGGCGCAGCTCGTAGAAGCGATTGCCGACAAGATGGGCGGCCGCCAGCAGGCCGCCGATGCTGTCGACCATGTACTGGACGCCATCGTCCGCGCGGTCGTCGCGGGTGAGCGGGTCTCGGTCACCGGCTTCGGTTCGTTCGAGAAGGTCGACCGACCTGCTCGTTACGCCCGTAACCCCCAGACGGGCGAGAGGGTTCGGGTCAAGAAGACCTCCGTTCCGCGCTTCCGCGCCGGTCAGGGCTTCAAGGACCTGGTCAGCGGCTCGAAGAAGCTCCCGCGGGGCGGCGAGGTCGCCGTCAAGAAGGCGCCCAAGGGCAGCCTGACCGGTGGTGCCGCGGCGACGGTCAAGAAGGCCGCCGCGAAGAAGACCACCAAGGCCGCCGCGGCGAAGAAGACCACCGCGAAGAAGACGACGGCGAAGAAGACCACGGCCGCCGCGAAGAAGACCACCGCGAAGAAGGCTCCGGCGAAGAAGACCACGACGGCCGCCAAGAAGACGACCGCGGCGAAGAAGACGACCGCCAAGAAGGCGACGGCCAAGAAGGCCCCGGCGAAGAAGGCGACCGCCAAGAAGGCGCCCGCCAAGAAGTCGACGGCTCGCAAGACCATCGCCAAGAAGGCGACCGCCCGCAAGAGGTAGGACCGCAGGGGCACTCACGCGCCGGGCCGGACTCCGTGTGGAGTCCGGCCCGCGGCGTGTTGGAGCCGCTGCTCAGAGCGTTTGCAGGGTCACCAGCGTGATGTGCAGGGACTCGCCCTCGCCCTCCGTCTCGATACGGACCCGCTGCCCGGGGCGCAGCAGCCGTAGGCCTCCGGCGTCGAAGGCGGGGGCGTCGAAGGGGACGGGGGTGCCGTCGTCCAGGAGGACGCTGCCGGAGCGGGTGTTCTCGTCGTAGGTGTACGCGGTGGCCTGCATGGCGGTAACCCTACGACGGGTTGTGTTTCGCGTGCGGGGCCGTGGGGACTGGTCGGGCAGTTCCCCCGCCCCTTGGCGGGGTTGCCGTCACGGCTCCTTGATCAGTAGCCGTGCTGCCATCGCCGCCGTTCGTGGGCCCACTCCCAGAGCCAGTGCCGCCCGTAGATCCTCGCCGGTGTCCACGTCCTGGCGTACGGAGCCGACGTCTTCGAGGCCGAGTTCCACTGCCCCCGAGGCGCGGTGCCGGAACCGCGAATCCTCGCCGAATTCGGGCAGTAATTCCTGGCCGGGCGCAGCCCCGAGCAATGTGGTGCCGATGGCTGCCGCGTCGGGAAGGAAAGCGCGGGGGAATTCCGTTGCCGCATCCAGGACCCGGGCCAATTCCAGGGGGCGCAGTGCCGGAAGATCGGCGTTCAGGGCCGCTACGGGGCTTTCGGGGCGCAAGGAGCGTACGACGGCCGTCGCGTGTGCCAGTGCCGCGTTCAGGCCGCCTCCCGGCTCGTCGGGGACGATATGCGCGCCAAGTGCGCCCAGCTCGCGGCCGGCCAGGGCGTCGTTCGTGACGACTGCCACATCCTTGACCGCCGGGCAGGCCAGCGCCGCCGCCACCGTGTCCTGCGCGAACGCGAGGGCGAGGCCGGGGCGCAGCCCGTCCGACGCGGTGTCCGAGAGCCTGCTCTTCGCCCGCGCCAAGGGCTTCAGGGGTATGACCAAGGTCCACTGCACGAGCGTTTCGCTCCCTCTCTAGTCCCGGCCATTGTCACTCAGCCGTCACCGGCGTCATCTGGCGGTGACGGTAATGGGAGGCCTGCGAAGCTCCTTGCAAGGGTGGGGGTGGGAGACGGGCGGGCGTACGGTGTTCTCGACAGACCGGCGGCCTGGGGCGACACTTGTGCGGCCCCCCGGCCCGATGTCCTTGATCTCTAGAGGAAGGTGCACGCGTGCCCCGCCGCAGAATCGGCTTCTGGTACCGCTTCGCCGCGGTGATCTGCAAACCGCCGCTGGTGGTTCTGATCAAGCGGGACTGGCGTGGAATGGAGCACATTCCGGCCGAGGGCGGATTTATCACCGCGGTGAACCACAATTCGCACATCGATCCCTTCGCGTACGCGCACTTTCAGTACAACACCGGCCGGGTTCCGCGATTCCTGGCGAAGAGTGGACTTTTCAAGAAGGGATTCGTCGGCGCCGCCATGCGCGGCACCGGACAGATCCCCGTCTACCGGGAGACCACGGACGCGCTGAGCGCCTTCCGGGCCGCGATCGACGCCGTGGAGCGCGGCGAATGCGTCGCGTTCTACCCCGAGGGCACCATCACCCGCGACCCGGACCAGTGGCCCATGACCGGCAAGACCGGCGCCGCGCGCGTGGCCCTGCAGACCAAATGCCCGGTGATCCCGGTCGCGCAGTGGGGCGCCAACGAACTGCTGCCGCCCTACGCCAAGAAGCTCAACCTCCTTCCGCGCAAGACCCACCAGGTGCTCGCCGGCCCGCCCGTGGATCTCGCGCGCTTCTACGACAAGGAGATGACCCCGGAGCTGCTGAAGGAGGCGACCGAGGTCATCATGGCCGCCGTCACGGCCCAGCTGGAGCAGATCCGCGGCGAGAAGGCGCCGAAGACGCCGTACGATCCGCGTCAGGAGCGCATCGAGCAGCGACGCCGCACTGCCGCGCAGAACCGGCAGACGCAGCCGAGGGCCGAGCAGGAAAAGGCCGAGCAGGAAGAGGGGCAGGGCACGTGAGCAAGCCCGTCAAGGCGGCAGTTCTGAGTGCTGGTTCGTGGGGGACCGCCTTCGGCATCGTCCTCGCCGACGCGGGATGCGAGGTCACCCTGTGGGCGCGTCGCCCCGAGGTCGCCGACGCCATCAACTCGACCCGTACGAACCCGGACTACTTCCCCGGCGTCGAGCTCCCGCAGGGCATGCGGGCGACCACCGACCCGGCCCGGGCCATGGCCGGCGCGGACTTCACCGTGCTGTCCGTCCCCTCCCAGACCCTGCGCGCCAACCTCGCCGAGTGGACGCCGATGCTGGCGCCGGGCACGGTCCTGGTGTCCCTGATGAAGGGCGTCGAACTCGGCACCGCCATGCGGATGAGCGAGGTCATCGACGACGTGGCCAAGGTCGGCCAGGACCGCATCGCCGTGGTCACCGGGCCCAACCTGGCCCGCGAGATCGCCGCGCGGATGCCGGCCGCCGCCGTGGTCGCCTGCACCGACGAATCCGTCGCGCAGCGCATCCAGGGCGCCTGTCACACGCCGTACTTCAGGCCGTACACCGAGACCGACGTGGTGGGCTGCGAGCTGGGCGGTGCCGTGAAGAACGTCATCGGGCTCGCCGTCGGCATCGCGGACGGCATGGGCCTCGGCGACAACGCCAAGGGTTCACTCATCACGCGCGGACTCGCCGAGACGGCGCGGCTCGGTGTCGCGCTGGGCGCCGACCCGATGACGTTCGCCGGACTCGCGGGCCTCGGCGACCTGGTGGCGACGTGCTCCTCGCCGCTGTCCCGCAACCACACCTTCGGCACCAACCTCGGCAAGGGCATGACCCTCCAGGAGACCATCGCGGTCACCAAGCAGACCGCCGAGGGCGTCAAGTCCTGTGAGTCCGTGCTGGATCTGGCCCGCCGGCACGGCGTCGACATGCCCATCACGGAGACCGTCGTCGGCATCGTCCACGAGGGCAAGCCGCCCGTGGTCGCCCTCAAGGAGCTCATGTCGCGCAGCGCGAAGCCCGAGCGCCGCTAGGCGCTCCGCTGGGTGCCGGGGAGTGTCGTCGGGCGGCTGCGGCGCCGTTGTGGTTGCTCGCGCCCGCGCGGCGGAGCCGCAGGTGGATAGAGCCCCGCGCCCCTTTGGGGGCGCTGCGCGAACCGCCATCGTCAACGGACGCTGACTCCGGCCCCTACCACCGGGTACTCTCAACGCGATATGAGCACCGAGAACCTCCCCCAGAGCCCTGACCAGCCGCCCCGCAAGCCGCGCGTGGCCGTCGTGTTCGGCGGTCGCAGCTCCGAGCACGGGATCTCCATGGTCACAGCCGGCGCCGTGCTGCGCGCGATCGACCGGACGCGGTACGACGTGTTGCCGATCGGCATCACCCGCGGCGGCCGCTGGGTGCTCACCGCCGACGATCCCGAACGCATGGCGATCACCGACCGCCGTACGCCCGAGGTCGACGACCTCGCGGAGTCCAGCGAGGGCGGCGTGGTGCTCCCCGTCGACCCGGCGAGCCGCGAAGTGGTCTACAGCGAGCCCGGATCGGTGCCCAAGGCCCTCGGTGACGTCGACGTGGTCTTCCCGGTGCTGCACGGCCCGTACGGCGAGGACGGCACCCTCCAGGGCCTCCTGGAGCTCTCCGGCACCCCGTACGTGGGCTCGGGCGTGCTCGCCTCGGCCGTCGGCCAGGACAAGGAGTACATGAAGCGGGTGTTCACCTCGTTCGGGCTCAAGGTGGGCCCGTACGTGGTGATCCGGCCGCGCGAGTGGGAGCGGGACGAGTCGGCAGCCCGCAAGAAGATCGTCGACCTGGCTGGCGAGCACGGCTGGCCGCTCTTCGTGAAGCCCGCACGCGCGGGCTCGTCGATCGGCATCACCAAGGTCGAGGACATGGCCGGTCTGGACGAGGCCATCGCCGAGGCCCAGCGGCACGACCCGAAGATCCTCGTCGAGGCGGCCCTGCGCGGCCGTGAGATCGAGTGCGGGGTGCTGGAGTTCGAGGACGGCCCGCGCGCCTCCGTCCCGGCCGAGATCCCGCCGCCGGACGCGCACGCGTACTACGACTTCGAGGCCAAGTACATCGACTCCACGCCCGGCATCGTGCCGGCCCCGCTGACGCCCGATGAGACGGCCGAGGTCCAGCGGCTCGCGGTGGACGCCTTCGAGGCGGCCTCCTGCGAGGGGCTGGTGCGCGCGGACTTCTTCCTCACCGAGGACGGGGAGTTCGTGATCAACGAGATCAACACGATGCCCGGCTTCACACCGATCTCGATGTACCCGCAGATGTGGCAGGCGAGCGGGATCAGCTACCCGGAACTGGTGGACCGGCTGATCCAGGCGGCGCTGAGGCGGTCCACCGGGCTCAGGTAGGGTCCGCCACGGTCAGGTCGGCGATCCCCGTGGGGATCGCCTTCTTGATGGCCGGAGCCAGGTCGATCAGCGCTCCCGAGCTGTCCAGTCCTTCGGGCACGGTGACCTCGACGTACGCGCGGCGGCTCGCGGAGGTGAACCGGTACCCCCCGCCGTCCTGCTTCTCCATCAGCCACTTGACGCCTTCCACACCTCCGGCCACCGCGTCCGGATCCCGGCCCTCGGCCACCTTGGGGTCGATCATCTTCGGCGGCCGTACGACACCGCAGCGCAGTATGATCGCCGGGTCGTCCCCCCAGCCCGCGGTCAGCGGGGACGCGGGCGAGGGATCCGCACGGCGCTCACCGTCGACCTTGGCCGGCAGTGCTTTGTCCAGGTTCTGACACAGCTTCGCCGCCGTCCTGCCGGGACTGGGAACCGCCGCCGACGCGCTGCCGTCTGCTGATGAGCAGCCCGCAGCGGTGATCAGCAGCACGAGCGCGGGCAGCCCGAGGACAGAAGTGTGCCGGTGACGGAAAGAGTTCACCGGCCAAGGGTAGACGGGGGCTACAGATGTACGACCGGGCAGGTCAGGGTGCGGGTGATGCCGTCCACTTGCTGGACCTTCGCGACCACCATGCGACCCAGGTCGTCGACCGTGTCGGCCTGGGCGCGCACGATGACGTCGTACGGTCCTGTCACGTCCTCGGCCTGGATGACTCCAGGGATCTTGCTGATCGTCTCGGCGACGGTCGACGCCTTGCCGACCTCCGTCTGGATCAGGATGTACGCCTGTACCACGGAACCTCCAGGGCGGCCACGAGGATCATGTGGGGAAAAGGAACGCCACGGTATCGCGTCGCCGCTCGCCGCGGGGAGACCTGCGATGGGCGGGGCTTGCGCGCCGGGGTACCGGCACGACAGAAGTTGACGTACACCTCGACCGTAACGAGGACCGAAGTGACGCGCGACCGGGTGCGGACAGGGACAGAAGGGGCGTAAGGGCAATGAAGGGCACTGTTGGTGAGCTCGGCGAGTTCGGGCTCATCAGGGAGCTCACCTCCCGTCTCACCACCACCCCGGCGGTCCGGGTGGGCCCCGGCGACGACGCCGCGGTGGTGGCCGCGCCCGACCGCAGGGTGGTCGCCAGCACCGACATCCTGCTGGAGGGGCGGCACTTCCGCCGCGACTGGTCCACGGCCTACGACGTCGGCCGCAAGGCCGCCGCGCAAAACCTCGCGGACATCGCCGCCATGGGTGCCGTACCGACCGCGCTGCTGCTCGGCCTGGTCGTGCCGGCCGAACTCCCGGTGACCTGGCCGACCGAGCTGATGGACGGCCTGCGCGACGAGTGCCAGGTCGCGGGCGCCTCCGTGGTCGGCGGCGACGTCGTACGGGGCGACTCGATCATGGTGTCGATCACCGCGCTCGGCGATCTGCGCAACCAGGAGCCCGTGACGCGGGCCGGCGCACAGCCCGGCGACCTCGTGGCGGTGACCGGCTGGCTGGGCTGGTCCGCCGCCGGATACGCCGTGCTGTCCCGCGGCTTCCGCTCGCCGCGGGCCTTCGTGGAGGCCCATCGGCGCCCCGAGCCGCCGTATCACGCTGGTCCGGCCGCCGCGGGGCTCGGCGCGACCGCGATGTGCGACGTCAGCGACGGGCTGATCGCCGACCTCGGGCACATCGCCGAGGCCAGCAAGGTCCGGATCGACATCCGCTCCGGCGCGATCGACATCCCGACGCAGATGAACGACATCGGGCAGGCCGTCGGCGTCGATCCCATGCAGTGGGTGCTGACCGGGGGAGAGGACCACGCGATCGTGGCGACCTTCCCGCCGGACGTGAAGCTCCCGGCCCGCTGGAAGGTCATCGGCGAGGTCCTCAACCCCTCCGCGCTGCCCCAAGTGACGGTGGACGGGGCGCCGTGGACCAAGAAGGGCGGCTGGGACCACTTCGGCGGGGACATCGAGTCATGATCCCCAACCTCGGGATCCCCAACGTCCTTACGGTGGCCGGCTCCGACTCCGGCGGCGGCGCGGGCATCCAGGCCGACCTGAAGACGATGCTGGCACTCGGCGTGCACGGCATGAGCGTGATCACCGCGGTCACCGCGCAGAACTCCGTCGGCGTGCAGGGCGCTTGGGAACTGCCCGTGGAGGCGGTACGCGCCCAGTACCGCAGCGTCGTCGACGACATCGGCGTCCAGGCGATCAAGACGGGGATGCTGGCGTCCGCCGAACTGGTCGAGACGGTGGCGGAGTTGATCGGGGGCACGGACGCGCCGGCGGTCGTCGACCCGGTCGGCGTCTCCAAGCACGGAGACCCGTTGCTCGCGGCCTCCGCACTGGACTCGGTGCGCACGAAACTGCTGCCGGTGGCGACCGTGGCGACGCCCAACCTCGACGAGGTGGCGCAGCTCACCGGCGTCCGGGTCGAGGCGGAGGAGCAGTTGCGCCAGGCCGCGGCGGCCGTGCTGGCGTACGGACCGCGCTGGGTGCTGATCAAGGGCGGCCATCTGTCCGGGGACGCCGTGGATCTGCTGACGGACGGTTCCGAGGAGCACTGGCTGCGGGCGCCGCGCTACGACAACCGGCACACCCACGGCACGGGCTGCACGCTCGCCTCGGCCATCGCCTCGGGGCTCGCCAAGGGGCTGTCGGTCCCGGAGGCGGTGGCGGCGGCCAAGGAGTACGTCACCGGGGCGATCAGGGCGGGGTTCGCGCTCGGCGGGGGGATCGGGCCGGTGGACCACGGGTGGCGGTTCCGCGAGGGCTCGTAGCGAGCCGGCGGCCGCCCGGGCACAGCAAAAAGCCGGTCCACCGAGGTGGACCGGCTTACTGCAGCGAACCAGCAGTGGCCGCGCGCTCAGCTGTGGGCGTCAGCGCGAGACCTTGCCGGCCTTGATGCACGAGGTGCAGGCGTTCACGCGCTTCGGCGTCCCGCCGACCACGGTACGGACGCGCTGGATGTTCGGGTTCCAGCGACGGGACGTACGGCGGTGCGAGTGCGAGATGTTGTTGCCGAAGCCCGGCCCCTTGCCGCAGACGTCGCAGTTGGCAGCCACGGGTCACTCCAAAGACTTCAGATGCTCTTACGGATAATCCCGGCATGCCGGGATCGAGATCTACTATCAGAGATCTGAGTGGCGTTGCCAGGGGAACGGCCCGATTTTCATCGGGCAACCGGAGCAGCATACAACGACTGCGCCAGTCCAACGAAACTACCATGCCTGCTCAGGGGCCCGCCCCCGGCCCGCTTCCGGCGCGCACCCGCCCTGGGTCTACGCTGCGTGCCACGGTCGGCAGCTCAAGGAGGCGCAGGTGGCGCAGGTGCCGCAGACATTCTTCGATGCTCTCGCGGTGCGCACCTGGTGCGGTCTCGCGCTGGAGTCACTCGGTCGGGCGCGTGAGGAGATCGACGCGATCAACGTCTATCCCGTGGCCGACGGGGACACGGGGACGAACCTGTACCTGACCGTGGAATCGGCGGTCGCGGCCGTGGAGGCCGTGTTCACCGCGTACGACGTCGGTAGGCCCACCCTCGCGGACGCGGCCCGCGCGATGGCGCACGGGGCCCTCATCGGCGCCCGGGGGAACTCCGGGACGATCCTCGCCCAACTGCTGCGGGGCATGGCCCAGGTGCTCGCCGCCGCCGGTGAGACGGCTCACACCGACGGCTCCGGTCTCCGGCTCGCCCTGCGGCACGCGGCCGACTCCGCCCGCCAGGCCGTGGCCCACCCGGTCGAGGGCACGGTCCTCACGGTCGCCTCGGCCGCCGCCGACGCGGCAGGCGGGGCGAAGGGCGACGACTGCGGGGCGGTCGCGCGAGCGGCCTACGAGGGGGCACGTGCGGCGCTGGCGGCCACCCCCGGGCAGTTGGCGGTCCTGGAGCGCGCGGGGGTCGTCGACGCCGGGGGACGAGGGCTGGTGGCGGTGCTGGGGGCGCTGGTGGAGACGTTCACGGGGAAGGCGGTGGCGGTCCCCGCGGTGGTGTCCGGGGCGCACGCGCGCGTGGAGCCCGAGACGGCCGAGGAATGCGCCGACTCCCTGGACGAGAGCGGTCCCGCCTTCGAGGTGATCTATCTGCTGGAGGCCGAGGACGCCGCCGTGGACCGGCTCCGGGAGCGGCTCGACGGCCTAGGGGACTCGCTCGTGATCGTCGGCGGTGACGGGCTGTGGAACGTCCATGTGCACGTCGACGACGCCGGGGCCGCGGTGGAGGCCGGCGTCGAGGCCGGACGGCCGTACCGGATCCGGATCACCCACTTCGGTGCCGGTGATGTGCACACCACCGGTGCCGAGCGGCCGCCCCGGGAACGGGCCCAGCGGGCCGTCGTCGCCGTCGTGCCGGGCGAGGGACTGGCCGGGCTGTACGGCGAGGCCGGCGCGACCACCGTCCTCGCGCGCCCCGGGGAGCCGCCCGCGAGCGGGGAGCTCGTGGAGGCCGTACGGCGTGCCCACGCGCGCGAGGTCGTGCTGCTGCCCAATGACGCCGAGCTGCGCCACACCGCGGCCGCCGCGGCCGAGCAGGCCCGCGCGGAGGGCATCCGGGTGGCGCTGATCCCGACCCGCTCCGCGGTCCAGGGCATCGCGGCGCTCGCCGTGCACGAACCGGAGCGCCGCTTCGACGAGGACGTCGTGTCGATGACCTCGGCGGCCGGCGCGACCCGCTACGCCGAGGTCGCCGTCGCCGAACGCCAGTCCTGGACCATGGCCGGCATCTGCCAGGCCGGCGACGTCCTCGGCCTCGTCGACGGCGACGTCGCCGTGATCGGGACGGACGTCACCGCCACCGCCGAGACCGTCCTCGACCGGATGCTCTCGGCAGGCGGCGAACTCGTCACCCTCGTCCTCGGCGACGAGGCACCCGAGACGATCGCCGAGCACCTCGAAGCACGCGTGCGTGAGGCCTATCTCGCCGTCGACACGGTGGTGTACCGGGGTGGGCGGCAAGGAGCGCTGCTGCTCATCGGCGTCGAGTAGCTCCCGCTACTCGGCGTCCTGTTCCTCCATGACCTGAAGCATCTGCTCGGCCTCGGCGCGCCGCTCCCGCGCCGCCTCGTCGGCCTCGTCGCGGCCCTCGTACGCCGTCAGCACCGCACGCGCGCGTGCCGCGGCCCGCTCCGGGCGGCTCAGGTCGGCCTCCAGCCAGCCCGCGGCGAGTTCGGCGCCGGTGCGGTTGTGCAGCGCGTCGTCGCCGAGGGCGGCGAACACCGCGACGGCCTGGGTCACTTGGGCCAGGGCCGCCTCCAGCGCGGCACGGATCGACTCGTCCTCGGCGTCCTCCGTGGCCGAACGGGCGAGCAGGTCGCTGAACTGCCGGTGCGTATGGCCCAGTTCGGCGACCAGCAGCCGACGTGCCTCCTCGTCGTCCGCGGAGTCCAGCGCCGCCGTGCACGCGTTGATCGCGCTCGCCATCAACGCGGACGCCGTGTCGTCCCCGCCGTCCCGGCGGCCCTCCGTGCCCTCCAGCCGCAACACCAGCCACGCGCGGGCGCGCAGGGAGCGGACGAGGCCGTGGACGTTGCCGAGCTCGCGCCACAGGGCGCCCGCGCGCGCGTACGCCTGGTCGGCCTCGGTGTGCAGGCCCGCGTGGCCGAGGGACTCGGCGGCGAGGTGGGCGAGCGTGGCGTGGTCGTGCTGTTCGGGCCAGTGCCGGGCGATCTCGGCGGCCTGAAGGCGGCGTTCGGCGGCCTCGCGGTGTTCGCCGAGCTCGCTCAGACAGTCGCCGAGCCACCACAGGGTCTGGACGATCGCGCCGTCGCCGTGCATCTCGGCGGTCAGGTCGGGCAGCGCCGACTCCAGGACCTCGGCGGCCTCGGCGAACCGCCCCTGATGCAGCAGGAACCCGCCGAGCTGCTGGCGCGCCCAGGCCCCCAGCGTCCGGCTCTCGCCCGCCTCGTCGGCCCAGTGCGCCGCCTCCAGGGCGTGCTCCGCGGCCTCCTCGGCCAGCCCCCGGCCACCGAGCACCTCGGCCAGCTGGAGGTGCAGCTGGGCCCGCCCGGGCGCCTCCAGGTGCGGCCCGCCGTGCTCCAGGGCCGCCCGCAGCGCCCGCTCGGCCTCGGCCGTGTCGCCGAGATGGTGCGCGAGCCCGGCCAGCCGGGCCTCGTACTCCACCGCGAACCACGGCAGCCCCGCCCCGACGAACGCCTCCGAAGCCCGGGCGAACAGCTCCGCGGCCCGCTCCACGTCCCCGGCGAGCGCCGCCAGCTCCGCGAGCATGGCCTGCCCCTCCGCGGCCCGCGCAGCCAGCCGTACGTCGTCCCCGGCCCGTCCGTCGACGAGCGCGAGCACCTCACCCGCGGCGGCCCTGGCGTCGGCCAGGGCCGCCTCCTGCGTCGCGCCCTCCGCCTCGTGCGCCCGCCGCATCAGGATCCGCGCCCGGCTCATCAGCACGGCCGCCGTCTGCCGTACGCCCGTGCCGTCCTCGGCGTACAGCGCGAGGACCCGGTCGTACAGGTCGGCGACCACCGCGAGGGCCTCGGGCACATCGCCGGTGAGAGCGCGTACGTACGCCCCACGCGCGTGTGCCGCCAGGGCCTCCCCGGGGTCGCCGGCCTCCGCGTACAGCCCGGCGGCCTCCTCGAACAGGACGATGCCCTGCGGGCCCAGGTCCATCGCCTGGTGGTCGGCGATCTCCGCGCGGTCTCGGGCGGTCAGCTCAACGCCCTCGGCGGCTCGCGAGACGGCCGCCCAGGCCGCGATGGCGTGGGGCTGCAAGGTGTCAGACAGCCGACGTGCCTCGATGAGGAGCGCGGCCAGGTCGGGCTCCGCCGACGCGCCCTCGGAACCGCCGGCGACGTTGGCCGTGGCCGGCGCGGGCTCCGCCACCCCGGTCGGCCGCGCCGCCGCCGTACGCACTCCCAGCGGCAGCCGCTCCACCAGCGGCCGCTGGTCCATGCGCGCGCGTGCCCGCTCACTGACGTGTGCCGTGCCGTTGCGCCGGTCGAAGCCCGCCGCCAGCGCGAGGGCCTCCCCACGCGCGTGTGCGGCGAGTTCACGGGCGGTCCAGTCACGGCCCGCCGGGCCGGGCACCCGCTGATCGCCCAGTCCCAGCTCACTCAGGCGGTCCATGAGCAGGGCCACCACCGCCATGAACTCCAGCTTGCTGCGCGGATGCCCGTCGTCCGTGAAGTACGCGGGCCGCTCCGCCAGCAGCTCCAGGCCGCGTGCCTCGTTGCCGCTGAGCGCGCAGAACTCCACGTGGTCCGCGTAGGCGCCGCGCATGCTCTCCATGGCCCGTACGAGCCGGAAGCCCCGCAGATGGTGGGCGCGGGCCTCGTCCAGGCGGCCCAGGCGCAGCAGCGGCGCCAGGGAGGACGCGAGGACGGTGTGCGGTTCGTGGGCGCAGGTGAACTCGCCCGCCAGGACCGGCCCCCACAGCCGGATCGCCTCGGCGTCCCGGCCCCGCTCGGCCTGCCACCAGCCCTGCACGTGCAGCTCGCACGCGTGGCAGTCGGCCATGCTGTCCCGGTCGGCCGCCAGCCAGGCCGCGTAGGCACGCTCGGCCCGCGCCACGTCCCCGACATGCGCGGCCACGCTGAACTCGGCGCTGCGCACGGCCCGTTCGGAGTGCGCGGCGAGCCGGTAGCGGTGCTCCATCTCGCCGAGCCACTTCTCGATCGAGGCCAGCGGGACGTGCGGCTGGTCGAGCATGCCGGACGACATCCACTTGAAGACCCAGTGCAGTGAGTGCGTCTCGTACTCGTCGAAGTCCTCGGGGCGCTCGTCCCACATGCGCAGCAGACGCGCGAACGGGACGAACATCTTGTCCTTCTCGGAGCTGTAGTTGTAGACCTTCAGCTGGTGTCCGAGCGCCTCGATCACGGCGAGCGGGACGTTCAGCTTCTCGGCCTCGGCCAGCAGCTGCTCCGCGCGCGCGTTGCGGGCGGGACCCTCCGGCTCCTCGGAGTTGTCCGCCATCGCCCGGCGCAGCGAGTCGAAGTCCGTGACGTCGCTCATCGGCGGCCCTCCTCGCCGTTCGTGGCCCACTCCAGCAGGCCGATGAAGGCCCGGTTCAGCAGCGCGGAGTCCGCGGGCCTGAGCGGGCGCTGCGCCATCAGCAGGGCCTGCCCGTACAGGGACTCGGTGGCGGTGCCGATCAACTCCGGGTCGCCCAGGGAACTGATCCGCCGGATCAGCGGGTTGAGGTGGTTGAGCACCAGACGCGCGCGTGGCGCGCTGCCGCGCAGCGAGCCGAGGATGCCGGCCCACAGGTCGTCGGCCTGCTCCTCGGCCTCCGCGCGGGCCTGCTCGTGGCGGGCCGCGCGGTCGTCGAGGTGCAGCGCCGGCACGGACAGCGGGTGGAAGGCGCGCAGCACGACGTCACAGCCCAGCGGGTCGAGCTTCGCCCGCGCGGCCGCCAGGAAGCCGGCCAGGGCCAGCTCCTCGGCCGGGTCGACGGCGTCCAGATGCGCGGTCACGGTGTCGGCGTCCAGCTCGGCGACGACCGTCCCCGGCCGCACCGACGGCAGCGCCTCGACCAGCTCGCTGTCGTACGTGTAACCGCCGTTGATCACCCCGACGCCCTGCGCGGACGCGATCGGCGCGACCTGCCGGTACTCCTCGACGGTCCGCGTGAAGTGCACCACCGGGTGCCGCTGCGCGAACTCCTCCAGGGACAGCCGCCCGTCGGTCGTCTCGAACGGCAGCCACGGCAGCATCGTCCGCAGCATCTCCTTGTCGTGCCGCGCGAGCGACTTCACGCCCAGATGGTGCACGGCCAGGAAGGCGGCCAGCCGCTCCGGATCACCCGCAGCGAGCCCGGTCAGCCAGGACCGAATCCTTTCGCCGAGCGCCTCCCGTACGGCCGCCAGCGTCTCGTCCTCGTACAGCGACTCGCGCGAGGCGGTGGGCCGCAGGCTGTCCGTGTCGAGCACACAGCGCACGAAGAACGCCCAGTCGGGCAGCAGCTGTTCGGCGCGCTCGGTCAGCAGCATGCCCTTGAGATGGACGCGATGACCCGCCCGCTGGGCCGGGCTGACCGACGAGGGAAGGACGTACGCCACGCCACGGATCCCGGCGAGCGGCACGTCCAGGTCGATCGAGTCCAGCGGGGTGAAGCCGAACAGGTCGTGACAGTGCCGCGCCAGGGCCACCCTGCGGTTGGCGGGGGAGGCGTACGGCCGGTCCCAGGGCGCGGGCAGGTCGGTGACCGCCTCGCCGCCGACCCGGACGTCGTACGGCAGCAGTGAGCCGAAGTCCCGCGCCAGCGCCAGCACCCGGTCCTCGGCCAGCCACTCGGCGGCCCCGGCCCGCGCCACCAGGTGCACGGTCGTGCCCGGCTCGGTACGGGCGTCGTCCGGCAGCGTCCGCACGGTGTACGAACCGTCGTCCGTCGCCGTCCACTCCACGGGCGCCGCGTCCGGCGTACGGGCGCTGCGGCTGACCACCCGGATCCGCTCGGCGACCACGAAACAGGCCAGCAGACCGATGCCGAACTGCCCCAGGAAGTCGGACCGCGCCTCCTGAAGTCCCTCGGCACGCTTGGAGCTGCGCCCGATGGTCGCGAGGAGGCTGTGCACGTCCGCCTCGGTGAGCCCGACCCCGGAGTCCTCGACCCGCAGGGCGCCCGCCGCGGCGTGCAACCACACCTTGGCCGGCGCGTCCGGCTCCTCGGCGCGTCTGGCGGTGATGGCGTCGACGGCGTTCTGCAACAGTTCGCGCAGGTAGACCTTCGGGCTGGAGTAGAGATGGTGGGAGAGCAGGTCCACCAGACCACGCAGGTCGACCTGGAACGTATGAGGTGACTGGGGCGGCTGAGGTACCTGGGATGACTGTGAGGTCTGGGAGTCCATCGTCACGGCGCCGTTGGGGGGACTTGGCGGACGGCGCGGGGTCGGGCGGTCCCGGTGAGGCGGTGACCGCGAAAGGATGGCCGGAGCGCGCCATCCTAGAGCCGAAACCAAACGTCTGACCAGGGGTTTCCGGGACGTTTACCGGGACGGGCGCCGCGACCTCTACGGCATTGTCAGTGCCGTGGTGTGGAATGGATCTCGTGCCCGCACTGGAAGAACCACTGAAGAAAGTGCTCGGCCCTCCCACCGCCAAGGTGATGGCCGAGCACCTCGGCCTGCACACCGTCGGCGACCTTCTGCACCACTACCCGCGCAGATACGAGGAGCGCGGCCAGCTCACGCACCTGGCCGACCTCCCCATGGACGAGCACGTCACGGTGGTCGCCATGGTCGCGGACGCCCGCCTGCACTCCTTCGCCTCCTCGAAGGCCCCCCGAGGCAAGGGCCAGCGCCTCGAAGTCACGATCACGGACGGCAGCGGCCGCCTCCAACTGGTCTTCTTCGGCGCCGGCGTTCACAAGCCCCACAAGGAGCTCCTGCCGGGCACCCGCGCGATGTTCGCGGGCAAGGTCTCCGTATTCAACCGCCGACTGCAACTGGCACACCCGGCGTACGAGTTGCTGCGCGGCGCCGACAACGAGGCGGTGGAGACGGTCGAGACCTGGGCCGGCGCCCTGATCCCGATCTATCCCGCCACCGCCAAACTGGAGTCCTGGAAGATCGGCAAGGCCATCCAGACGGTCCTGCCCAGCGCCCAGGAGGCCGTCGACCCCCTCCCGGACACCCTCCGCGCGGGCCGCGGCCTGGTCACCCTCCCCGAGGCCCTCCTCAAGATCCACCGCCCGCACACCAAGGCCGACATCGAGGACGCCCGCTCCCGCCTCAAGTGGGACGAGGCCTTCGTCCTCCAGGTCGCCCTGGCCCGCCGCCGCCACGCGGACGCCCAACTCCCCGCGGTGGCCCGCAGGCCCAAGCCGGACGGCCTCCTGACGTCCTTCGACGACCGTCTCCCGTTCACCCTCACCGAGGGCCAGCAGAAGGTCTCGAAGGAGATCTTCGACGACCTCGCGACCGAGCATCCGATGCATCGGTTGCTCCAAGGAGAGGTGGGCAGCGGAAAAACCATGGTGGCGCTGCGCGCCATGCTCGCGGTGGTCGACGCCGGCGGTCAGGCCGCCATGCTCGCGCCCACCGAGGTCCTCGCCCAGCAGCATCACCGCTCGATCGTCGAGATGATGGGCGAGCTGGCCGAGGGCGGCATGCTGGGCGGCGCCGAGCAGGCCACCAAGGTGGTGCTGCTGACCGGCTCCATGGGCGCGGCAGCCCGCCGCCAGGCCCTGCTCGACCTGGTCACCGGCGAGGCGGGGATCGTGATCGGCACCCATGCGCTGATCGAGGACAAGGTGCAGTTCCACGACCTCGGCCTGGTCGTGGTCGACGAACAGCACCGCTTCGGCGTGGAGCAGCGCGACGCCCTGCGCGGCAAGGGCAAACAGCCTCCGCACCTGCTCGTGATGACGGCCACGCCCATCCCGCGCACCGTCGCCATGACCGTCTTCGGCGACCTGGAGACCTCGGTCCTCGACCAGCTCCCGGCCGGCCGCTCACCCATCGCCTCCCATGTCGTCCCCGCCGCCGACAAGCCCCACTTCCTGGCCCGCGCCTGGGAGCGGGTGCGCGAGGAGGTCGCGGGCGGTCATCAGGCGTACGTCGTCTGCCCGCGCATCGGCGACGAGGAGGACGACCCGAAGAAGTCCGGCAAGAAGAAGTCCCCGGAGGACGAGGCCGAGAAGCGCCCGCCCCTCGCCGTCCTGGAGGTGGCCGACCAGCTGGCCAAGGGCCCCCTCCAAGGCCTGCGCGTAGAGGTGCTGCACGGCCGTATGCACCCCGACGACAAGGACGCCGTCATGCGCCGCTTCGCCGCCGGCGAGACCGACGTCCTGGTCGCCACGACCGTCATCGAGGTCGGCGTGAACGTCCCCAACGCCACCGCGATGGTCATCATGGACGCCGACCGCTTCGGCGTCTCCCAACTCCACCAGCTCCGCGGCCGCGTCGGCCGAGGCTCGGCACCCGGGCTCTGCCTCCTGGTCACCGAGATGCCGGAGGCCAGCGCCGCCCGCCAGCGCCTGAACGCGGTCGCCTCCACCCTCGACGGCTTCGAACTCTCCCGCATCGACCTCGAACAACGCCGCGAGGGCGACGTCCTGGGCCAGGCCCAGTCGGGAGCCCGTACTTCGCTGCGGGTCCTCGCCGTCATCGAGGACGAGGAGATCATCGCGGAGGCGAGGGACGAGGCGGCGGCCGTGGTGGCGGCGGACCCGGAGCTGGAGCAGCTCCCCGGCCTACGCACGGCCCTGGACGCCCTCCTGGACGAGGAGAGGGAGCAGTACTTGGAAAAGGGGTGAGCGATAACGTCCCTCAAGGGGCGCGGGGCTGTATGGACCATGCGGCTACCGCCGCGGGGGCGCGACCAGCCACACTGAACCTAAAGCCGCTCACAACCAAGGACCAAAGATGACCCGCGTGATCGCCGGCGCAGCCGGCGGACGTCGCCTGGCCGTGCCCCCCGGCACGGGAACCCGCCCCACCTCCGACCGCGCACGCGAAGGTCTCTTCTCCACCTGGCAGTCCCTCCTGGGCGGCCCCCTGGACGGCGAACGTGTCCTCGACCTCTACGCGGGCTCGGGCGCAGTCGGCCTCGAAGCCCTGTCCCGCGGCGCGAGCCACACCCTCCTGGTCGAGGCCGACGCGCGAGCGGCACGCACCGTCCGCGAGAACGTCAAGAACCTCGGCCTCCCCGGCGCCGAGGTGAGATCGGGCAAAGCCGAACAGATCATCCAGACCCCGGCGCCGACCGAGCCGTACGACCTCGTCTTCCTGGACCCCCCGTACCGAGTCACAGATCACGATCTTCGCGAGATTCTGCTCACACTCCGCTCAGAGGGCTGGCTCGCGCCCGAGGCACTCGTCACCGTGGAGCGCAGCACCAGAGGTGGCGAATTCCGGTGGCCGGACGGTTTCGAAGCGATCCGGGCCCGTCGTTACGGCGAGGGAACGTTTTGGTACGGTCGCGCCGCCTCCACGTGCGAAGACGCACGATGACCGGACCCGAGAGCGAGGGATCACCAGTGCGCCGCGCCGTCTGTCCCGGGTCGTTCGACCCGATCACCAACGGACACCTCGACATCATTTCCCGCGCCTCAAGGCTGTATGACGAGGTCTACGTCGCCGTCATGATCAACAAGGCCAAGAAGGGCCTGTTCGAGGTCGACGAGCGACTCGACCTCATCCGCCAGGTCACGGCGGAGTACGGGAACGTCCGGGTCGAGGCCTTCCACGGCCTCCTCGTCGACTTCTGCAAGCAGCGCGACATCCCGGCCATCGTGAAGGGCCTGCGCGCGGTCAGCGACTTCGACTACGAGCTTCAGATGGCCCAGATGAACAACGGCCTCTCGGGCGTGGAGACCCTCTTCGTCCCGACCAACCCCACCTACAGCTTCCTGTCCTCCTCCCTCGTCAAGGAGGTGGCGACCTGGGGCGGCGACGTCTCCCACCTCGTGCCGCCGGTGGTACTGGAGGCCCTCAACGAGCGCCTGCGCAAGGACTGATGGGGCTACAGTCGTCCCGTCCGTCTCCATCACAGCTGTAGAGAGTGGCGAGCACACGGTGGACGTGCAGAAGAAGCTCGACGAGATCGTCTCGGCGGTCTCAGGTGCCCGGTCGATGCCCATGTCGGCCTCGTGCGTGGTCAACCGCGCCGAACTGCTCTCGATGCTGGAAGAGGTCCGCGCGGCCCTGCCCGGTTCCCTCGCCCAGGCCGAGGAGCTGATCGGCGGCCGTGAGCAGATGGTCGAGCAGGCCCGCCAGGAGGCCGAGCGGATCATCCAGGGCGCGCACGCCGAGCGCGGCTCCCTGATCTCCGACACCGAGGTCGCCCGCCGCTCCCAGGCCGAGGCCGACCGCATCCTCGCCGAGGCCCGCAAGGAGGCCGAGGACGTCCGCGCGGAGGCCGACGACTACGTCGACTCCAAGCTCGCCAACTTCGAGGTCGTCCTCACCAAGACCCTCGGCTCCGTCGGCCGCGGCCGCGAGAAGCTCCTCGGCACCGGCCCCGGCACCGACGAGAACGGCTACGAGGACGAGGACGCCCCCGAGCGCAGCCACGACCCGGAGACCCTGCGCCGCAGTGCCGACGAATACGTCGACGTGAAGCTCGGGGCCTTCGAGGCGGTCCTGGCCAAGACCCTGGAGGCCGTCGGCCGCGGCCGGCAGAAGCTGCACGGCCGGATCGCCACCGACGACCTCGGCGCCCTCGCCGACGACACCGGCACCGTCCAGCACTCCAGCGACGCCGACTACCTCGCCGACCTCGCCGCGCTCGCGGAGCAGGACGCCTCGGCGGCCCCCGCCGAGCAGCCGGCCGCGGCCGTACCGCCACAGCCGCAGTACGACCCGCAGACCGCGCAGCCGGCGTACGGCTACCAGCAGCAGACCGCGGATCCGTACGGCTACCAGCAGCAGTACGGCGGCCAGCAGGACCCGTACGGCTACCAGCAGGCCGACCCCTACGCCTACCAGGGCTACGCCCCCCAGCAGGCCGCCTACGACCCTGGCCAGGACCAGCACCAGGTCCCGCAGCAGACCGCGCAGGGCAACCAGGGCTACGCGCTCGACGAGACCAGCCTCTTCGACACCAGCATGATCAGCGCGGAGCAGCTGCGGGCCTACGAGCAGGGGCGAGGACAGTAAGAGACAGCCGGATTGGGCCGTGAGCGAAAGGTCCAGTATCCTGGCTCTTCGGTCGCGTGTACGTCCGCGATCAACGCTGCCCGGGTAACACCGAAGGGCAGTGACCCCTGAGCTCAGCAGATCGAAAGCAGGAATGGCGTGACAGCCCGCCTCGACCACCGCAACCCTCTCGTGTTCGACACACACGAGCTGGGTCGGCGGCCCGGTGCGCTGCAGCGCCTGACCCGCACGATCGACGCCCCCAAGGACTTCGGTATCCAGGGGGTCGTCGGAGTGCCGGAAGGCGCCCCGGTCGAGCTCGAACTCCGACTCGAGTCGGTCATGGAAGGGGTGCTCGTCACAGGCACCGCCCGTGCACAGGCCGAGGGGGAGTGCGTAAGGTGTCTGGAGCCGCTTCAGCTCGACGTCGAAGCGGAATTCCAGGAGATGTTCTCGTACCCTGACGCCGACGACCGGGGCCGCCATCACAGCGCGGAACCGGGCGACGACGCCGAGGACGACGAGGACAGGCTCTTTCTCGAGGACGGCCTGTTCGACCTCGAAGCCGTGCTGCGCGATGCGGTGGTGCTCGCACTGCCGATGCAGCCGGTGTGCCAGGAAGACTGCCCAGGACTGTGCGCCGAGTGCGGTGCGCGCCTTGCGGACGACCCGGACCACCACCATGACGCCGTCGACATCCGTTGGGCGGCATTGCAGGGACTCGCCGGTTCACTCGAAGACGGCGAGAAGGACGAGATGAGCGGCGCTGACGCGGAAGCGGGCGTCGACGAGAAGCAGGAGAAGTAGCCGTGGCTGTTCCGAAGCGGAAGATGTCGCGCAGCAACACGCGCCACCGCCGGTCGCAGTGGAAGGCTGCGGTCCCCACCCTGGTTGCGTGCGAGCGCTGCCACGAGCCCAAGCAGCAGCACATCGCGTGCCCGTCTTGTGGCACCTACAACAAGCGCCAGGTCCTCGAGGTCTGAGCGGCTGGTGAGAGGCACTGTGTCCACTGCCAAGAAGGCGGAAGACGCCAAGGCGGACCCACACGCCCGTAAGAAGGCGGACAACCAGGCCTCGTCCCACACGCTGTTGGAAGGGCGGCTCGGGTACAAGCTCGAGTCCGCCCTTCTGGTGCGTGCGCTGACCCACCGGTCGTACGCGTACGAGAACGGCGGCCTGCCCACCAACGAGCGCCTGGAGTTCCTCGGGGACTCCGTTCTCGGCCTCGTTGTCACGGACACGCTGTACCGCACCCACCCCGACCTGCCCGAAGGCCAGCTGGCCAAGTTGCGGGCCGCGGTGGTCAACTCGCGTGCGCTGGCGGAGGTCGGCCGCGGGCTCGACCTGGGCTCCTTCATCCGGCTCGGCCGGGGCGAAGAGGGCACGGGCGGCAGGGACAAGGCATCGATCCTCGCCGACACCCTGGAAGCGGTGATCGGCGCGGTCTATCTCGACCAGGGCCTGGACTCGGCGGCGGAGCTGGTGCACCGCCTGTTCGACCCGCTGATCGAGAAGTCCTCGAACCTCGGAGCCGGCCTGGACTGGAAGACCAGCCTCCAGGAGCTCACCGCGACCGAAGGCCTCGGCGTCCCCGAGTACCTGGTCACGGAGACCGGCCCCGACCACGAGAAGACCTTCACTGCTGCCGCCCGCGTCGGAGGCGTCTCGTACGGCACCGGCACCGGCCGCAGCAAGAAGGAGGCGGAGCAGCAGGCCGCTGAGTCCGCGTGGCGGTCCATCCGGGCCGCGGCGGACGAGCGCGCCAAGAAGGCGAAGGCGGCAGCGGATGCCGCCCAGCAGGACGCCGCTGAGTCCGACGCCGACACGTCGTCGGCCTCCGCCTGACCGAACAGAGCGATCCGAGCGCCCGCACCCCGCCGTGGGGCGGGCGCTCGGTCCATTCAGACGCAGGTTGACGGGGGATCCGATGCCCGAGTTGCCCGAGGTCGAGGTCGTACGACGCGGCCTGGAGCGGTGGGTCGCCCACCGCACCGTCGCCGACGCCGAGGTGCTGCACCCGCGTGCCGTACGGCGGCACATCGCCGGTGCGGACGACTTCGCGCACCGCCTCAAGGGCCACCGGATCGGCACCCCGAGCCGCCGCGGCAAGTATCTGTGGCTGCCCCTGGAGGACACGCACCAGTCGATCCTGGCCCACCTCGGGATGAGCGGTCAGCTGCTGGTCCAGCCGCAGGAGGCGCCCGACGAGAAGCACCTCAGGATCCGGGTGCGGTTCACGGACGCGCTCGCTACCGAGCTGCGGTTCGTCGACCAACGCACCTTCGGCGGGCTGTCGTTGCACGACAACACCGCGGACGGCCTGCCCGACGTCATCGCGCACATCGCCCGCGACCCCCTGGACCCGCTCTTCGACGACGAGGTCTTCCACCAGGCCCTGCGCCGCAAGCGCACCACGATCAAACGGGCCCTGCTCGACCAGTCGTTGATCAGCGGCGTCGGCAACATCTACGCGGACGAGGCCCTGTGGCGCTCCCGCCTCCACTACGACCGCCCGACCGCGACCTTCACGCGCCCGCGCAGTCTCGAACTCCTGGGCCACGTAAGGGATGTGATGAACGCGGCCCTCGCGGTCGGCGGCACGAGCTTCGACAGCCTGTACGTCAACGTCAACGGCGAGTCGGGCTACTTCGACCGGTCACTCGACGCGTACGGCCGTGAGGGACTGCCGTGCAAGCGGTGCGGTACGCCGATGCGGCGGCGGCCCTGGATGAACCGGTCCAGCTACTTCTGCCCGAAGTGTCAGAGGGTGCCGCGCGTCTCGTCGTAGCGCTGACGTGCGTCGAGCACGTCGTTCATCTGCCCCTCCACGAAGTGGATGAGGCTCAGGAGCCGCTCGGCGACCCCGCGTCCGAGCGGCGTCAGTTCGTAGTCGACCCTCGGTGGATTGGTCGGCTGCGCCTCGCGGTGCACCAGGCCGTCCCGCTCCAGGGCGTGCAGCGTCTGGGACAGCATCTTCTCGCTGACGCCGTCGACTCGGCGACGCAGCTCGTTGAAGCGCAGCGAGCCCTCGTACAGGGCGCCGAGCGTGAGTCCGCCCCAGCGGCCCGTCACGTGCTCCAGCGTCCCCCGCGAGGGACAGGCCTTGGCGAACACGTTGTACGGGAGGTGCTGTGCCTCCGTGCACTCGTGCGTGGTGTCCATTCCTCAAGCGTACTTCAACGCAGCGCTAGCGCTCGGTTTGCGCTAACTTATGGTTAGTTTAGCGGTGGTGTTCGCGTGAGGACGCGTCGCGGCCGCCTGAGCGACGTCGTAATGAACGCGTACTAGTCGTAATGAACGCGTACCAGGCGCCGTCCACGCAGTAGCCTGCCCACTGAGCCGGCCACCGGGGGGCGGCGCCTTGGGGGTAGGTGTGTGGGACGGCCCGTTCTACCGGGTGCGCAGAGACGGGTACGAGATCTGCTTCGTCCCGGGCGCGGGGGAGGACCTCGACGAGGTCTGCAACGTCGACATGTGGGTGACGTTCGCCGACGGACAGCGCTGGTCCGGGACCGTCTTCACCCTCGACGAGGCGCGCCGCCTGATGGACCGCTGGCAGGACACCGGGGAATGCCTCGGCGGCCGGTACTTCTACTGCTGGGACAACCTGATCGTCCGGGACCCGGGCGTCCCCGCCATGGTCCAGGTGATCGACGATCTCGTCACCACCGGCGACTACCGGTCGGCCCTGCGCCCGCTGGGCCTCGCCGAGGACTGACCGTCAGTAACCGAAGTCCTGCGTCCACCAGGGCCCGCCGGCGCCGAAGTGCACGCCGACTCCCAGGGTCTTGAAGTCGCAGTTCAGGATGTTGGCCTTGTGGCCCGGGCTGTTCATCCAGGCGTCCATCACCGCGGCGGCGTCGGCCTGGCCGCGGGCTATGTTCTCGCCGCCGAGGTCGGTGATGCCGGCCTTCGCGGCGCGGTCCCACGGGGACGCCCCGCTCGGGTCGGTGTGGTCGAAGAACCCCCGCGCGGCCATGTCCTCGCTGAAGTCCTGGGCCAGGTCCGTGAGCGAGCTGTTGGCGGCGACCGCGCTGCAGCCGACCTGGGCGCGCTCCTGGTTGACGAACTGGAGCACCTCGGCCGCGGCGGCGGCCTGGGCGGACATCTCCACGGGGGCGCCGGTCTGCTCGCGCTCGGGCTCCTTCTCCCTCTCCGGCGCCTTCGTGGCCGTACGGGAAGGAGTCTCCTTCGGCTTCTGGCTGGGCGTGGCCGACGGCTTCTTCGACGGGGTCTTCGTCGGTGCGGCCGACGACGTCGACGGGGCCGGCGAGGTGGGCCGCTCGGCGTCACCGCTGGTGGAGGAGCCGTTGTCCTGGCTGTCGGCGTCGCCGGACGTGCCGCCCTGCTCGGTGGGGGCGTTGGTCGGGGTGTCGGCGGCCTGCACCTTGTCCGCGCCGCTGCCACCGCCGAGCTGGTAGTTGTCGATGCCGGGCACCACGCCCGTGGCGACCGCGACCGTGCCCAGCGCGACCGCAGCGGAGACGCCGAGCAGCCCGGTCTTCACGGGAGCCACGGCCTTCTTCTTGCGTCGGCGGTGCGAGCCGCCCCCGGGGCGCCGGGAGCCGCCGCTTGGCGTGAAGCCGTCACTGCGGAACGCGGCCGTCCCGGTGTCCGGGAACGTGGTCGTGCCGGTGATCCGGTCGTAGTCGTCGTCCGAGGCGAACAGGTAGGCGTCGCTCTTCGCGTAGGCCTCGGCGTACGCCTCCGGGTTCAGATAGGGCGCGATGCCCATCGTCGGGCGGTCGCCGCCGTACGAGTCCAGCGGGTCGTGGCCCTCCGTGAAGGAGCCGTCCGTATGTGTGACCCCCGTGGCGCGGCCCGTGGCGGCGCGGCCGGCGGCGGAGCGTCGGTGGCGTCCCATGTCCTGGCCTTCCTCGTCCCTGCGGTCTCAAGATCCCCACAGAACTCACTCGATCGTGTGAGTTTCATATGGGATTCATTGGGTGGGGACGGTACCCCATGGAGTCCGAGGAGGAAGTGCCCAGAGGGACATTGGCCCGTTAGGTTGCAGTCATGAGCGAGGATGTACGGCTGGTCGCCTGGGTGCGTGGACGCGTCCAAGGTGTGGGTTTCCGCTGGTTCACGCGGGCCAAGGCCCTCGAGATCGGCGGCCTGAGTGGTTTTGCTCTCAATTTGGCCGACGGTCGGGTCCAGGTGGTCGCGGAGGGCTCGCGAGAAGGCTGTGAAGGGCTCCTCGGTTGGCTCGAGGGCGACGACACGCCCGGGCGGGTGGACGGTGTCACCGAGATCTGGGACACACCTCGTGGGGGTTACGACGGCTTCGCCATCCGCTGAGCCGTTTCTGTAAATCGGCCCTGGCGCAAGCGGAGGGACCTGCCACCGGCAACTGCCCCGAGCAGAAATGAGCAGGTGGTTGCCAAGAAGCGCGTGTGGTGGCAGGCTCCGCACTCAAGGATGATCGCCACGCCCCGAGGGCCCCGCAGGAGTCGCCGCGCAGCCGCTTTCCGGCCGTGCGCCACCGGGTTCGCCCGCCAATACGGGGCGTGATCGTGTTGACCGTCAAACTTTTTGGTGAGACGCTGAAAGCCCCGCGCACCTTCGCTGTTTGGCGTGGCTGAACGGCAGCACAACTCAAGGCCTGCCAAGCAACCGCGGGTGCGAATCCCTCACGACCCACACCGCTTCGGTCGGTCACTCATTGTGGAGGACCATCCATCATGGCAAAGGCGCTTCTCGGTTACGTCGGCGGCTCCGACCCTCGACTCCTCGCCGAGATGCGACGGCTCCAGCAGCGCGTACAGGACCTGGAATCCGAGCTCGGACGGATCCAGGCGGAGAACGACGCTCTGCAGGCTGCCGCTTCTCACGACAGGATCATGGAGAGCATCGACGCACACCAGGCGGAGCCTGCGCTCACCTGATCACTGCATCGCTCCGACAGCACAAGCAGGGGTTGGGCTGCCCGTATCCAACCGCTAAGTAGTTGTCAGACGACTGCTGAGTCAGCCGTCAGAAGTTGCAAGGGACGCTTCGGCGTCCCTTCTTTCTTGCCCCCGGCTTACTGCCCCGCGCATCCTTTCACCCTCTTTAACGTTTGGTGTGCCCTGCGCGTTCATCGGTGAAACCGCGGGTTCATGGAGTGGGATACCGGCGGAAGGTAGAGTCCAGCGGCGTGCACCTCAAGGCCCTGACCCTCCGCGGGTTCAAGTCGTTCGCCTCGGCGACCACGCTCCGGTTCGAGCCGGGGATCACGTGCGTCGTCGGACCGAACGGCTCGGGCAAGTCCAATGTCGTGGACGCGCTCAGCTGGGTCATGGGCGAGCAGGGCGCCAAGTCGCTGCGCGGCGGCAAGATGGAGGACGTCATCTTCGCCGGCACCACCGGCCGTCCGCCACTTGGCCGAGCCGAGGTTTCGCTGACCATCGACAACTCCGACGGCGCACTGCCCATCGAGTACGCCGAGGTCACGATCACGCGGATCATGTTCCGCAACGGCGGCAGCGAGTACCAGATCAACGGCGACACCTGCCGCCTGCTCGACATCCAGGAACTGCTCTCCGACTCCGGCATCGGCCGCGAGATGCACGTCATCGTCGGCCAGGGCCAGCTCGACTCCGTGCTGCACGCCGACCCCATGGGCCGCCGCGCCTTCATCGAGGAGGCCGCGGGCGTCCTCAAGCACCGCAAGCGCAAGGAGAAGGCTCTGCGGAAGCTGGACGCGATGCAGGCCAACCTCGCGCGCGTGCAGGACCTGACGGACGAGTTGCGCCGGCAGCTCAAGCCGCTCGGCCGGCAGGCGGCGGTGGCGCGCCGGGCCGCTGTCATCCAGGCCGACCTGCGCGACGCCCGCCTCCGCCTCCTCGCCGACGATCTCGTAGGGCTCCGCGAGGCGCTCCAGGCCGAGGTCGCCGACGAGGCCGCGCTGAAGGAGCGCAAGGAGGCCGCCGAGCAGGAGCTGAAGAAAGCCCTGCAGCGCGAGGCCCTCCTGGAGGACGAGGTACGACAGCTCACGCCCCGCCTTCAGCACGCCCAGCAGACCTGGTACGAGCTGTCCCAGCTCGCCGAGCGGGTGCGCGGCACGATCTCGCTGGCCGACGCGCGCGTGAAGAGCGCCACGTCAGCGCCGCCGGAGGAACGCCGGGGCCGCGACCCCGAGGACATGGAGCGCGAGGCCGCCCGCATCCGTGAGCAGGAGGCCGAGCTCGAAGCGGCCCTGGAGGCGGCCGAGCGCGCCCTGGAGGACACGGTCGCGCACCGAGCGGAACTGGAACGCGAGCTCACGCAGGAGGAGCGGCGCCTCAAGGACGTCGCCCGAGCCATCGCCGACCGCCGCGAAGGCCTCGCCCGGCTGAACGGGCAGGTCAACGCGGCCCGTTCCCGCGCGGCCTCCGCCCAGGCCGAGATCGACCGCCTGGCCGCCGCACGGGACGAGGCCCAGGAGCGGGCCTTCTCCGCGCAGGAGGAGTACGAGGCCCTGAAGGCCGAGGTCGACGGCCTGGACGCGGGCGACGCGGAGCTCGGCGAGCAGCACGACGCGGCGAAGCGGCAGCTCACCGAGGCCGAGGCCGCCCTCACCGCGGCCCGCGAGGCCGCCACGGCCGCGGAACGGGCCCGCGCCGCCACCCAGGCCCGTCACGAGGCGCTGGCACTCGGCCTGCGCCGCAAGGACGGCACGGGCGCACTGCTGGGCGCGGAGGACCGCCTCACGGGACTGCTGGGCCCGGCTGCGGAACTGCTGACGGTGACGCCGGGGTACGAGGTACCGCTGGCGGCGGCTTTCGGGGTGGCGGCGGACGCGGTCGCGGTGAGGTCCCCGTCCGCGGCGGCGGACGCGATCCGCCTCCTCCGTAAGCAGGACGCGGGCCGGGCGGCGCTGCTCTTGGCAGGGGGCGCCGAAGACGCGCCTCATGGGGGCGCGGGGAACTGCGCGACCAGCCACGACGAGCCGGCGGTCGCACACCTCCCTGACCTGGCACCCCCCGGCGGGCGCCCCGCCGCAGACCTGGTCCGTGCCCCCTCCGACCTCCTGCCGGCCATCCGCCGCCTCCTCCACGACATCGTCGTCGTCCCCACCCTCGAGGACGCCGAGGAGCTCGTCTACGCTCACCCCGACCTCACCGCCGTAACCGCCGAAGGCGACCTCCTGGGCGCCCACTTCGCCCACGGCGGCTCCGCCGGGGCGCCGAGCCTCCTCGAAGTACAGGCCTCCGTGGACGAGGCCGCCGCCGAACTGGAAGAGCTGGCAGTGCGCTGCGAGGAGCTGGCCGAGGCCCAGCACGCGGCAACAGAGCGGCGCAAGGAGTGCGCGGGGCTCGTCGAGGAGCTGGGGGAGCGGCGCCGGGCGGCCGACCGGGAGAAGTCCGCGGTCGCCCAGCAACTCGGCCGGCTCGCAGGCCAGGCGAGGGGCGCGGCCGGCGAAGCGGAGCGCTCCGTGGCCGCCGCCGCGCGGGCCCAGGACGCCCTCGACAAGGCACTCCAGGAGGTCGAGGAACTCGCCGAACGGCTCGCCGTGGCCGAGGAGATGCCGGTCGAGGAGGAGCCCGACACGTCGGTACGGGACCGTCTCGCCGCCGACGGCGCCAACGCCCGCCAGACCGAGATGGAGGCCCGCCTCCAGGTCCGTACCCACGAAGAACGCGTCAAGGGACTCGCCGGCCGCGCCGACTCCCTCGACCGCGCCGCCCGAGCTGAGCGGGACGCACGCGCGCGTGCCGAGCAGCGGCGGGCCCGGCTGCGGCACGAGGCGGCCGTCGCCGAAGCCGTGGCCTCCGGCACCCGGCAGCTGCTCGCGCACGTCGAGGTCTCCCTCGCCCGCGCCGACGAGGAACGCACCGCCGCCGAGGTGGCGAAGGCCCGGCGCGAGCAGGAACTCACCGTCGCCCGTGGCCAGGGCCGTGACCTCAAGGCCGAACTCGACAAGCTGACCGACTCCGTGCACCGCGGCGAGGTCCTCGGCGCAGAGAAGCGGATGCGGATCGAGCAGCTGGAGACCAGGGCACTGGAGGAACTGGGCGTGGAGCCCGCCGGCCTCGTCTCCGAATACGGCCCCCACCAGCTCGTACCGCCCTCCCTGGCCGCCGAGGGCGAGCAGCTCCCCGAGGACCCCGAGCACCCCCGCAACCAGCCCAAGCCGTTCGTGCGGGCCGAGCAGGAGAAGCGGCTCAAGGCGGCCGAGCGGGCCTACCAGCAGCTCGGCAAGGTCAACCCGCTCGCCCTTGAGGAGTTCGCGGCGCTGGAGGAACGGCACAAGTTCCTCAGCGAGCAGCTCGAAGACCTGAAGAAGACCCGGGCCGACCTGCTCCAGGTTGTCAAGGAGGTCGACGAACGCGTCGAGCAGGTCTTCACCGAGGCCTACCGGGACACGGCCCGGGAGTTCGAGGGCGTCTTCAGCCGGCTGTTCCCCGGGGGCGAGGGACGGCTGATCCTGACCGATCCCGACAACATGCTCACCACGGGTGTCGACGTCGAGGCACGTCCTCCCGGCAAGAAGGTCAAGCGGCTGAGCCTGCTCTCCGGTGGCGAGCGGTCGCTGACCGCCGTCGCGATGCTGGTGTCGATCTTCAAGGCCCGGCCCAGCCCGTTCTACGTCATGGACGAGGTCGAGGCCGCCCTCGACGACACCAACCTCCAGCGGCTGATCCGCATCATGCAGGAGCTGCAGGAGGCCTCGCAGCTGATCGTGATCACGCACCAGAAGCGCACGATGGAGGTCGCCGACGCGCTGTACGGCGTCTCCATGCAGGGCGACGGCGTGTCCAAGGTCATCAGCCAGCGGCTTCGCTAGCACCGGCTTCGGCCGCTTTCGGCTGCGGCGCCGTCGTGGCTCGGCGCGCCCACGCGGCGGAGCCGCAGTTCGACACAGCCCCGCGCCCCTGGTCGACCTCATCACCGTTTCTTCAAGAAGTGAACGCATGTCAGCTAATCACGTCTCGAAACTCACAACCACTTGCCTATTGACTTCGAAACTTGAAGGCATAGTCTCTGCAACGTTGCTTTTACCTTCAGGTATCACTACTTGGAGCGGCTGACCCCCACCCGGCAGCGTTGCCGGTGGCCCGAGGAGTACCACGTGACCAGCACAGCGCAGGCACCCACGTCAGGAGCCAGGACGGCGCACCCCGAACATCTCGGGCACGTCGTCTTCATCACCGCGGCGGCCGCCATGGGCGGCTTCCTGTTCGGTTACGACAGTTCCGTGATCAACGGGGCGAACGGCGGCATCCAGGCCCGGTTCGACCTCAGTTCCGGCGTCACCGGGACCGTCGCGGCCAGCGCCCTGCTCGGCAGTGCCGTGGGCGCCGCGATCGCCGGCCGCATAGCCGACCGCATCGGCCGCATCCGCGTCATGCAGATCGCGGCGGTGCTGTTCGCCGTGAGCGCCGTCGGTTCCGGGCTCCCGTTCGCCGCGTGGGACCTCGCCGCCTGGCGTGTCCTCGGCGGTATCGCCATCGGCATGGCCTCGGTGATCGGCCCGGCCTACATCGCCGAGGTCGCGCCGCCCGCGTACCGGGGCAGGCTCGCCTCGTTCCAGCAGGCCGCCATCGTCATCGGCATCGCCGTCTCGCAGCTCGTCAACTGGGCCATCCTCAACATGGCCGACGGCGAGGAGCGCGGAACGGTCGCGGGCCTGGAGGCCTGGCAGTGGATGCTCGGCGTGATGCTCGTGCCCGCCGTGATCTACGGCCTGCTGTCCTTCGCCATCCCCGAGTCCCCGCGCTATCTGATCAGCGTCGGCCGCGTCGAGGACGCCAAGAAGGTGCTCGCCGACGTCGAGGGCGGCATGGACCTGGACGCCCGGGTCGCCGAGATCGACCAGGCCATGCGCAGCGACCACAAGTCCACGTTCAAGGACCTGCTGGGCGGCCGCTTCGGTCTCCTGCCGATCGTGTGGATCGGGATCGGCCTCTCCGTCTTCCAGCAGCTGGTCGGCATCAACGTCATCTTCTACTACTCGAACCTGCTGTGGCAGTCCGTCGGCGTCGACCCGTCGAGCTCGTTCTTCTACTCGTTCGAGACCTCGATCATCAACATCATCGGCACCGTGATCGCGATGATCTTCGTCGACCGCATAGGCCGCAAGCCGCTCGCCCTCATCGGCTCCGTCGGCATGGGCGTCTCGCTCGCCGCGGCCGCCTGGGCCTTCTCCTTCCAGAACGGCAACGACCCGCTGCCCACCGCGCAGGGCTACGTCGCGCTGATCGCCGCCAACGCGTTCGTCCTCTTCTTCGCCATGTCCTGGGGCGTGGTCGTCTGGGTCATGCTCGGCGAGGTCTTCCCGAACAAGATCCGCGCCGCCGCCCTGGGCGTCGCCGCCTCGGCCCAGTGGATCGCCAACTGGGCGATCACGATCACCTTCCCGGACCTGTCGGACTGGAACCTGTCGCTCACCTACGTCATGTACGCGGTGTTCGCCTTCCTCTCCATCCCCTTCATCCTCAAGTTCGTGCCCGAGACCAAGGGCAAGAAGCTGGAGGAGATGGGCTGACCGGCCCCCGAACTCGGGGGGAAGGGCCAAGTCCCCGCTGCCCCTCCTCCCGTATCCCGCCGCCGCCCCGGCCCGGCCACTGCCCGAGCCGGGGCGGCGGTTCGCCGTACGTCACCAGATTCAGGACACCGGCCCCGAGTTCCCGCGCGCGCAGCGCTGTCGCCTCGATGCTGTCCAGCCGCAGTTCGATCTGGCTCCGGCACTCCGGGAGTTCTCGCGGCAGTCGCGGGGTGGCGGCGATCAGCTCCAGGTTTGCCCGCAGCAAGGCGACCTCCCGCAGGAACTCGGCGACGGGACCTCGGAGCACCTGCCACTCGCCGTTCGTGGCACGCACGAACACATCCGCGCACCGACTCATGGGCTCAGTGGACCACCGCCGGACAATTCGGACCACCGGATATCGACGCAGCTCAGGCCCCCAGCGCCGGAAGCACCTCCGACGCGAACAACCGAAGGCTCCGCCATCCCTCCTCCACCGGCATCCCGCCCGACAGCGGGTGCAGCACATAGCTGTCGAACCCCAGCGCCACACACTCCTGTGGCGTCACGATCCGGTACACGCCCTCGGCGCGCAGCTCGGCCACCGTCGTGGCCGCCGACTTCACCGCCGAGCGGACGTCGCCGGACTGCCAGGAGGCATACGTCCGTGCCTCGTGCAGGAAGTGTCCGCCGTACCGTGCCCACGCCCGGTCGGGATCCTCGGCGATGTGCAGCAGCGGCGTCTGTGCCGCCGGCATCATCGTCCACCCCGCGGTGCCGTACTCGACGAGCCGCTCCTTGTAGTACGTCTCCAGCTCCGGCAGATGCGCGCTGGGGAAGAACGGCAGGCCGAGCCGGGCGGCCCGGCGGGCGGCGGCCTTCGAGGAGCCGCCGACCAGCAGAAGCGGGTGCGGATCGGTGTACGGGCGCGGAGTGACCCGCACCGTACGGCCCCGGTACTCGAACTCCTCGCCGGTCCACGCCTTCAGCAGCGTCTCCAGCAGCTCGTCCTGGAGTCTGCCGCGCCGCTTCCACTCCACGTCGAACTGGGCGTACTCCTCGGGCCGGTACCCGATCCCGGCGACCGTCACCAGACGACCGCCGCTCAGCAGATCCAGTACGGCGATCTCCTCGGCGAGGCGCAGCGGGTCGTGCAGCGGGCCGATGATCGCCGAGACGGTGACCGCTAGGCGCCTGGTCGCGCCGAAGACCGCGGCGGCGAAGGCGAACGGCGACGGCAGCCAGTTGTTCTCGGCGCCGTGGTGCTCCTCGGTCTGCACGGTGGTGATCCCGTGCTCGTCGGCGTACGCGGCCATCTCCAGGGCCGCCCGGTAGCGGGCGGCGAGGGAGGTGGGGGTCGCGTCGGGCTCGACGAGGTTGAAACGGACGACCGTGACGGGCATGGGGGTCCCCTCCGACGGGCGGCTCGGCGGGAGGACAGTAGTTGACGGAGCGTCAGATCGCCAGGGGCTGGGAATGACGAGGGCGTGTCACGGCCCACCTCATGAGCCATGACGGGGGGCTTCCGGCCGACGTGAGGTCGGACCGCGGGCCAGCCCGGCCCGGCGGGGCGCGCGGCCCCACGTGGAGAACGAACGGCCGAGCGGGGGGTCACGCATACTGGGCGTGTTATGGAAATCGTCATCCTTGCTGTAGTCATCGCCGTGGTCGTGCTCGGCGCGCTCGGCGGGCTCATCGTCGGCAGCCGTCGCAAGAAGCAGCTGCCTCCGCCGCCGCCCGCCGCGCCCGACATCACCGCCCCACCGGCCGAGCCGCACGTCGGCGACGAGGCCGAGACACCGCGCGACGAAGAGCGCCGGACCATAGAGGAGGTGGACCTTCCCGACGGCTCGACCGGGGTCGCCGTCGAGGAACCGCCCGTCGTCGAAGAGCTCCCGCCGACCGAGATCGAGGTCCCGGAGCCCACCGCCGGACGTCTGATCCGCCTGCGCGCCCGGCTCTCCCGCTCGCAGAACGCGCTCGGCAAGGGGCTGCTCACGCTCCTGTCGCGCGAGCACCTCGACGACGACACCTGGGAGGAGATCGAGGACACGCTGCTCACCGCCGACGTCGGCGTGGCCCCCACCCAGGAACTCGTCGACGGCCTGCGCGAGCGCGTGAAGGTGCTCGGCACCCGCACGCCCGCCGAGCTGCGCGGCCTGCTGCGCGAGGAGCTGCTCAAGCTGGTCGGCACCGACCTCGACCGCACGGTCAGGACCGAGCCGGAGGCCAGCAAGCCCGGCATCGTGATGGTCGTCGGCGTCAACGGCACCGGCAAGACCACCACCACCGGCAAGCTCGCCCGCGTCCTCGTGGCCGACGGCCGCAGCGTCGTCCTCGGCGCCGCCGACACCTTCCGTGCCGCCGCCGCCGACCAGCTCCAGACCTGGGGCGAGCGCGTCGGCGCCTACACCGTGCGCGGGCCGGAGGGCGGCGACCCCGCCTCCGTCGCCTTCGACGCGGTGAAGGAGGGCAAGGAGATGGGCTCCGACGTCGTCCTCATCGACACCGCCGGGCGCCTGCACACCAAGACCGGCCTGATGGACGAGCTCGGCAAGGTCAAGCGGGTCGTCGAGAAGCACGCTCCGCTGGACGAGATCCTCCTCGTGCTGGACGCGACGACCGGGCAGAACGGCCTGGTCCAGGCCCGCGTCTTCGCCGAGGTCGTCGACATCACCGGCATCGTCCTCACCAAGCTCGACGGCACGGCCAAGGGCGGCATCGTCGTCGCGGTCCAGCGCGAGCTGGGCGTCCCGGTGAAGCTGATCGGGCTGGGCGAGGGCGCCGACGACCTGGCGCCGTTCGAGCCGGAGGCGTTCGTTGACGCCCTTATCGGGGAGTGACCCCACCTCACCTACGAACTTTCGTAAGTGCTCGATCGAGGAAGCGCCCGCCCCCCAAGGTGCAGTTGGGGGACGGGCGCTTCGCTGTGTACGACTGCGGCCGGTGGGTCCTGTGTCACGCCCGCGACCGATGTGCCACGTACGCCAACGTCCCCAGCAGTAACCGTGCCGCCGGCGGCTTCGAAGCCGTGTCCAGTGCCGGTGGCCTCAGCCAGCGCACCGGTCCCAGCCCGCCCCGGTCGGAGGGCGGGGCCGTGATGGACGTGCCCGGGCCGAGGCCGCGAAGGTCGAGGTGGGTGGGGTCGTCCCAGCCCAGGCGGTAGAGGAGTTCGGGGAGCTCGGCGGCGGCGCCCGGGGCCACGAAGAAGTGGGCGCGGCCCTCGGGGGTGGCGGTGACCGGGCCGAGGGGGAGTCCCATGCGTTCGAGCCGGGCCAGCGCGCGGCGTCCGGCGGCCTCGGCCACCTCGATCACATCGAACGCCTGCCCGACCGGCAGCATCACCGAGGCGCCCGGGAACTCCGACCACGCCTTGCTGACATCGTCGAGCGTGGCCCCGGCCGGGACGTGGGGCGCGAAGTCGAGAGGGTGTGCGCCGGGCGCGTCGCAGTCGGAGCGGCCGCATGAACAGGCGCCCGCCGCGGCCCGTGCGCCGGGCACCACGTCCCAGCCCCACAGTCCGGTGAACTCGGCGACGGCGGTGCACTCCGAGGAGCGGCCGCGTCGACGCGCGCCGGATCGGATCTCCCGGATGCCGCCGATCGTGAAGCCCATGCCCCCTCCAACGGGTCCAGCGCGCGGGTGGTTACGGCGCGGATGCGGAACGTGACCCTGTGTGTTCTTGGGTGGCCGGTTACCCTCTGACACCGCTCGGCTCACGCGGCGCCCGGAAGCGCCCAGGGTTGCGGGCTCGGCGACACGCGCCTCCAAGTGCTTCGCTCCGCCCACTTCCGGCCGTCCTATGTCAAGTGAATCGCGTGGAGGCGGCCGTTAGTTCATTCGAAGGGGTGGCGAATGGTGGCGTTTCCCGGATCGCCATGGCTGGAGGCGTGATCGTAGGATTACCGTGTGTGCACGAACCCTCGGGGCACATGCGCTTGTGGGTATGCCGGGGGCAAGTCGACTTTCCGTTCGAAGGGTGACAAGTGCCGGACGGCCGACCGTATTTACCGGCATTCTGATAGGGCTTGGCGCACTCGGTGACAAGTGGTCCAAGGGATGGGGGCGTTCCAGTGAGCGGCAACAGCGGAAGCGGTACGAGTGCTGGTGGCGCATCGCACGCTGACAAGCGCCCGAACGAGCTGCTCACGTCCTGGTTCGTGCGCAGCGGCTGGTCGAAGGGCGAGCTCGCCCGCCAAGTCAACCGCCGCGCACGTCAGCTGGGTGCCAACCACATCTCGACCGACACCTCCCGGGTGCGCCGCTGGCTGGACGGCGAGAACCCTCGCGAGCCGATCCCGCGGATCCTGTCCGAGCTGTTCTCCGAGCGGTTCGGCTGCGTCGTCTCCGTCGAGGACCTCGGTCTGCGCGCCGCCCGGCAGTCACCCTCAGTGTCCGGTATCGACCTGCCCTGGACGGGCCCGCAGGCGGTGGCCCTGCTCAGCGAGTTCTCGCGCAGCGACCTGATGCTGGCGCGGCGCGGCTTCCTCGGGAGCTCGCTGTCCCTGTCCGCGGGCCCGGCCCTCATCGAGCCGATGCAGCGCTGGCTGGTCCCCGCGCCGCCCGCCCCGTACCAGGAGCCCCGGCCCGTCCCGTCCTCACGCGCGCGTGGCCGGCTGTCCAAGCCCGAGCTGGACCTGCTGGAGTCCACCACCGTGATGTTCCGCCAGTGGGACGCGCAGTGCGGCGGCGGCCTGCGCCGCAAGGCCGTCGTGGGCCAGCTGCACGAGGTGACCGACCTGCTCCAGGAGCCCCATCCCGAGGCCACCACCCGGAAGCTGTTCAAGGTCGCCGCCGAGCTGGCGGAGCTGGCCGGCTGGATGTCGTACGACGTGGGGCTCCAGCCCACCGCGCAGAAGTACTTCGTCCTCGCGCTGCACGCCGCCAAGGAGGCGGGCGACCGGCCGCTCGGCTCGTACGTCCTGTCCAGCATGAGCCGCCAGATGATCCACCTCGGCCGGCCCGACGACGCCCTGGAGCTGATCCACCTCGCGCAGTACGGCAGCCGGGACTGCGCGAGCCCGCGCACCCAGTCGATGCTGTATGCGATGGAGGCCCGCGCCTACGCCAACATGGGCCAGCCCGGCAAGTGCAAGCGGGCTGTCCGGATGGCCGAGGACACCTTCGCCGAGTCCGTGGACTGGGACGAGCCGGACCCCGACTGGATCCGCTTCTTCTCCGAGGCCGAGCTCTACGGCGAGAACTCCCACTCCTACCGTGACCTCGCCTATGTCGCCGGCCGCAGCCCCACGTACGCCTCGCTCGCCGAGCCGCTGATGCAGCAGGCCGTCGACCTGTTCGCCAAGGACGCCGAGCACCAGCGGTCGTACGCACTGAACCTCATCGGCATGGCCACGGTGCATCTGCTCCGCCAGGAGCCCGAGCAGAGCGCGGTCTACGCCGAGCAGGCCATGCGCATCGCCAAAAAGGTGCGTTCCGAGCGCGTCAACACTCGTATTCGAAAGACGGTCGACACGGCGGCACGCGACTTCGGGGAGCTCGCCGAGGTCGTGGACCTGACGGACAAGCTCGCCGTCGAGCTGCCGGAGACCGCGGAGGCGGTCTGAGCCTCGCGTGCCCGCGCGGGGCAACCCCTGAACCCCGGCCGCGGCCGGCCCTCCCGAACCGCCCGACTCGGCTCCCCCATGCCAGGTCATCGGAAGGCCGACCGCGGCCGGATCCCGCTTTTGCGCCTAAACCGGCGCCGCTCTCGCGGATGTGGCTGGGCACCGTGGGGGTTCCTCAATTGATGGTTGCGGTGATCGTCGTCGAAGGTTGCGCCAAGATAACGATCAGGTCGGCCGCAATCCGGCAGTTCATCGAGGCGTAACACACGAGGCGCCTTCGTCACGGCGGCGAAACAACGAGGGGCTTTCACCGAAACGGCGCTGCGTCAATCTCTTGGCGCATAACCGGCCCACCCCTCAATCCGCTCAGGCTTCGCCCGCACGGGGCCGTACCAATGACGAGGAGACGCCGATGGCACCAGCCATCATGACGGCGGCAGACAAGGTAGAGCTGTCGCCCGCCAACACAGGCTTCATGCTCATCTGTTCCGCCCTGGTGATGCTCATGACCCCGGGACTGGCCTTCTTCTACGGAGGCATGGTCCGCGTCAAGAGCACCCTGAACATGCTGATGATGAGCTTCATCAGCTTGGGAATCGTCACCATCCTGTGGGTGCTGTACGGCTTCTCGCTCGCCTTCGGCAAGGACTCCGGCAGCGTCATCGGTTGGAATTCCGACTGGATCGGCCTCAGCAACGTCGACAAGGGCGAGCTGTGGAGTTCCGCGGGAACGACGTACAACATCCCGCTGCTGGTCTTCTTCGTCTTCCAGCTGATGTTCGCGATCATCACACCCGCCCTGATCAGCGGCGCCCTCGCGGACCGCGTGAAGTTCTCGGCATGGGCGCTGTTCATCGCGCTGTGGGCCACGGTCGTGTACTTCCCGGTCGCGCACTGGGTCTGGGGTGACGGCGGCTGGGCCTTCGACATGGGCGTGATCGACTTCGCCGGTGGTACGGCGGTCCACATCAATGCCGGTGCCGCGGCGCTCGGCGTGATCCTCGTGATCGGCAAGCGGGTCGGCTTCAAGAAGGACCCGATGCGTCCGCACAGCCTCCCGCTGGTCATGCTCGGCGCGGCCCTCCTGTGGTTCGGCTGGTTCGGGTTCAACGCCGGTTCCTGGCTCGGCAACGACGACGGCGTCGGCTCCCTGATGTTCGTCAACACGCAGGTCGCGACCGCCGCCGCCATGCTGGCCTGGCTCATCTACGAGAAGATCCGCCACGGCGCGTTCACCACGCTGGGCGCTGCCTCCGGTGCCGTCGCGGGTCTGGTCGCCATCACCCCGGCCGGTGGCTCGGTCACCCCGGTCGGCGCGATCGCCGTCGGTGCCATCGCCGGCCTCCTGTGCGCCATGGCCGTCGGCCTGAAGTACAAGTTCGGCTACGACGACTCGCTCGACGTCGTCGGTGTCCACCTGGTCGGCGGTGTGGTCGGCTCGATCCTGATCGGCTTCTTCGCCAGCGGCAAGGGCCAGTCCGAGGCCACGGGCGTCTTCTACGGCGACCACAGCTTCGACCAGCTGTGGAAGCAGCTCGCAGGTGTCGGCGGTGTCCTCGCCTACTCCCTGATCGTGTCCGCGATCCTCGCCCTCGTCCTCGACAAGACGATCGGGATGCGGGTCACCGAGGACGAGGAGGTGGCCGGCATCGACCAGGCCGAGCACGCCGAGACCGCATACGACTTCAGTGGCGCCGGCGGCGGTGCCGCACGGACCGCCGCCCAGGCCCCGGTCGCCGCGGCCGCGAGCAAGAAGGTGGACGCATGAAGCTCATCACCGCAGTCGTCAAGCCCCACCGGCTCGACGAGATCAAGGAAGCCCTCCAGGCCTTCGGGGTCCACGGCCTGACGGTCACCGAGGCGAGCGGCTACGGTCGTCAGCGGGGCCACACCGAGGTCTACCGCGGTGCCGAGTACACCGTCGACCTGGTCCCGAAGATCCGCATCGAGGTCCTGGCCGAGGACGACGACGCCGAGCAGCTGATCGACGTCATCGTCAAGGCCGCCCGCACCGGCAAGATCGGTGACGGCAAGGTCTGGTCCCTGCCGGTCGACACGGCCGTACGGGTCCGCACCGGCGAGCGCGGGCCCGACGCGCTCTGAGGCAGGGAAACAGAACAGGAGTCGCTGGGTGACGAGCACGGACGTTTCCAAGGATGCAGAGGACTCGGGACCCAGCGGCTATGCGGCGGCCCGGCTGCGTCTCCTCACCGAGGAGGCGCGGTCCGGGCCGCCGCGCCGTTCCGCCCTCGCCGAACTGACCGACGAGTGGCTGACCGGCCTGTTCGCCGCCGGCGCCGAGGGGCTGCGCGGGGTGTCCCTCGTCGCCGTCGGTGGCTACGGCCGTGGCGAGCTGTCCCCGCGCAGCGACCTGGACCTGCTCCTGCTGCACGACAGCGGTGACCCTGGCGCGGTGGCCGCCCTGGCCGACCGCATCTGGTACCCGGTCTGGGACCTCGGCCTCGCCCTCGACCACTCCGTGCGCACGCCCGCCGAGGCCCGTAAGACGGCCGGCGAGGACCTCAAGGTCCAGCTCGGTCTGCTGGACGCCCGGCACATCGCGGGCGACCTGGGGCTCACCGCCGGACTGCGTACGGCGGTGCTGGCGGACTGGCGCAACCAGGCACCCAAGCGGCTGCCCGAACTCCAGGAGCTGTCCGCCGAACGCGCCGAGCGCCAGGGCGAGCTCCAGTACCTCCTGGAACCCGACCTGAAGGAGGCGCGCGGAGGTCTGCGCGACGCCACCATCCTGCGCGCCGTCGCCGCATCCTGGCTGGCCGACGCCCCGCGCGAGGGCCTCGACGACGCCCGGCGCCGGCTGCTCGACGTACGCGACGCCCTGCACCTGACCACCGGGCGCGCGACCGACCGGCTCTCGCTCCAGGAGCAGGACCAGGTCGCCGCCGAGCTCGGTCTGCTCGACGCGGACACGCTGCTGCGGCAGGTGTACGAGGCGGCGCGGGTCATCTCGTACGCCAGCGATGTCACCTGGCGTGAAGTGCGGCGCGTACTGCGCTCGCGCGCCGTGCGGCCGCGGCTGCGCGCCATGCTGGGCGGCGGGAAGCCCACGGCGGAAAGGTCCCCGCTCGCCGAGGGCGTGGTCGAGCAGGACGGCGAGGTGGTGCTCGCCCGTGCCGCGCGCCCCGAACGCGATCCCGTGCTCCCGTTGCGGGCCGCGGCCGCCGCCGCGCAGGCCGGGCTCCCGCTCTCGCTGCACGCCGTACGGCGCATGGCGGCCACCGTGCGCCCGCTGCCCACGCCCTGGCCCGCCGAGGCGCGCGAACAGCTCGTGACCCTGCTCGGCTCCGGCCGTCCCACGGTCGACGTGTGGGAGGCGCTGGAGGCCGAAGGCCTGATCACTGGGCTTCTCCCCGACTGGGAGCGGGTCCGCTGCCGCCCGCAGCGCAACGCCGTGCACATCTGGACCGTCGACCGGCACCTGATCGAGACGGCCGTGCGGGCCTCCGAGTTCACCCGTCGCGTCCACCGCCCCGACCTCCTCCTGGTCGCCGCGCTGCTGCACGACATCGGCAAGGGCTGGCCCGGCGACCACTCGGTGGCCGGCGAGATCATCGCCAAGGACGTCGCCGCGCGGATCGGCTTCGACCGCGACGACGTGGCCGTGCTCTCCGCCCTCGTACGCCATCACCTGCTGCTCGTCGACACGGCCACCCGGCGCGACCTGGAGGACCCGGCCACCGTGCGCTCGGTCGCCGAGGCCGTCGGCTCGCAGGGCACGCTGGAACTGCTGCACGCCCTGACCGAGGCCGACGCGCTGGCCACCGGCCCGGCCGCCTGGTCGTCCTGGCGCGGTTCCCTCGTCGCCGACCTGGTGAAACGGGTCGCCGCCGTGCTCGCCGGGGACGACCTCGACGAGCCCGAGGCCGCCGCGCCGACCGCCGAGCAGGAGCGGCTGGCCATCGAGGCGATGGCGACCGGCAGCCCGGTGCTCGCCCTGCGCGCGCAGACCGAGCCCCCGACGGAGGAGCAGCCCTCCGGCGATCCCGAGCCGCTCGGCGTGGAACTCCTCATCGCCGTACCGGACCAGCCGGGCGTGCTGCCCGCGGTGGCCGGCGTCCTCGCGATGCACCGCCTCACCGTGCGCACGGCCGAGCTGCGCGCCCTGGACCTGCCCGACGGCGTCGAGGGCTCCGTCCTGCTGCTGAACTGGCGGGTCGCCGCCGAGTACGGCTCCCTGCCGCAGGCCACCCGGCTGCGTGCCGACCTCGTGCGCGCCCTGGACGGCACCCTGGACATCGCGGGCCGCCTCGCCGAGCGGGACGCGGCCTATCCGCGCCGCCGGGGTGTCGTGCCCCCGCCGCCGAGGGTGTCGGTGCATCCGGCCGCGTCCCGGCTGGCCACGGTGATCGAGGTGCGTGCCCAGGACGCCCCGGGGCTGCTGTTCCGGATCGGCCGGGCGCTGGAGGACGCGGCGGTGCGGATGCGCAGTGCGCATGTCAGCACGCTGGGTGCCAACGCCGTCGACGCGTTCTATGTCACAGGGCCCGAGGGGGCGCCGCTGCCCAGCGAGGAGGCGGCCGCCGTGGCACGCAAGGTGGAGGAGACGCTGCGGGGCTGAGACCCTGTTCCAAGGCTCTGTACCGAGGGATCCCGGCAACCTGCGCGGCCGGGATACCCTGGAGGGCGATTCCCAGCTGCCACCGACCCCGAGGACCGCGAGCGCCGTGTTCGATACTCTCTCCGATCGCCTCTCAGCGACTTTCAAGAACCTGCGCGGCAAGGGACGGCTCTCCGAGGCGGACATCGACGCCACCGCGCGCGAGATCCGCATCGCGCTCCTCGAAGCGGACGTGGCGCTGCCCGTCGTCCGGACGTTCATCAAGAACGTCAAGGAGCGCGCCCTCGGCGTAGAGGTCTCCAAGGCGCTGAACCCGGCCCAGCAGGTCCTGAAGATCGTCAACGACGAGCTCGTCACGATCCTCGGCGGCGAGACCCGGCGTCTGCGGTTCGCCAAGCAGCCGCCGACCGTGATCATGCTCGCTGGTCTGCAGGGTGCCGGTAAGACCACCCTCGCGGGCAAGCTCGGCCGCTGGCTGAAGGAGCAGGGCCACTCGCCGCTGCTGGTCGCCGCCGACCTCCAGCGCCCCAACGCCGTGAACCAGCTGAGCGTCGTCGCCGAGCGCGCGGGCGTCGCGGTCTACGCGCCGGAGCCGGGCAACGGCGTCGGTGACCCGGTCAAGGTCGCCAAGGACTCCATCGAGCACGCCAAGGCCAAGGTCCACGACATCGTGATCGTGGACACCGCCGGCCGCCTGGGCATCGACCAGGAGATGATGCAGCAGGCCGCGGACATCCGAGACGCGGTCTCGCCGGACGAGATCCTCTTCGTCGTCGACGCGATGATCGGTCAGGACGCGGTCAACACCGCGGAGGCCTTCCGCGATGGCGTGGGCTTCGACGGCGTGGTGCTCTCCAAGCTCGACGGTGACGCCCGCGGTGGTGCGGCCCTGTCGATCCGGCAGATCACCGGCAAGCCGATCATGTTCGCGTCGAACGGCGAGAAGCTCGACGACTTCGACGCCTTCCACCCGGACCGGATGGCCTCCCGCATCCTCGACATGGGTGACCTGCTCACCCTGATCGAGCAGGCGGAGAAGACCTTCGACCAGGCCGAGGCCGAGAAGATGGCCTCCAAGCTGGCGTCGAAGAAGGGCCAGGACTTCACCCTGGACGACTTCCTGTCCCAGATGGAGCAGGTCAGGAAGATGGGCAGCATCAGCAAGCTGCTCGGCATGCTCCCGGGCATGGGCCAGATCAAGGACCAGATCAACAACCTCGACGAGCGCGACGTCGACCGCACGGCCGCCATCATCAAGTCGATGACCCCGGCCGAGCGCCAGGAGCCGACGATCATCAACGGCTCGCGGCGCGCCCGAATCGCCCGCGGTTCCGGTGTCGAGGTCAGCGCGGTGAAGAACCTCGTCGAGCGGTTCTTCGAGGCCCGCAAGATGATGTCCCGCATGGCCCAGGGCGGCGGCATGCCCGGTATGCCGGGGATGCCGGGCATGGGTGGCGGTCCTGGCCGTACGAAGAAGCAGCCGAAGAAGGCCAAGGGCAAGCAGCGCTCCGGCAACCCGATGAAGCGCAAGCAGCAGGAGCAGGAGGAGGCCGCCCGCAGGGCCGCCGCCGCTCAGGCCGGGGGCGCCCTCGGGCTGCCGGGCCAGCAGGCCGGGCAGGACTTCGAGCTGCCGGACGAGTTCAAGAAGTTCATGGGCTGACCCGAGAGCTCAAGGGCTGACAGCTCATCGCGTACGTCATCGAGGGCGCCCTCCCGCAGGGGGCGCCCTCAGCGCATGCCAGGGCCCGGCATCTGCCGTAACGTCCAGATATGAGCAATGCCGCGCCACCACGCAAGGCCCCTGACCAGCCGTGGCGCACCGAGGGCACACCGGACGAGCCGCCCGGGCGGCCCCGTGGCCGACGAGTGCGCGGTCGCTGGTGGGGCCTGATCCTCACCGCGGTGATCGTGTTCCTGCTCGCCTATGTCGGGCTGACGTACCTCGACCGGGGCAACGAGCCGACGATCTCCTACACGGAGTTCAGCAGACAGGTCGACGCCGGCAATGTCGACAAGATCTACTCCAAGGGCGACGCGATCCAGGGTGAGCTCAAGAGCGCCCGGGACAACCCCGACGGCGACGGCGACTACACCCGGTTCAAGACCCAGCGGCCGGCTTTCGCGGACGACGACCTCTGGCAGCAGCTGGACCGCCACGACGTGACGGTGACCGCCCAGCCGGTCGTGAAGGAGCGCGGCGTCGTCTCCAACCTGCTGTTCTCCCTGATCCCGATCGTGCTCCTGCTCGCCGTGTGGATCTTCGTGGCCCGGCGGATGGGAGCGGGCATGGGCGGCGCGGGCGGCATGCTCGGCCGCAAGGCACCCCCCAAGCCGGTCGAGCTCCAGCCCGGCAAGGAGCGCACGACGTTCGCCGACGTGGCCGGCATCGACGAGGTCAAGGGCGAGCTGGACGACGTCGTCGACTTCCTGGAGCATCCCGACGTCTACCGCAGGATGGGCGCCAAGATGCCGCGCGGCGTGCTGCTCGCAGGTTCGCCCGGCACCGGCAAGACCCTGCTGGCGCGCGCTGTCGCGGGCGAGGCGGGCGTGCCGTTCTTCTCCGCCTCCGCCTCCGAGTTCATCGAGATGATCGTCGGCGTCGGCGCTTCCCGCGTCCGCGAACTGTTCGCCGAGGCACGCAAAGTGGCGCCCTCGATCATCTTCATCGACGAGATCGACACCATCGGACGGGCGCGCGGCGGCGGCGCGTCGGTGAGCGGGCACGACGAGCGCGAGCAGACGCTCAACCAGATCCTCACCGAGATGGACGGCTTCTCCGGCTCCGAGGGCGTGATCGTCATCGCGGCCACGAACCGCGCCGACATCCTGGACCCGGCCCTGACCCGCCCCGGCCGCTTCGACCGCGTCGTCAACGTCTCTCCGCCGGACCGCGGCGGCCGTGAGGCCATCCTGCGCATCCACACCCGCGCGATCCCGCTCGCCGAGGACGTGGACCTCACCCAGGTCGCTCGCACGACCCCGGGCATGACAGGTGCGGATCTGGCCAACCTCGCCAACGAGGCCGCCCTGCTCGCGGTCAAGCGCAAACAGGACCGGGTGACCAACGCGGACCTGTCGGAGGCGCTGGAGAAGGTGCAGCTGGGCGCCGAGCGCACCCTGGTCATGCCCGAGGAGGACCGCCGGCGCACCGCCTACCACGAGAGCGGACACGCCCTCCTCGGCATGCTCCAGCCGGGCGCCGACCCCGTACGCAAGATCACCATCGTGCCGCGCGGCCGTGCCCTCGGCGTGACGATGTCGACCCCCGAGGTCGAACGGTACGCACACTCCGAGGGCTATCTGCGCGGCCGCATCATCGGCGCCCTCGGCGGCATGGCGGCGGAACAGGTGGTCTACGGCGTCGTCACCACGGGCGCCGAGAACGACCTCGAACAGGTCAGCAACATCGCGCGCGCCATGGTCGCCCGCTGGGGCATGAGCGAACGGGTCGGCCGGCTGTCCGCCCTGCCGAGCGACCCCCAGCAGGCGTACGGGCTCGCGGCCGCCCCGCAGACCCTCGACGTGATCGACGCCGAGATGCGCCGGATCGTCGACGAGTGCTACGAGGAGGCCTGCCGCAAACTCCAGGACCACCGGGGGCAGTTGAACGCCCTGGCCGAGGCGTTGCTGGAGAACGAGACGCTGGAGGAGGCCGAGGCGTACCGCATCGCCGGGATCACGCGGCTGAAGAAGGACGACGCCCCGTAAGGCTCAGGGCACCCGGGCGATCAGGTACCGGAACACGTTCGGCATCCACACCGTCCCGTCCGGTCGCAGATGCGGATGCAGAGCCTCCGCGACCTCCTTGTCGACCTGCGCCTGATCGGTCGCCGTGATCGCCGCGTCGAACAACCCCGTCGACAGCAGCCCCCGTACCGCACTGTCCACGTCCGCGTACCCGAACGGACAGGCCACCCGCCCCGAGCCGTCGGGCCTGAGTCCCGCGCGCTGGGCGACCTCCTCCAGGTCGTCGCGCAGGGCGGGGCGCCAACTGCCCGTACTGCGCAGGGGATCGGCCAGCTTGGTGGCGACCCGCAGCACGGACGACGTGGCGCAGCGCTCCGGCGGACCCCAGCCGGCCAGCACCACGGGAGCCCCCCGCTCGGCGCGCGGTGTCGCGGCCGCGAGGGCCTCGCCCAGCCCCTCCGAGTCACCCGCGAGGCACCCGATGGGCTCGAACGCGGTCACCAGCGTGTACGCGGGTGCCTCGGGGTCGGCCGAGTCACCGGGCGAGCCGTCGACGAGCCGCGCGTCGGTACGCGCGCGCGTGTCCCACCCCTCGGGCAGCAGCCGCCGCCGGGCCAGGGCCAGTCGTTCGGGGGAGGAGGACTCGACTCCGGTGACGGCCGCGCCTCTGGACGCCGCCATCAGCAGGGCGAGCCCGCTGCCGCAGCCGAGCCCCAGCAGCCGGGTGCCCGGCCCCACTTCCACTCGTTCGTAGACGGCCTCGTAGAGCGGAACCAGCATCCGCTCCTGGATCTCGGACCAGTCACGCGCGCGTGCACACAGGTCCACACGGGCTGCAGCGCCCGCGTGAGGCAGGTGCTGCCGCACGAGCGTAGGTGTCATCTAAAGCGCCCCAATCCGCAGAGAGTTGCCTCTGGCTCCGATTCCGTGGCCCCCGTGACATGCGCTCACATCCCCACGTATGCCAGGAAACTCCGCACCCGACGTCGCGTCCAGGGGTCGCGGAGCCCTGCTTGAGGCTTCCCTGTGTACGTGGCCGAAATTCACATTCCGGCAACGTGGGCCCGTACCATCGCGCCATGGCAAAGGCACCCGTACTGACGCCGCAGGCGGAGGACTTCCCGCGCTGGTACCAGGATCTGATCGCCAAGGCGGAGCTGGCCGACAACGGTCCGGTGCGCGGCACCATGGTCATCCGGCCGTACGGGTACGGGCTGTGGGAGCGGATGCAGGCCGAGATGGACGCCCGGATCAAGGAGACGGGTACGCAGAACGCGTACTTCCCGCTCCTGATCCCGCAGTCGTACCTCACCCGCGAGGCGGACCACGTCGAGGGCTTCGCTCCGGAACTCGCGGTCGTCACGCACGGCGGCGGCAAGGAGCTCGAGGAGCCGGCGGTCGTCCGCCCCACCTCCGAGATGATCATCAACGACTACTTCTCGAAGTGGGTGCAGAGTTACCGCGATCTGCCGCTGCTGATCAATCAGTGGGCCAACGTGGTCCGTTGGGAACTCAGGCCGCGCCTGTTCCTCCGTACGACGGAATTCCTGTGGCAGGAGGGCCACACCGCGCACGCCACCTACGAGGACGCCCGGGACTTCGCCGCGCACATCCACCGCGAGGTCTACGAGGACTTCATGGTGAACGTCCTCGCCATGGACGTCGTGGCCGGTCGCAAGACCGTCAAGGAGCGCTTCGCCGGTGCGGTCAACACCCTCACGCTCGAAGGGATGATGGGCGACGGCAAGGCCCTCCAGATGGCCACCAGCCATGAGCTGGGCCAGAACTTCGCCAAGGCCTTCAACACCTCGTACCTGTCGAAGGACGGCACCCAGGAACTGGTCTGGCAGACCTCCTGGGGCTCGACCACCCGCATGATCGGCGCCCTCGTGATGATGCACGGCGACGACAACGGCCTGCGCGTCCCGCCGCGCCTCGCGGGGATCCAGGCCGTCGTCCTCGCCATCAAGGGCGACGAAGCGGTTCTGGCCAAGGTCCGCGAGATCGGCGATCGGCTGAAGGCGGCCGGCATCCGCGTCCATGTCGACGACCGCACCGACACCCCCTTCGGCCGCCGCGCGGTCGACTGGGAGCTCAAGGGCGTGCCCGTCCGCATCGAGGTCGGCCCCCGTGACCTGGACAACGGCACCGCGATGCTGGCCCGCCGCATCCCGGGCGGCAAGGAACCGGTGCCCGTCGAGTCGCTCGTACGACTGCTCCCCACAGTCCTCGAAGAGGACCAGGCGCTGCTGCTGACCCAGGCCCGCGAGCGTCGCGAGTCCCGCACCACCGACGTGACGACGGTCGACGAGGCCGTCGAAGCGGCCCTCGGCGGCGGCTGGGCTCGCGTCCCGTGGGCGAGGCTCGGCGAAGAAGGCGAGGCCACACTGGCCGAGCACGCGGTCACCGTACGGTGTCTGGTCGCCGAGGACGGGTCGGTGCCGGACGCCGACGACGCGCCCGGTAACGTCGCGGTCGTGGCACGCGCTTACTGAGCGGACGCACGTGGGGAACGAGAGCGACCGAATCGCCTCTTGCGCATCCGCGAACCACAGCCACACCGGCGCGTGGACGGGGCGTACGCGCCGGCGCGTACGTCAGACTACGCACCGGTTGGGTATGAGCTGTGAGGCTTCTCCGCAGATCGGCGCACCCGCCCTCGTCATGACGCATCATTCGCAACTGACGGGTACGTGCAAATTATTTGGGATGGCCCGGAATCGGAACACAGCGGCACTCCGGCTCGTTGTCATTACGTGAGCACGACACAGACACCACCTGTTCTCGCCGCAGAGCTGGCAGAGGCGTGGGCCGACATTCAGCGGTACCACCCCGAGCTGCCGGATCTCGCCGCGCCAGAGTCCCTGATCGGGGAGTCGTCGTCCGCCTGCGGTCACGAGCTCTCCTTCGAGCGACTGCTTCACGAGGCAGTCCATGGCATCGCCGCCGCGCGCGGCGTCCGCGACACGTCCCGGGCCGGCCGCTACCACAACCGCAGATTCCTCGCCATCGCCGAGGAACTGGGCCTGGACCATCCCGAGGAACCGCACCCGAGCAGCGGTTTCTCCCTGGTCACGCTCAACCCCGAGGCCAAGCGCCGCTACCGCCCGACCATCGAACGCCTCCAGCGCGCCCTGAAGGCCCACACCGCGGCGACCTCCGCCGACACCGGCAGGACCTTCCGGGGCCCGGCCGCCCGTCACGGCTCCTCCGGCGGCGGCGTCCGCGTCAAGGCGGTCTGCGACTGCGGCCGCAATGTCCGGGTCGTTCCGTCGGTGCTGGCGCAGGCGCCGATCGTGTGCGGCGGCTGCGGGAAGCCGTTTCGGATTCCCGAGGTGGTCGGAGCGGCGTAACGGCGCCTCGTCGGGCACCGGCATCTCGTGGCTGCCGGTCGGGGACGTATGGCTTACGTGGACGCGTCGGGGTGCCGCCGGGGCGGCACCCCGCGGCGCCGGGCTGCACGACGCCGTGACGGCACCTGAAGCGCCCGGCGCCGCTCAGGCGTGCCCTGCCCCAGCACCCCTCGCCGCCCCCGGCCAAGGCGACCCGCAGGGTGTGGCACAATGACTAGCTGTACTCGACAGTCGCACAGGACCCCTCTCTCCTCCGGCTGACGCGTCCATCGGGCACTCGGGTACCGCAACCCCACGCGGCATTCTCGCCGTGCCCAACCACGTCAAATCCAGGAGAACCCACTCCCGTGGCAGTCAAGATCAAGCTGAAGCGTCTGGGCAAGATCCGTTCGCCTCACTACCGCATCGTCGTCGCCGACTCCCGTACCCGTCGTGACGGTCGTGCGATCGAGGAGATCGGCAAGTACCACCCGACGTACAACCCGTCGGTCATCGAGGTCGACGCGGACCGTGTCGCGTACTGGCTGGGTGTCGGCGCGCAGCCGACCGAGCCCGTGCTCGCCATCCTGAAGAAGACCGGCGACTGGCAGAAGTTCAAGGGCGAGCCCGCCCCGGCGCCGCTGCTCGTCGCCGAGCCGAAGAAGGCTCGCCCGTCGTTCGAGGCCCTCGGTGGCGACGACGAGGGCAAGGGTGAGGCGATCACCCAGAAGAAGAAGGCTGACAAGAAGGACGAGGCCGCGGCCGAGTCCGAGTCGACCGAGGCCTGAGCATGCTCGAGGAGGCTCTCGAGCACCTCGTGAAGGGCATCGTCGACAACCCTGACGATGTGCAGGTCGCCTCGCGCAACCTGCGTCGCGGGCGTGTGCTGGAGGTCCGGGTCCACCCCGACGACCTCGGCAAGGTGATCGGCCGCAACGGCCGCACCGCACGCGCTCTGCGCACCGTCGTGGGCGCCATCGGCGGCCGCGGTGTCCGCGTCGACCTCGTCGACGTCGACCACGTCCGCTGACGCCGAACGCAGCACCGGCTCGGGCCGGGGAGGGCCACTGGGCCGTCCCCGGCCCGTAGTCGTACGACAGGAGATCTGAACTCGTGCAGCTGGTAGTCGCACGGATCGGCCGCGCCCACGGCATCAAGGGCGAGGTCACCGTCGAGGTCCGTACCGACGAGCCGGAACTGCGGCTCGCCCCCGGCGCCGTCCTGGCCACCGACCCGGCCGCCACCGGGCCGCTCACCATCGAGACCGGCCGGGTCCACAGCGGCCGGCTCCTCCTGCGCTTCGAGGGGGTCAAGGACCGCACCGCCGCCGAGGCGCTGCGCAACACCCTCCTCATCGCCGAGATCGACCCGGACGAGCTGCCCGAGGAAGAGGACGAGTACTACGACCACCAGCTCATGGACCTCGACGTGGTGACCGCGGACGGGGTCGAGGTCGGTCGTATCACCGAGATCTCGCACCTGCCGTCCCAGGACCTCTTCATCGTCGAGCGGCCCGACGGGAGCGAGGTGATGATCCCCTTCGTCTCGGAGATCGTCACCGAGATCGACCTGGAGGAGCAGCGGGCCGTCATCACCCCGCCGCCCGGCCTGATCGACGACCGGGCCGAGGTGGCCTCCTCGCGCGACGCGGAGGCCGAGGACTGATGCGGCTCGACGTCGTCACGATCTTCCCCGAGTACCTGGAGCCCCTGAACGTCTCCCTCGTCGGCAAGGCACGCGCGCGTGGACAGCTGAACGTCCATGTGCACGACCTCCGCGGCTGGACGTACGACCGCCACAACACGGTCGACGACACGCCGTACGGCGGCGGACCCGGCATGGTCATGAAGACCGACCCCTGGGGCGACGCGCTGGACTCCGTGCTGGCCGACGGCTACGAGACGGGATCCGGCGCGCCGACCCTGATCGTGCCGACGCCCAGCGGGCGGCCCTTCACCCAGGAACTCGCCGTCGAGCTGTCCGAACAGCCCTGGCTGATCTTCACGCCGGCCCGCTACGAAGGCATCGACCGCCGGGTCATCGACGAGTACGCCACCCGTATGCCGGTCCACGAGGTGTCCATCGGCGACTACGTCCTCGCCGGCGGCGAGGCGGCCGTACTGGTCATCACGGAGGCCGTGGCGCGCCTGTTGCCCGGCGTCCTCGGGAACGCCGAGTCCCACCGGGACGACTCCTTCGCGCCCGGCGCGATGGCCAACCTTCTGGAAGGCCCCGTCTACACCAAGCCGCCCGAGTGGCGCGGCCGGGACATCCCCGACGTGCTGCTCAGCGGCCATCACGGCAAGATCGCCCGCTGGCGCCGGGACGAGGCGCTACGGCGGACCACGGCCAACCGACCCGACCTCATCGAGCGCTGCGACCCCAAGGTCTTCGACAAGAAGGACCGCGAGATGCTCTCCATCCTGGGCTGGATGCCCGATCCGGAGGGGGAGCGGTTCGGCCGATTTTGGCGCAGGACAGAGGGCGTGGAAGAATAGGCGGCTGTTGTGCGTCGTCCGGCGTGCGCCCCTGCCACAGGGGGACACGACGCCCGCCCCGACACGGACAGCATCCTTCGAAACACCTAGCTCCCGCCTATGACCTGTGGCATGGGCGAAGAAAGCAGACGAAATGTCTCACCTGCTCGACACCGTCGACGCCGCGTCGCTGCGGAGCGACGTCCCGGCCTTCCGCCCGGGCGACACCGTCAACGTCCACGTCCGCGTCATCGAGGGCAACCGCTCCCGTGTGCAGCAGTTCAAGGGCGTTGTGATCCGCCGCCAGGGCGCCGGTGTCCGCGAGACCTTCACGGTCCGCAAGGTCTCGTTCTCCGTCGGCGTCGAGCGCACCTTCCCGGTGCACACCCCGATCGTCGAGAAGATCGAGCTCGTCACCAAGGGTGACGTCCGCCGCGCCAAGCTGTACTACCTGCGCGACCTGCGCGGCAAGGCGGCGAAGATCAAGGAGAAGCGCGAGAACTGAGCGCTTTCGGGGGCTCGCCCCCGCGGGGTCCGAAGCGGGGCCGGATAACATCTGGCCCCGATGGACACCGAAGCACAGCAGACGGAGCGCGACCGCTCCTCCCGCCCTTCCGACTCCGAGGAGATCTCGGACACGGAGGGACAGGAGGGACGGTCGCGTTTCGCGTTGGTGTCGCGGATCACCGAGTGGCTCCCGGGCGGGCGGATCAGCCTGACCCTGCTGGTCTTCCTGACCCTTCTGCTGGTGCTCAACACGTTCGTGCTACGGCCGTTCGAGATTCCCAGCGGATCCATGGAGTCCGGATTGAGGATCGGCGACCGCGTTCTCGTAAATAAGTTGGCGTACCGTTTCGGTGCCGAACCGCGGCGCGGTGATGTTGTCGTGTTCGATGGAACTGGGTATTTCGGGGATGCCGACTACATCAAACGCGTTGTGGGTGTGGGGGGAGACCACGTGGTCTGCTGTGACAAGGAGGGGAGGATCCAGGTGAACGGCCGGTCGGTCGACGAGTCGACGTTCCTGTTCCCCGGAGACAGCCCGTCCACGGTGCGCTTCGACGTCCTCGTACCCGACGGCAGGCTGTTCGTCCTCGGCGACCACCGCAGCGCCTCCAGTGACTCCCGCGACCATCTGGGCTCGCCCGGCGGCGGGATGGTCCCGGTCGACGACGTCATCGGCCGCGCCGACTGGATCGTATGGCCGGCCGCCCACTGGACCCGACTGCACCGTCCGGACGCCTACGCGCGCGTGCCCGCAGCCGCAGCGGAGGGCACGCATGGGTAATCGTGGCAAGCCGCGGGGCGTACCCAGCAGTGCCGCCGACAATCTCCTCCCCACCGGTTCCCGGCGTGCCGCCAGCCCCGCCGGCGGTCGTACCCGCGCGGAGCGGCGCAAGCTCCAGCGCAAGGTCAAACGCCGCCGCAGGCGCTCCGCGATGAAGGAGATACCCCTTCTCGTCGGCGTCGCCGTCCTCATAGCGCTGGTCCTGAAGACCTTCCTCGTCCAGGCCTTCGTGATCCCGTCCGGCTCCATGGAGCAGACGATCCAGATCGGCGACCGCGTCCTGGTCGACAAGCTCACCCCCTGGTTCGGATCCAAGCCGCAGCGCGGGGACGTCGTCGTCTTCAAGGACCCCGGCGGCTGGCTCCAGGACGAGCAGACGACGGTGAAGAGGGAGGACCCCGTCGTCATCAAGCAGGTCAAGCAGGCACTCACCTTCATCGGACTGCTGCCGTCGGACGACGAGAAGGACCTCATCAAGCGCGTCGTCGGCGTCGGCGGTGACCGCGTCAAGTGCTGTGACACGCAGGGCCGGGTCACCGTCAACGGCGTGCCCCTGAACGAGGACTACCTGTATCCCGGCAACGCCCCGTCGAAGACGGACTTCGACATCACCGTCCCGCAGGGCCGGCTGTGGGTGATGGGTGACCACCGGGCCAACTCCGCGGACTCCCGGGCGCATCAGGACAGGGACTACGGCGGCACGGTCTCCGAGGACGAGGTGGTCGGCCGCGCCATGTGGATCGCCTGGCCCTTCGGCCACTGGAGCAGCCTGGACGAGCCGAATACCTACGCTTCCGTGTCCGACTCGGCCACCGGGTCGACCGCCTCCGACCCGCTGTCGCATAGGGTTGCTTCCGACGATTCGAACGGAACGATCCAACTCCCGACCCCTGCGGAACTCCCGCTCGTTATGGGAGTGGTGGGCCTGCGCCGCGCATGGGGCAGGCAGCGGCACAGAGTAAGGAGTTGGCGTGGGGGATGTGGCGGTTGGCGCACGGTCCGGGCACGACGGCGAGGAGCACCGCGGACGTCCCGTGGGCGCCGCCGACCCGGCCGCGGACGGCGCCGTGACCTCCGGGAATGACTCCGGAGGGGACGGCGACGCAGGAGGGTCGGGCGGGCAGCCCCCGACCGGCGGTGAGGGATCCGGGGCGGTCCCCAAGCCGAAGAAGCAGCGCTCCTTCTGGAAGGAGCTGCCCATTCTCATCGGCATCGCGCTCGTCCTCGCGCTGCTGATCAAGACGTTCCTGGTGCAGGCGTTCTCGATCCCGTCCGACTCGATGCAGAACACCCTCCAGCAGGGTGACCGCGTCCTGGTGGACAAGCTCACCCCCTGGTTCGGCTCCGAGCCCGAGCGCGGCGAGGTCGTCGTCTTCCACGACCCCGACAACTGGCTGGCCGGCGAGCCCACCCCCGACCCGAACGCCCTGCAGACCTTCCTCAGCTGGATCGGCCTGATGCCGTCGGCGGAGGAGAAGGACCTCATCAAGCGCGTCGTCGGCGTCGGCGGCGACACGATCGAGTGCGAGGGCACCGGGCCGCTGAAGGTCAACGGCAAGGCGCTGAGCGAGGCTTCCTACGTCTATCCGGGCAACACGCCGTGCAGCCAGGACGACCAGGGCGGCCAGTTCAAGGTGAAGGTGCCCGAGGGCTTCATCTGGGTCATGGGCGACCACCGGCAGAACTCCCGCGACTCCCGCTACAACCAGTCCGACAAGAACCACGGCATGGTCCCCGTCGACGAGGTCGTCGGCCGCGCCATCGTGATCGCCTGGCCGATCAACCGCTGGGACAACCTGTCGGTTCCGGACACCTTCGAGCAGAACCTGAGCGCCCGGTCCGTCGCCCTGACGGTCGCCCCGCAGGGGCTCGCCCTGGCCGGCGCGGTGCCGCTGGTGCTGTGGCGTCGGCGCCGGATCGCGGCGGCCGAGACTCGCTGACGGGCCGGCACCTTCCAGGGGCGGCGCAGACCTCGCTGCCCCGCCCGGTGCCGGGAGCTTGGAAAAGCTTTGCCGAGCCTGTGACCGCAGGGGTCTCGGGAGGGGCTGCCCGCTGTCGGTACCGCCGGGTAGGGTGCGGACCCATGGGTGGCGAGAGCACGACACGTACGGCGCCGCGTAGCGGTGGCGCGAGCAGGGGCCCGGCGGGCAGCCGGACCGGACAGCGGTTGTCCGGGCTGGCCGTGGCGCTGGGCCTGGTGCTGTTCCTGGGCGGGTTCGTCTGGGGAGCGGTGATCTACCGGCCGTACACCGTGCCCACCAGTTCGATGGCGCCGACGATCGGTGCGGGCGACCGGGTGCTGGCCCAGCGCGTCGACGGCGGCGAGATACGCCGGGGCGACGTCGTCGTCTTCACCGACAAGACCTGGGTGAGCAACGCGCCCGTCGTCAAGCGCGTGGTCGCGATCGGCGGCGACACCGTGGCCTGCTGCACGGACGGCAAGCTGACCGTCAACGGCAAGCAGATCGACGAGCCGTATCTGGCCAAGGACGGCCTGGCCGAACTCCAGAACTTTCCCACGGTGACGGTCCCCAAGGGCAGGCTCTTCCTGCTCGGCGACGAGCGCAGCGGCTCCCTGGACTCCACGGCCCACCTCACGGACGCCGCCCGCGGCACCGTCGCGCGCAGCGCCGTGTCGGCCCGGGTGGACGCCGTCGTCTGGCCCATGGACGGCATGCTGGAGCGCCCCACGAGCTTCGAACAGCTCGGCGCGCTGTCGCCGCCGGGGCCGCTGCGGACGATGGTCGCGCTGATCGTCGTCGGCGGGGTACTCGTCCTCGGCGGCGGTGCGTACGGCCCGATCGCGAACCGGCGGAGCAAGCGGGCCCGGTCGGGCACGGAGGCCGCGAGTGTCCGCTGACCCGACGGACACGAGCACGAACCCTTACGGGGACTCGTACGACGGCGGGCTGCGCAAGGTCGCCCGAGTCGTCCTCCTGGACCCGCGGGACCGCATCCTGCTGCTGCACGGCCATGAGCCGGAGGATCCCGCCGACGACTGGTGGTTCACCCCGGGCGGGGGCGTCGAGGGCGCCGAGAGCCGTGCGCAGGCCGCGTTGCGGGAACTCGCCGAGGAGACCGGCATCACGGAGGTCGAACTCGGCCCCGTGCTGTGGCGGCGAAGGTGCTCCTTCCCGTTCGCAGGGCGCCGCTGGGACCAGGACGAGTGGTACTACCTGGCCCGCACGACGCAGACGGAGACCCGGGCCGTGGCGCTCACCGAACTGGAGCGGCGCAGCGTCGCCGGAGCGCGCTGGTGGACGTGTGAGGAACTTGCCCAGGCACATGAGACGGTGTATCCGACCAGACTCGCCGAGCTGCTGCGCACTCTGCTCGACGAAGGTCCCCCTGCCCGGTCCGTGACCCTTGACCCCGAAATTGTCTAGGTGCTGACGGGACTGGCGCACAATGGTGGGATCGCACGGCTGAAGGGGAACATGCCATGAGCGCCGAGGACCTCGAAAAGTACGAGACCGAGATGGAGCTCAAGCTCTATCGGGAGTACCGCGATGTCGTCGGTCTGTTCAAGTATGTGATCGAGACCGAGCGCCGCTTCTATCTGACCAACGACTACGAGATGCAGGTGCACTCGGTCCAGGGTGAGGTGTTCTTCGAGGTGTCCATGGCGGACGCCTGGGTGTGGGACATGTACCGGCCGGCGCGGTTCGTGAAGCAGGTTCGCGTGCTCACATTCAAGGACGTGAACATCGAGGAGCTGAACAAGAGTGATCTCGAGCTCCCGAGTGGATGACGCCCGGTGATGTTCACCCGCAGGGGTGAGGGAGATATCCACAGTCGCGGACTTGTCCACCAAGATCCAATAGCTCGCTGAGCTGCCCTCATCGTTGGCGCCGGAGGTGGTGCCGACATGAACGCACGCAGTGCACTCGGCAGGTACGGCGAGGATCTGGCCGCGCGGCGGCTGGCCGAGGCCGGGATGACGGTGCTGGAGCGCAACTGGCGCTGTGGCAGGACCGGAGAGATCGACATCGTCGCCAGGGACGGCGACGTGCTGGTCGTGTGCGAGGTCAAGACCCGCAGGACCAGCGGCTACGAGCATCCGATGGCCGCGGTCTCCCCCGAGAAGACGCGGCGCCTGCGGGGCCTCGCGGAACACTGGATCCACGCGCACGGCGGCGCTCCACCCGGCGGCGTGCGCATCGACCTGGTCGGCATCGTCCTGCCCGACCGCGGCGCGCCCGTGGTCGAGCACGCGCGGGGGGTGGCCTGACATGGGGTTCGCGCGGACATGCTCGGTCGCCCTGGTGGGCGTCGAGGGGGTCGTGGTCGAGGTCCAGGCAGACCTGGAGCCGGGGGTCGCGGCGTTCACGCTGGTGGGACTGCCGGACAAGAGCCTGACGGAGAGCCGGGACCGGGTGCGGGCGGCCGTCGTCAACTCGGGCGGCGAGTGGCCGCAGAAGAAGCTCACCGTCGGGCTCAGCCCGGCATCGGTCCCCAAGGCGGGCAGCGGCTTCGACCTGGCCGTCGCCTGCGCCGTCCTCGGCGCCTGCGAGCGGATCGATCCAAAGGTTCTCGCCGACATCGTGATGATCGGTGAGCTGGGCCTTGACGGACGCGTGCGTCCCGTACGGGGCATCCTGCCCGCGGTACTGGCGGCGGCGGACGCCGGCTACGAGCAGGTCGTCGTACCGGAGTGCGCCGCGGCCGAGGCATCGTTGGTCCCGGGCGTCTCCGTCCTGGGCGTGCGCAGCCTGCGCCAGCTCATCGCCGTCCTCGCGGACGAACCCGTACCCGACGAGGAACCCGACGACCAGGGCCGCCCCGATCCGCTGCTCGCGGGACTGCGCGTGCCGGGGACGGGCGCGGCCACGGGCATCCACAGCATGGGCGCCGCCCAGCCCGACCACGGGCACGACCTGGCCGACGTGGTGGGCCAGATGTCGGCGCGTACGGCCGTGGAGGTCGCCGCGGCGGGCGGGCACCACCTGTTCCTGGAAGGGCCGCCCGGCGCCGGCAAGACGATGCTCGCGGAGCGACTGCCGGCCATCCTGCCCCGGCTCGCCAGGGAGGAGTCACTGGAGGTCACGGCGGTGCACTCGGTGGCGGGACTGCTGCCCCCGGGCAAGCCCCTGATCGACGTCGCCCCCTACTGCGCCCCGCACCACTCGGCGACCATGCAGGCGCTCGTCGGCGGTGGCCAGGGCATCGCGCGGCCCGGAGCGGTGTCACTGTCCCATCGAGGCGTCCTCTTTCTGGACGAGACGCCCGAGTTCGGCAGCCAGGCCCTCGATGCTCTGCGGCAGCCCCTGGAGGCCGGTCACGTGGTCATCGCGCGCAGCGCGGGTGTCGTGCGCTTCCCGGCGAAGTTCCTGATGGTGCTGGCCGCGAACCCGTGCCCGTGCGGCCGCTTCTCCCGGACGGACGAGTTGTGCGAGTGCCCGCCCTCGGCGATCCGCCGCTATCAGGCCCGGCTGTCCGGACCGCTGCTCGACCGGGTCGACCTCCGCGTCGAGGTGGACCGGGTCACCCGCGCCCAGCTGACCGAGCGCGGCGCCCGGGGCGAGTCCACCGCGACGGTCGCCGACCGGGTGCGGGCGGCCCGTGAGCGGGCGTCGGCCAGGCTCGCCAGTACGCCCTGGCGGACCAACAGCGAGATCCCCGGACGGGAGCTGCGCAGCCGCTGGTACGCCGCGATCGGTGCCATGGACGAGGCGGAACGGAACATGGAACGCGGTGTGCTGACCGCCCGCGGACTCGACCGTGTCCTGCGCGTCGCCTGGACCGTCGCCGACCTCGTCGGCCACGACCGGCCCGACGCGACGGACGTCGCCCTGGCGCTGCAACTGCGCACCGGTGTGCCGCGCGGTGTGCCCATGGCCATCGGGGCGCTGACATGACGGGCAGCGGGACTCCGGACGACGAACTCCTCGGCCGGGTCTTTCTCAGCCGGGTCGTCGAGCCCGGCGACGAGGTCGCCGGGCGGTGGGTGCGCGAGTACGGCGTGGGGGAAGTGGCGCGGCGGTTGCGGGAGGGGACGGAGGCCCTGCCGGGGGTGAGCTACAAGCGGTGGGAGGGGCTGCGGGCGCGAGGGCTGCGGGCCGACCCCGGTCGGGATCTCGCCGCCGCCCGGGAAGCGGGGGTGCGCTTTCTCCGTCCCGGGGATGTCGAGTGGCCGGGACAGCTCGACGATCTGGGGGACGCCCGGCCGATCGGGTTGTGGGTGCGAGGGCGGGCCAGCCTGCGGATGTGGGCGTTGCGGTCCGTGGCCGTCGTCGGGGCCCGGGCGTGCACCGAGTACGGCGCGCACATGGCGGCCACGCTGGCCGGCGGGCTCGCCGAACGGGGCTGGGTGGTCGTCTCCGGCGGTGCCTACGGCGTCGACGGAGCCGCGCACCGGGGCTCCCTGGGCGCCGGGGGAGCGACCGTCGCCGTGCTCGCCTGCGGGGTCGACCGGCCCTATCCGCGCGGTCACACCCAGTTGATCAACAGGATCGCCGAACAGGGGCTCGTGATCGGTGAGCTGCCGCCGGGGGACCATCCGACACCCAGCAGATTCATCGTGCGGAACCGGGTGATCGCCGCCCTGACCCGGGGCACGGTGGTCGTGGAGGCCGCCCACCGCAGCGGCTCACTGGTCACCGCCCGGGCCGCACAGCGCCTCGGACGTCACACGATAGGGGTGCCGGGCCCGGCCACCAGCGGCCTCTCCGCTGGGGTGCACGAACTCCTGCGCACCGACGCCGTGCTCGTCACCGACGCCGCCGAGGTCGTCGAACTCGTGGGGGACATGGGAGAACTCGCACCGGAGCGACGCGGGCCCGTCCTGCCGCGCGATCTGCTGGAGCCGGCGGCGCGCAGAGTCCTGGCCGCGCTGCCCGGCCGCCGCGCGGCCGGAGCCGACGAGGTGGCACGCGGCGCGCAGACCACCGAGGACGACGCGGTCGCGAGACTGTACGAACTCCGCTCACTTGGTTACGTCGAACGACACAGCGACGGCTGGAAGTTGACACGCCAGGCGATGATCTCCGTTCGGGCCGCTCGCAGTGGATGTTGACCGAGCGTGTTCGGCCGTACGGGGGAACACGGACGCCCTTGTGAATTCCCCCAGTTGGGGTGTTCCGATGATCACGTAGAGCGACCGTGATGCCCCGGCAGGGCGTCCAGCGGAACGTATCTGCGTGCGGCTGGTGCTCCGCCCTTCGCGCACCGCGACACTTCAGTCACGCTACGCTCACATGAATTCCGACGCAGACCGGCACCTCGACACCGGAAGGTCCACAGAACGGCACCAGTGCGACATCAGACCGACAGATCCTCCAGGAACCCCCACATCACGGCAGAACGGCACAAGGCAACGAATGCCCCAGCACACCTCCGGGTCCGACCGGGCGGCCACCCCCCCAGCCGCCCGTGACGGTGGCAGCGTGCGGCCGCCCGCTCCCTCGACGCTCGACGAGCTGTGGCGGTCGTACAAGGCGACGGGGGACGAGCGGCTGCGCGAGCAGCTGATCCTGCACTACTCGCCGCTCGTCAAGTACGTGGCGGGCCGGGTGAGCGTCGGCCTTCCGCCCAACGTCGAGCAGGCCGACTTCGTCTCCTCCGGGGTCTTCGGGCTCATCGACGCGATCGAGAAGTTCGACATCGACCGGGAGATCAAGTTCGAGACATACGCGATCACGCGGATCCGGGGCGCGATGATCGACGAGCTCAGGGCGCTCGACTGGATCCCGCGGTCGGTGCGGCAGAAGGCGCGGAACGTGGAGCGGGCGTACGCGACGCTGGAGGCGCGGCTGCGGCGCACGCCGACGGAGGCGGAGGTGGCCGTCGAGATGGGCATCGCGGTGGACGAACTCCACGCGGTGTTCAGTCAGTTGTCGCTGGCCAACGTGGTGGCCCTGGAGGAGCTGCTGCACGTCGGGGGCGAGGGCGGCGACGGGCTGAGCGTCATGGACACGCTGGAGGACACCGCCGCGGACAATCCGGTCGAGGTGGCCGAGGACCGGGAGCTTCGGCGGTTTCTGGCGCGGGCGATCAACACGTTGCCCGAGCGGGAGAAGACCGTGGTGACGCTGTACTACTACGAGGGGCTCACGCTCGCCGAGATCGGGAACGTGCTGGGGGTGACCGAGAGCCGGGTCAGCCAGATCCACACCAAGTCCGTGCTCCAGCTGCGGGCGAAGCTGGCCGGCTTCGGTCGTTGACCTGGCGGGACGTGTGTGGGGTTGCGCGGAGTGACTCCCGTCGGCGGGGGTGCGTCCGTACAGTGGTTGACGTGCCAAGGATTCGAGCGGCCTCCGTGGCCGAGCACCGGTCGATGCAGCGAGCCGCCCTGCTGGACGCGGCTCGTTCCCTGTTGTCCGAGGGCGGGACGGAGGCGCTGACCTTCCCGGCCCTCGCCGAGCGGACGGGCCTCGCGCGGTCGTCCGTGTACGAGTACTTCCGCTCCCGGGCCGCCGTGGTCGAGGAGCTGTGCGAGGTCGACTTTCCCGTGTGGGCCGCGGAGGTCTCGGCGGCGATGGAACGGGAGGCCACGGCCGAGGGCAAGGTCGAGGCGTATGTGCGCCGGCAGCTGGCGCTGGTCGGGGACCGGCGGCACCGTGCTGTCGTGGCGATCTCGGCGAGTGAGCTGGACGCGGGGGCCCGGGAGAAGATCCGGGCGGCGCACGGCGGGCTGGTCGCGATGATCGTCGAGGCGCTGAGGGAGATGGGGCACGCGGAGCCTCGGCTGGCGGCGATGCTGTTGCAGGGTGTGGTGGACGCGGCTGTGCGGCGGATCGAACTGGGGGCGGCGGAGGAGCCTTCGGCGATCACGGACGCGGCTGTCTCCATGGCGTTGCGGGGAGTTCGGGGCTGAGCCCCGCGGTGATCCCTGCGGGGCTGGGCGGGTGGTTGCGCTGCCCGGATCCGGTGGGCGCCCGGCGTCGGGGTTGACGCTGGGCGTCGCGCTGCCCGATGCGAGCGTCAGCCGTGGTCGGCCATGTCTGCTAGGGCGGCAGCGGCACCCCCAGTACCGGCAGCAGCCTCGATGGCCCCCGCTGGAGTAGCCACGGGGGTAGGAGTGACAGTGGGTCCAGGTAGGTGTCGCCCTTCCGGAGGCCCCAGTGGAGGCAGACAGCCGTGCAGTGTGAGCCCGTCGGCTCCACCGTTCCCACGAGCTCTCCCGCCTCGACCTCGTCGCCCTTCCGCACGGTCGCCTCCACCGGCTCGTACGTCACCCGCAGTGGTGGATCTCCGGTGTCCGTCAGCTCCACCGACACGACGCCCCTTCCGGCGACGCGGCCCGCGAACGACACTCGTCCGGCCGCCACCGCTCGTACCGGAGCCCCGGCGGGAGCCGTCAGATCCACGCCGCGGTGGCCGGGGCCGTACGGGTTCCTCGGGGGTTCCCAGCCGCGGAGGATCGGTGGGTGTGAGCCCACGGGCCAGGCCCGGCCGACCGCCGGCACCGGCGGGTCCGGTGCGGCAGGGCGTACGACCATGGCGCTCGGGGTCAGGGGCAGTCGGGGGACCGGTGCCAGCAGGGCGGTCGCCGTCAGGAGCAGCAGCAACATCAGCCGTCCGCATGTCCGTGCCGCCCCCGGCCGTCGTTTCTCTCGCATGGCGCAACCGTCCCGCACCCTCGCCGATCATGGCCGGGATCTGTGGACAACTCTCCGGTTGTGGACAGCGGCGTCACCCGGGGCCTCGCGGGTCCCGTACACTTCTTCTGGCGATCCGGGTCACCGGGTCGACTTCGCACGCCCCGATACGTCCACCGGAAACGGTCCGTATCAGCGCCCCTCGGTCCTTCGTGGCACGGCGCATGTGGGCGTCAGGCGCGGAAGCCGTCCGGCATCCGCGGCACAACCGAGAACATTCAAGGAGTGCGGCCATGGCCGTCGTCACGATGCGGGAGCTGCTGGAGAGCGGCGTCCACTTCGGTCACCAGACCCGTCGTTGGAACCCGAAGATGAAGCGCTTCATCTTCACGGAGCGCAACGGCATCTACATCATCGACCTGCTCCAGTCGCTGTCGTACATCGACCGCGCCTACGAGTTCGTCAAGGAGACCGTCGCCCACGGCGGCACGGTCATGTTCGTCGGCACGAAGAAGCAGGCGCAGGAGGCCATCGCCGAGCAGGCCACCCGCGTCGGCATGCCCTACGTCAACCAGCGCTGGCTGGGCGGCATGCTCACCAACTTCTCGACCGTCTACAAGCGCCTGCAGCGCCTCAAGGAGCTTGAGCAGATCGACTTCGAGGACGTCGCGTCCTCCGGTCTGACCAAGAAGGAGCTGCTGGTCCTCTCCCGCGAGAAGGCCAAGCTGGAGAAGACCCTCGGCGGTATCCGCGAGATGCAGAAGGTGCCCAGCGCCGTCTGGATCGTGGACACCAAGAAGGAGCACATCGCGGTCGGCGAGGCCCGGAAGCTCAACATCCCGGTCGTCGCCATCCTCGACACCAACTGTGACCCCGACGAGGTCGACTACAAGATCCCGGGCAACGACGACGCGATCCGCTCCGTCACCCTGCTCACCCGCGTGATCGCCGACGCCGTCGCCGAGGGCCTCATCGCCCGCTCCGGCGTCGCCACCGGCGACAAGGGTGAGAAGGCCGCGGGCGAGCCGCTCGCCGAGTGGGAGCGCGACCTGCTCGAGGGTGAGAAGAAGGCCGAGGAGGCCCCGGCCGCCGCCGAGGCCCCTGCTGCCGAGGCGCCCGCCGCTGAGGCTCCGGCCGCCGAGGCCCCCGCCACGGAGGCTCCGGCCACGGAGGCTCCGGCCACCGAGGCTCCGGCCGCCGAGGGCGAGCAGGCCTGACACCGTCGGCGTTGACGGCGGGAGCGGCATGAAATCCGCTCCCGCCGTTCACCCGTAGGTCGACGGAAGGTCGGCGGCACCGGCTACTCCTCGGGAGCCGCAGACCCCGTAGATCTTCGATCTTCCAGACTTCGAGAAAGATTCACAGACTCATGGCGAACTACACCGCCGCTGACGTCAAGAAGCTCCGTGAGCTCACCGGCGCCGGCATGATGGACTGCAAGAAGGCGCTGGACGAGGCCGAGGGCAACGTCGAGAAGGCCGTCGAGGCGCTCCGGATCAAGGGCCAGAAGGGCGTCGCCAAGCGCGAGGGCCGCTCCGCCGAGAACGGCGCCGTGGTCTCGATCATCGCCGACGACAACTCCTCCGGCGTCCTCGTCGAGCTGAAGTGCGAGACGGACTTCGTCGCCAAGGGCGAGAAGTTCCAGGCCGTCGCCAACCAGATCGCGCAGCACGTCGCCGCGACCTCCCCGGCCGACCTCGACGCCCTGCTCGCCTCCGAGATCGAGGCCGGCAAGACCGTCCAGGCGTTCGTGGACGAGGCCAACGCCAACCTCGGTGAGAAGATCGTCCTGGACCGCTTCGCGCAGTTCGCCGACGGCTTCGTCCTCGCGTACATGCACCGGACGATGCCCGACCTGCCCCCGCAGATCGGTGTCCTGGTCGAGCTGGACAAGCCGAACGCCGAGGTCGCCAAGGGCGTCGCCCAGCACATCGCCGCCTTCGCGCCGAAGTACCTCTCCAAGGAGGACGTGCCGGCCGAGGTCGTCGAGTCCGAGCGCCGCGTCGCCGAGGAGACCACCCGCGCCGAGGGCAAGCCCGAGGCCGCCCTGCCGAAGATCGTCGAGGGTCGCCTCAACGGCTTCTTCAAGGACGCCACGCTGCTCGGCCAGCCCTACGCGCTCGACAACAAGAAGTCCGTCCAGAAGATCCTGGACGAGGCCGGTGTCACCCTGAAGCGCTTCTCGCGTATCAAGGTCGGCATCTGAGTCCGTGCCGCGATCGGCGCCCGGTCCCTATAGGGTCGAGGGCAGTCGTTGGCGGACTCCGTCACCGCGCACGCGTGCGTGACGGACGACAGCAGATCTGACGAGGAGGCCATTGCCGCGCATGGGATGCGAAACACGCCCCAACCGGCAATGGCCTTCTTCGTATGTGCACCACGTAACAAAGGCGGGATCTCGATGACCACCAAGGCCCAGAAGAGCGACGACGGCAAAGTACGCGGCCGGTTTCTGCTGAAGCTGTCCGGAGAGGCCTTCTCCGGTGGCGGGGGCCTCGGCGTCGACCCGGACGTGGTGCACAAGATCGCCCGCGAGATCGCGGCCGTCGTGCGCGACGGCGCGCAGGTCGCGGTCGTCATCGGCGGCGGCAACTTCTTCCGCGGCGCCGAACTCCAGCAGCGCGGCATGGACCGGGCCCGCTCCGACTACATGGGCATGCTCGGCACCGTCATGAACTGCCTCGCCCTCCAGGACTTCCTGGAGAAGGAGGGCATCGACAGCCGGGTCCAGACCGCCATCACCATGGGCCAGGTCGCCGAGCCGTACATCCCGCTGCGCGCCGTACGGCACCTGGAGAAGGGCCGCGTGGTCATCTTCGGCGCCGGTATGGGCATGCCGTACTTCTCCACCGACACCACCGCCGCCCAGCGTGCCCTGGAGATCGACGCCGAGGCGCTGCTCATGGGCAAGAACGGGGTGGACGGGGTCTACGACTCCGACCCCAAGCGCAACCCGGACGCCGTCAAGTTCGACTCCCTCGGCTACGGCGAGGTCATCACCCGCGACCTCAAGGTCGCCGACGCCACGGCGATCACCCTGTGCCGCGACAACAAGCTCCCGATCCTCGTCTTCGAGCTCCTGGCGGAGGGCAATATCGCGCGTGCCGTCAAGGGTGAGAAGATCGGCACGCTTGTGGGTGAGCAGGGCGGTCGGGGCTGACGCTCCGACAACTCCGACAACGAACCCGTCCGGGGGACGGACGGGGCGGACCCTGACCGGGGGATGGACAATGTCCTGCCGGTCGGGAACCGTGCAGGAAGAAGACGCGACGCAGCCGGCCGCCGCCCCCACCCAGGAACCGCAGCCGGGCCTTTTACTCAAGACACGCAGGAGCAAGTGGTGATCGAAGAGACCCTCCTCGAGGCCGAGGAGAAGATGGAGAAGGCCGTCGTGGTCGCCAAGGAGGACTTCGCCGCGATCCGCACCGGCCGTGCGCACCCGGCGATGTTCAACAAGATCGTGGCCGACTACTACGGTGCGCCGACGCCGATCAACCAGCTGGCTTCGTTCTCCGTGCCGGAGCCGCGCATGGCCGTCGTGACCCCGTTCGACAAGAGCGCCCTGCGCAACATCGAGCAGGCGATCCGCGACTCCGACCTCGGCGTCAACCCGAGCAATGACGGCAACATCATCCGAGTGGTGTTCCCCGAGCTCACCGAGGAGCGCCGCCGCGACTACATCAAGGTCGCCAAGGGCAAGGCCGAGGACGCCCGCGTGTCCATCCGCTCCGTGCGCCGCAAGGCCAAGGACGCCATCGACAAGCTGATCAAGGACGGCGAGATCGGCGAGGACGAGGGCCGTCGTGCGGAGAAGGAACTCGACGACACCACGCACAAGTACGTCGCGCAGGTGGACGAGCTCCTCAAGCACAAGGAAGCGGAGCTTCTCGAGGTCTGATGAACGACTCTTCCTGGGGGGCACCGCCACAAGCCGGGCAAGCCGGTTACTGGGGGGCCGCCGCACGTGGACCTGTCCAGGGGGCTGCCCCGGCGGGTCCCGCGTACGATGCGCCTGAGGCGCAGCAGACTCGCCCCATGCCCATCGTGCCCGACGTACCCGCGTATGGCGGGGACCAGGATGACGACCGGGGGGCCGCTCGGCTGAGCGGCCCCTTGTTCCGCGAACAGCCGCCGCGCGTGCGGCCGTACGACACGCCGCAGGCGCGGCCCTTCGAGGCGGCGCCGCAGAATCCGGAGCCCATGCCCGACGCCCCACAGCCGGCGCCCCAGCCGCAGAAGAAGAGCGCGGGGCGCGACCTGGGTGCGGCCATAGGAGTCGGTGTCGCGCTCGGTGTGGTGATCGTCGCTTCGCTGTTCGTCGTCAAGGCCGTGTTCGTCGGTGTGGTCGCGGTCGCCGTCGTCGTGGGCCTGTGGGAGCTGACCAGGCGGCTCGAGGAGCGCAAGGGCATCAAGGCGCCGCTCGTCCCGCTCGCGCTCGGCGGCGCGGCCATGGTGATCGCCGGGTACGTCCGGGGTGCCGAGGGCGCCTGGGTGTCGATGGCGCTGACCGCGCTGGCCGTACTGGTCTGGCGGATGACCGAGCCGCCGGAGGGCTACCTCAAGGACGTCACCGCGGGCGTGTTCGCGGCGTTCTACGTGCCGTTCCTGGCGACGTTCGTCGCGATGATGCTGACGGCCGACGACGGCGCCTGGCGGGTGCTGACGTTTCTGCTGCTGACCGTCGTCAGTGACACCGGCGCGTACGCCGTCGGCTGGCGCTTCGGCAAGCACAAGCTCGCCCCGCGCATCAGCCCCGGCAAGACCCGCGAGGGCCTGCTCGGCGCGGTGAGCTTCGCGATGGTGGCGGGCGCGCTGTGCATGCAGTTCCTGATCGACGACGGCACCTGGTGGCAGGGCCTGCTGCTGGGCCTCGCGGTCGCGGCCAGTGCCACGCTGGGCGACCTCGGCGAGTCGATGATCAAGCGGGACCTGGGCATCAAGGACATGGGCACGCTGCTGCCGGGTCATGGCGGGATCATGGATCGGCTGGACTCGTTGTTGCCCACGGCGCCGGTGGTGTGGTTGCTGATGGTGCTGTTCGTGGGTTCCGGCTGACGGCAGGGCCGGTCCGAAGAGCCACACCGAGGGGCCTCCGCTCTCTGCCGAGCGGGGGCTCCTCGGCCTTCCTCGGCCTTCGGCTCAGGTCCGCGATGGTGCCCAGGGGTCTCCGGTGGGACGATTCCGGTGTACGCCCGCACGGCACCGCAAAGGGGGTCGTCATGGCCATCATCCGAGAATTCATCGACGTCGACCGGCCACCCGGCGAGGTCTACGCGTATGTCACCGACCCGTCCCATCTGCCGGAGTGGCAGCTGAGCGCCGTCTCGGCCGAGCAGCTCGACGAAGGGCCGATCCAGACGGGCTCCCGGGTCCGGGTCACCCGGCGCGTCGGCAGCCGCGAGGTTCCGATGACCGTGCAGTTCGACGAGCTCGACCCGCCGCACAGTTGGGATCTGCACGGGGTCGACGGTCCCGTCAGGCCCCGTACCCACGGTGAGATCGAACCGCTCGACGACGGTCGCCGCTCCCGCGTGACGATCGACATCGACTTCGAAGGGCACGGTCTCGGCAAGGTCCTTGTGCCCCTCGTCGTCCGCCCGCAGGTCCGCAAGGAACTCCCGCGCGACGAGCAACTCCTCAAGGACAGGCTGGAGCGCTCGACCGATTAGCCGCACCGCACCGCCTACGACACGCAGACGTCCCTCGACCCCTCCGCCGCGGCGTCGACCCTGCCGGAACTCGGTTCGGTGTCGGCGTTCAGGACGGCCCGGTCGCGGTCCTCGATCGCCTGGTTCGGGTCGTCGACCGCCCGGCCGACCTCGTCGTCGTCCGTCGAGACCTCGACCTCGTCGAGACGCTCGCCCTGCGCCGCGCCGGAGATCACGTCGGCCTGCCGGGGATCGCGGCGGCCGTCGCAAGTGCTGACCAGCCCGTTCACCCCTACGGAGAGCTGCTCCGGGAGGCGTGGCACCCCCGCATGGTGCGGCGCTCAGGTCACCCAAGTCGATCTGCGACACTGGTACAGCCATGCCTAAGCCCGGAGAACTCACTTTCGTCGCCCCGCGCGGAGCCAAGAAGCCGCCGCGGCATCTTGCCGATCTCACGCCCGGTGAGCGCAAGGACGCTGTCGCCGCGATCGGGGAGAAGCCGTTTCGTGCCAAGCAGCTGTCGCAGCACTACTTCGCGCGGTACGCGCATGATCCGCAGCAGTGGACCGACATCCCGGCCGGTTCGCGGGACAAGCTGCGGGAGGAGCTGTTTCCCGAGCTGATGACCGTCGTACGGCATCTGTCGACGGACCAGGGCGACACACGCAAGACGTTGTGGCGGCTGTTCGACGGGACGCTCGTCGAGTCGGTGCTGATGCGGTATCCGGACCGGGTGACGATGTGCATCAGTTCGCAGGCCGGGTGCGGGATGAACTGTCCGTTCTGCGCCACGGGGCAGGCGGGTCTTGACCGGAATCTGTCGACCGCCGAGATCGTGCATCAGATCGTGGACGGGATGCGGGCCCTGCGGGACGGGGAGGTTCCCGGGGGGTCTGCTCGGCTGTCCAACATCGTCTTCATGGGGATGGGCGAACCGCTCGCCAACTACAACCGGGTCGTGGGCGCGATTCGGCGGCTCACCGATCCGGAGCCGGACGGGCTGGGGCTGTCCCAGCGCGGGATCACCGTCTCGACCGTCGGGCTCGTGCCGGCCATCCACCGGTTCGCCGACGAGGGCTTCAAGTGCCGGCTCGCGATCTCGCTGCACGCGCCCGACGACGAGCTGCGCGACACCCTCGTCCCCGTGAACACGCGGTGGAAGGTGCGTGAGGTGCTCGACGCCGGGTTCGAGTACGTCGGCAAGAGCGGGCGGCGGCTGTCGATCGAGTACGCCCTGATCCGGGACATCAACGACCAGGCCTGGCGTGGTGACCGGCTCGGGCGGCTGCTCAAGGGCAAGCCGGTGCATGTGAACCTGATTCCGCTGAACCCGACGCCCGGGTCGAAGTGGACCGCCTCCCGGCCCGAGGACGAGAAGGCGTTCGTCGAGGCCATCGCCGCTCATGGTGTGCCGGTGACGATCCGGGACACCCGTGGTCAGGAGATCGACGGAGCATGTGGGCAGCTCGCCGCGACCGAGCGGTAGTCTGACCACCGTAAGGCTGTCGTAAGTACATCTTCATATTCCGACAGGGGAGCGCCACAGCGCTGAGAGTGCGGCAATCGGGCCGCAGACCCTCTGAACCTCGCCCAGGTCATTCTGGGTAGGAAGTTCGGTCACTACTCAAGCTGTTGCGCCCTGCCCGGGAGCCGATGAGAGGGCTCCCGGGCAGGGCCGCGTCTCTTCCTGGTCAACCCCAGGAGGAATCAAGTGAGCATCACCACGAAGGCCACGGTCTTCGCCGTGGGAATCGGTCTCGTCACGCTGTCCGCGTGCGGGTCGTCCGACTCGGGGAGCGACACCTCCGAGTCCAAGAGCAAGACCGTGACCCTCGTCAGTCACAACTCGTGGGCCGTCTCCAAGGACGTCATCGCCGCCTTCGAGAAGCAGTCCGGCTACAAGGTCAAGGTCCTGGAGGACGGCGACGCCGGGCAGGCCTTGAACAAGGCGATCCTGACCAAGGACAACCCGCAGGGCGACGTCTTCTTCGGCGTCGACAACACCCTGCTGTCCCGGGCGCTCGACAACGACCTGTTCCAGTCCTACGAGCCGAAGGGCGCCGACAAGATCGAGGCCCGGTACCGGGCCGACCAGGACCAGCACCGGGTCACCCCGATCGACACCGGCGACATCTGCGTCAACTACGACAAGGCCTACTTCAGCGAGCACAAGCTCGCCCCGCCGACGTCGTACGACGACCTGGTCAAGCCCGCCTACAAGAACCTCCTGGTCACCGAGAACGCCTCCACCTCCTCGCCCGGCCTCGGCTTCCTGCTCGGCACCGCCGCCAAGTACGGCGACGACGGCTGGGAGGGCTACTGGAAGAAGCTGAAGGCGAACGGTGTGAAGGTCGTCGACGGCTGGGAGCAGGCCTACAACGAGGAGTTCTCGGGCTCCGCGGGCGGCAAGAAGGCCAAGGCCGACCGGCCGCTCGTAGTGTCGTACGCCTCCTCGCCGCCCGCCGAGGTGATCTACGGCGACCCGAAGCCGACGACGGCTCCGACCGGGGTGGCCGAGGGCACCTGCTTCCGGCAGGTCGAGTACGCCGGCCTGCTGAGCAACGCCGAGAACGCCGCGGGCGGCAAGGCGCTCCTCGACTTCCTGCTCACCAGGACGTTCCAGGAGGACATGCCGCTCAACATGTTCGTCTACCCGGTGGTGGACGGCGCAGAGGTGCCCGAGGAGTTCACGAAGTACGGGCCGCAGGCCAAGAGCCCCGAGACCATGGACCCGGCGAAGATCGCCGACAACCGTGACGACTGGGTCAAGTCGTGGACCTCGCTCGTACTGAAGTAAAGGTCTCGCGGAAGAGGGGCGCGGCGGTGCGGCTCGGCCTCATCGCCGTGCCCGTCGCGTTCTTCGCGCTCTTCTTCGCCTACCCCGTCGCCGCGATCGTCGCGCGCGGTCTCCAGGTCGACGGGGTATGGCAGTTCGGGCGGCTCGCGGACGTCCCCGGGCAGTCCGACATCCGGCACGTCCTGTGGTTCACCACCTGGCAGGCGCTCGCCTCCACCGCGCTGACCCTGCTGATCGCGCTGCCCGGCGCCTACGTCTTCGCCCGCTTCGACTTCCCCGGCAAGCAGATCCTGCGTGCCGTCGTCACCGTCCCCTTCGTGCTGCCGACGGTCGTCGTCGGCACGGCGTTCCTCGCGCTCCTCGGCCGCGGCGGACTCCTCGACGAGCTGTGGGGCGTACGGCTCGACACGACCGTGTGGGCCATCCTGCTCGCGCACGTCTTCTTCAACTACGCCGTGGTCGTACGGACCGTCGGCGGTCTCTGGGCGCAACTCGACCCGCGGCAGGAGGAGGCCGCGCGGATGCTCGGGGCGTCCCGTCTCGCCGCTTGGCGGACCGTCACCCTGCCGGCCCTCGGGCCCGCCGTGGCAGCCGCCGCGCTCATGGTCTTCCTGTTCACCTTCACCTCCTTCGGTGTGGTGCAGATCCTCGGCGGCCCCACCTTCTCCACCCTCGAAGTCGAGATCTACCGGCAGACGTCCGAGATCTTCGACCTGTCCACCGCCGCCGTCCTGACGATCATCCAGTTCCTCGCGGTGGGTGCGATCCTCGCCGTGCACGCCTGGACGGTACGGCGGCGGGAGAGCGCCCTGCGTCTCGTGGACGCCTCGGTCACCGCGCGGCGGCCGCGTGGGGCGGGGCAGTGGGCGCTGCTGGCCGGTGTGCTGGCCGTCATCGTCGTACTCCTGCTGCTGCCGCTCGCCGTGCTCGTGCAGCGCTCGCTGGACGCGCCCGACTTCGGCTACTACCGGGCGCTGACCGACGCCGACGGCGGGGTCTTCCTGGTCGCGCCGATCGAGGCGATCGGCAACTCGCTCCAGTACGCCGTCGTAGCCACGCTGATCGCCGTGCTGATCGGCGGACTGGCGGCGGCCGCGCTGACCCGGCGGGACGCGGGACGGTTCGTCCGGGGCTTCGACGCGCTGCTGATGCTGCCGCTCGGCGTTTCCGCGGTGACGGTCGGGTTCGGGTTCCTGATCGCCCTGGACGAGCCGCCGCTGGACCTGCGCAGCACCTGGATCCTGGTGCCGCTGGCGCAGGCGCTGGTCGGGGTGCCCTTCGTCGTACGGACCATGCTGCCCGTGCTGCGGGCCGTGGACCAGCGGCTGCGCGAGGCGGCCTCCGTGCTGGGGGCGTCGCCCTGGCGGGTCTGGCGTGAGGTGGATCTGCCGATGGTGCGGCGGGCGCTGCTGATCGCGGCCGGGTTCGCCTTCGCGGTGTCGCTCGGCGAGTTCGGGGCGACCGTGTTCATCGCGCGGCCCGACAACCCGACGCTGCCGGTCGCCGTGGCCCGGCTGCTGGGGCGGGCAGGCGAGCTCAACTACGGGCAGGCAATGGCCCTTTCGACGGTACTGATGGTGGTGTGCGCGGTGGCGCTGCTGGTGTTGGAGCGGCTCCGTACGGATCGGACGGGGGAGTTCTAGATGCTGTTGAGTCTGGCGGGTGCGACCGTACGGTTCGACGGGCAGCCCGTGCTGGACCGCGTCGACCTCGATGTCGCCGAGCACGAGATCGTGTGTGTGCTCGGGCCGAGCGGCAGCGGCAAGTCGACGCTGCTGCGGGTGGTGGCGGGGCTGCAGGCGCTCGACGCCGGGCGGGTGTCGCTCGACGGGCGGGACCAGGCGGCCGTGCCCGCGCACAGGCGGGGAGTCGGGCTGATGTTCCAGGACCATCAGCTGTTCCCGCAGCGCGACGTCGGCGGCAACGTGGCCTTCGGGGCGCGGATGCACGGCGCCTCGAAGGGCGAACAGGCCGAGCGAGTACGGGAGTTGCTCGACCTGGTCGGGCTGCCGGGCGCCGCCCGACGTGCCGTGGCCTCCCTGTCCGGCGGGGAACAGCAGCGGGTGGCGTTGGCACGGGCGCTCGCGCCCCGGCCGCGGCTGCTGATGCTGGACGAGCCGCTGGGTCAGCTCGACCGCTCGCTGCGGGAGCGGCTCGTCGTCGAACTCCGGGAGCTGTTCGGACGGTTGGGCACCACCGTGCTGGCCGTGACGCACGACCAGGGCGAGGCCTTCGCGCTGGCCGACCGGGTCGTGGTGATGCGGGACGGGCGGATCGCCCAGAGCGGGACGCCGCTGGAGGTGTGGCAGCGGCCCGTGGACGAGTTCGTGGCGCGCTTCCTCGGGTTCGACAACGTGGTCGAGGGCATCGTCGCCGGGGAGGCAGCGGACACGCCCTGGGGCAAGCTGCCGGTGGCCGAGGGGGCCGCACAGGGGCCGCGGACGCTGCTCGTACGGCCGGCCGGCGTACGGCTCGTGGCCCCGGACGCGGGGCTGCTCTGCACGGTCACGGCCCGCACCTTCAAGGGCACGCACGTCGCCGTGCACGTCCAGCCGGAGGACGCGCCGCGCCTCGAAGCGGCGTGTGCGCTGCGCGAAGCGCCCGCGGTCGGGGACGAGGTCGGGGTGGAGTTCGACGCGGCGGAAATTGTCGTGCTGGGCTGATCGTCCGGCACATAGGGTGCGGGGCATGACGTCACTCCCGCATGATCGCTACTGTGCTGAAATCGCCCACCAGGTCGGCCTGTTGAGGGCCGTTGTGACCTCCGGCGCCGACCTGTCCGCCACCGTGCCGACCTGCCCGGACTGGTCACTGGAACAACTCGTGCGGCATACCGGCGGCGCCCTGCGCTGGGTGGAGCTGATGGTGCGGACGCGGGCGCAGGAGGAGATCGAGGAGGAGCAGGTGCCGGGGGCCGCCGGCCCCGACGGTGAGGGCGACGCCGCCGCGCTCGACGCGTGGCTCGCGGAGACCGGCGAGATGATCGTCGCCGCGCTGCGGGAGGCCGGTCCGGACGCCAAGGTGTGGAGCTGGACCGGGGAGTTCAACGCCGGGTTCTGGGCTCGCCGCATGACCCACGAGATCACGATCCACCGCGCGGACGCGACGCTCGCCGCCGGGCTGCCGTACGAGGTCGCGCCGGACATCGCGGCCGACGCGATCGACGAGTGGCTGGAGATCGTGGAGTGGGCCCAGCGGACGCTGCCGGACGATCCGGCGCGGGAGCTACGGCGGCCGGGCTGCAGCATTCATCTGCACGCCACCGACGACACGGCTGACGTGAACGCGGAGTGGGTCATCGACCTCTCCGAGGAGGTCATCGGCTGGCGGCGCGGCCACGAGAAGGCGACCGTCGCGCTCCGCGGCACTCTCACCGCCGTACTCCTCGCCTTCTACCGTCGACTGCCGCTGGACAGCGCGGAGTTGGAGGTCCTCGGTGAGCGGGAGCTGCTGGAGTTCTGGCTGGAGCGGGCTACCTTCGGCTGACCGGCAGAGGCAGGCGAATGGCCCGCCCCCGGGAACGGGGACGGGCCACAAGGGTGTTGCCGTGTGCGGGCGGGTCAGCGGTCGCTGCTCGTCCCGCGACGGCGCAGGCCGAAGAAGACCGCGCCGCCACCGACGGCGACCAGGGCGACCGCGATGCCGGCGATCAGGCCGGTGTTGGAGTTCGCACCGGTCTCGGCGAGGTTGGAGTCGTCGTTCGCCGGGGACGGGGCGCTGCCGACCGTGTCCGCGGGGGCGGTGCTCTCGCTCTCCGAGGGGGTCGGGGCCGGGGAGTCGGTCTCCTCGGCAGGGGTGGACGCGGAGTCCGACGGGGTCGGGGTGTCCGACGGAGCCGGCGGCTTCTCCTCGTCCTTCTTGCAGGCCGTGGACGGCGTCGTCAGGTTCGGCTTGATGTCCTCGTCGACATAGCCGGCGGCCTTGACGTGGACGCGGTACTCCGCGTCCGGCTTCCAGTTCTCCTCGAAGGTGATGGTGACACCCTCGCGGGTGCCCTTGACCACCTGCTCGCCGACCTTCTTCAGGTCGGCGCCGTTGTTCTGCAGGAAGACGCTGACGGTCGCCGGGACACCGCTGGGGTCCACGTCGGTGACCGTGATGACACCCTTGTCGCCGTCGCACTTGGCTTCGGCGGAGAATTCACTGATGTCGCAAGCGAGCGCGTTGCCCGCGAGGCCGAGCGCGAGCGCGGCCGAGGCGGAGGCAACACCAAGAGCGCGCACGGAACGTGCGACGGTACGGCGGTTTATGGACACGTTTGTCCTTACGAGTTGCACACTGAGGGGGGTTGAACGAGGCGGCGGCGACGTGACATCACCGTCCCCAGGAGTCTCACAGGTTTATAAGCGTGGCATAAGCAGTGTCAACGCGTATGCGGTCCACAGCCGTTGGCTTTGCCCTCTTATTAATCGCTGAGACGTTTCAGCGCCGCCGGAGCCTCCTCGATCCGGTCGACCAGGGCGATACGGGACTCCATCGACCGCTCCCGGGCGAGGGCCTGGAGCAGCGGCCAGGTCGGCAACCTCTCCGTCCAGTGGGCCCTGTTCACCAGCACCATCGGGGTCGGCTCACCACGCGACTCGTAGTAGTTCGGCGTCGCGTTGTCGAAGATCTCCTGCACGGTGCCCGCGGCTCCCGGCAGGAAGACGACCCCGGCGTTCGAACGGGCGAGGAGCCCGTCCTCGCGGGTGGCGTTGGCGAAGTACTTGGCGATGTGGGAGGCGAACGGGTTCGGCGGCTCGTGGCCGTAGAACCAGGTCGGGATGCCGACGGAACGGCCGCCCTTCGGCCAGCGCGCACGGACCTCGAAGGCGGCCGTCGCCCACTCGGTGACCGACGGCGTGAACAAAGGCGCCTTCGCCAGCAGTCGGAGCGCGTCGGTGAGCATCTCGTCGTCGTAAGGGGCGGCGTACGCGCCGAGGTTGGCCGCCTCCATCGCGCCCGGCCCGCCGCCGGTGGCGACCGTCAGACCGGCACGGGCCAGCTCCCGGCCGAGCCGCGCGGCACCCTCGTACGCCTCCGTGCCGCGCCGCATCGCGTGGCCGCCCATGACGCCCACCACCCGGGCCCCGGCGAGGAGTTCGTCCAGCGCGTCCGACACGGAGTCGTCGTGGACCGCGCGGAGCATCGAGGCGTAGACGTCGCCGTCGGCCTTGGTCCGCTGGAACCAGGCGTACGCGGCAGCGTCGGGCGTGTTCTCGTAGCCGTCCGGGCCGTCCGCCAGGGAGGCGAAGAGTTCGTCGGGGGAGTAGACCAGGCCCCGGTACGGGTCGAAGGGCAGCCCCGGGACCGGTGGGAAGACGAGGGCGCCGTCCGTGCGGATCTTCGCCGCGGCCTCCTCGCGCATCGGACAACCGAGGAAGAGGGCGCCCGCGGCGCTGGTGGTGAGCAGCTCGCGCGTACGGTCCGTCAGATCGACGGCCTGGACACGGAATCCGGCGAGGGAGCCGCGCGCCGACACGGTCGCGTCGAACTCCTCGAGCGTCTCTATCTCACGGTCGTTGTGGTGGGCCGCATGGGCGGGCATCGTCTGCACCCGCCCATGCTAGGCACCGTGGATGGGGCGGCCCGCCTCAGCCCTCGATGGCCGACGGGTCCATCCAGACGACCTCCCAGGTGTGGCCGTCGAGGTCGTCGAAGGCGCGGCCGTACATGAAGCCGTGGTCCTGGGTCTCGCCGGTGACGGAACCGCCCGCGGCCAGCGCGTTGTCGACCAGCTCGTCGACCTTCTCGCGGCTCTCGGCGCTCAGCGCGATCAGCACCTCGCTGGTCTTCGTCGCGTCCGCGATCGGCTTCTTCGTGAACTGGGCGTACTTCTCATGGGTGTGCACCATCGCGACGATGGTTTCACTGATCACGACAGAGGCCGTCGTGTCGTCGCTGAACTGCTCGTTGATCGAGTAACCGAGCTCCGTGAAGAACTTCCTGGAGGCGGCGAGGTCGTTCACGGGCAGGTTCAGGAAGATCATCTGCTGGTACGCGGGGGCGGTCATCGTGGTCTCTCCCATCGGGGTGTGTGCTGTTCGGTGGGGTAGACCGGGGGGCCGAGCGGAACTCATCGCCGGGCGAAGATTTTTTTCGTACGAGTTTTTCTCGCGTCGGCCTCAGCGTGCCAGGGGCAGTGCGGCCAGCTCGGCCACGATCAGGGTGAGCGGGCCGAAGAAGGCGAGCAGGGCGCCGGCGCGCAGGGCCGCCGCGCTGCGCAGCAGCGTGGTGGGGGCGCCGAGGCGGAGCAGGGCGGCCGTGGTGTCGGCACGGGCCTGTCTGGCCTCAACGGCGGCCGTGAGGAGGGTGGCCACGGTGCAGCCGGTGACCACGGCGGCGCCGAGGGTGCTGATCGGGCCGACGGTCGCGGCGGCCGAGGGGGCCGAGAGCGAAGCCATGGCATACGCCGCCGAGGCCACGGCGCAGACGACGCCGAGTGGGCGCCCGATACGAGTGGCCTCCGACATGAGCACACGTCCCGCCAGCAGCCGTACGGCGCCGGGGCGTACGGCCTGGAGGAGGCGGCCGCAGAAGTGGGTGAGTCCGGGGGCGGCCAGGGCCAGTCCGACAGCGGTCAGCAGCCAGCCGGCCAGCACTCCGGCAGGACCGGTGGGAAGGGCGGAGGGCAGGGCGAGGGCGCCGCTCGCCGCACGGGCGGCGTAGGCCTCCACGGCCAGGCCCGCGGCGACGATGGCGATGCCCCAGGGGAGGCCGACGGGGGGTTTGGGGGGCACGGGGAGGCGGGTTGCGTGGTCCAGGGGCTCCTGGGCGTCCTCGGTGTCGGTCTCGGCCTCGACGGGTGCGGGGGCCGTCTCGCTCGCCTGCCCCGGTGGGGTGCCGCCCTCCTTGGGGCCACCTCGCCGTCGCGCCCCGAACCGCCCGTACGCCCCGAACGTCTCCCGTGCCGCCGCACTGCCGTGCGCCCCGAAGCGGCCGTACGACCTCCCCTCGGCGCCCCGTACCGCGGAGGACCCGGGTTCCTTCGGGCGCAGGGCGAGGGCCACCGTGGTCGACGCGGTCGCCGGGACCAGGGTCAGCAGGGTCAGGGCGGCCGGCAGCGGGAGGGGCGCGTCGGCCGCCAGGAACTCCGCGGCGGCGCCGTCGAAGGGCATGCCGGTCAGGTCGCCGCGCAGATGGAGGAAGACCAGCAGGGCGAGCATCGAGCCGAGGGCGCAGGACAGGGCCGTGGTGGTGGCCGAGACCAGCATCAGGCGGGCCGGGCCGAGGCCGATCGCCGCGAGGCCGGGGCGGGGCCTGGTGCCCGGGTCGGTGCGGGCCACGGCCACCGCGAGGTGGATCGTCGCGGCGAGCGGCGGCAGGCACCAGGCCAGGCGCAGGGTCGACGCGCCGGGGTCGGCGTGGGACAGCGCGTGGCCGAGGGCGCTCAGCAGCAGGAAGCCCGTGCCCGCCGAGGCCGCCGCCACGAGCAGCCGGCGCAGCTGTACGGCGGGCTGGGCGCTTCGGGTCAGACGGAGAGCGAGCACGCCGCCCGGCCTTCCGTCGCGGTGACCGGCGGCAGGTGCACCGTGTTGACGCGCCGTCCGTCGAGAAGGGCGATGGCGCGGTCGGCGAAGGCCGCGTTCTCCACGTCGTAGGTGGTCAGGACGACGGTGATGCCGTGCGAGCGGGCCGCTGTCGTCAGGGTGCGCAGGATGTGGGCGCGGTCGGCGCGGTGCAGCGGGGCCGTCGGTTCGTCGGCGAACAGGACCGTGGGCGAGGGGGCGAGCGCCCGGGCGATGCAGACGCGCTGCCGTTCGGCCTGGACCAGCTGGTGCGGGCGCTTGCGGGCCGACTCGCCGACGTCCAGGCGGTTCAGCCACTCCAGCGCGGCTGTCTTGGCGCGCCGGCGGCTGGTGCCGCGCAGCATCAGGGGGAGGGCGGCGTTCTCCCAGACCTTCAGCTCGGGGACGAGCGTCGGGGTCGGGTCGATCCAGGTGAAGCGGTCGCGGCGGAGCCGTTCGCGGGCCAGTGCGCCCATGGTGTGCACCGGGACGCTGTTGAACCAGACCTCGCCGCGCACCGGCGGGACCAGGCCGGACAGACACCGCAGGAGAGCCGTCTTGCCGCTGCCCCGCGGGCCGGTGACGGCGAGGATCTCGCCGTCACGCACTCCGAGCGAGACCCCGCCGAGCGCGGGGGAGCCGTCGCGGTGCGTGAAGTGCAGCGCGCGTGCCCAGAGCACATCGTTGTCCGGCGGAGCCTCCATGGGCGTACACCTCGTCAGATCCGTAGTTCCCGTGCCGTTCCCCCGTGCGGGGGAACGAAGACAGGGCCGATCGGTTACCAGGCACGCTAAGGATCCGGGACCGGAACGAGGGACAGCACGCGGCGGGTGGTGCACCCTTCTCACTCCTACGGGTGCACCCCCGCCGTCGCGGCTAGAGCTTGGTCCACGCCTCCGACAGGGTCGCCCGCAGGATCTGCTCGATCTCGTCGAAGGTCTCCTGGTTGGAGATCAGCGGCGGCGCGAGCTGCACCACCGGGTCGCCGCGGTCGTCGGCACGGCAGTACAGGCCGTTGTCGTACAGGGCCTTGGAGAGGAAGCCGTAGAGGACCCGCTCGGTCTCCTCGTCGTTGAAGGACTCCTTCGTCGCCTTGTCCTTGACGAGTTCGATGCCGTAGAAGAACCCGTTGCCGCGGACGTCGCCGACGATCGGCAGGTCGTGGAGCTTCTCCAGGGTCGCGCGGAAGGCGCCCTCGTTGTCGAGGACGTGCTGGTTGAGGCCCTCGCGCTCGAACAGGTCGAGGTTGGCGAGGCCCACCGCGGCCGACACGGGGTGACCGCCGAAGGTGTAGCCGTGCAGGAAGGTGTTGTCGCCCTTGTAGAACGGCTCGGCGAGGCGGTCGGAGATGATGCAGGCGCCGATCGGGGAGTAGCCCGAGGTCATGCCCTTGGCGCAGGTGATCATGTCCGGGACGTAGCCGAACTTGTCGCAGGCGAACGTCGTGCCGAGGCGGCCGAAGGCGCAGATGACCTCGTCCGACACCAGCAGCACGTCGTACTGGTCGCAGATCTCGCGCACCCGCTGGAAGTAGCCGGGCGGGGGCGGGAAGCAGCCGCCCGCGTTCTGCACCGGCTCCAGGAAGACCGCGGCGACCGTGTCCGGGCCCTCGAAGAGGATCTGCTGCTCGATCTGGTCGGCGGCCCAGCGCCCGAAGGCCTCCGGGTCGTCGCCGTGGATGGGGGCGCGGTAGATGTTGGTGTTCGGGACCTTGTGCGCGCCCGGGACGAGCGGCTCGAAGGGGGCCTTCAGACCGGGCAGGCCCGTGATGGACAGGGCGCCCTGCGGGGTGCCGTGATACGCCACCGCGCGGGAGATCACCTTGTACTTGGTGGGCTTGCCGACCAGCTTGAAGTACTGCTTGGCGAGCTTCCAGGCGGTCTCCACCGCCTCACCGCCGCCCGTGGTGAAGAAGACCTTGTTGAGATCGCCCGGCGCCTCGTCGGCCAGCCGCTCCGCCAGCTCCACGGCCTTCGGGTGGGCGTAGGACCACACCGGGAAGAACGCCAGCTCCTGAGCCTGCTTGAACGCGGTCTCGGCCAGCTCGACCCGGCCGTGCCCGGCCTGTACCACGAACAGGCCGGCGAGCCCGTCGAGGTAGCGCTTGCCCTTGTCGTCGTAGATGTGGGTGCCCTCGCCCCGGACGATGGTCGGGACGGGGGCCTTCTCGTACGAGGACATGCGCGTGAAGTGCATCCACAAGTGGTCGTACGCGGTCCTGCTGAGGTCCTGAGGGCTGTTGCTGCTCACGGTTATCGGGTCCTCACGGTTATCGGGTTCCCCACATGTAGGTCTGCTTCTTGAGCTTGAGGTAGACGAAGCTCTCGGTGGAGCGCACTCCGGGGACGGCCCGGATGCGGCGGTTGATGACGTCCAGGAGGTGGTCGTCGTCCTCGCAGACGATCTCCACCATCAGGTCGAAGGACCCGGCGGTCATCACCACGTACTCGCATTCGGACATGGCGGTCAGTGCGTCGGCGACCGACTCCACGTCGCCCTCGACGTTGACACCGACCATCGCCTGCCTGCGGAAGCCCACGGTGAGCGGGTCCGTGACGGCGACGATCTGCATCACGCCCTGGTCGAGCAACTTCTGGACGCGCTGGCGCACGGCCGCCTCGGACAGGCCCACGGCCTTGCCGATGGCGGCGTACGGCCGGCGGCCGTCCTCCTGGAGTTGTTCGATGATGGCGAGGGAGACGGCGTCCAGCTGGGGACCGCCGCCGGTCCTGGACTCGCGGGAGTCCCTGTGCTCTGCGCTTCGACTGGCCACGACGTCACTGTGCACGACGTCTCGACAGTTCCGCAAGGCCGCAGCGATGAAATTCGTTGTTTACGAGACCGAGACTTGCGGATTTCGCAGCCTTGGCGCGATCGGGGGTGTTGAAAACGTGGCTCGGCCGACTAGGGTGGGTGTCTCAGTAACTGGACAACCAGGACTGACAGCCAGCATCAGTGAGACCTGACAGGAGGCCGGCAGTGAGCACCGAGCTGCGTCGTCTGCGCAACTACATCGACGGTGAGTTCCGGGACGCCGCCGACGGACGGACCACGGACGTGGTCAACCCCGCGACGGGCGAGGCGTACGCGACCGCGCCGCTGTCCGGGCAGGCGGACGTCGACGCCGCGATGGAGGCCGCCGCCCGGGCCTTCCCGGGCTGGCGCGACACGACCCCCGCCGAGCGGCAGAAGGCCCTGCTGAAGATCGCGGACGCGTTCGAGGACCGGGCCGAGGAGCTCATCGCGGCCGAGGTGGAGAACACGGGCAAGCCGATCGGGCTGACCCGCTCCGAGGAGATCCCGCCGATGGTGGACCAGATCCGCTTCTTCGCGGGCGCGGCGCGGATGCTGGAGGGCCGCTCGGCCGGTGAGTACATGGAGGGCCTCACCTCCATCGTCCGCCGTGAGCCGGTCGGCGTCTGCGCGCAGGTCGCGCCCTGGAACTACCCGATGATGATGGCCGTGTGGAAGTTCGCGCCGGCCATCGCGGCGGGCAACACCGTGGTGCTGAAGCCGTCGGACACCACTCCGGCCTCGACGGTTCTGATCGCCGAGATCATCGGGGCGATCCTGCCGAAGGGTGTCTTCAACGTCATCACGGGTGACCGTGACACCGGCCGCCTCATGGTCGAGCACCCCACCCCGGCGATGGCCTCCATCACCGGCTCCGTGCGCGCCGGCATGTCGGTCGCCGAGTCGGCCTCCAAGGACCTCAAGCGGGTCCACCTGGAGCTGGGCGGCAAGGCGCCGGTCGTCGTCTTCGACGACACCGACATCGCCAAGGCCGTCGAGGACATCTCCGTCGCGGGCTTCTTCAACGCCGGGCAGGACTGTACGGCCGCCACGCGCGTGCTCGTGCAGGAGGGCATCCACGACGAGTTCGTACAGGCCCTCGCGAAGGCCGCCGCCGACACCAAGACCGGCCGGCCGGACGACGAGGACGTACTGTTCGGCCCGCTCAACAACCCCAACCAGCTCAAGCAGGTCTCCGGGTTCATCGAGCGGCTGCCCGCCCATGCCAAGGTCGAGGCCGGTGGCCACCAGGTCGGTGACAAGGGGTACTTCTACGCGCCGACCGTGGTGTCCGGGCTGAAGCAGGACGACGAGATCATCCAGAAGGAGGTCTTCGGTCCGGTCATCACCGTCCAGTCGTTCTCGGACGAGGACCAGGCCGTCGAGTGGGCCAACGGCGTGGAGTACGCGCTGGCTTCGTCCGTGTGGACGAAGGACCACGGGCGTGCGATGCGGATGTCGAAGAAGCTGGACTTCGGGTGCGTGTGGATCAACACGCACATTCCGCTGGTCGCGGAGATGCCGCACGGCGGGTTCAAGAAGTCCGGGTACGGCAAGGACCTTTCGGCGTACGGCTTCGACGACTACACGCGGATCAAGCACGTCATGACTTCGTTGGACGCGTAAGGGGTCGTATTCCGGCTGCCGGGGCGTGGGGGCTGGTCGCGCCCCGCGGCGGAGCCGCATATCGGTACAGCCCCGCGCCCCTTGGGGCGTCGGCAAGCGGCTCACCCGGGCCAACCGGCCGCTGCGCATCGACGCGGGCGCTGGTCAGGGCCGCCGGTGATGCACCGCCGTCCGCCCCACCGTCGCCGCCAGCTTCCGCAGTCGGCGCCAGTCCAGGCGGGGGACGGGCTGTGGGGTGCCGGGGCGTTTGCGGGGGACACGGACACGTAGGGCGCCGGGGACGATGCGGCAGTGGACCGGGGTCGGCAGGACGAGGGCCTCGCCGTCGATGCCGGCCTCGATCTCCGGGCGGTCGGCCTCGACGACCACGTGGGGTGCGGTCAGGATGGTCAGGCCGCCCGGTGCCGGGTCGAGCAGCAGGCCGGCGGCCTCGGCCGCGTTGTCCACCCGGATGCCGAGGACGCCGAGGACCGCGGCGTCGAGGCGGTCACGGCGGCCGAGGCCGAAGGGGTCATCCGTGCGGTAGGGGTTGTTGCTGACCAGCACGGCGTGCGGGGCGTCGAGGGTCCGGTCCGCCGCGCGGGCGGTGAGTCGCGCGCCCTGCTGCCGGGTGAGCAGGTCGGGCAGTAGTTCCAGACTGGTGCCGATCTTGTCGTCCCGGTAGCCGGGGCTCTGCACGATGGCCGCGTACGCCCCGAAGGACGCGTTGTTGACGAAGGGCCGGCCGCCCGCGTAACCGAGGTCGACGCGGAGTTCCACACCGTCGGTGAGCGCGTCGAGGCAGCTGGAGGGGTCCTCGCGGTCGAGGCCGAGGTCCATGGCGAAGTGGTTGCGGGTGCCGGCGCTGATCACCAGGAACGGGAGGTCGTACGCGGCGGCGACGGCCGCGACCAGCGCCTGGGTGCCGTCGCCGCCCGCGACGCCCAGCAGGTCCGCGCCCTCGTCCACGGCCTTGCGGGCCAGGGCGGTGACGTCCTGGTGCTCGTCGGGATCGAGCAGGATGACACGGGCGCCGAGGCGCTCGGCCTTCTCCTGAAGCGCGAAGCGGACCACCTTCCCGCCGCCCGAGCGCGGGTTCATGATCAGATACGGCCGCCGCGGCGGCGGCGTCTTGCGTTCCCGCATCACCCGCACCCGCGAGCTGCCCGTGCCCCGCAACGCGTACCGGCCGCTCCACACGGCCACCGCCCACAGCGCCACGGACGCCAGCAGGGCCCAGAACAGGGTGGCCGCGAACAGGGCGACGAGCGCGGCGGGGAGGGCCACGGCGACGACGGCGGCCGCCCAGCGCAGCGGGCCGCGCAGAGTCAGCGTCCACCACACCGCGACCGCGCTGAGGCCCAGCCCCGCCGCACCGGCCACCAGCAGCAGAACCCCGCCGACACCGCCGTACGCGAGCGGCACCAGCACCGCGAGCCCCGCGGCGGCCAACGCCGCCCGCGCCGCCCACCGCTGTGCGCGGTAGGCCCGCCCGCTCAAGTCCAGGGCCATGATTCCTCCGTTCACCGCGGACATCGTAGGTCCGGTCCGAGGGCGGAGGGTCTTTTTGAACACGTTCAATCATGGGCGTAGGCTGACCCCATGAGCGACAGAGCCGCCCTGCTCAAGGGCATTCGCGTCTGGCTGGCCTTCTTCGTCGTCTGCCTGGTGCTCAGCGGCGCCACGGCCTTCCCCCTCGTCCACGAACTGCGCTGGACCGAGGACCTGTTGCGCGCCCTGTCCGTGCCGGAGCACCTCCCCGGCCTCATGGACTGGATCGAGCGGGTGCGGCGTGGTCTGGACACCGCCGATGCCGACTACCCCTTCCTGCTCTACGGCACGGACTGGCTGGCCTTCGCGCATCTCGTCATCGCCGTCGCCTTCTACGGCCCCTACCGCGACCCGGTCCGCAACATCTGGGTCGTCGAGTTCGGGATGATCGCCTGCGCCGGCATCGTCCCGCTGGCCCTGATCTGCGGGCCGATCCGCGACATCCCCTTCTGGTGGTCGGTGATCGACATGTCCTTCGGCGTCTTCGGGGTGATCCCGCTGTACGTCGTACGGAAGAAGATCAAGCGGATGGAGGCACTGACGGCACCCGCGGTGCCGCCGGCCTCCGTCGCCGTCAGCGGTTGAACGCCGGGAAGGCGAAACGCTGGGCGATGGCCAGGCCGTCGCCCCTCGCGTCCGTCGAATTGACCGAGTAGACGACGGTCCGGGACAGGTCCCGGGTGGCCGCGACAACCGTGTGGTAGCCGGGGCGGGACCCCGTCTTGCCCCAGACGGTGCGACCGTTCACCTCGATGGGCGAGAACGGCGCGCCCATCGTGGCGCCGACCGCATGCGGCACCGCGAACATCTCCTTCAGCTGCGGCTGGGGCACGATCCGCCCGCTGAACACGCCCACCAGAAGCCGCTCCAGGTCCGCGGTCGTCGAGATCATGTCGCCGGCCGCCCAGCGGTCGGACATGTTCCACTCGGTCACGTCCGTCAACTTGCCGTCGATCCAGTCGTATCCGCGGTTGTGCGGGCCGTGGACGCGAGGGTCGGGGCCGTCGGGGAACGAGGTGTGCCGCATGCCGAGCGGCCGGAAGATCCGTACGGCGGCCTGGTGGGCGTACGAGTCGCCAGTGATCTTCTCGATCAGCATGGCGAGCACGGTGTAGTGGATGTTGCCGTAGTCCTGTCGCTCACCGGGCGCGTACTCGGGGTCCGGGCCCTTGGCCACGGACGCGGCGACGACCTCGGCGGGCGTCAGGGTCTCGAACCGGTGGGGGTACATGTCCTCGGTGCTGTCGCCGAGGGACGCGCCCGGCTGCAGACCGCTGGTGAAGTTCAGCAACTGCCGCACCGTGATGGGCCGGAACTCCTCGGTGAGCAGGCCCGGCAGATACTCCTGCACCGTGCCGTCCAGGGAGATCCGCTGCTCGGCGGCGAGTTGCAGCACGACCGCCGCGGTCACCACCTTCGTCGTCGAACCGGCCCGGAAGCGGGCGTTCTCCAGCGCCGGCGCCCCCGTTCTCATGTCCCGCACACCGGCCACCCCGTGCCAGTTCCCCTTGCCGCCCACACGGATCAGCGCGGCCGTCGCGTCCTGGTCGGGGAGCCCGGCGAGCGCGGCGCACAGGGCCTTCACGTCCGGGCCGTCCGGGGTGGCGGCCTCGATCGCCCGCGCGGAGCACGACGACGGGGCCGGCGCGGGCCGCGCGGACGCCGCCCCGGCCAGCGGCAGCGCGGTCAGGGTCAGGGCGAGCGCGGAGGTGACGAGGGCGGGAAGCGGGCGTAGGGGCATCTGCTGCTCCTGAGATCGGCGGGAAGTGCGTGATCATCGTCGGGGCGAGGCGGTTGCCGCCGAATCGTCGGCGAGGAGGTGCTCGACCCTGGGGGAGCCCTGGAGCAAGTTCCGTACGGAACAAGGGTGTTGTAGGGGATCGCCCTTACGGGCCGCCGACTGCCGGAAAAGTGTTATCCCCGCTGCCTTCACCGCGTCTCCACTCCGGAAGCGGAATGTGATCTCCGATATAGCCAACGGTGCTGGTCAGGCAGGAAGGTGCGTACGGGCAGCAGATGACCTGGGAGAGGACGCACGTGGACGAGGGAGCCCGCAGGCAGTGGCGCTCCACCATCGCGGCCGCGCAGGCCGGGGACCGGCAGGCGCTGGACGAGCTGGTCGAGGGGTGGCTGCCGCTGGTCTACAACGTGGTCGGGCGGGCCCTGAACGGCCATGCCGATGTCGACGACGTCGTCCAGGAGACCATGCTGCGCGCCGTCGGCAACCTCGGCTCGCTGCGGGACCCGGACAGCTTCCGCTCCTGGCTCGTCGCCATCGCCATGCGGCAGATCCGGGACCGGGCGCGCCGCAGGCAGACCGCGCAACTGGACGAGTCGGCGGCGCGCGAGGCCACCGACTTCGCCGAACTCACCGTGCTGCGGCTCCAGTTGGAGGGACAGCGCCGCGAGGTCGCCGAGGCGGTGCGCTGGCTGGACGACGAGGACCGGCAGCTGCTGTCGCTGTGGTGGCTGGAGGTCGCGGGCGAGCTGACCCGGCGCGAACTGGCCGCCGCGGCCGGGATCAGCCGGCAGCACGCCGCCGTCCGCGTCCAGCGGGTGAAGGAACGGCTGGAGACCGCGCGCGGCATCGTCCGGGCGCTGGACGGCGCCTGCCCCGGCCTGCGCGAGGTGACCGCCCGCTTCGGCGGCCGCCCCGACTCGGTCTGGCGCAAGCGGCTGGCCCGGCACATCAGGGGCTGCGGCTACTGCGGCGACACCCGCGAGGCCGTCGTACCGGCGGAGCGCCTCCTCGTCGGCATCGCCCTCGTCCCGATCCCGGTCGGCTTCACCCTCTCCCTCGCCCTCGGCGGCAAGACGGCGGCCGCGGCGACGGCCACGGCGACCTCCGTCGGCTGGTCGGCGAAGGTGATGGCCGCGCTCACCCAGCCCGCCGTGGCGGTCACGGCCGGCGCGACGCTCGTGGCGGGCGGCGCCTACGTCGTCACCGAGACCCCGGACGCCCCGCCCCCGCGCGCGGCCGCCCCCACGGCCGCGAGCACCGCCCGGCCGCCCTCGCTCCCACCGACCGTGGCCCCGTCGGCGACCCCGTCACCATCGCCGTCACCGACCCGGAAGGCCGAGCTGTACGGCACGGTCGTGGACGCCGTCGACCGGGCCCCCGACCCGAACGCCGAGCCCGCCGTCCTGCCGCACCGCCGCGAGTCCGGCATCACCAGCACCGGCGGCCACCACGCCGTGATGAACCACCGCGGCGACACCGTCACGCTGACCGGGCAGGGCTACGTTCTCGTCCGCTGGCAGATCTCACCGCAGTACCGGGCGGGCAGCCTCGTCATGCCGACCTGGACCGGCCTGAAGGGCGAGCTGTTCCACGTGGCCTCCGGCGGCGGCCGCCGCATGGACGACCCGGTCAGCGACACCTCCGCCACCGGCATGGGCAACACGACCACCGGCTACGCCGTCCTGCCCGCCGGCACCCAGCAGATGTGGCAGAACGAGTACTTCTACCTCGACGGCAGCGTCCGCCTCACCGTCAACGAGCGGGGCGCCGACTACGGCCTCAGCGTCTTCCCGTCGGACTGGGACGCCGCGAACAAGGACATCAACCAGGGGCCGCCCGACGGCGTGCTCCGCTACGGCCTCGTCCGCGACACCGGCAAGGACGACACACCCGTCCCGCAGTACCTCACGCGCGAGACCCCCGCGGACGCGGCGACCGTGCCGCAGAAGTCCCGCGTGTAGCGAGCAGGACGTCGATGCGGTTGGTCGTGATCGAGTCGGCGCCGAGATCGAGCAGACGGCGCATGGAGCGCCGGGTGTCCGGGGTCCAGACGGACAGGAGGTAGCCGGCGCGGTGGACGCGTTCGGCGACGGCGCGGTCGACCAGGCCGAAGCGGTAGTTGAGCCAGCGCGGGCGTACCGCTTCGAGCAGGCCGGCGCGCGGCGGGGCCAGCGTCGTCCAGGTCAGGGCGATCTCGGCGGCCGGGTCGGCGGCGCGCACGGCGAGCATGGCCGGCGCGCCCGCGCAGTAGTAGACGCGGTCCTGCGCCCCGCACGCGCGGACGACGTCCACGACCCGGCGCGCGGCCCGGACATCGGGTGTGCCCGGCAGGTCGAGCATCACCCGGCTGTCGCCGCACGCCGCCAGCGCCTCCTCCAGGGTCGGCACGCCGCCCGCCGTCAGCCCCCGCACCTCGGCCGACGACAGGGCGAGCAGCGGACGGTCCTGCTCCCACAGCCGCTTCAGGGTCTCGTCGTGCAGGAGCACCGGCACGCCGTCCTTGGTGAGACGTACGTCGATCTCCACCGCGTCCGCGCCCCGTCGCAGCGCGGAGCGCAGGGAGTCGAGGGTGTTCTCGCGGACGCGGTAGGGGTCGCCGCGGTGGGCGACGGCGGTCACGTTCTGCATGGGGCCATTGTGGTGGGGGCGGGGGCCCGCGGAGTCAGGGGGCGAGCCAGTCCGCGGTGTACGTGTCGATCTCGGCCGCGATCCGGGCCTTGCCGGGGTCGTCGAGGAAGGACGCTTCGACGGCGTTCTTGGCGAGGTCGGCCAGGCCGCGCTCGTCGAGGTCGAGGAGCCGGGCGGCGACGGCGTACTCGTTGTTGAGGTCGGTGCCGAACATCGGCGGGTCGTCGGAGTTGACGGTGACGACGACCCCGGCCTTCGCGAACTCCTTGATCGGGTGCTCGTCGATCGTGCGGACCGCGCGCGTGGCGATGTTGGAGGTCGGGCACACCTCCAGCGGGATCCGGTGCTCGGCGAGGTGCGCGAGCAGCTTCGGGTCCTGGGCGGAACTGGTGCCGTGTCCGATGCGCTCGGCGCGCAGGTGGGTCAGGGCGTCCCAGACGGTCTCCGGTCCGGTGGTCTCGCCGGCGTGCGGCACGGAGTGCAGCCCGGCGGCGATGGCCCGGTCGAAGTACGGCTTGAACTGGGGCCTCGGTACGCCGATCTCGGGCCCGCCGAGTCCGAACGACACCAGGCCCTCCGGGCGTAGCCGGTCGTCCGTGGCGAGCCGTACGGTCTCCTCCGCCGACTCCAGTCCGGCCTCGCCCGGGATGTCGAAGCACCAGCGCAGCACGGTCCCGAACTCGGCCTCGGCCGCCTTGCGGGCGTCCTCGATCGCCGCCATGAAGGCCCCGGCCTCGATGCCGCGGCGGGTGGAGGAGAACGGGGTGATGGTCAACTCGGCGTAGCGGACCTGCTGGCGGGCCAGGTCGCGGGCCACCTCGTAGGTGAGCAGCCGTACGTCCTCCGGGGTGCGGATCAGATCCACGACGGACAGGTACACGTCGATGAAGTGGGCGAAGTCCGTGAACGTGAAGTAGTCGACCAGGGCCTCGGCATCCGTGGGGACCTTGGAGTCGGGGTGGCGGGCCGCCAGGGCCGAGACGATACGGGGGGAGGCGGAGCCGACGTGGTGCACGTGCAGTTCGGCCTTGGGCAGTCCGGCGATGAAGGCGTGCAGATCGCGCGGGACGCTGGCGTCGACGAGATGGTCGGTCAAGGTTCCTCCCCGGGAACGGCGTCCCGTGGCCGGCTGTGTGAGCGGCGGGACGCGGGTGATCGGCTGATCGCATGCGGTGCCATCGTATGCAGCGGGGACGAGAGCGGGTGCCGACGGTCGGACACCGGCCGCCGGAAGGCGGGTGGGGGGCCGTAGCATGGCGGCACGAACCACCAGGGGGGACATGACATGACGGACGCAGCGCTGCCCGGCGGGGAGGCCGGGGGAGGCCACGACCCGTGGGCGCCGCCCGAGAGCCGGCCGTCGCTGGACAAGAACCGGCCGTCGCCGGACAAGAACCCGGCGCCCGACGACGCGCCGCGGCCGCCGTCCGTCCACGACCAGGCCACGGTCACGTCGATGCCGTCCGACGGTTTCGCCGCGCCCGACGCCACGGCCCCGACCGGCCCCGCCCCCGGTTACGGCTACCCCCCGCCCGGTGCCGCCGTCCCGCCCCCGCCCATCGCGCCCACCGGCCCCGGCGCCCCGGGCGGCTACGGCTTCCCCGGCTACCCCCCGGGCTACGGCTGGCCCGGCATGCCGATGCCGCCGCAGAACGGCATGGGCGTCGCGGCCCTGGTGCTCGGCATCCTGTCCTGCTGCCTCTTCTGTCTGTACGGCGTGGTCTCCATCGTCCTCGGCATCCTCGCCGTGATCTTCGGCGTCCAGGGACGCCGCAAGGCCGAGCGCGGCGAGGCCGACAACCGCGGACAGGCGCAGGCCGGTCTGATCACGGGCATCATCGGCATCGTCCTCGGCGTCCTCATGATCGTCCTGGTCATCATCGGCATCACGGCCGCCGTCAACTCGGAGGACTACGACGACGACTACTACGGCGCCTCCCCGGTGCCGGTGTCGGCGCCGGTGTCCGTCGCGGCGGTCCGCTGAATCCCTGGCATGAACAGGGCGATTACGATGCCCTGACTGTCAACGAGGGGAGAGCAGTTCATGTCCGACGCCAATCCCGGACCCGGTGGCTTCGGGCCGCCGCCGTCGCAGCCGCCGCAACAGCCCGCCGGGGGATACGCCTACCCGCCGTCGGCCCCGCAGCCCGGCCCGGGGTACGGCTATCCGCCCGCCGGCCCCTCCTACCCGGGCACCTACCCGCAGGCGCCCGGCTATGCCATGCCGATGCAGCCGAGCAACGGCATGGGCACCACCGGACTGGTCCTGGGCATCATCGGCGTGGTGTGCAGCCTGACCTTCTTCCTGTGGTTCTTCGGCGTCATCCTCGGAATCCTCGGGATCATCTTCGGCGCGATCGGCCGGGGCAAGGCCAACCGGGGCGAGGCCACCAACAAGGGCGCGGCGACCGCCGGTCTTGTCTGCGGGATCGTGGCCACCGTGATCCTCCCGGTGCTGGGCTTCGCCATCTTCGCGAGTGTCATGGGCGTCCTGTGAGGTCCCGGACCCTGTGAGGTCCCGGACCCGGTGAGGTGCAGGGGCCGGCCGTAGCGTCGGCCCCTCAAGCGCCGGTCGGCTCACCCCGCAGCCGCTCCCGCGCCTCCATCAACGCGAACCCCAGCAGGTTCGGCCCCCGCCACCGCTCCGGATCCGCCGCCCCCTCGTCCCCCGCGGCCAGCCCGATGCCCCAGACCCGGTCCACCGGACTGGCCTCCACCAGCACCCGGTCCCCGGTCCCCAGCAGAAATCCCCGCAGCCCCGCATCCGCCGCGAACTTGTGGACCGACCCCTCGACGACGATCCGGAACCGCTCCCGCTCCCATGTCGCCTCGTCGAACCCCCGCACCAGCCGCCCGGCCTTCTTCGCCTCGGACGGATGCCCGGCCGCCAGCGCCCGCCGCTCCGCCTCCGCGTCCCCGAACAGCCGTGCCTTCTCGGCCATCATCCAGTGCTCGGCGGTCGCGTACGACACGCCGTCCACCGTGAACGGCGCGGCCCACCACTGGCTCAGGCAACTCGCGCTCAGCTGCCCGTCCGCTCGTGGTCGGTGCCCCCAGAAGTGCAGATACCTGACTCTCGTCCCCGCACGGACCTCCTGGATCAGGACATCCCAAGAATCGATCTTCGCCATGTCCCCGAGTCTGACAGGCACCACCGACAATCCGTCCCGCGTTTTCCAGGCCAACTCGACACCTGGTCGACAGATTCCGTTGCGTAACCAAAAGGCAACAACGGAATCACTTGTTGGAGCCTTCCTGCTCTGCCAGGATCGGCACTCAAATCGAGCCTGAGCCACGCCGGCCCCATCTCGGGGCACGGAGGGAGCGACATGCACAACCCGGGCACCGCCACCCCGGAACGATTCCCGGCCCAGGACCGCTTCGCGGACGGCGCGCAGTACATCGCGGGCCGCCTCGTGAAGGGGACCTCGGGGCGCACCCACGCCGTCGTCGACCCTGCCACCGGCGAGGAGGTGTACACGTACGACCTGGCCGGCACCGAGGACGTCGACGCCGCGGTCGCCGCCGCGCGAGAGGCGTTCCCCGGCTGGGCCGGCGCCACCCCGGGCGAGCGCTCCGACGCGATGCACCGCTTCGCCGCCGTGCTCGCCGAGCGCGCCGAGGAATTCGCCCGGGCCGAGTCCCTGCAGTGCGGGAAGCCGCTGAAGCTGACGCGTGAGTTCGACGTTCCCGGGACCATCGACAACATCGCCTTCTTCGCGGGCGCCGCCCGGCATCTCCAGGGCCAGTCCGCGGGGGAGTACTCCGGCGACCACACCTCGTACGTGCGCCGCGAGCCCATCGGTGTCGTCGGTTCCATCGCCCCATGGAACTACCCCCTCCAGATGGCCGCCTGGAAGGTCCTCCCGGCCATCGCCGCGGGCAACACCATCGTGCTCAAGCCCGCCGAGCTCACCCCGCTCACCTCGCTTCTCTTCGCCCAGGCCGCCACCGACGCCGGCATCCCGGACGGGGTCGTCAACATCGTCACCGGGACCGGCAGGGAGGCCGGTGAGCACCTCGTCGGGCATCCCGACGTCGCCATGACCTCCTTCACCGGCTCCACCGCCGTCGGCAGGCGCGTCGCCGAGATCGCCACCGCCACCGTCAAGCGGATCCATCTGGAACTCGGCGGCAAGGCGCCCTTCGTCGTCTTCGACGACGCCGACCTGGAGGCCGCCGCCCACGGTGCCGTCGCGGGCGCGCTCATCAACACCGGGCAGGACTGCACGGCCGCCACGCGCGCGTATGTGCAGCGCCCCCTGTACGAGGCGTTCGTCGAGCGGACCGCCGCGCTCATGGAGAGCGTCCGGCTCGGTGATCCGTTCGCGCCGGGTACCGATCTCGGACCGCTGATCTCGCACGTCCAGCGCGACCGGGTCGCCGGATTCGTCGACCGTGCGCGGGCCTACGCGCGTGTGGTCACCGGCGGTGAGGCGCCGCAGGGCGAACTCAGGAACGGCGCGTACTACCGGCCCACCCTCGTCGCCGACGCGGCCCAGGACAGCGAGATCGTCCAGTCCGAGATCTTCGGGCCGGTCCTGGCCGTCCTGCCGTTCGACGGCGACGACGAGGGGATCCGGCTCGCCAACGACACGCCGTACGGGCTCGCGGCCTCCGCGTGGAGCCGCGACGTGTACCGGGCGAACCGCGCCACCCGCGAGATCAAGGCCGGGTGCGTGTGGGTCAACGACCACATCCCGATCATCAGCGAGATGCCGCACGGCGGCTACAAGGCGTCCGGCTTCGGCAAGGACATGTCGGCGTACTCGTTCGATGAGTACACCCAGATCAAGCACGTCATGTTCGACAACACCGCGGTCGCCAGGAAGGACTGGCACCGCACCGTCTTCGGGGACCGCTAGCCAGACCAGACGACAGGGGGAGCCCGCCCGCCCGACCAGCCGCCCGGCCTCCCCTCCCTCCCGATCTCCCGAAAGGTCACCACGCGCATGGAGCAGTACGAGCCCGACCGCCTCTCCCCGGCCCAAGTGGCCGCCATGCGGCGCAGCCTGCGAGGCGGCCGGGCCGCCATGACCCGCCGTTCCCTGCTGCGTGCCTCCACGGGCGGCGCGCTCGCGCTGGGCGGACTGGGCACGCTCAGCGCCTGCGGGATCCCCGCGGCCGGAAACACCCAGGGCGGTGTCTCCGCGGAGGACCACTCGGCGAAGGAGAAGGTCGTGAACTTCTCCAACTGGACCGAGTACATCGACGTGGACGACAGCGAGAAGCACCATCCCACGCTCGACCAGTTCAAGAAGCGGACCGGTATCTCGGTCAAGTACACCGAGGACATCAACGACAACGTCGAGTTCTTCGGCAAGATCAAGCCGCAGCTCGCGGCGGGGCAGGACACCGGCCGGGACATCATCGTCCTCACCGACTGGCTCGCGGCCCGCCTGATCCGCCTCGGCTGGGTCCAGAAGCTGGACCCCTCCAACCTCCCGCACGCCTACGCCAACCTCTCGGCGCAGTTCCGCGACCCGGACTGGGACCCCGGCCGTGCCTACTCCTATGTCTGGCAGGGCATCTCGACCGTCATCGCCTACAACAAGAAGGCGCTGGACGGCGTCGAGGTGAAGTCGCTCTCCGACCTGCTCGACAACCCCAGGCTCAAGGGGCGCGTCGGCTTCCTGTCGGAGATGCGGGACAGCATCGGCATGACCCTGCTCGACATGGGCAAGGACCCGGCGGACTTCACCACCGACGACTTCGACGCGGCGGTCGCCCGCATCCAGAAGGCCGTCGACAAGGGCCAGATCCGCCGTTTCACCGGCAACGACTACACCTCCGACCTGACCAGCGGCGACTTCGCGGCCTGCATAGCCTGGGCCGGTGACGTGGTCCAGCTGAAGGCGGACAGCCCGGACATCGACTTCCTGATCCCGGACAGCGGGTACATCACGTCGACCGACAACCTGCTGATCCCCAACAAGGCCCGCCACAAGACGAACGCCGAGCGGCTCATCGACTTCTACTACGAGCCGAAGCCGGCCGCCGAACTCGCCGCGTACATCAACTACGTGACGCCCGTCGACGGCGTGAAGGCCGAGCTGGAGAAGATCGACCCGGATGCGGCGAACAACCCGCTGATCATCCCCGACAAGGCGATGGCCGAGAAGTCCCACCCCTTCCGCTCGCTGAGCTCGAAGGAAGAGACCGAGTTCGAACAGAAGTTCGCGAAGCTGACAGGGGCGTGATCACCGTGACGACGAACAAGACCGACCACGGCGGCGACGTCCGCCTCTCCGGCATAGCCAAGACCTACGGCTCCTTCACCGCCGTACACCCGCTCGACCTGACCGTCCCCCAGGGCTCCTTCTTCGCCCTGCTCGGCGCCTCCGGCTGCGGCAAGACCACCACGCTGCGCATGATCGCCGGCCTGGAGGAACCCTCCTCCGGCACCGTCCACCTCGGCGACCAGGACGTCACCGCCCTGCCGCCGTACAAGCGGCCCGTGAACACGGTCTTCCAGTCCTACGCCCTCTTCCCGCACCTCGACATCTTCGAGAACGTCGCCTTCGGTCTGCGCCGGCGCGGCATCAAGTCGGTGAAGAAGCAGGTCGGGGACATGCTCGACCTCGTACAGCTCGGCGAGCAGGCCCGCAAGAAACCGCACCAGCTGTCGGGCGGCCAGCAGCAGCGCGTGGCCGTGGCCCGGGCTCTGATCAACCACCCCAAGGTGCTCCTCCTCGACGAGCCCCTCGGCGCCCTCGACCTCAAGCTGCGCCGCCAGATGCAGCTGGAGCTCAAGCGCATCCAGACCGAGGTCGGCATCACCTTCGTCCATGTCACGCACGACCAGGAGGAGGCCATGACGATGGCCGACACGGTCGCCGTGATGAACGCGGGCCGCGTCGAGCAACTCGGTTCGCCCACCGACCTGTACGAGAACCCGCGCACGACCTTCGTCGCCAACTTCCTCGGCACCTCCAACCTCATCGAGGCCGAGGTCGACTCCAGGAGCGGCGATGACATCGTGCTGAGGGCGGGCGGCGGCAAGCTCGTCCTGCCCGAGTCGCGCTGCTCAGCGGCCACGACGACCGGCGGCAAGGTGCTGGTCGGGGTGCGCCCGGAGAAGATCTCCCTCACTCACGCCGACGACGCGGGTGAGATCCCCGAGGGCCGCAACCGCATCACCGGCAAGATCACCAACGGCAGTTTCATCGGCGTCTCCACGCAGTACGTCGTCGACAGCGCCGTCTGCCCGGACTTCGAGGTCTACGTCCAGAACGTCGACCGCGACACCCGCCTGGTCCCCGGCGCCGACGTCGTCCTGCACTGGAGCCCGGCCCACACCTTCGGCCTCGACGCCGCCCAGTCCCTGCTTGCTGGGACAACGGGCTCCGCCGGGGTCGAGGAAGGTGCGGCCGCCTGATGTCGACGCTCACCGAGGCGCCACCGCCTCTGACCCCGACGGCCCCCGAGAAGAAGCCCCCGCGGAGGCGCGGCCGTCTCGTCCCGTACTGGCTGCTGCTCCCCGGCATCCTCTGGCTGCTGGTGTTCTTCGCGCTGCCGATGATCTACCAGGCCTCCACGTCCGTGCAGACGGGCTCCCTGGAGGAGGGCTACAAGGTCACCTGGCACTTCGCGACGTACTGGGACGCGCTGTCCGAGTACTACCCCCAGTTCCTGCGCTCGGTGCTCTACGCCGGCTCGGCGACCGTCCTGTGCCTGGTCCTCGGCTACCCGCTCGCCTACCTCATCGCCTTCCGCGCGGGCCGCTGGAAGAACCTGATCATGATCCTGGTGATCGCGCCGTTCTTCACCAGCTTCCTGATCCGCACCCTCGCCTGGAAGACGATCCTCGCGGACGGCGGCCCCGTCGTCGGCGCCCTCAACACGCTGCACGTCCTGGACGTCACAAGCTGGCTCGGCATGACCGACGGCGACCGCGTGCTGGCCACGCCGCTCGCGGTGGTGTGCGGTCTGACGTACAACTTCCTGCCGTTCATGGTCCTGCCGCTCTACACCTCGCTGGAACGCATCGACCCCCGGCTGCACGAGGCGGCGAACGACCTGTACGCCAAGCCGATCACCACCTTCCGCAAGGTCACCTTCCCTCTGTCGATGCCCGGCGTCGTCTCCGGCACCCTGCTGACCTTCATCCCGGCGGCCGGTGACTACGTCAACGCCGACCTGCTCGGCTCCACGGACACCCGCATGGTCGGCAACGTCATCCAGACGCAGTTCCTGCGCATCCTGGACTATCCGACGGCCGCGGCGCTCTCCTTCATCCTCATGGCCGCCATCCTCGTCATGGTGACCGTCTACATCCGCAAGTCCGGCACGGAGGATCTGGTTTAAATGACCTTCGTCAACTGGCTCAAGCGCCATCTCGTCGTCATCGCGGGACTGCTGACTCTCGCTTATCTCCTGCTGCCGAACGTCGTCGTCACGGTTTTCTCCTTCAACAATCCGAAGGGGCGCTTCAACTACGAATGGCAGGAGTTCTCCACGGCGGCCTGGCAGGACCCGTGCGGCGTGGCCGGCCTGTGCGGATCGCTGTCCCTCAGCCTCCAGATCGCGTTCTGGGCGACGCTCGGCGCCACCGTCCTCGGCACGATGATCGCCTTCGCGCTGGTCCGCTACCGCTTCCGCGCGCGGGGCGCCGTGAACTCGCTGATCTTCCTGCCGATGGCGATGCCCGAGGTCGTCATGGCGGCCTCGCTGCTCACCCTGTTCCTCAACATGGGCGCCCAGCTCGGCTTCTGGACGATCCTCATCGCCCACATCATGTTCTGCCTGAGCTTCGTCGTGACGGCGGTGAAGGCGCGCGTGATGTCGATGGACCCGCGTCTTGAGCAGGCCGCGCAGGACCTGTACGCCGGCCCGGTCCAGACGTTCGTGCGGGTCACCCTGCCGATCGCGGCCCCCGGAATCGCGGCGGGCGCGCTGCTCGCCTTCGCGCTCTCCTTCGACGATTTCATCATCACCAATTTCAACGCGGGCTCCACCGTCACCTTCCCGATGTTCGTCTGGGGATCGGCCCAGCGCGGAACGCCCGTTCAGATCAATGTCATCGGTACGGCCATGTTCGTCGTCGCCGTACTGTTCGTCCTGGCCTCCATGGTCATCAGCAATCGCCGTACCAAGCAAAAGGCGTAAGACAAAGGCGTAAAGCCAAAGGGAAACCCCCGTAGGGAGTTGAAATCATGGCCCCGAGCGCCATGAGTCGTGGCAACAGCTGGACGAGATCCCTTTCCGACGCCCAGCCGGTCGTGTACTGGCTGGACGACCCCGGCAGGCCCCACCCCGAACCCGCCCTCACCAGCGCCGAGACCTGCGATCTGCTGGTCGTCGGCGGGGGCTACAGCGGACTGTGGAGCGCGCTCATCGCCAAGGAGCGCGACCCGCAGCGGGATGTCGTGCTGCTCGAAGGCCGCGAGGTGGGCTGGGCCGCCTCCGGCCGCAACGGCGGCTTCTGCGCCGCCTCCCTCACCCACGGCCTGCCCAACGGGCTCGCGCGCTGGCCGGGCGAGATCCACAAGCTTCAGGAGCTGGGCGCCCGCAACCTCGACGAGATCGAGAAGGCGGTCGCCCGCTACTCGCTGGACTGCGACTTCGAACGCACCGGCGAGATCGACGTCGCCACCGAGACGTACCAGGCGTGGGAACTGCGCGACTGGTACGAGGAGTTGCGGGACAAGGGCCTCGCCGACGGCGTCGAGTTCCTGGACGCCGACGCGGTCCGGGCCCAGGTCGACTCACCGACCTTCCAGGCCGGCCTCCACGACCGCCGGGGCGTCGCCATGGTCAACCCCGCCAAGCTGGCGTGGGGCCTGAAGCAGGCGTGCCTCGACCTGGGCGTCCGCATCTACGAGCACACCCCCGCCCTCACCCTGAAGCCGTACGGCGCCGGCATGGCCGTACGCACCCCCTACGGCCAGGTCCGCGCCCGCCAGGTCGCGCTCGGCACCAACATCTTCCCCAACCTGGTCAGGCGCGTCCGCGCCTACACCGTCCCGGTCTACGACTACGCCCTGATGACCGAGCCGCTCAGCGCGGAGCAGCTGTCCTCGATCGGCTGGAAGAACCGCCAGGGCCTCGGCGACTCGGCGAACCAGTTCCACTACTTCCGGCTCTCTGCCGACAACCGCATCCTGTGGGGCGGCTACGACGCGATCTACCCGTACGGCGGCCGGGTCCGCGCCGAGTACGACGACCGGCCGGAGACGTACGCCAAGCTCGCCGGGCACTTCTTCACCTGCTTCCCGCAGCTGGAGGGCGTCCGCTTCACCCACGCGTGGGGCGGCGCGATCGACACCTGCTCGCGTTTCTCGGCGTTCTTCGGCACGGCCCACCAGGGCAAGGTGGCGTACGCGGCCGGCTTCACGGGCCTCGGCGTGGGCGCCACGCGCTTCGGCGCCGACGTGATGCTGGACCTCCTGGCGGGGGAGCGCACGGAGCGCACCCAGCTGGAGATGGTCCGCAAGAAGCCGCTGCCCTTCCCTCCGGAACCGTTCGCCTGGACGGGCATCGCGCTCACCAAGTGGTCGCTGGCCCGCGCCGACGCGCACGGAGGGCGGCGCAATCTGTGGCTGAAGGCGATGGACCGGCTGGGCCTGGGTTTCGACAGCTGACCACGGCACGGCTCTGCATGTGACCCAGATCACCGCGAACTGGCGGCGAAAACCCGCGTAATGCATGCCGGGTGACCTCCCTCTCCCTCGTGACGCGATCGGCGTCCACGAAAGAAAAGGGAGGTCACCGTCATGACAGGGGCGAAGACGGCGGTCGAGTGGCTGGCATCCGCCGCACCGGATCCCGAGGCCTGTCGCTGGGAGTGGGAGCGCAACCCTCTAGGGGTGGCGCTGCTGCCGGCCGGCAAGGCCTGGGACGTACTCATCCTGCCGGGCGAGCTCGGCTATCCGACCCTCGACGTCCTCACCCGCATCCTCGACCAACCGGGCCCGGTCCTGGTCGACTTCGGCGACTCGCGCATGGGCTTCTTCGTGCCGCCCGGCACGGCTGCCCGCTGGCTCGGCACCGGCATCCGTACGGCAGGAGCCGGCACCTGGATCGTCGTCCCCTACCCGGGCCGCTCCATCGGCGCCGTCCGCTGGCTGGTCCCCCCGGACGGCACGGGCACCCTCACGGACCCGTCACTGCTCGAACTGGCCATGCACGAGGCGGCGGCCGAGCTGGCCGCGGGAGAGGAGCGCTAGCCCCGAGAACTCCTGTGGGCCCTGAACCCCCGACCGGACCGGTACGGCGGCCGGGAGTCCCAGCGGACGTTCGACGGCTGCTTCGGCCGGCGGCCGGGCGGAATCCGGGTCGGCTACTCCGACGACGTCGCCTTCAACGCCAGCCACAGCTCCATCCGCACATCCGCGTCATCGAGCGACCGGCCCAGGATCTCCTCCACCCGCCGCATCCGGTACCGCAGCGTGTGCCGGTGCACGCCCAGGTCCGCGGCCGCCGCGTCCCACTGCCCGTGCCGTGACAGCCACGCCCGCAGGGAGGCCACCAGGTCGCCGCGGCCCGTCGCGTCGTGCTCGTGCAGCGCGCGCAGCAGCCCGTCCGCGAACGCCTTCACCGCGTCGTCCGCGAGCAACGGCAGCACGGACCCTGCCGCCAACTGCTCGTGCTCCACGCACACCCGCCCGCGCCGCCGCGCCACCGACAGCGCCTGCTCGGCCTGCTTGTAGGCCGCCGCGGCTGCGATGGGCCCGGCCGGGGCCGACAGGCCGATGACCAGTTCCTCGTCGTCGGCACCCGGCTGCTCGGGTACGGCATCCGAACGCGCCGCCTCCAACGCCGCCGCGTACTGCGTGCACGCCGTCACCGCCGCGCCCCCGTCCGTCGCGAGCACCACCAGCCGCGCCGTCTCCCCCTCGCCCTCCGGTACGACCAGCACCGCCTCCCCGGCCCGGGCCGCCGCGGACTCCACGAGCTCGGTGAGCGCGCCCAGCGGATCGCCGTTCGTGCCGGTGGCGGCGACCAGCGCGGCGGCGGAGGTCGCGGCGGCCTTGGGGAGCGCCTCGCGCGCCGCGGTGTCGACGACCCGCGCCGCCGACACCGACGCCGCCTCGGTGACGATGACACGGAAGGGGGCGTCCAGGAGCCCGCCGTAGAGGTCTCCGGCCACGGCGCGTGCGTGATCCGGCTCGCCCGCGAGCAGCATGCGCAGCACCGCCGCGCCCACCCGCTGCTCGGCCGCCTGCAAGGACCGGGACCGCTCGGTGGTCAGGGTCAGCAGTGCGATGGCCGAGTGGACGGCGTACCGCTCCGCCGTGCCGAGTGCGGACGCCGTGCCCACGGCCAGCGCGGCGCGGGCGCGGCGGCCGGTGCCCAGGCTGTGCAGCTCGACCCGGTCCTCGTTCTCCGGGCCGCCGACCACGGACGACGCCGGCGCGGGCCGCTCCCGCAGCCGCTCCACGTCCGCCGTGAGCCGGGCCGCCCGCCGCCCCGCCCACTCCGGCGCCGTCGCGACCACGGCACCGGAGGCGTCGTACAGCGCCGCCCAGCCGTCCACCTGCGAGGCCAGCGCGGCCAGCAGCCCTTCCGGGCCGTCGGTCAGCGCCTGCTTGGTCAGCTCCCGTTGCGCCGCGAACCCGGCCGTCACCGCCCGGTACTGATCCGCCGCGATGGCCGCCGACACGGCCTTGCTGATCGCGAGGAACGGCGTACGGCGCGGCACCTCCAGCAGCGGCAGGCCCTCCGCGTCCGCCGCCTCGACCAGCGCCTTGGGGATCTCCTCGTAGTTGACGCCGACCGCGAAGCCGAGCCCGACCACCCCCGCCCCGGCCAGCCGCCGCACATAGCGCCGCATCGCGTCCGGGTTCTCCGCGTCCAGCTTGAGAGCGGTGATCAGCAGCAGCTCCCCGCCCTCCATGTAGGGGACCGGGTCGGCGAGCTCGCTGACATGCGCCCAGCGCACGGGCACGTCCAGGCGGTCCTCGCCCGCTCGCACGGTCAGCTTCAGCGCGGAGTGATGGACGAGCGAGGCGAGCGTGGGTGGCATGGGACCTTCAGGTCGGTGTGATCGTTGTGATCTTTTGGCCGCCATGTATGAACAGCCTGTGATGATTCTGCCTCACCGTACGGTCATGGGGTGACCTGAAGCCCGGACCTAACCCCGCAGATCCACCAGCAACGGCGGCGCGTGCTCACCGTCCACGCCGGTGAGCGAGAGCACCGCGTGCCCGGGCGGCACCGAGTGGGCCAACTCGGACGCCGACCAGCGCTCGCGCTCGACCTGTCGGACGGTGACGGCTTCCGTCGTCACCGCCTCGCCGGTCACCAGCTTGCGCAGGGCGTGCATGGCCCGGGTCATCGGCTGATCGGCGAACACGGTGTGCTGGGCGACGTCCCTGGCCTCCACCCACTCCGTGCCCCAGGCATCGGCGAAACGGCCGCCGTCCCAGGTCGTGACCCCGGCCAGGGCCATCCGGCAACCGACCGCCCCGTACAGCGGCCCGTGGAGCGCCTCCGGCACGTCGGAGACCGTGCGCAGCGCGAGCACGACACCTGCGTTCTGCGAACGCAGCCGCTGGATCCGCCGTACCGACGTGGGGGTGACGGTTCCAGTGGCGTCGTCCAGGACGAGGCTGACGAAGTGGTCGCGTGAGTTTTCCCGCACGACCCCCGTGAACTGGGCCAGTACCAGCCGGGCGATCAGGCGGGCGACCTGTTCCTGTCCGTGTTCGGGCAGGTCGATGCGGACGCGAAGGGGATGGTGGGTGACGGCGCGCAGCGAGAACGGGCGGATCGTGCCGCCACCCGAGCCGAAGAAGTCGGCGAAGACCGGCCGGTCCAACAGGGCGAGCCGGTCGGCGAGCGCCGGAGCGGGGTCGTTGGGTGTACCGGCCTGGCGCAGACGGGCGTCGAGCTCGCGGCGCATCGCCGCGTGATGGTCGTCGGCCAGCCGCTCGCGCAGACCGGAGAGGGCCGTAGGGTCCCCTTCCAGCAACCCACGTAGCACCGGCAGGGCGGGGAAGCGGCCGTACGCGGCCCGGTAAGGGCCCAGGAGCTGGGCCAGGGCCGTGGCCGCGCGCTCGACCCCGACGGTCTCCAGGTCCCCGGCCAGCGCCTCGGCGAGGAACCCGGCCGCCTCGTCGGGGTCGGTGGCGTCCGCGTACGGGTCGAGGTCGTGCACGGAGGCGGGGTCGCCGATCCGCACCACCACGTCGTACGACGAGTCCGCCCCCACGGGCGTGCCCGCCCCGCACACCACGACGACGGCACAACTGCCGGTGAGGCACTGCAGCGCGAGGGACTCGGCCACCGGGGCGATCACATGCCGGGTCTTGCCCGCTCCCGACGGTCCGACGAGCAGCAGCGAGGTGCCGAGGACCGCCGGCCCGAGGGCCGCGCCCGCGCCGTCGTACGCCGACGGGGTGCGCTCTGCGGCGGCCCAACGTCCGATGCGTACCTGCCCGGTGAGCAAGTCGTGGCGGGCGGCCCTGCCGGGGAGGTCGCGGGCGCCGGAAGGATGCGTGAACGCGGCGGCACCCTGGCGCAGCACCGTGTCCGTGAAGGCGGCGAGTCGACCCTGGCGCCGGGCGCGGACCCAGCCGTTCTCGATGCGCGCGCAGTCCACGTCGTTCATCCGCCCGGCGAGCACCTCGGCGGCGAGCACGTCGGCGGCCTGGTGCTGCCCGGCGTCGCGGAGGGCCGGCCACTGGGCGGGCGGCACGAGAGCCGGCTGCGCGGATCCGTCCGCGCCCGCGGACCGGCGGCCGGCGAGCCGCTCCCTGGCGTAGGCCCGCCAGTCGCCCACCCGGGCGAAGGGCCAGAGCACGAGCAAGGTGATGACGGCGTACAGGCTGTAGACGAACAGCGGCGACGTGAGGAGTTCGTAGCCCTGGGAGAGGGCGACGGTCAGGTTGAGGAGGGGGTCGACGACCGGGACGGGGTCCCAGAAGGCACCCGGGAACGCGCTGGGGAACACGAGTGCCAGCGCCACGAGTGCCCACAGAGCGGTGAGCGCGGCCCGCCGGGGCTGCGGTTTGCGGGCGAAGTAGTAGCGGAACGCCTTGCCCCAGCTGCCGAGACGGGCCATGGCCCAGACGAGCAGGGCGAGGGAGATGCCCCGGTAGGCGATGAAGGCCTGAATGCCCCACCCGCCGGGCTTGGCGTTGATCTCGGTCGCGGTCTCCCACCAGTCGTCGGGCGTGACCAGCCGCAGGGGTGCCCACTGGTACGGAACCGCGCCACGCAGCCAGAGAGACCAGATGATCAGCCCGACGACTGCCGGGATCACCATGCCGACGATCGTCATCGGGCTGAGCCGCTGCTGTCGATCCGCGCCCTTGGGCGGCCGGTAACCCAGCCGCCAGATTCCGAGCCGGGTCTCGGGACGGGGCTCGTTCAGCCAGTCGGCGGTTCCCGATGGTGTCGGCCGGTCCGGAGCGTGCGCCGGCCGTGGCGGCAGTGGCGGCACCTCCGGTGGGCTCGCCGGACGCGGTACCGGGTTCGCATGCGTGCCTCGCGCCTCCTGCGCACCCTCGCTGTCCATCGCCCTCTTCCCCTGACCAGCCGGTCCATCCACCATCAGCGAGTCAATCTAACGCCCTCTCCTGGGGAGTTCACCGCTTACACGGCCGACGGAACGCCCGGAGATGCCCCGACCGGCACGGCCGCCGCCCGGAGTCGCTATGTCCACCACGGACAACCGCCGCTCCTGACAACGCCCACATGGCGCATGCCGACGCCCCGCTCCCCGCCCTAGCCTGCGAGAAAAGAGAAGACAAGAAGTCCGCAACAGCCCCATCAGCAGAACCCCAGGAGCCCCTCATGAGCGCACTTCCGCAGGAGCGCCGCGTCGTCACCGCCATCCCCGGCCCGAAGTCGCAGGAGCTGCAGGCCCGCCGTACCGCCGCGGTCGCGCGGGGCGTGGGCTCCGTGCTGCCCGTGTTCACCGCGCGCGCGGGCGGCGGGATCATCGAGGACGTCGACGGCAACCGGCTCATCGACTTCGGTTCCGGTATCGCCGTGACCAGCGTGGGCGCCTCCGCCGAGGCCGTCGTACGCCGGGCCTCCGCCCAGCTCGCCGACTTCACCCACACCTGTTTCATGGTCACCCCGTACGAGGGCTACGTGGAGGTCGCCGAGGCCCTCGCCGAGCTCACCCCGGGTGACCACGCCAAGAAGTCGGCGCTGTTCAACTCCGGCGCCGAGGCCGTCGAGAACGCCGTCAAGATCGCCCGTGCGTACACCAAGCGGCAGGCCGTCGTCGTCTTCGACCACGGCTACCACGGCCGGACCAACCTCACGATGGCGCTGACGGCGAAGAACATGCCGTACAAGCACGGCTTCGGCCCGTTCGCGCCCGAGGTCTACCGCGTGCCGGTGGCCTACGGCTACCGCTGGCCGACCGGTGCCGAGAACGCCGGTCCGGAGGCCGCCGCGCAGGCCATCGACCAGATCGCCAAGCAGGTCGGCGCGGAGAACGTCGCCGCGATCATCATCGAGCCGGTGCTCGGCGAGGGCGGCTTCATCGAGCCCGCGAAGGGCTTCCTGCCGGCCGTCCGGAAGTTCGCCGCCGACAACGGCATCGTCTTCGTCGCCGACGAGATCCAGAGCGGCTTCTGCCGTACCGGTCAGTGGTTCGCGTGCGAGGACGAGGGCATCGTGCCCGACCTGATCACGACCGCGAAGGGCATCGCCGGCGGTCTGCCGCTCGCCGCCGTCACCGGCCGCGCCGAGATCATGGACGCCGCGCACGCGGGCGGGCTCGGTGGCACCTACGGCGGCAACCCGGTGGCCTGCGCCGGTGCGCTCGGCTCCATCGAGACGATGAAGGAGCTCGACCTCAACGCGAAGGCGAAGGCGATCGAGGCCACGATGAAGGCCCGCCTGACCGCGATGCAGGACAAGTTCGACATCATCGGCGACGTCCGCGGCCGCGGCGCCATGATCGCCATCGAGCTGGTCAAGGACCGCGCCACCAAGGAGCCCAACCCGGAGGCGACCGCCGCGCTGGCCAAGGCCTGCCACGCCGAGGGCCTGCTGGTCCTGACCTGTGGCACCTACGGCAACGTGCTGCGCTTCCTGCCCCCGCTGGTCATCGGCGACGACCTGCTGAACGAGGGCCTCGACATCATCGAGCAGGCCTTCACCCGCATCTGAGGCCACAGCGAAACCACTGGTGAACGACGGATTCCGGGTCCCGGGAACCGCACCCGCCCCAGCCCTGTCAGCGCTCGCGATTCCGGGGCTGGGGCGGCTACCGTCAGAGCGTGTGAAGAAGGTGTGCGAGGTGGATGTCAGGACGCGATTCCGTCTGGCTGACACCATCGCCCTGTCGTAGGTTCTAACCAGATGAGAGATACACCCCGCCCAGAGGGGACTCTGGGCGACATCGGGCCGAGGCCTCCCCAGCTTCGACCTGGTCGTGCCCTCGCGCACACACCCGGAGCTTCCGGCTCCGGATCTCCTCACCGATCGGACAGTCGCCCGCCCCAAACCCCCCGGGGCGTGCGACGATCCGATCCGGACGGCCGCCCCGGAACCACCCCCCCTGTTCCGGGGCGGCCGACCTCCCTCTTCCTCCTTCTCGGGCTGCCCGCCCTTCTCTTCGCGCTCATCACCTGGCAGGTGGTGAGCGCCGGCCCGTTGCTGGACGCCGACGCCGCGCTCAGTCGGACCCTGGCCCACCCGGACCGGCTCTCCGAACTCCTCGCCGACCTGGGCAATGTGCCCGTCGCGGTACCGGTCCTGGCCCTCGCCCTCGGGTACGCCACCTGGCGGCATCGCCGCATTGGTACACACCACTGGTGGTTGCCGGCCGCGTCGGGGGCCCTTCTCATGGCACTGGTCCCGGTGCTGGTGGTCCCCCTCAAGCTGCTGACCGACCGCCCCGGCACCCCCGTCGTACCGCCCGCCACCGGCTACTACCCCTCCGGCCACACGGCCACGGCCGTCATCGCCTACGGCGCCGCGACCCTGCTCCTACTGCCGTGGCTGACCTCCGCGTTCACCCGCCGCGCACTCCTCGCCCTCTGCGCCGCCCTCAACCTCGGCGTCGGCTTCGGGCTGGTCCGGCGCGGCTACCACTGGCCGCTGGACGTGGTGGCCAGCTGGTGCCTCGGCACGGTGCTGCTGGTCTCGCTGTGGCTGTTCCTGAGCCGGAACGCCGCTGTCCGGACGCGGTAGCCGCACGGCCCCCTCCCGCTCTCCGCCAATCCGGCGCACCCGCCACCGGCACCACTACACCGCGGACAAACACCCTTCCGCCCCGGCGCCCCTACCGTGGACGACGACACACCAGGACACCCCCGAACGCGGAAGGGCCGGGAAAACGAGATGCCAATGGAAAATGTGGCAGCCAGCCACGCCTTCTGGCTCGCCGGCCGCCAGGTCAGCGGCGACGACGGCTTTGATGTGACCTCCCCGTGGGACGGGCGGGTCGTCGGCAAGGTGAGCGTGCCGACGGACGCGCAGATCGAGGAGGCCGTGGCCGCCGCGTACGCCGTCCGCGACGACTTCGCCGCGACCCCGGCCCATGCGCGTGCCGCGGCCCTCGACCACGTCAGCCGGCGGCTCGCCGAGCGGACGGAGGAGATCGCCCGGCTGATCTCAGCCGAGAACGGCAAGCCCATGAAGTGGGCCCGGGGCGAGGTCGGCCGTGCCGTGTCCGTCTTCCGCTTCGCGGCCGAGGAGGCCCGCCGGTTCAACGGCGGCGAGGCCCAGCGACTCGACACCGACCTCGGCGGTCAGGGACGGCTCGCCCTCACCCGGCGCTTCCCCAAGGGCGTCGTCCTGGGCATCGCGCCGTTCAACTTCCCGCTCAACCTGTGCGCCCACAAGATCGCTCCGGCCATCGCCGCCGGTGTGCCGATCATCCTGAAGCCCGCCCCGGCCACCCCGCTCTCCGGGCTCGTCATCGGTGAACTCCTCGCCGAGACCGACCTCCTGGCCGGCTCCTGGAGCATCCTGCCGGTGCCGAACGACAAGATGCCCGCCCTGGTCCAGGACGAGCGTCTGCCGGTCATCTCCTTCACCGGCTCCGAGAAGGTCGGCTACGCGATCATGGACTCGGTGCCGCGCAAGCACTGCACCCTGGAGCTGGGCGGCAACGGCGCGGCGGTCGTGCTCGCCGACTACGCCTCCGACGCGGACCTCGACTGGGCCGCGACCCGTATCGCCACCTTCTCCAACTACCAGGGCGGCCAGTCCTGCATCTCCGTGCAGCGGGTGATCGCGGACGCCTCCGTGTACGACCGGCTCCTGCCGCGTATCGTCGCCGCCGTCGAGGCCCAGGTCACCGGTGACCCGAGCGACGACGCGACCGACGTCGGTCCGCTGGTCAGCGAGGACGCCGCCCGGCGCGTGGAGGCCTGGGTCGACGAGGCCGTCGCGGCCGGGGCCGTGCTCCTCGCCGGTGGCAAGCGGGACGGTGCCTCGTACGCGCCGACCGTCCTCACCGACGTACCCGCCGACACCACCCTCGCCTGCGAGGAGGTCTTCGGGCCCGTCCTCACCGTGCGGAAGGTCGACGGGGAGGCCGCCGCCTTCGCCGCCGTCAACGACTCCAAGTACGGCCTCCAGGCGGGTGTGTTCACCCACGACCTGCAGACCGCCTTCCGCGCTCACCGGGCCTTGGAGGTCGGCGGCGTGGTCATCGGCGACGTCCCCTCCTACCGTGCCGACCAGATGCCGTACGGCGGCGCCAAGCAGTCCGGTGTGGGCCGGGAGGGTGTGAAGTTCGCGATGGACGACTACACCTACGAGCGGGTGCTCGTCCTCACCGGTCTCGCACTCTAGTAAATGGGATCCATTTTCAGTTAGGCTTTCCGAAAGAGGCCCGGCACCGATGCCTTCCGGTGCCGGGCCTCTTCCTTACATCGGCTCCTTCCGGACCCTCAACCGGAGAAGCCGACGTGCGCGAGCCGCACCGGCCCGCGCAGCCTGAGGTGGACGTCCCGGACGCCCTCGGCGATGATCTCGGCGCGCTTCGTCGCGTAGTCGTACGGGCTCGCGCCGTCCCCCGGCGCGTTCGTCAGCACGGCGAGCACCGCGCCCCCGTCCAGCGACACCTCGACCGCACCCTCGCCGGAGAGCGCCGCCGTCACCGCGGTGACCCCGCCTTCGAAGTCGCAGTCCCGGTAGACCAGTTCACCCGACCTGCCCTGAGCCGGCGTCACCGCGTCGCCCGCCGTCCGCGTACGGTCGACGATCGCGACGCCGCTCTGCTCGTCGAAGTCGGCCGCGTCCAGTCCGCGGCGCAGCACCGGACGCGGGGCGGACGCCTCGCCGTCCAGGATCACCGTCGACCGCAGCCGGACGTCCTCGCTGGACGCGCCGGCCAGCACCTCGTACGGGCCGGGTTCGCGGCGCCAGTCGCCTCGTGCCACGTCCCAGAAGTCGAAGGCCGACAGCGGGACCTCGAAGCCCAGCTCCGTCCGCTCGCCGGGGGCCAGCCGCACCCGGCTGTGCGCCACCAGCTCACGGCGCGGGCGCGGCACCGCCGGGTCCACGGCGCGGGTGTAGAGCTGGGCCACCTCGTCGGCCGGCACATCGCCCGTGTTGGTGACCGTGAAGGAGACGTGCAGCGAGTCGTCCGTGGTGCGGGTCGCGAGGTCGGCGTAGGAGAAGGCCGCGTACGACAGGCCGTGGCCGAACGGGAACAGCGGGGTCCCCTCGAAGTACAGGTACGTCTGGCGGCTGCCGATCACGTCGTAGTCGAGCAGGTCGGGCAGGTCGCTGTCGTCGGCGTACCAGGTCTGCGGGAGCCTGCCCGCGGGGGAGACATCGCCGGCCAGGACGCGAGCGAGAGCGGTGCCGGCCGCCTGGCCGCCGTGGGACATCCACAGCAGCGCCGGAAGGGCCGTGTGATCGACGGCGTACGGGTACGCCGAGACCAGCGCCAGGACCGTGTTCGGGTTGGCGGCGCGGGCGGCGCGCAGCAGGCGCTCCTGGTGGTCCGGCAGGCGCAGCGTCGCGCGGTCCTCGGTCTCGCGGCCGTGGATGTGCGGGTCGTTGCCCGCGACCACCAGGACCACGTCCGCCTGCGCAGTGACCCGGGTTACAGCGTCTTCGCCGCTTTCGACGACGATGAGCTGGAAAGATTCCGGATCCGCTTCGGCAACCCGCACGCCGTCGGCGGCGACTGAGACGTGGCGACCCGTACCGATGTGCCTCAGGAGGTGCCCGTTCTCGTGCGGTTCCAGGCGGAACGTCTCCTGGACGACCCAGCCGCCGGGCTGGTCGGCGGAGGCGCGGACACGGCCGTCGTCGGCGACCGACAGATAGCGGCCGTCGGGGGCGCGCAGGGTCAGCACGCCCTCGCCCCAGTCGACGAGCGCGAACTCGGTGCCGACCGGGTCGGTGGTCAGCGGCGGCAGATCGGTGCGGCCGGCCAGCAGGGCCGGGTCGAGGGCGCCCTCGGCGCCGCGCACCTCGCCGTCGGCCTCGGCCTCGGGGACGTGCAGGAAGGTTCCGGCCGAGGTCTGCAGCCGGACCCGGTCCACGCCCTCCGCGAACTCCACCCGGTCCGCGCCGAACCGCTCGTACAGGCCCTCCAGCGGGGTGGAGCGGTGGATGAGCGTGCCGCTGTACCAGTCGAGCTTGCACTCGTCGGCGAGCAGACCGACCACGGCGATCCGGGTGTCCGGCGCGAGCGGCAGCAGTCCCGCGCTGTTCTTCAGCAGCACGACCGACTGTTCGGCGGTCTCCTGGGCGAGCGCGCGGTGGGCCGGTGTGTCGAAGTCCTTGGTCAGCGCGTGCGGGTCGTACTCCGGGTCGAACTCGCCGAGCCGGAAGCGCACCGAGAGCTGACGGCGCACCGCGGTGTCGATGTCCGACTCCGTCAGCAGCCCCTTGTCGAAGGCGCCGCGCACCCGTGCGGTGATCTTCGAGTTGTCGGTGCCGTGATCGGTGAAGCTGTCGACGCCGGCCAGCAGCGAGGCGGCCGTGGCCTCCTCGTGGGTGTCGAAGTAGTGCTCGGAGTCGACCAGGTTGGAGGGCGCGCCCGCGTCCGAGCAGACCAGCAGCTCCTCGTCGGTCCAGGTGCGCAGGTGCTCGCGCAGATACGGCGAGACGTGGTTGGGGCGGCCGTTGACCAGGTTGTACGCCGGCATCACCCCGGCCGTCGCGCCCGCCTCGACCGTCTCGCGGAAGGCGCGCAGATCGTACTCGTGCAGGACGCGCGGGCGGACCGAGGACGAGGTCACGTCGCGGCCCGTCTCGTTGTTGTGGGCCAGCCAGTGCTTGAGGACCGGCGCGGTGCGCCAGTACGTCGGGTGGTCGCCGCGCAGGCCGCGGGTGTACGCGACGGCGATGGCCGAGGTGAGCTTCGGGTCCTCCGAGTAGCCCTCCTCGTTGCGGCCCCACAGGGGGTGGCGCAGCAGGTTGACGGTGGGGGACCAGACGTTCAGTCCCACGCGGTCGTCGCGGGCGCGCATCGCTCGGGTCTCCTTGGAGACGGCCTCGCCGACCCGGCGCACGAGCTCGGTGTTCCAGGTGGCGCCGAGCCCGATCGCCTGCGGGAACACGGTCGCCGGACCCATCCAGGCCACTCCGTGCAGGGCCTCCTGCCCGGTGCGGAACGCGTCGATGCCGAGCCGTTCGACGGCCGGCGCGAACTGGTGCAGGAAGGCGATCTTCTCGTCGAGCGTGAGCCGCGACAGAAGGTCGTCGATGCGCTTCGCGAACGGCAGTCGCCGATCACGGAACGGCGGCGTAGGCGGCGTTTGTGCGGTCACGTGGTGTTCCCTTTGCGATGGAGCGGCGGGGCACTTTCGAAGCGCTTCGATGCTGATTCGATCCAGGGGCGGGTGTCAAGACACCCCGGCGCAACAACTCCGACTCCTGACCGTTATTTCAAGTGCCGTAAGACGGCGGTCGAATCCTCCGCACCTCGGAGGAATCTTGGAATCGACCCTTGTGCGCCCCCATGCCTTCACTTAACCTCGCAGCAACATCGAAGCGCTTCGACTACTTCGACCACGAGGCTCGCCCGCTTCCGGGGTGCCCCTCGGACGTGGTCGCAGGATCGCTTCAGCTCAGCCAGTTCCACTTAAGACACCGCAGCCGACGGCCCACCGCCGGGTGTCCAGGTGCGCCATGAAGGGTTGACGCAATGACGCCGAACGCCGACTCCGCCCCCTCCGGACCCAGCCGGAGAAGCTTCCTAGCCTCCACTGCGGTCGCCACCGCAGCGGTGGCCGGTGGAATGCCGCTGCTCGCCGCCTGCGGCGGTTCGGACTCAGGCTCACGGGAGGGGGCCACGTCGGGCAAGGAGGCGGGCAAGCTGCTCCCGACGTTCGTCGCCAGCGCGGTCGCCACGCCGGATCTGCCGTCGAAGAACGGTTCGGCGGCCGGCTACACCGGCAAGGTCGACCTCGCGGCCCTGAAGACCTCGGTCCCGAAGAAGCTCGGCACCGGCGCCCCCATCAAGATCATGTCCCCGTTCTGGGGCTCTCCGCCGAAGCCCGGGAACCCCTACTACACGGCGCTGGACTCCGCGGCGGGCACCAAGGTCACCTGGCAGAACCAGGACGGCAACACCTACGGCGAGAAGCTCGGCGCCGTCCTGGCCTCCAGCTCCATACCCGACATGGTGGTCGTGCCGGGCTGGGAGCTGGTCGGGAAGATCGCGAACGCGGTCACCGCGAAGTTCATGGATCTCGGCCCCTACCTGGCGGGCGACAAGGTCAAGAAGTACCCGAACCTGGCCGCCATCCCCTCCGACGCCTGGCGCATGTCCATCTTCGGCGGCGCGCTGCGCGGCATTCCGATGCCGGCCGCCACCGCGAACTGGATCGCGCCCTTGTACCGCAAGGACCTCTTCGACAAGAAGGGCTACTCGGTTCCCAAGTCGCCCGACGAGTTCCTCAGCTGGGCCAAGGAGGCCACCAGCGCCAAGGCCAAGGTGTGGGCCTGCGGCGACATGAACTGGTCCGCCTGGAGCTTCTTCGGTGTCCGCAGCTCCGGGACGGTCGGATGGGATATCGGGGACGACGGCAAGCTGACGTACCGCATCGAGCAGCCCGAGTACCTGGAAGCCCTGGAGTGGACGCGCAAGCTGTTCGACGCGGGCGTGGTCCACCCCGACGACAAGGCGCGCACGGGCGACCAGGGCCAGCGGTTCACCGCCGGGCAGATCCTGGTCTACAACACCAACATCGCCGACTGGTACGGGAAGGCCTCCGAACAGGCCCAGTCCAACCCGGATCTCCAGATCGAGGCCATGGACATCTTCGGCGCCGACGGCGGCAACCCGACGCTGTACGCGTCCCAGCCCGCCACCATCTGGTCGCTGATCCGCAAGGGCGCCTCGAAGGAGACGGTCGAGAACGCGCTGGCCGCGGCGAACTTCGCGGCCGCGCCCTATGGCACCAAGGAGCGGATGCTCGTCGACTACGGCGTCGAGGGCACCCACTACACGGTCAAGGACGGTGTCCCGGTCAAGAACGACCTGGGCAACTCCCAGGTGCTCAACGCCTGGGTGATGCTGGCCGCGCCGGCCGCCTACTTCGCCCACCCCGACCTCCCGGACATCGCCCGCAAGCAGGTGGAGTGGCAGCAGCGGATGGGTGCCTTCATGAAGAAGACGTCCACGTTCGGCATGAACATCGTCGAGCCGTCCCGCTACGCCAACCTCTCCAGCCAGTTCGAGCAGCTGGAGATCGACTTCGTACGCGGCAACCGGAAGCTGTCCGACGTGCAGCAGGCCATCTCCACCTGGAAGTCCTCCGGCGGCGACAAGCTGCGCGACTGGTACAAGGAGCTCATCGACAAGAACGGCAGCGGCAACTGATGTCTCTCACGGCCGGGAGCAGGCCCGACGGGACTCGTCCCCCCGCGGCCGTCGAGGAACCGACGGCCGCGGTCGCCGCCGCGGTGGCGAAGGACCGGGTGCCGCGCAAGGCGGGCAAGGCGGGCAAGGTGCCCTTTCGGGTCCGGCTGCGCCGCGACCGCGCGCTCATCCTGATGACGCTGCCCGTCATGGTCCTGCTCCTGCTCTTCAACTACGTCCCTCTGCTGGGCAACGTCGTCGCCTTCCAGGACTACGACCCGTACGTCTCCAGCAACGGCGTCACCGCGATATTCCACAGCCCCTGGGTCGGCGTGGAGCAGTTCTCGCGGATGATCGACGACCCGTTGTTCTGGAGCGCGGCGAAGAACACGATCGTGCTGTTCGTGCTCCAGCTGGTGCTGTTCTTCCCGGTCCCGATCGCCCTCGCGCTGCTCATCAACAGCGTGATCCGGCCCCGGGTGCGGGCCGTGGCGCAGGCGATCATGTATCTGCCGCACTTCTTCTCCTGGGTCCTCGTCGTCACCGTCTTCCAGCAGATCTTCGGCGGCGCGGGCATCATCGCCCAGACCCTGGAGGACCACGGCTGGAGCGGCTTCGACCTGATGACCAACGCGGACCTCTTCAAGTACCTGGTCACCGCGCAGGCCGTCTGGAAGGACGCCGGCTGGGGGATCATCGTCTTCCTCGCGGCGCTGGCCGCGGTCAGCACCGACCTGTACGAGGCCGCCGCCATGGACGGCGCCGGACGCTGGCGCCGCATGTGGCACGTCACGCTGCCCGCGCTGCGCCCGGTCATCGCACTGCTGCTGGTCCTGAGGGTGGGTGACGCGCTGAGCGTCGGATTCGAGCAGTTCCTGCTCCAGCGGTACGCGGTCGGTGCGGGGGCCAGCGAGGTCCTCGACACCTACGTGTGGAACATGGGTATCCAGAACGGCGACTTCAGCTACGCGGCCGCGGTCGGCCTCGTCAAGGGAGCCATCGGAGTCTGTCTCGTCCTGGGCGCGAACAAGTTCGCGCACCTCCTCGGCGAGCAGGGGGTGTACAAGAAGTGAGCCTCAACACGCAGCTCATCCGCAGTCTCAAGGCGCCCGCCCGCCCGGTGTGGGAGGAGCCGCCCAGCAAGGCCGGACTCACCGCCAAGGGCGGCCTGCTGGTCCTGTGCTGCCTGGGCGTGCTCGGTCCGCTGTGGATCGTGATCGTCACCAGCCTCTCCCCGAAGCCGGTGATCGACCGGGTCGGCGGCCTCGTGGTCATCCCGCAGGGCATCACCTTCGTCAACTACACGGAGTTGCTCAGCGGCGGCCAGGTCAGCCGGGCGATCATGGTCTCGGTCGGGGTCACGCTCGTCGGCACGCTGTTCTCCATGGCGGTGTCGGTGCTCGCGGCCTATGGACTGTCCCGGCCGGGCAGTCTGGGGCACCGGTTCTTCCTGATGACCATGATGGCGACCATGTTCTTCGGCGCCGGGCTCATTCCGACGTACCTGCTGGTGCAGTCGCTCGGGCTGACCGACACGTATCTGTCGCTGATCCTGCCGAGTGCGGTCAGCGTCTTCAACATCCTTGTGCTGCGGGCGTTCTTCATGGGGATCTCGCCCGAGCTGACCGAGTCGGCCCGCATCGACGGGGCCGGTGACCTGCGGATTCTGCTGACCATCATCATGCCGCTGTCGCGGGCTGTGCTGGCCGTCATCTCGCTGTTCTACGCGGTCGGGTACTGGAGTGCCTGGTTCAACGCCTCCATCTATCTCACCGACCAGCAGATGATGCCGTTGCAGAACGTGCTCATCCAGTTGGTCCAGAAGAACACCGAGGCGCCGACGGGCCTCCAGCAGGCGGTGCGTACCGGTCAGCTCTCCTCGCTGGGGCTGCAGATGGCCGTCATGGTCCTCGCGCTGATCCCCGTCGCGGTCGCGTCTCCCTTCGTCCAGCGGCACTTCAAGAAGGGCATGTTGACCGGTGCGGTGAAGGGCTGATCTTTCGCCCGCGCAATCGGTGCTCCTGTCGTCCGGCGGCTGCAGGCTGTCCGTGGCTGGTCGCGCAGTTCCCCGCGCCCCTTAGGTTCTCCAGTCCCCCTTTGTAAAAGTCGAGGTACGTCATGCGCTCGTCCCAGCCCACCAGAAGAACCGTTCTCGCCGGCACCGCGGCCGCCGCCGCGCTCACCGCTCTTCCGTCCGTCGCGGGGCAGGCGGCCGTCGCCGCGCCCACGGCTGCCACGCCCGTCGGCGGTACCTACCGGTGGCGCAACGCCGTGATGGGCGGCACCGGGTTCATCACCGGTGTTCTCTTCCACCCCTCAGTCCGCGGCCTTGCGTACGCCCGTACCGACATGGGCGGTGCCTATCGCTGGGACGCCCGTACCGACCGGTGGATCCCGCTGACCGACCACATCGGCTGGGACGACTGGAACCTGCTCGGTGTGGAGGCCATCGCCGTCGACCCCGCCCACCCCAACCGCCTCTACCTCGCCCTCGGTACCTACACCCAGTCCTGGGCGGCCAACGGAGCCGTGCTGCGGTCCGACGACCGCGGTGCCACCTGGACCCGTTTCGACCTCACCGTGAAACTCGGTGCCAACGAGGACGGGCGGGGCGCGGGAGAGCGGCTCCTCGTCGATCCGCGGGACAGCGACACGCTGTGGCTGGGCACCCGGCACGACGGGCTGCTCAAGTCGACAGACCGGGGCGCCAGTTGGCAGTCCGTGAGCTTCCCGGCCACCCCCAGCGCGACCGGTCAGGGCGTCACCCTCCTCATCGCCGCGGGCCGCACCGTCTACGCCGGCTGGGGCGACTCCGACGGCACCGCCGCCAAGCCCAACCTGTACCGCACCGCCGACGGCACGACCTGGGAGGCCGTTCCCGGACAGCCCACCGGCACCGCGGCCAAGGTGCCGATCCGCGCCGCGTACGACAGGCACGCGCGCGAGCTGTACGTGACGTACGGCAACGCTCCCGGCCCCAACGGCCAGTCGGACGGCAGCGTGCACAAGCTGCGCACCACCAACGGGAAGTGGACCGAGGTCACGCCGGTGAAGCCGGGCGGGCCGACGGACGACGGCGGGACCGACACCTTCGCCTACGGCGGAGTCGCCGTCGACGCCTGTCGCCCCGGCACCGTCGTCGTCTCCACCAACAACCGCTGGTCGCTGGTCGACACCCTGTACCGGAGCACCGACGGCGGCCGTAGCTGGAAGTCCCTGAAGGACAAGGCCGTCTTCGACGTCTCCGAGACCCCCTACCTCAAGTGGGGTGCCGAGGAGCCCAAGTTCGGCTGGTGGATCCAGGCGGTCGGCGTCGACCCGTACGACTCGAAGCACGTCGTCTACGGCACCGGTGCGACCCTCTACGGCACCCGCGACCTCAAGCACTGGGCCCCGCAGATCCGTGGCCTGGAGGAGGCGTCCATCCGCCAGCTGATCTCCCCTCCGGTCGGGAAGGCGCACCTGATCAGCGGGTCCGGGGACATCGGCGTGATGTACCACGAGCGGCTCACCGCGTCCCCCTCCCGCGGCATGGCGTCGAACCCGGTGTTCGGAACGGCGACCGGACTCGCGCTGGCCGCGGCAAAGCCGTCGTACGTCGTCCGGGCCGGGTGGGGAGACAACGGCAACGGCGCCTACTCCAACGACGGCGGAAAGACCTGGGCGCCCTTCAAGGCCCAGCCGGCCATGGCCAAGTCCGCGCCGGGCCCGATCGCGACCAACGCCGACGGCAGCGTGCTGCTGTGGTCCTTCGGCGCGGCCGACCCGGGCTTCCGCTCGGCGGACAACGGCGTCGGCTGGTCCGAGGTCGCCTCCTTCCCGAAGGGCGCAGTCCCGGTCGCGGATCCGGTCGACGCCACGCGCTTCTACGCCTTCGACACCACGACCGGGACGCTTTTCGCCAGTACCGACAGCGGCCGGACCTTCACCGCGCGCGCCACCGGCCTGAACTCGGGCGACACTCAGTTCCAGCTGGTCGCGACCCCGGGCCGCTCGGGGGACCTGTGGCTGAGTCTCAAGTGGAACGGGCTGTACCGCTCCACCGACGGCGGCGCCACCTTCACCAAGGTCAGCAGCTGCTGGGCCTCGTACACGCTCGGCTTCGGCAAGGCCGCCGAGGGCGCCTCCTACCCGTCGCTCTACATGGTCGGCTCCACCGAGAGCATCACCGCCGTGTACCGCTCCGACGACGAGGCGAAGAGCTGGGTGCGGATCAACGACGACCAGCACCAGTGGGGCTGGATCGGCGCGACCATCACCGGCGACCCCCGCATCCATGGCCGGGTGTACATCGCCACCAACGGACGCGGCGTGCAGTACGGGGAGCCCGCCTGATGCCCGACCTGAGTGATGCCACCCTGGGCCGGCTCCTCTTCGGCGGCGACTACAACCCCGAGCAGTGGCCTGAGGAGACCTGGCACGAGGACGTCCGGCTGATGAAGGCCGCCGGGGTCAACTCGGTCACTCTCGGCGTCTTCTCCTGGTCGAAGCTGGAACCGGAGCCCGGCGCACGGGAGTTCGGCTGGCTGGACACGCTGATGGACCTGATGCACGAGAACGGCATCGGCGTCGTCCTGGCCACCCCGACCTCCTCGCCGCCGCCCTGGATGGGCCGGCTGCACCCCGACACCCTGCCCGTCACCGAGGACGGCCGCACCGAATGGTGGGGCGGCCGACAGCACTTCTCGCACTCCAGCGCCACCTACCGGCGCTACGCCGCCGCCATCACCGAGGACCTGGCCGCCCGCTACGGCGGCCACCCGGCCCTGACGATGTGGCACATCAACAACGAGTACTGCACCTTCGATCACGGCGACGAGGCCGCGGCCGCCTTCCGGCGGTGGCTGCGGGAGAAGTACGGTACCCTCGACGCCCTCAACGAGGCCTGGGGTACCGCCTTCTGGAGCCAGGGCTACGACACCTGGGACGGCGTCCTGCCGGCCCGTCTGCCGCACTACATGCGCAATCCCGCCCAGGTCCTGGACTTCAGGCGCTTCACCTCCGACATGCTCCTGGAGTGCTTCGTCGCCGAGCGGGACATCGTCCGGCGCCACACTCCGCACCTGCCGGTGACCAGCAACTTCATGCCGCTGTGGTTCGGGCAGGACGCCTGGCGGTGGGCCGAGGAGGAGGACGTCGTCTCCGTCGACCTCTACCCCGACCCGCGCGACCCGCTCGGCGCCCAGCAGGGCGCCCTCGTGCAGGACATGACCCGCTCCCAGGCACGCGGGCCGTGGATGCTCATGGAGCAGGCGGCCGGGCCGGTCAACTGGCGCGGCGTGAACCACCCCAAGCCCCGGGGACTCAACCGGCTGTGGTCGCTCCAGGCCGTGGCCCGGGGCGCCGACGCAGTCTGCTACTTCCAGTGGCGGCAGTCCCGGCAGGGCGCGGAGAAGTTCCACTCCGGCATGGTCAGTCACGCGGGGGAGGGGGGACGGACGTACCAGGAGATCAAGCAACTCGGCGCCGACCTCGCGCGGATCGCCCCGGAGGTGTCCGGCCGGCACAGCGGCGCCGACGTCGCCGTCCTGCACGACTGGCACGCCTGGTGGGCCGGCGCCCAGGACGGCCGCCTCTCCCAGCGGGTCGACCACGCGGACGTACTCAAGACCTGGCACCGCGCCCTGTGGCAGGCCCACCTCACCACCGACTTCGCCCATCCCGAGCACGACCTGACGTCCTACTCGGTGGTCGTCGTGCCGCAGCTGTACCTCCTCACGGACACGGCGATCGACAACCTCCTCGCCTACGTCCGCCAGGGCGGCACCCTCGTCTGCGGCTTCCTCACCGGCGTCGCCGACGAGGACGACCGGGTCCGCCCCGGCGGCATGGACGCCCGGCTGCGCGAGCTGTTCGGCATCCGCACCCTGCACGAGTGGTGGCCGCTGGACGCCGGGGAGACCGTCGCCTGCGAGGGCTTCCGGGGATCCCTGTGGTCCGAGGAGCTGGAGGCCGACGGCAGCGCCGACGAGACCGTCCCGTACAAGGGCGGCGAACTCGACGGACTGCCCGCGGTCCTGCGCAAGGGGCGTGCCTGGTACGTCTCCACGCTCCCGGAACCGGACGCGCTGCGCGACCTGCTGGCCCGCGTCGCGGCAGGCGCGGGCGGCCGACCCGTACTCGACGGCCTCCCCGAGCACGTCGAGGCGGTACGCCGGGGCGACGTGCTGTTCGTGCTGAACCACGGCAGGGAGCCGGTGACCGTCGAGGTGCCCGGCACCCACCAAGACCTGCTGACCGGGGCGACCGTCAACGACCGGGTCACCCTCGGCCGCTACGACGTGGCGGTACTGCGGCCATGACCCGAACTCCGGTCCACGGCACCTGGGAGCCGCAGCCCGCCGCCCGCTGGGAGGACGCCTTCCTCAGCGGCAACGGCCACCACGGCACCCTTGTGTTCGGCGACCCGAACGACGACCGTGTCATCGTCACGCATCACACCCTGGTGCGCCCGGGCGGCAGCGACACCCGCCCCCCGCGGCTCGCCGCCGACCTCCCAGCCCTCCAGGACCGCCTCCTGGCCGGCGACCACACCGCAGCGGAGGGCTTCACCGACGGCCGACCGCTCCAGTGGGTGCGGCCCTTCCACCCCGCTTTCCAGATCAAGCTGCACCGACCCTGCGGCGAAGGGCACGGCTACCGCCGGTCCGTCGACTTCGCCACGGGCGTCGTCCGGGCCGAGTGCGCCGACTGGACCAGCGAGGCCTTCGTGTCCCGCGCCGACGACGTGATCGTCCAGCGCATCACGGCCCCCGGCCCAGCCCTCGGCATCTCCCTGGACCACGCCCTGTCAGGCGCCCCCGTCGGTCTCGGCGTCGGCCACGGAGCCGTCCTCACCCCCGAGGGCGCCCTGCTCAGCCTGCGCGCCCGCTACCCCGACAGCGACCGTGCCTTCACCGGCGTCACGGTGATCGCCGTCACCGGCGGAAGGACGGCTCTGGCACCTCCGGGCGCACACGTCGAGAGCGCCCGCTCCGTCCTGCTCCTCACCCGGGTCCGGCGCCACACCGGCGAACTCGACGTGACCGCGGAGGGCCGCGTCCTGCGCGACCTGGCGGCCATGGAGTACGACGAACTCCTCGCACGCCATGCAGCCCTCCACCGCGCCGCCTACGAGCGCGTCACCCTCGACCTGGCCGCCGATCCGGCCGAACGGGCCCTCCCCGGATCGGAGTTGCTGAAGCGCCCGAGCGCCGCCGCCCTGCTGGAGCGGCTCTTCGCGGCCGGCCGCTACCACCTGCTGTCCGCGAGCGGTCTCTTCCCGCCCCGGCTGACCGGACTGTGGACCGGCGACTGGAACACCGCCTGGTCGGGTGCCTTCACCAACGACGCCAACCTCAACCTGCAGACCGCCTCCGCCGCGGCCGCCGCCCTCCCCGAGGTCACCGAGGCCCACGCCGCGCTCGTCCAACGGCAGCTGCCCGACTGGCGTGACAACGCCCGGGCGGTCTTCGGCACCCGGGGCGTGGTGGCCCCCGCCCACACCGACGGCGAGTCGGGCCACTCGTACCACTTCAGCCGCGAATACCCCCTGCATCTGTGGACCGCCGGCGCCGACTGGCTGCTCAAACCCCTCGTCGACCACGACGAGACCCACGGCACCCGAGACCCGCGCACCGCCGCCGCCCTCGCCGAAGTGGCGCTGTTCTACACGGACTTCCTCACCCGGACCGACGACGACGGCCACCTGGTCGTCGTCCCCTCCTACTCACCCGAGAACCGCCCGGCCAACGCGAGCTGGGCCACCCTCAACGCCGCCATGGACCTCTCGGCCGCCCGGCACGCGCTGCTCACCGCCGCCGACCACCACCCGGGCACCCCGGACGCCGACCGCTGGCGCGCCCTCGCCGACCGCCTCCCACCGCACCGGATCAACGCCGACGGCGCCCTCGCCGAATGGGCCTGGCCCGGCCTGGCGGACACCTACGACCACCGTCACCTCAGCCACCTCTACGGCGTCTGGCCGCTCGACGAGATCAACCCCTACGACACTCCCGACCTCGCGGCGGCCGCCCACCGCGCCCTCGAACTGCGCGGCGCCGAGAACGACTCCGCGCACGGCCACCTCCACCACGCCCTCATCGCGGCCCGCCTCAGGGACGCCGACCGGGTCGCCCACGCCCTCGACCAGGTCCTGGGCGGCGACTTCTTCCACGCCTCCCTGATGAGTGCCCACTACCCGAACCGCGATGTCTACAACGCGGACGCCGCGCACACCCTGCCCGCCGTACTGATCGAAATGCTCGTGCAGTCGACCCCGGACCGACTGGTGCTGCTGCCCGCGCTGCCGTCGGCGTACCCCAGCGGGGCGCTGCGCGGTGTGCGCACCCGGTTCGGGGCAGAGGTCGACCTCAGCTGGACCCCGGACAGCGTCACCGCCGTCATCCGGCCGGGCCGCACCCATCGCGTCGAACTCCGGACTTCCTCCGGCCCGGAATCCCTCCACCTGGTCGCCGGAGAAGACCACATCCTCACCCTGAGGGAGTGGTAGTTCCCCCCACCCCCCCACCCATGGAAGGGACACCCATGGCATCACGCACCCTGAGCAGGGTCACCAAGGCCCTGCTGGCCCCCGCCCTGGCACTCGGCGCCACCGTCGGACTGGCCTCCGCCCCCGCCTCCGCCGCGGTCTGGAACTCCTGCGCCCAGTGGGGCCAGACCAACCTGAACGGCTACACGCTCTACAACAACATCTGGGGCGGCGGGGCCGGCAGCCAGTGCGCCTGGGCCAACTCCGGTACCAACTGGGGTGTCTGGGCCGACCACCCCAACACCGGCGGCATCAAGTCCTACCCGAACGCCAAGAAGGTGGTGAACAAGTCCATCACCTCGCTCGGGTCGCTCAACAGCAGCTACAACGTCACCGTCCCGTCCTCGGGCTCGTACAACACCTCGTACGACGTCTGGGACACGGACCAGGACTACGAGATCATGCTCTGGGTCAACTACAACGGCGCCGTCGGGGCGCTCGGCAGCTACCAGGAGCGTGTCTCGGTCGGCGGCCACACCTGGGACGTCTACAAGGGCCGGGCCCAGCGGCCCGACGGCACCTACTGGGACGTCATCTCGTTCCTGCGCACCTCCGACTCGACCTCGGGTTCCGTGCAGATCCTGCCCGTCCTGAAGTGGATCAAGGACACCAAGAGGTGGATGGGCAACGAGACCATCGGTGACGTCCAGTTCGGCTTCGAGATCACCTCGTCGTCCGGCGGCCTGGACTTCCGCACCAACAGCATGAGCATCACCAGCAGCTGAACCGGCGCGGGCCGGGGCCGGCCGTGCCGTCAGGCGCGGTCGACCTCGGCCCGCAGCGCGTTGTAGTCCGCGAACGCGGACTCCACCTGGGCGCGCGTCAGGTCGTAGCGGGCCAGGTCGTAGGTGTGACGCCGGGTGCCCTTCGGGCGGGCGACGGCTCCCGCGAGGCGGGCCGCCTCGGAGTCGGTCCAGCGGGCGCCGACGGCCGCGTAGAGCTTGGGGGCGCCGGAGGCCGGGTCGGAGCCGAGCCAGGAGTACGGCGCGTCGACCAGTTGTTCCGGCGGGATGGCGGGCCGGGCGGCCAGACCGCGTGTCATGGCGCGGCTCAGCAGGTCGAGCCAGGTGGCGCCGATGCCGGCCAGGTCGAGGGGGCGGGAGCTGACGGCCATGCCGTGCTCGATCAGGCTGCAGAACGACGCCACCGCGGTGACCGGGTCGCGGTGGCACCACACGATCGTGGCGTCGGGGAACACCGTGAGCAGCGCGTCCAGGTTCTCCAGATGCATCGGCGACTTCAGCATCCAGCGGCGGCGCGGCCGGCCGTACTGCAGGACCTGGTAGACCTGCTTGAGATACCGGTAGTCGGGGACGAAGTCCCGCTCGCAGTGCCAGTCCCGGTAGTCCGGGATCCAGGCCTGGGAGAACGGCATCAGGGCGTGCGGCAGCGCGAACGTGCACTCCTCCGGGCCCTCGGCCGCCATCGCGTGGATGTCGCGGAAGCGCGGTGCGAAGAGGTCGGTGCCCTGGACCATCCGGCGCCCGGCCGTGATCGCCGTCCGCCGCCGCCGGGGCGGCAACTCCAGGTCGGGAGTGAGCAGTTCCCACAGCAGCGGGCTGCGGTGCTCGTCCGAGAGGGACAGGACGGCGTGCGTGACGGTGGTCGCCGTGCGCGGCAGGCCCACCACGAAAACCGGCCTCTCGATCGGCTCCCGCTCGATCTCCGGATGCTCGGCGATCAGCCTCCGCACCCGGGCCCGGTTGGTGAGATGCCGCCGCACATGCACCTGAGCAGCCTGCCAGCCGACCGGGGTGAGCCGGTCCGCCTTCGCCCACCAGCCCAGCAGCGACCGGAAGTCGTCGACGAACCGCTGGTCACCGGCCGCCTCCCCGGCGGCCGCGGCGATCCGGTCGAAGACCCGGTCGGGATCGCGCCGCGAGCCGAAGGCCGGACGCACCAGCAGATTGGCGAGGGTGAGGGAGAGCGGAGTCGAGGACACCCAGGGAATCTAACCCGGCGAACTCGTCGACGGACAGCGCAAGTTGGCCGCACATGCGAAGAGGGTGGCCGGAAGACCTCCACCGTCCGGCCACCCCCTCCGACACGGCTACTCCGCTACAGGCAGCCGTGCCCCGTCCCGCAGAAACAGCGGGATGCGGTCCAGCGGGGCGTCGACCGTCACGGTCGTACCGCCCTCGTACGTCTCACCCGTCCACGCGTCCGTCCAGCGCGCCCCCGCCGGAAGGTACGTCGTCCAGGTCGTCGCCCCGGCCGTCAGGACCGGTGCGACCAGCAGGTCACGGCCGAAGAGATACGCGTCGTCGACCGCCCACGCCGCCTCGTCCTCGGGGAACTCCAGGAACAGCGGCCGCATCACCGGCAGACCCTCCTCGTGGGCCTCGCGCATGACCTGTAGGACGTACGGCTTCAGGCGCTCACGCAGCCGCAGATACCGCTCCAGGATCGCGCCGGCCTCCTCGCCGTACGACCACACCTCGTTCGGGCCGCCGGTCATGTCCGGACCGAGCGGCATGCCCGGGTCGCGGAAGCCGTGCAGGCGCATCAGCGGGGACAGGGCACCGAACTGGAACCAGCGGACCATCACCTCGCGGTACGCCGGGTCGTCCGGGTCGCCGCCGTGGAAGCCGCCGATGTCCGTGTTCCACCACGGGATCCCGGACAGCGCGGTGTTGAGCCCGGCCGCGATCTGGCGGCGCAGCGTCGGGAAGTCGGTGCCGATGTCGCCCGACCACAGGGCGGCGCCGTAGCGCTGGCTGCCCGCCCAGGCCGAGCGGTTCAGGGTGATCACCTCGTCCTCGCCGGACGCCTGCAGGCCCTCGTAGAAGGTGCGGGAGTTCTCGGCCGGGTAGATGTTGCCGACCTCCAGGCCCGGACCGGTCCAGTAGCGCAGGTTCTCCTGGAAGCCGGGCTTCAGCTCCGGTTCGCAGGCGTCCAGCCAGAACGCTGTGATGCCGTACCGGTCGAGGTAGTTCTGCTTGACCTTCGACCACACGAACTCGCGGGCCTCGGGGTTCGTGGCGTCGTAGAACGCCACCTGGACCGTGGAGGCCACCTCCTTGTCGGGCCAGTCGGCGTGCGCCATCGGGCCGTACTGGGTGCCGATGAAGTAGCCGCGCTGCTCCATGACCGGGTGGTTCTCGGAGAGCGGGGAGACCGACGGCCAGACGGACACGACCAGCTTGATGCCGAGCTCGTCCAGCTCGCGCACCATCGCCGCCGGGTCCGGCCACTCGGCCGGGTCGAACTTCCACTCACCCAGATGCGTCCAGTGGAAGAAGTCGCAGACGATCGCCGAGATGGGCAGACCCCGGCGCTTGTACTCCCGGGCCACTTCGAGGAGTTCGTCCTGCGTGCGGTAGCGCAGCTTGCACTGCCAGAAGCCCGCCGCCCACTCCGGCAGCATCGGCGTACGGCCGGTCACCGCGCTGTAGCGGCGCTGGCCGTCGGCCGGGGTGCCCGCGGTGATCCAGTAGTCGATCTGCCGGGCCGAGTCGGCGACCCAGCGCGTGCCGTTGCCGGCCAGCTCCACGCGGCCGATCGCCGGGTTGTTCCACAGCAGGGTGTAGCCACGGCTGGAGGCCAGCACCGGGATGCCGACCTCGGCGTTGCGCTGGATCAGGTCGAGGACCAGACCCTTCTGGTCGAACCGGCCGTGCTGGTGCTGCCCGAGGCCGTACAGCTTCTCGTCCTCGTAGGCGGCGAAACGCTGCTCCAGACGGTGGTAGCCGTTGCCGACGGCGGTGTAGAGCCGCGAGCCCGGCCACCAGAAGTGCGCGCGCTCCTCGGCGAGCACCTCCGTTCCGTCCTCGGTGCGCAGGAACCGGACCATGCCCTCGGCGTCGACCTGGACGGTCAGCGCGCCGACGGTCAGCACTCCCAGCCCGTCCTCGATCTTGACGGTGGACTCGGTCGCCGGGGCGGCCTCCAGCAGCGCGCCGGGCAGCCCGTCGAGGACCGGACCGCCGAGCCGGGCACGCACCCGGACCGCGTCCGGACCCCACGGCTCGACGCGCAGCGTCTCCTGGCGGCCGCTCCACTCCAGCGCGCCGTCCCGCTCACGGAACGTGCCGACGGTCGGGGAGGACTGCGCGAGGCTGACCGTGCCTGGCTGGGGCTGGTTTTCGGCAGGCTGGTTCACGTGGGCGCTCCTGAAGAGGGCAGCGGGTGCAGACAAGGGCGTGCCCGGGAGGGGCACGATGAGGCGGCAGTGAGTGCGGAGTGTCAGTGAGGGGGAGTGTGCGGGACGGTCAGTGGATGGTGGCGGACGGCGCCGGGCCCGTGCTGGCCCGGATCGTCAACTCGGGCGCGATCAGCACGACTTCGTCGCTTCCACGCCCGTCGAGCTTGGCGACCAGCTGCTCCACCGCATGCCGGCCCATCTCCTGCGCGGGAATGGAGACCGACGTCAGCCGCACCGAGGCCTGGACGGCGACCTGGTCGGGGCAGACGGCGACCACCGACACGTCCTCGGGCACGGCCCGGCCCTGCTGGCGCAGCAGGGCGAGCAGCGGCTCGACCGCCGACTCGTTCTGCACGACGAACCCGGTGGTGCCCGGGCGCTCGTCGAGGATCCGGGCGAGGGTGACGGCCATCGCGTCGTACCCGCCCTCGCACGGCCGGTGCAGCAGCCGCATCCCCAGCTCCTGGGAGCGCAGCCGCAGTCCGTCGAGCGTGCGCTCGGCGAAACCGGTGTGCCGCTCGTAGACGGCGGGCGCCTCGCCTATGACAGCGATGTCGCGGTGCCCCAGCATCGCCAGATGCTCCACGCACAGCGCGCCGGTCGCCTTGAAGTCGAGATCGACGCAGGTCAGCCCGGTGGTGTCGGCGGGCAGACCGATGAGCACGGACGGCTGGTCGGTGCCGCGCAGCAGCGGCAGCCGCTCGTCGTCCAGCTGGACGTCCATCAGGATCATCGCGTCGGCCAGTCCGCTGCCGGTGACGCGGCGTACGGCGTCGGGGCCCTCCTCGCCGGTCAGCAGCAGGACGTCGTAGCCGTGCGTCCGGGCCGTGGTGGCCACGGCTATGGCGATCTCCATCATCACCGGCACATACATGTCGGTGCGTAGCGGGATCATCAGCGCGATGATGTTCGACCTGCTGCTGGCCAGGGCGCGGGCGCCCGCGTTCGGGTGGTAGCCGAGCTCGCGGATGCTCTGCTCTACCCGCTGCCGGGTGGTCGCGGAGATGGACCGCTTGCCGCTGAGGACATAACTCACCGTGCTCGCCGAGACTCCGGCGTGCTGGGCGACCTCGGCGAGGGTGACCATCCAGCTCTCCAAGCTTTGTGAAGCGCTTCGACAGTGCGCTCTACGTACAGGGGTGGGTGTGAGGGTGGTTCGACAGTAGCTCCACCGGGAGTGGGTGTCCATAGGTTGTCGAAGCGCTTCGACTCCGATTTTCGAACCGGGCCGCGACTCGGGGGAGGACGCCGTCGATCGGCGCGCGGCGGCCCGGTGCGGGCTGCCCGGGGCGCGTGTCCCTGCCTACCACGACCGGACGTGGGGAGCCATGGAACGGGATGGGGGAGGGGCGCCGAACCTCGGCGACTTCATCCGGCACTCGTACGGAGCAACCTGCTCGGCAACGACAAGTACGTCGACGGCATCGAGTCCGTACCGCGGTCTTCAAGGGCACGAGGCCGGCCGGACACCGGGGCCTGTTCCACCGACATCGGCTGAACGGCTGCACGCAGGGTGGTGGGGTCGCCCGTAATCGGGTACATACGATCGGGTAGCACCCGTCGGTAACCAAACGGCCCAAGATCCCGATTCGCGGCGAGGTGAGCCTCATGTCCGCAGCACCCACGAAGCCCACTGTCACTGAGCGTGAGGCGCGCCAGGTGGCGGAGGCGGCCCGGCAGCAGGAATGGCGCAAGCCCAGCTTCGCCAAGGAACTGTTCCTCGGCCGCTTCCGCCTCGACCTCATCCACCCCCACCCGATGCCCACCGACGAGGCCGCCCAGCGCGGTGAGGAGTTCCTCGCCAAACTGCGTGACTTCGTCGAGACCAAGGTCGACGGCGCCCTCATCGAGCGCGAGGCGCGCATCCCCGACGACGTGATCGACGGGCTCAAGGAGCTCGGCGCCTTCGGCATGAAGATCGACACCAAGTACGGCGGCCTCGGCCTCACCCAGGTCTACTACAACAAGGCCCTCACCCTGGTCGGCTCGGCCTCGCCCGCGATCGGTGTGCTGCTCTCCGCCCATCAGTCGATCGGCGTACCGCAGCCGCTGAAGCTGTTCGGCACGCAGGAGCAGAAGGAGACCTTCCTGCCGCGCTGCGCCCGCACCGACATCAGCGCCTTCCTCCTCACCGAGCCGGACGTGGGCTCCGACCCGGCCCGCCTGGCCACCTCCGCCGTACCCGACGGCGACGACTACGTCCTCGACGGGGTCAAGCTGTGGACGACCAACGGAGTGGTCGCCGACCTCCTCGTGGTCATGGCCCGCGTACCGAAGTCCGAGGGCCACAAGGGCGGCATCACGGCTTTCGTCGTGGAGACCAACTCGCCCGGCATCACGGTCGAGAACCGCAACGCCTTCATGGGCCTGCGCGGCATCGAGAACGGCGTCACCCGCTTCCACCAGGTCCGCGTCCCGGCGGCGAACCGCATCGGCCCCGAGGGCGCCGGCCTGAAGATCGCGCTGACGACGTTGAACACCGGACGGCTCTCCCTCCCCGCGTCCTGCGTCGCGGCCGGCAAGTGGTGCCTGAAGATCGCCCGCGAGTGGTCGGCGGCCCGTGAGCAGTGGGGCAAGCCGCTCGCCCACCACGAGGCCGTCGGCCAGAAGATCTCCTTCATCGCCGCCACCACCTTCGCCCTGGAGGCCGTGACCGACCTGGCCTCGCAGATGGCCGACGAGGACCGCAACGACATCCGCATCGAAGGCGCCCTCGCCAAGCTCTACGCCTCCGAGATGGCCTGGACGATCGCCGACGAACTCGTCCAGATCCGCGGCGGCCGCGGCTTCGAGACCGCCGAGTCGCTGCGCGCCCGCGGCGAGCGTGCCGTCCCCGCCGAGCAGGTACTGCGCGACCTGCGCATCAACCGCATCTTCGAGGGCTCGACGGAGATCATGCACCTGCTGATCGCCCGCGAGGCCGTCGACGCCCACCTCTCGGTCGCCGGCGACCTCATCGACCCCGACAAGTCCCTCCAGGACAAGGCGAAGGCGGGCGCGGGCGCCGGTGTCTTCTACGCCAAGTGGTTGCCGAAGCTGGTCGCGGGCCAGGGGCAACTGCCCTACGCGTACGGCGAGTTCAAGCGGGGCGTCGACCTCTCGCCGCACCTGCGCTACGTCGAACGCACGTCCCGCAAACTCGCCCGCTCCACCTTCTACGCCATGTCCCGCTGGCAGGGCCGCATGGAGACCAAGCAGGGCTTCCTCGGCCGTGTCGTCGACATCGGCGCCGAGCTGTTCGCCATGAGCGCGGCCTGCGTCCGCGCCGAGCACCTGCGCACCCAGGGCGACCACGGCCGCGAGGCCTACCAGCTCGCCGACGCCTTCTGCCGCCAGTCCCGGCTGCGCGTCGAGGAACTCTTCGGCCGCCTGTGGACCAACACCGACGACCTCGACCGCAAGGTCGTCAAGGGCGTGATGTCGGGCACGTACGAGTGGCTGGAGCAGGGCATCGTCGACCCGTCGGACGACGGCTCCCCGTGGATCGCGGACGCGACACCGGGCCCGAGCCGGCGGGAGAACGTGCACCGTCCGATCAGGTGACCGAGAGATGACCGGGTGATCGAGAGCTGAGGGGTCACCGCCCGCCGGTCACGGCCTGCGGTGACCTCTCACCATCCTGTAACCCGCCCGATGGGGACGCCCTGTCCTCCCCGTCAGTCGTTCCGGACACAATGGGGGGATGAGCGACAGTCCAGCCCCACTCGCCGACCCCCACCTGGTCTACGACCCCGTAGCGGGCGACGGCCCCAAGGACGTGGTGATCCTCGGCTCCACCGGATCGATCGGCACCCAGGCCATCGACCTCGTGCTGCGCAACCCCGACCGGTTCCGGGTCACCGCGCTCTCCGCCAACGGCGGCCGGGTCGCCCTCCTCGCCGAGCAGGCGTACCGGCTGAAGGCACGGACCGTCGCGGTCGCCCGCGAGGACGTCGTACCGGCGTTGCGCGAGGCGCTCGCCGCGCAGTACGGCGCGGGGGAGCCGCTCCCGGAGATCCTCGCGGGCCCGGAGGCGGCCACCCAGGTCGCCGCCTCGGACTGCCACACCGTTCTGAACGGCATCACCGGCTCCATCGGACTCGCGCCCACCCTCGCCGCCCTGGAGGCCGGCCGGACCCTCGCGCTCGCCAACAAGGAGTCCCTGATCGTCGGCGGCCCGCTGGTCAAGGCCCTCGCCAAGCCCGGGCAGATCATCCCGGTCGACTCCGAGCACGCCGCCCTGTTCCAGGCGCTGGCGTCCGGCACACGCGCGGACGTACGCAAGCTCGTGGTGACCGCCTCCGGCGGGCCCTTCCGCGGCCGTACGAAGGCCGAGCTGGCGAACGTGACCGTGGAGGACGCCCTAGCGCACCCCACCTGGGCCATGGGCCCGGTCATCACGATCAACTCCGCGACCCTGGTCAACAAGGGCCTGGAGGTCATCGAGGCGCACCTGCTCTACGACATTTCCTTCGACCGCATTGAGGTGGTCGTGCATCCCCAGTCGTATGTTCACTCGATGGTTGAGTTCACGGACGGATCCACGATCGCCCAGGCGACGCCCCCCGACATGCGCGGGCCGATCGCCATCGGCCTCGGCTGGCCCGAACGCGTTCCCGACGCCGCGCCCACCTTCGACTGGAGCAAGGCGTCGACCTGGGAGTTCTTCCCCCTCGACAACGACGCGTTCCCGTCGGTCAACCTGGCGCGCCACGTGGGGCAGCTCGCGGGCACGGCCCCGGCGGTGTTCAATGCGGCCAACGAGGAGTGCGTGGAGGCCTTCCGGGCCGGCGCACTGCCGTTCAACGGGATCATGGAGACCGTCACCCGGGTGGTGGAGGAGCACGGCACGCCGGGCGCGGGAACTTCTCTGACCGTCGCGGACGTCCTCGAAGCGGAGACCTGGGCCCGCAGGCGGGCACAGGAACTGGCGGCACACACGGCGGAGGCCCGTGCATGACGACCCTGATGTTCATCCTCGGCATAGTGCTGTTCGCGGTGGGGCTGCTCGCCTCGATCGCATGGCACGAGCTGGGCCACCTGTCCACGGCCAAGCTGTTCGGCATCCGCGTGCCGCAGTACATGGTCGGCTTCGGCCCGACCATCTGGTCGCGGAAGAAGGGCGACACCGAGTACGGCATCAAGGCGATCCCGTTCGGCGGCTACATCCGCATGATCGGCATGTTCCCGCCGGGCCCCGACGGCCGACTCGAAGCCCGCTCGACCTCTCCCTGGCGCGGCATGATCGAGGACGCCCGCTCGGCCGCGTTCGAGGAGCTCAAGCCGGGTGACGAGACCCGCCTCTTCTACACGCGCAAGCCGTGGAAGCGGGTCATCGTGATGTTCGCGGGCCCCTTCATGAACCTCGTCCTCGCGGTGGGCCTGTTCCTCACCGTGCTGATGGGCTTCGGCATCCAGCAGCAGACCACCACCGTCAGCTCGGTCTCCCAGTGCGTCATCGACCAGAAGGAGAACCGCGACGACTGCAAGGCGTCCGACGCGAAGTCCCCGGCCGCGGCCGCGGGCATGAAGGCCGGCGACAAGATCGTCTCCTTCGGCGGGGTGCGTACCGACGACTGGAACACCCTCTCCGACCTCATCCGCGCGAGCGCCGGCAAGGACGTCCCGATCGTCGTCGACCGCAAGGGCGAGGAAGTGACCCTGCACGCGAAGATCGCCACCAACTGGGTCGTGAAGAAGGACGCCAGCGGGGCGTACGTCAAGGACGACTACGTCCAGGCCGGCTTCCTCGGCTTCAGCGCCGCCACCGGCGTCGTCAAACAGGACTTCGGCGACTCTGTGACCTGGATGACCGACCGGGTCGGCGAGGCCGTCGACTCCCTCGTGGCCCTGCCCTCCAAGATCCCCGCCCTGTGGGACGCGGCCTTCGGCGACGGCCCGCGCGAGCCGGACTCCCCGATGGGCATCGTCGGCGCGGCGAGAGTCAGCGGCGAGATCGCGACACTGGACATCCCTGCCTCCCAGCAGCTGGCGACGTTCGTCTTCCTCCTGGCCGGCTTCAACCTCTCCCTGTTCCTCTTCAACATGCTCCCGCTGCTGCCACTCGACGGCGGCCATATCGCGGGCGCGCTGTGGGAGTCGCTGCGCCGCAACACGGCGAAGGTGCTGCGCCGCCCGGATCCCGGTCCGTTCGACGTGGCGAAGCTGATGCCGGTGGCGTACGTGGTGGCCGGAATCTTCGTCTGCTTCACGCTTCTCGTACTGGTCGCGGACGTCGTTAACCCGGTCAGAATCTCCTAGTCATACGGCGTTCGAGGCGGCCCGGGATCGTATGTCCCGGGCCGTCTTCCATTGAGTGGGTTTACGGACCGTGATGTGCTGGGGCGAGCCCTGGTGCCGTAATCTCGAAGCCTGGAGCCCGCTGCTGACGGGACCGGACCTTGATCCACGACTTGGGGTTGCACAGCACATGACTGCGATTTCTCTCGGCATGCCGTCCGTTCCGACCAAGCTCGCCGAGCGGCGTGTGTCGCGGCAGATCCAGGTCGGGACCGTGGCGGTGGGCGGCGACGCCCCGGTGTCGGTCCAGTCCATGACGACCACCCGTACGTCCGACATCGGCGCGACTCTCCAGCAGATCGCCGAGCTCACCGCGTCCGGCTGCCAGATCGTGCGCGTGGCCTGCCCGACGCAGGACGACGCCGACGCCTTGTCGACGATCGCCCGCAAGTCGCAGATCCCGGTGATCGCGGACATCCACTTCCAGCCGAAGTACGTGTTCGCGGCGATCGAGGCGGGCTGCGCGGCGGTCCGTGTGAACCCCGGCAACATCAAGCAGTTCGACGACAAGGTCAAGGAGATCGCGCGGGCCGCCAAGGACCACGGCACCCCGATCCGCATCGGCGTGAACGCCGGCTCCCTGGACCGGCGCCTGCTCCAGAAGTACGGCAAGGCGACCCCGGAGGCTCTGGTCGAGTCGGCCCTGTGGGAGGCGTCGCTCTTCGAGGAGCACGACTTCCGGGACATCAAGATCTCGGTCAAGCACAACGACCCGGTGATCATGATCGAGGCGTACAAGCAGCTGGCCGCCCAGTGCGACTACCCGCTCCACCTCGGCGTGACCGAGGCGGGCCCGGCCTTCCAGGGCACGATCAAGTCGGCCGTCGCCTTCGGCGCCCTCCTCTCCCAGGGCATCGGCGACACCATCCGCGTCTCTCTGTCGGCGCCCCCGGCGGAGGAGGTCAAGGTCGGCATCCAGATCCTGGAGTCCCTGAACCTCAAGCAGCGCGGCCTGGAGATCGTCTCCTGCCCCTCCTGCGGCCGCGCCCAGGTCGACGTCTACAAGCTCGCCGAAGAGGTCACCGCCGGCCTCACCGGCATGGAGGTCCCCCTCCGCGTCGCCGTCATGGGCTGCGTCGTCAACGGCCCCGGCGAGGCCCGCGAGGCCGACCTCGGTGTCGCCTCCGGCAACGGCAAGGGCCAGATCTTCGTCAAGGGCGAGGTCATCAAGACCGTCCCCGAGTCCAAGATCGTCGAGACCCTCATCGAAGAGGCCATGAAGCTGGCCGAACAGATGGAGGCGGACGGCGTGGAGTCGGGCGAGCCGTCGGTGGCGGTGGCCGGCTGAGAGGGCTTCCTCGCCCCCGCCGCCCCTACCCGTCCCATCCTTCTGGGGCTCCGCCCCAGACCCCGCTCCTCGAACGCCGGAGGGGCTGGATGTACCGGCCCGGCGTTCGAGGAGCGAGGCCCTTACCGTCCCGAACCCCCACCCACCCGCAGGGGCCTACGGCGGGGCTGGATTTCCAGCCCGTCCGGCGTTTGAGGACGAGGGCCCTCCAGGCCCGAAAGCGGGGGTCGGGGCGCAGCCCCAGGGGCGCGGGGAACTGCGCGACCAGCCGCACACGACCCGCGCTCGCCAACTGTCCACGACCACCCGAGTTCGTGGGCGCCCGGCCCAGCGGCGGCAGCCCCCAGGGACGGTGCCGCGTCCCACCGTCGCCTCCTGGACGCAGGCCAATCTCCACAGGGCGGCGCGGCTCAGCTTCCGCAGGTACAGTGCGGGGACCAGCAGAACCCCAGCGTGAGGCCCCGTACGTGTTGACCCAGACCACCTCCCGGGTCCTCGAACCGAGCGACCTGGACGCCGCGCTCGCCGTCCTCGACAGCGAGCCGGTCGCGAACGCCTTCGTGACCTCCCGGGTCCAGATCGCCGGCCTCGACCCATGGCGCCTCGGCGGCGAGATGTGGGGCTGGTACGAGGGCGGCATGCTCACCTCCCTGTGCTACGCGGGCGCCAACCTCGTCCCGATCTGCGCGGGCCCCCGCGCCGTACGCGCCTTCGCCGACCGCGCCCGACGGGCCGGCCGCCGCTGCTCCTCCATCGTCGGCCCCGCCGAAGCCACCGCCCAGCTGTGGCGCCTGCTGGAACCCAACTGGGGCCCGGCCCGAGAGGTCCGCCCCCACCAGCCCCTCATGGTCACCGACCACATGCCGGCCGACATCACCCCGGATCCGTACGTCCGCCGAATCCGCAAGGACGAGATGGAGACGATCATGCCGGCGTGCGTGGCGATGTTCACCGAGGAGGTCGGCGTATCGCCGCTCGCGGGGGACGGCGGCCTGCTCTACCAGGCCCGTGTCGCCGAACTCGTCGGCTCCGGCCGCTCCTTCGCCCGCCTCGACCAGGACGGCAAGGTCGTCTTCAAGGCGGAGATCGGCGCCGCGACGGACAGGGCCTGCCAGATCCAGGGGGTGTGGGTGGCTCCCGAGTACCGCGGCCAGGGCCTCGCGGCCCCCGGAATGGCGGCCGTACTGCGCTACGCCCTGGCGGACGTCGCCCCGGTGGTGAGCCTGTACGTGAACGACTTCAACACGGCGGCGAGGCGGACGTATACGAGGGTGGGCTTCCAAGAAGTCGGCGCCTTCATGAGCGTTCTGTTCTGAGGACGTTTCCTTCTGGAGGGACAGCGGGTCAACGCCCTCAGGGCGCGGGGAACTGCGCGCGCGACCACAGATGAGCCGCACCCGGAACTCAGCACGAACCCCCCTGTAGGCTCCCCACATGCGCCTTCCCGGTCACGCACACCGCCGCCAACCCGACGACATCGTGATCGGCCCCCTGAACCTCGCGGCCCGAGTCGACGAGGCCCTCGCAGTCCAGGCCGTCGCATTCGGCCTCGGCCCCGACGAGGTGGCGGTCCGGCGCCAGATCGTCCTGCGCCACCTGACCTACCCGGGAGCAAGAGCCCTCGGCGCCACCAGCGCGGAGCGTCTCGTCGGATTCGTCTACGGCATGCCCAACGACCGCACCCACTGGTGGTCCACCGTCGTGGAGCCGTACCTGCGGGCCCAGGGCTACGACGACTGGCTCGACGACTCCTTCGTCATCACGGAACTCCACGTCCTCCCGCGGTACCAGAACCGCGGAGTGGGCCGCTCCCTCATCACCACGATCACGGACGGCGCCGCCGAACCCCGCTCGATCCTCTCAGCGATCGACATCGAGAGCCCCGCCCGCGGCCTGTACCGCTCCCTCGGCTACCAGGACCTCGCCCGCCAGGTCCTGTTCCCCAGCGCCCCCAAGCCGTACGCCGTGATGGGCGCCCCCCTCCCGCTCCGCCGCCGACAGGGGCAAGGCCACCGCTAACCGATTTCCACCGCCCCGTACCCCCCGGCTAACCTCCTGCCATAACCCAAACCAGCAGGAGTACGAGAACCATGGCGAACGCACCGGTCCAGCGCATGTCCCAGTTGATGGCGAAGACGCTGCGCGACGACCCGGCGGACGCCGAGGTCCTCAGCCACAAGCTGCTCGTCCGCGCCGGCTACGTCCGCCGCACGGCGGCCGGCATCTGGTCGTGGCTGCCCCTCGGCAAGCGGGTCCTCGCCAACGTCGAGCGCATCGTCCGCGAGGAGATGGACGCGATCGGCGCCCAGGAGGTGCTGCTCCCCGCGCTGCTGCCGCGTGAGCCGTACGACGCGACGGGCCGCTGGGACGAGTACGGCCAGGAGCTGTTCCGGCTCAAGGACCGCAAGGGCGGCGACTACCTGCTCGGCCCGACCCACGAGGAGATCTTCACCCTGTTGGTGAAGGACCAGGCGTCCTCCTACAAGGACCTGCCGGTCATCCTCTACCAGATCCAGCACAAGTACCGTGACGAGGCCCGCCCCCGGGCCGGCATCCTCCGCGGCCGCGAGTTCCTGATGAAGGACTCCTACTCCTTCGACACCGAGGACGAGGGCCTCGCGAAGTCCTACGCCCTGCACCGCGAGGCGTACCAGAAGATCTTCGCGCGCCTCGGCCTCGACTACCGCATCTGCGCCGCGACCGCCGGCGCGATGGGCGGCTCCAAGTCGGAGGAGTTCCTCGCCCCGGCCGGCGCCGGCGAGGACACCTTCGCGGACTGCCCGAACTGCGACTTCGCGGCCAACACCGAGGCGATCTCGTACGAGCTGAAGCCGGTGGACGCGGCCGGCGTGCCCGCCGCCGAGGACATCCCGACCCCGGACACCCCGACCATCGAGACCCTCGCCGCCTCCCTCGGCGTCCAGGCCTCCGCCACCCTGAAGAACCTCCTCGTGAAGGTCGACGGCGAGATCGTCGCCGTCGGCGTCCCGGGCGACCGCGAGGTCGACATGGACAAGGTCGAGGCACACTTCGCGCCGGCCGTCGTCGAGATGGTCACCGAGGCGGACTTCGCGGGCCGCCCCGACCTCGTCCGCGGCTATGTCGGACCGCAGGGTCTGGGCGAGAAGGTCAAGTACATCGCCGACCCGCGCGTGGCCCCCGGCACCTCCTGGATCACCGGTGCCAACAAGGAGGGCATGCACGCCAAGCACGTCGTCGCGGGCCGTGACTTCGAGGTCGGCGAGTACGTCGACGTCGTGGTCGTCCAGGAGGGCGACCCCTGCCCGAAGTGCGGCACCGGCCTCAAGCTCGACCGTGCCATCGAGATCGGCCACATCTTCCAGTTGGGCCGCAAGTACGCCGACGCCCTCAAGCTCGACGTCCTCGGCCAGAACGGCAAGCCGGTCCGCGTCACCATGGGCTCCTACGGCGTCGGCGTCTCCCGGGCCGTCGCGGCCCTCGCCGAGCAGACCGCCGACGACAAGGGCCTGTGCTGGCCCGCCGAGGTCGCCCCGGCCGACGTCCACGTGGTCGCCGCCGGCAAGGCCCTCCAGACCGAACTCGCCCTCGACGTCTCCGAGAAGCTGTCGGCGGCCGGCCTGCGCGTCCTGTGCGACGACCGGGCGGGCGTCTCGCCGGGCGTGAAGTTCACGGACTCGGAGCTGATCGGCGTACCCCAGATCCTGGTGGCCGGCCGCCGCGCAGCCGAGGGCGTCGTCGAGCTCAAGGACCGCAGGACCGGTGAGCGCGAGGAACTGACGGTGGACGAGGCGATCGCCCGCCTGACGGCGTAAGGAGGCGGACCCGCCGGGCAGCACCAGCCTGCCCGGCGGCGAGCCTTCATTCCGACGCATGTGAAGCGCCCCCTCAGGGGCGCGGGGCTGAAGTCGATTTGCGGCTACCGCCGCGTGGGCGTGACCAGCCCCCACCGACCCGCAGCCGCCCGACAGCCCCAGGCACCCCACCGACCAGGCGCCCTAAAGCCACCCGGCAAATTCCAACAACAGCTCCGCATCCTTCGGCCGCCCCACGCGAAGCGCCCGCACACCCGACTCGACGGCCCGGAACAACGTCCACCCCCGCAACCGCTCCTGATCCACGTCCAACGACTCCGCCAGCCGCTTCACCCGCCGCCGAGTCGTCGCCGCCCCCGAAGGCGACGCGATCAGATCCTCCACCCGATCCCGTACCAACCGCGCCAGATCGAACGCGCACTCACCCACGACGGGATCCGGCCCCACCGCAAGCCACGGCATCCGCTCACCCGCCAGCACCTTGCTCTGCCGGAACGTCCCATGCAGCAACCGCCGCTCAGACGGCGCAGCCAACAGCTCCTCCCGGGCGGCCAGCGCGGCTTCGACCAGTGCGGCCACCTCGCCGAAGCCGGACGCGGTCACCCGCATCGCCTCGGCCTGCCGCCCCGTCCGCCGGGCGACGGTCTCGAAGGAATGGTCACCAGGCGGCTCCACCCACAGCCGCCGCAACGTCCCCGCCGCCTCCAGCAACGCCTTCGCCTCCGGCAACGACCGTACCGACACATCCGGATGCAGCCGCTCCAGCAACAGCACACCCTCGACCGGAGGCTCGTCGAGCAGTTGCACGGCGCCCACCCCACCCCAGTGCGCCAGCGCCGCCCGCTCGCTCTCCGGACGCGCCCGGGGCGGAGCCAGCTTCAGCACGGCAGGGGTGCCGTCCGCCCGCCGCACCAGTACGACCAGGCTGCTGCGCCCGCCGGGCACCTGCACCCGCTCAACGGTCAACTCGCGTAGCGTGACGGCCTGGTGGGCCGCCTCCGGCAGCTTCTCCAACCAGTCGTCACCGTCCGGCGCCGTTTCACCGAGCGCCCTGACCAGACGCTGCGGCGGTTCGAAAGCCATGCGCGAGTCGTCCCTTCCCGTACGTGTTCGCCGGCCGTCGGCGTCAGGCGGTGGGCGCCGGTGACGCCGACGCAGTGCCCGCCCGCTCGGCGAGCCCAGGGAAGGCTACGCTCTCGCCCCGCCAGCGCACCGCCCGCACCGCCGCCTCCCGCAGCGCCTCGGCGGCCGTGCCCCGAAGCTGACCCTCGGCTGCCCGAACCAGGTCGGAGTACACCCCGGCCACCCGGTCCTCCAGGCCGGCGGCCAACCGGACGGCCGCCGCCGAGTCCGGCACCGGGAACGGCAGCGCGTACGCGGCGTTCGCGACGACCGGCTCGCCGCCCAGGTCGCGCACCTCGCGCGCCAGCGCGTCCCGCCGCGCCCGGTGGGCGTCGTACGCCGTACGTGCTTCCGAGCGCTGCTCCTCACGGATCCGGCCGCCGACGACGCCGTACCCGTACACCGCCGCGTGCTCGGCCGCGAGCGCCGCCTGAAGGGCCTTCAGCTGCTCCTTCTCGCTGTCCTTGTCCGCCTGGCTCACTTGGCCCCCTCCGTCAGCAGATACGCATGCGCCGCTCCGGCCGCCGCCACGGAGGCCAGCAGCCGCGCCAGTTCGCCCGGCAGGTCGAGCAGCGCCTTCGCCCGGCGGTCCGCGAGCTCCCGTTCGGCGGCGGCCAGCTCGGCCAGCGCGCCGCGCTCGTCCACGGGCACGGCGGCCGAAGCAGAGGCCGACGGCGACGCCTTCCCGGGGGCAGCGGAGGCCGAGGGTTCGGAGGACGCCGAAGACCCCGACGCACCCCCGCCGAACGCCTCCACATGCCGTACTGCCTCCGCCCGCAACGGCGCCACCAGCGCCGCCAGCCCCGGATGGACGCCGAGCACCGCGTCGTACCGCTCGACCAGACCCTCGCTGTCCCGCGCCGCACGCGCGCGTGCCCGCTCGGCGAGTGACGGACTGCCGCTGGTTCCGCCGTCCGAGTCCTTGGACCCGGAGGAGCAGCCCACCAGCAGCGCGGCGCCCGCGGCCGAGGCGAGCAGGGTTCTTCTGCGCGGCCCCGAGGGGGAGCGCGGCGGCGAGGGGTACGGCACGGCAGACGTCCTCGGGGAACTCGTACGAAAGCGGTTACGGGAACAGGGGGTCGAACAGGCCCGTGATCACCGTACCCGCGCGAGCCGACGGCACCACTCATCGGCACCGTCCGTGCGCAGGTGGACGGCAACAGTCCTTGCGACCGGATACCCTTTCACCAGACACGCGACCCATCCCACAACAGCACACGCGGCCGAGGAGTCACCCGGATGAGCACCACCCAGAGCGAGAGGCTGCGAGAACTACTGGAGCCGCTCGTCAGCTCCCAGGGCCTGGATCTCGAAGAGATCGCAGTGGACTCCGTCGGACGCAAGCGTGTGCTCCGCGTTGTCGTCGACTCCGACACCGGTGCCGATCTGGACCGGATCGCCGATGTGAGCCGCGCGCTCTCGGCGAAGCTCGACGAGAGCGACGCGATGGGCGAGGGCGAGTACACCCTCGAAGTGGGTACCCCGGGCGCGGAGCGCGCCCTCACCGAGCACCGCCACTACGTGCGTGCCGTCGACCGGCTGGTGAAGTTCCAACTCGCCGAGGGCGGCGAGCTGGTGGCCCGGATCCTGAAGGTCGACGACGACGGACTCGACCTCGAAGTGCCCGGAGTGAAGGGCCGCAAGGCCACCACCCGCAGACTCGGCTTCCCGGACATCGACAAGGCGCGCGTGCAGGTCGAGTTCAGCCGCAAGGACAGCAAAGACAGCAAGGACGAGAAGGAAGAGGAGGCGTAGCCGTGGACATCGACATGAGTGCCCTGCGGGGCTTGGTTCGGGAGAAGGAGATCTCCTTCGACCTGCTGGTCGAGGCGATCGAGTCGGCCCTCCTCATCGCCTACCACCGCACCGAGGGAAGCCGCCGCCACGCGCGCGTGGAGCTGAACCGGGAGACCGGCCATGTGACCGTGTGGGCGAAGGAGGATCCCGAGGATCTGGAGGAGGGCCAGGAGGCCCGCGAGTTCGACGACACCCCGTCCGGCTTCGGCCGTATCGCCGCCACCACGGCCAAGCAGGTCATCCTGCAGCGGCTGCGCGACGCCGAGGACGACGCGACGCTCGGCGAGTACGCCGGGCGCGAGGGCGACATCGTCACCGGAGTGGTCCAGCAGGGCCGCGACCCGAAGAACGTGCTCGTCGACATCGGCAAGCTGGAGGCCATCCTGCCGGTGCAGGAGCAGGTGCCCGGCGAGACGTATCCGCACGGGATGCGGCTGCGGTCGTACGTCGTACGGGTGGCGAAGGGCGTCCGCGGCCCGTCCGTGACCCTCTCGCGCACGCACCCCAACCTGGTGAAGAAGCTCTTCGCGCTGGAGGTGCCGGAGATCGCCGACGGGTCCGTCGAGATCGCCGCCATCGCCCGCGAGGCCGGCCACCGCACGAAGATCGCCGTACGGTCCACCCGCAGCGGCCTGAACGCCAAGGGTGCCTGCATCGGCCCCATGGGCGGCCGGGTGCGCAATGTCATGGGCGAGCTGAACGGCGAGAAGATCGACATCGTCGACTGGTCGGACGACCCGGCCGAGATGGTGGCGAACGCGCTGTCGCCGGCCCGGGTCTCCAAGGTGGAGGTCGTGGACATGGCTGCCCGGTCCGCCCGGGTGACCGTGCCCGACTACCAGCTGTCGCTGGCGATCGGCAAGGAAGGGCAGAACGCCCGGCTCGCCGCCCGGCTCACCGGCTGGCGGATCGACATCCGCCCGGACACCGAGCAGGCCGGGGAATAGATCCAGGCCGCAGGTCGCTCAGATCACGTCAGGTTATCGCCCGGCAACTGTTCGAAGCCTGCCCCAAAGGGGTGAGGTCGGTACGGGGAGGTAGACTTAGGAGTGTCTGGCCGGACACGCGTCCGCGCATGCCCTGAACGCACCTGTGTGGGGTGCCGGGAGCGAGCGGCCAAGGCTGATCTGCTGCGGATCGTGGCGATCAAGGACGAGTGCGTCCCTGATCCTCGCGGTACGCTGCCCGGCCGGGGTGCGTATGTACACCCCGCACTGGTCTGTCTCGACCAGGCGGTGCGCCGCCGGGCGTTCACGCGGGCGTTGCGCGCCCCGGGAGCGCTCGACACAAAGGCGTTGCGCCAGTACGTCGAGCAGACAACAGTTGCTGAGCAGGCAACACCGTAAGACGCGTCGCGCGGAACCCCCGTGCGGCCCTGGTACCCCGCGAGTTGGAAGTAGGTCGAGATTGCGATGAGCACTCGATGAGCACGCGATGAGTACGCCCATGAAGTAGCGACGGTCCGGACACACCCGGACCTAAAAGGAGCGAAGTGGCTAAGGTCCGGGTATACGAACTCGCCAAGGAGTTCGGGGTTGAGAGCAAGGTCGTCATGGCCAAGCTCCAGGAACTCGGTGAATTCGTCCGTTCGGCGTCTTCGACCATCGAAGCGCCCGTCGTCCGTAAGTTGACGGACGCCCTCCAGCAGGGCAACGGAGGCGGCAAGTCCGCCCCCGCCCGCAAGGCTGCCCCGGCGAAGCCGGCGGCCCCCTCTCCGGCGCAGGCTGCCCGTCCGGCCGCCCCGCGCCCGCCGGCCCCCAAGCCGGCCGCTGCCGAGAAGCCCGCGGCTCCCGCCGCGCCGGCCACTCCCGGCCCCCGTCCGACCCCGGGCCCGAAGCCCGCGCCGCGGCCCGCCCCGGCGTCCCCGGCTCCGACCACGCCCGAGTTCACGGCGCCTCCGGCGGCTCCCGCCGCTCCGGCCGCCTCTCAGGGCCAGGGCTCCGGCCCGCGTCCGGGTGCTCCGCGTCCGGGCGGCCAGGCGCCGCGTCCCGGTGCCCCCCGTCCGGGTGGTCCCGGCCAGGGCGGCCAGGGTCGTGGTGACCGCGGCGACCGTCCCGGCGCTCCGCGTCCGGGTGGCGGCGGCGCGCGTCCCGGTGCCCGTCCGGCCGGTCCCCGTCCGGGCAACAACCCGTTCACCTCTGGTGGCTCCACCGGCATGGCGCGCCCGCAGGCGCCCCGTCCGGGCGGCGCCCCGCGCCCCGGCGGCCAGGGCGGCCCCGGTGGCCCCGGCGGCGCTCCGCGTCCGCAGGGCCAGGGCGGTCCCCGTCCCCAGGGCGCCGGCGGCGGTCCCCGTCCGCAGGCTCCGGGCGGCGCTCGTCCCACCCCGGGCGGCATGCCCCGTCCGCAGGGCGGCGGCCCGCGTCCCGGCGGCGGCCCCGGCGGTCCGCGTCCGAACCCCGGCATGATGCCGCAGCGTCCTGCTGCCGGCCCGCGTCCCGGCGGCGGTGGCCCCGGTGGCCGTGGTCCCGGTGGCGGCGGTCGCCCCGGTGGCGGCGGCGGTCGTCCGGGCGGCGGCGGTTTCGCCGGTCGTCCCGGTGGCGGCGGCGGTGGCGGTTTCGCCGGTCGTCCCGGTGGTCCCGGTGGCGGTGGCGGCGGTTTCGCCGGCCGTCCGGGTGGTCCCGGCGGTGGCGGCGGTGGCCGTCCCGGCTTCGGCGGCCGTCCCGGTGGTCCGGGCGGTCGTGGTGGCACGCAGGGCGCCTTCGGTCGTCCCGGTGGTCCCGCGCGTCGTGGCCGCAAGTCGAAGCGGCAGAGGCGCCAGGAGTACGAGGCCATGCAGGCCCCGTCGGTCGGCGGCGTGATGCTGCCTCGCGGCAACGGCGAGTCCATTCGCCTGTCGCGCGGTGCTTCGCTCACCGACTTCGCGGAGAAGATCAACGCCAACCCGGCGTCGCTCGTCGCGGTCATGATGAACCTCGGCGAGATGGTCACGGCCACGCAGTCCGTCTCCGACGAGACGCTCCAGCTCCTCGCCGACGAGATGAACTACACGGTTCAGATCGTCAGCCCGGAGGAGGAGGACCGCGAGCTGCTCGAGTCCTTCGACATCGAGTTCGGCGAGGACGAGGGCGACGAGGAGGACCTGGTGGTCCGCCCGCCGGTCGTCACCGTCATGGGTCACGTCGACCACGGTAAGACCCGACTCCTCGACGCCATCCGCAAGACGAACGTCATCGCGGGCGAGGCCGGCGGCATCACCCAGCACATCGGTGCCTACCAGGTCTCGACCCAGGTCAACGACGAGGACCGCGCGATCACCTTCATCGACACCCCGGGTCACGAGGCGTTCACCGCCATGCGTGCCCGTGGTGCCCGGTCGACGGACATCGCGATCCTGGTCGTCGCGGCCAACGACGGCGTCATGCCGCAGACGGTCGAGGCGCTCAACCACGCCAAGGCGGCCGAGGTCCCGATCGTCGTCGCGGTCAACAAGATCGACGTCGAGGGCGCCGACCCGACCAAGGTGCGCGGTCAGCTCACCGAGTACGGGCTGGTGGCCGAGGAGTACGGCGGCGACACGATGTTCGTCGACATCTCCGCCAAGCAGGGTCTGCACATCGACTCCCTGCTGGAGGCCGTGATCCTCACCGCCGACGCCTCGCTCGACCTGCGGGCCAACCCGAACCAGGACGCGCAGGGCATCTCGATCGAGTCCCGCCTCGACCGCGGCCGCGGTGCCGTGGCGACGGTCCTCGTCCAGCGAGGCACGCTGCGGGTCGGCGACACGATGGTCGTGGGCGACGCCTACGGTCGTGTGCGCGCCATGCTCGACGACAACGGCAACAACGTCGCCGAGGCCGGTCCGTCGACCCCGGTCCAGGTGTTGGGTCTCACCAACGTCCCGGGCGCGGGCGACAACTTCCTCGTCGTCGAGGAGGACCGTACGGCCCGCCAGATCGCGGAGAAGCGTGCCGCTCGCGAGCGCAACGCCGCCTTCGCCAAGCGCACGCGCCGTGTGTCGCTGGAGGACCTGGACAAGGTGCTGAAGGCCGGCGAGGTCCAGCAGCTCAACCTGATCATCAAGGGCGACGCGTCCGGATCGGTCGAGGCTCTGGAGTCCTCCCTGCTTCAGCTGGACGTCGGCGAAGAGGTCGACATCCGCGTCCTGCACCGCGGTGTCGGTGCGGTCACGGAGTCCGACATCGACCTGGCCATGGGCTCCGACGCCATCGTCATCGGCTTCAACGTGCGCGCCGCCGGGCGTGCGCAGCAGATGGCCGAGCGCGAGGGCGTGGACGTCCGGTACTACTCGGTCATCTACCAGGCGATCGAGGAGATCGAGGCGGCCCTCAAGGGCATGCTCAAGCCGGAGTACGAAGAGGTCGAGCTCGGTACGGCGGAGATCCGCGAGGTCTTCAAGTCGTCCAAGCTGGGCAACATCGCGGGTGTTCTCATCCGCTCCGGCGAGGTCAAGCGCAACACCAAGGCGCGCCTCGTCCGCGACGGCAAGGTCATCGCGGAGAACCTCAACATCGAGGGTCTGCGTCGCTTCAAGGACGACGTCACCGAGATCCGCGAAGGGTTCGAGGGCGGTATCAACCTCGGCAACTTCAACGACATCAAGGTCGACGACGTCATCGCGACGTACGAGATGCGCGAGAAGCCGCGGGCGTAACAGCCACGGTTGGTGCCGGCCGGCGGGACTTCGGTTCCGTCGGCCGGCGCGCCGTTTGGCCCCGGTCAGCGGTGCGTAATATCCGTCGATCGGCTCCCCCCTTCGATGTACCGTTCTGATGTCCCCGCCCGATCAGCCGGCGGGGCCATCGATCCCGGACCGGCGGGTGAACCGGTTGCATACATGTATGTGGGGACTCTGTCCTTCGACCTGCTCCTCGGTGACGTGCGCTCACTGAAGGAGAAGCGCTCTCTCGTCCGTCCGATCGTGGCCGAACTCCAGCGCAAGTACGCGGTGAGTGTGGCGGAGACGGGGAACCAGAACCTCCACCGCAGGGCCGAGATCGGGCTCGCGGTGGTCTCCGGGGACACGGGACACCTCACCGACGTACTGGACCGCTGTGAGCGGCTGGTCGCCGGGCGGCCCGAGGTGGAACTGCTCTCGGTTCGACGCAGACTCCACAGCGACGAAGACTGAAGCAAGCAGCAAGAGAAGTTACTAAGGAGACGGACCAGTGGCCGACAACGCGCGGGCGAAAAGGCTGGCGGACCTCATCCGGGAGGTGGTGGCCCAGAAGCTGCAGCGTGGGATCAAGGACCCGCGGCTCGGCTCGCACGTCACCATCACGGACACCCGGGTCACGGGTGACCTGCGGGAGGCGACCGTCTTCTACACGGTGTACGGGGACGACGAGGAGCGGGCGGCGGCCGCGGCCGGACTGGAGAGCGCCAAGGGCGTGCTGCGGTCGGCGGTCGGGGCCGCCGCGGGCGTGAAGTTCACGCCCACCCTGACCTTCGTCGCCGACGCCCTTCCGGACACCGCCCGGACCATCGAGGACCTCCTCGACAAGGCCCGGCAGTCCGACGAGAAGGTGCGTGAGGTGTCCGCGGGCGCCAAGTACGCCGGTGAGGCGGACCCGTACCGCAAGCCGGGCGACGAGGACGAGACGGACGGCGACACCGCGGAATGACGCAGAAGCACACCACGCCCGACGGCCTTGTCATCGTCGACAAGCCGTCGGGCTTCACTTCGCACGACGTGGTCGCCAAGATGCGCGGCATCGCACGCACGCGGCGCGTCGGGCACGCCGGCACCCTCGACCCCATGGCGACGGGCGTCCTCGTCCTAGGCGTCGAGAAGGCGACCAAGCTCCTCGGTCATCTGGCCCTGACCGAGAAGGAGTACCTGGGCACGATCCGGCTGGGCCAGACCACCGTCACCGACGACGCCGAGGGCGAGATCACGGGGTCGGCCGACGCCTCGAAGGTCACCCGCGACGCCATCGACGCCGGGATCGCCAAGCTGACCGGCGACATCATGCAGGTACCGTCCAAGGTCAGCGCCATCAAGATCGACGGGGTGCGCTCCTACAAGCGGGCGAGGGACGGCGAGGACTTCGACATCCCCGCCCGGCCGGTCACCGTCTCGTCCTTCTCGGTCTACGACGTCCGGGACGCCGTCGCCGACGACGGCACCGCCGCCCTCGACCTGGTCGTGTCGGTGGTCTGCTCCTCCGGTACGTACATCCGTGCCCTGGCCCGTGACCTCGGTGCCGACCTGGGCGTCGGCGGCCACCTCACGGCGCTGCGCCGCACCCGGGTCGGCCCGTACAAGCTGGACTCGGCAAGGACCCTGGAGCAGCTCCAGCAGGAGCTGACGGTGATGCCGATCGCCGAGGCCGCCGCGGCCGCGTTCCCCCGCTGGGACGTGGACGCCCGACGCGCCCGGCTGCTGGCCAACGGGGTCCGGCTCGACATGCCCGACGAGTACGCGGGCGCCGGTTCCGTCGCCGTCTTCGCCCCCGAGGGCCGCCTCCTCGCGCTCGTCGAAGAACACAAGGGCAAGGCGAAGAGCCTGGCCGTCTTCGGCTGAGCCACCGGGCATCCGTGTCCGGTGCCTGCCCGTGGAGCGGCGGTCACGGGGTCGTGCCCGCCGCTCCACGGTCCCCCCTCGGTTCCCCCACCCCTAGGGTGTATCCAACGACGCCCGCCTGTTCACCCGTCTGTGCAGGCGCTCGGAGTGAACCGAGGGAGCGGAAGGGGGCGCGTTCGCCGAGCGATCTGTCCCGCTGATCACATCCCGCCTACCGTCGAAAGAACAGGGCGTAGGCGTATGGGCGTGTGGGCGCACGGCGGGAAGGTTCGACGATGGCGGGACGAGGCCCGGGGGCGGCCGGCGACCGCCGGACGCCGGACGGCACGTGGACGGCGGGGACGCCGGGCGAGGACTGGGGCGCGCGGGATGCCGGGTGGGATGGTCTTCGAGGTCTGGGGGAGGCGTCGGGTCCCTGGGCCTCCGCGGAATGCCTTGATGGAGCTGAGGCGGGCGGCACTCCGCACTCACGTTGCTCCACGTCCTACGACGACGGTCGGGCCGGGCACGCGCGCGGGCATCGGGACGGCGACTCCGAAGGCCACGGCGGGGAACGCCCCGGCGACGGCCTGGGCGTCCGTGTCCGGGACGAGGACCTGGTGCGTGTTCATGACCCGGCCGGTCGGCCCCGTGGTCTCGGCTTCGTGGCCGACCATCGCGGCACGGTCGTCACCGGGCACGAGGTCGTCGACGGTCTGCCTCAGCTGGTCCTGTGCGCCGCCGACGGGGAACGTCGCTGTGTGGTGCCCGCGGCCGAGGTGACATCGCTGCCGGAGCTGGGCCTGGCTCTCGTACGGACTCAGGGGCTGGGCATGGGCCCGCTGCCGGTGAGTGCGCGGGACCGGGTCGGGATCGGGGCGTATGTGCGAATCGCCGCCGCGGGGTGGCGGGAGGCACGGGTGCTGGGCCCGGTGTCCGCGACGTACTCCGTGACGGACGGCCCTCATCTTCTCGACGACGCCCTGGAGTTGGCGATCGGCACCGCCGGCCGGGACGCGCTGCGGCAGGGTGGCGGGGCGGCCGGAGGACCCGTGCTCGATGCCGGTACCGGCGCCGTCGTGGGTGTCCTCGGCACGGCCCTGCGGTCCGGTCAGCGCGATGCCGTTCTCGCCGTACCGCTGAGCCCACGGGCCGGCGGGCCGCTGGCCGACCTGCTGGCCGAGAACGCGGCGACGGTTCCGGCGTACGGAGCCGACCTCAACCTGGCGGGCGTATTGGAGCTGACGGCCACGTCGGTCGGGCAGGACGGTCCGCCGACCTGCGGCGGGGGAGTTGCGGCTCCGGTCGAACGGGCTTCCGCAGCGCGGGAGTTCAGCGCCTTCACCGCGAGCCGGGCCTCCGTGCTGGGCCTCGTCGGACGCCCCGGAAGCGGCCGTACGACGGAACTCGCGGCCCTCGCCGCCCGCCGCCACCGCGGCCCGGAACCGGCCCCGACCCTGTGGCTGCGTGGCGCCGACCTGAAGGGCGACGACACCTCCGTGGCCGACGCCGCGCGCCGGGCGCTGACCCGGGCGGCCCGCATCGTGGCGGCCTCCGCCTGCGTCGACCCCGCCGCCCTGGGCGACACGACACCGGAACGCCTGGCCGACCTCTCCCGCGCCGCCGGCCGCCCCCTGCTGCTCCTCCTGGACGGCCCGGAGGAGATGCCGCCCGTCCTGGCCCACCGGCTCACGGAGTGGACCGAGGGCACGGAGGAGTGGCTGCGGGTGACCGGGGCGCGGCTGGTGGTGGCGTGCCGGGCGGAGTACTGGGAGGGAGCCGGCGCCGAATTTCCGGAGGAACTGCTGTACCGCCCCGCCGAGCGGGCAGGGGACGGGACGTCCGGTCGGTTTCCGCCGTGCGTACCGCTCGACGACCTCACCCCCGACGAGGCCCGGCAGGCACGCGCCCGCTACGGCATCCCGGAAGGCGCCCTCACCGGCCCCGATGCCCGCCACCCCCTCACCCTCCGGCTCCTGTCCGACGTACGAGCCGCCCTCCCCGACGCCCCGGCCGCCCCGGTCGACCGCGACGACGTCCTCTCCGCCCACCTCGACCTCATGTGCCTGCGCGTCGCCGTCCGCCTCGCCGTCGAGAACGGCCTGCGCGGCACCGCCGTACGCCGCCTCGCCGCCAAGGTCTCCGGCCAGGTCCACGAGGCCGCGCGGCGCAGCCTCGGGCCGGGCCAGGGAGAGCTGGACCGGGCGTCGTTCGAGGCGGTGTTCCCGTGGGGTCAGGCGCCCGCGAGGCTCGGCGGCGGTACCGGCTGGGCCTCCGCCGTACTCGCCGAAGGCATCCTCGTCCCCGCGGGCAACGGCTATCGCTTCGCCCACGAGGAGCTCGCCGACTGGATCCAGGGCATGCACCTCGACCTGGACGAGGCCCTGCACGCCCTGGTCCACCGCCGCCGCACCGACCCCGACGCCGAGCACCCCCTCCCCGTTCCGCACCACCGCGTCGGACCCGTCGTCCAGGCCCTCCTGCTGCTGCCACGCCTCCAGGGTCCTCACCAACTCGCCCTCAGGCTGGAGGAGTTGACGGACGCGTTGGAGGTCGACCGCACCTCCTGGTGGGCCGCCCGGCTCCTGGCCGAGACCCTGCTGCGGGTTCCCGACGCGACGCCGTACCTGGACGTACTGCGCCTCCTCACCGACCGGATCGCGGCATGGCGGCGCCACCAACGTGTCGCGCCGCGCGAGTTCGAACCCGGCTTCTGGACCGCGCTGCCGCTTCCGGACGGTGAACGTCTGGAGCTGCTGCGCCGCCTCGTCCTGACCGACGGCCCGCCGGCCGAGGGTCCCGACGCCGGGGAGCCCGGTCATCCCCGGCACCCCCGCTACCTGGACGCCGTCGCCACCCTCCTCGCCGCCGACCCCACCTCCGTACAACGCCACCTCACCCGCTGGTTCGACGACGACCGCCCGCTGCCCGCCACCCCGCACGCGACCGTCGCCCGCGCCGCCCAGGCACTGCTCCACACGCACCGCCGCGGCGCCCTCGACGACCTCACCGAGACGCTCGTCGACAGCGCACACCGCCGGGCCGACGAACTCCTCGCCGTACTGGCCGAGGAGGAGACCTCCGCGATCTGCCGGGCCGTCGACCGCTGGGCGCACGACGAACGGCCCGGGCGGCGCGTCGCGGCGGTGGTGTACGGGCTGCGCGCCGCGCCGCATGTCCGCACGGAGACCGACCGCGAGCCGCTGCGCCACGCCGCCCTCGCCCTGCTCGCCCGCCCCGACGACTGCACCCTGCACGGCGGCGCGCTCGCCGTCCTCGTCCGGGACCCCCGCACCCGTACCCGCCATCTCCCGCAAGCCGTGGCGCACTTCACGGCCGACGACCCCCAGTTCCCGCCCAGCGCCTTGGTCGTCGCCCTGGACACCCACCCCGACCAGGTCCTCGAAGCCTTCCGGGCCCGGCTGAGCCGCCCTGACGCCGCAGCGGCGCTGCGCACCCTCGCCGACGCCACCACGCCCGGCCTCGCGCGCAGGATCGCCGTCGTCGTCGGGGAGGCGGTGCGGCGGCGCCCCGAGACCGCCGCGGACCTCGCCGCGTACGTCGGCCGGCGCCTCGACGAGGGCCCGAACGCCCGCGCCGTCCTCGTGCCGCTGGTCACCGGCCTGCTGGACGGCGGCACGGAACCGGTACGGGCCGCCCTCGCCGTCGTACTCGCCGCTCCCGGCACACCCGACTCGCGCACCCTGCGCCGTGAGCTGCTGGACTTCCTCCTCGCCCACGAACGCGCCCCCGCCGTGCTCGACGCTTTCCTGCACGCCACCGTGCGGCGGCGCGGCGAAGGGTCGGACGACGGCCTGCGCGACCTCGTCCACCACACCGGCCTGCTGCTCGTCCGCACACCGGACGGCGCGGCCCGCTTCGACCGCGGCCTGGTCGACCTGGGCCGCCACGTCCCCGGCTTCGCCGCCCGGGTCGCCGGCTGGCTGACCGACACCCCGCAGGAGTGGACGGCGGTGGTGGGCCCGAGCACCCGCAGGATGATCGAGAACCTGTCCGGCGTGCGAGTCCCCGCATGAGCGGCGAGTCCGTGCGTGCACCCGGTCACAGCACCCATGCCGATGCGGGCCGTGAGCGCCCGGCATGGCACCCTTAGACCTGCGTAAGAGCGTACGAGCAAACACGGACACGGGTTCGACGAGGAGCGGTCACAGTGCAGCGCTGGCGTGGCTTGGAGGACATCCCCCAGGACTGGGGGCGCAGCGTCGTCACCATCGGTTCCTACGACGGAGTCCACCGCGGGCACCAGCTGATCATCCGGCATGCCGTGGACCGTGCCCGTCAGCTGGGCGTCCCCGCCGTCGTCGTCACCTTCGACCCGCACCCCAGCGAGGTCGTCCGCCCCGGCAGCCACCCGCCCCTGCTCGCCCCGCACCACCGCCGCGCCGACCTCATGGCCGAGCTGGGCGTGGACGCGGTGCTGATCCTGCCGTTCACGACCGAGTTCTCGAAGCTGTCGCCGGCCGACTTCGTCGTCAAGGTCCTGGTCGACAAGCTGCACGCCAAGGCGGTCGTCGAGGGCCCGAACTTCCGCTTCGGACACCGGGCCGCGGGGAACGTCGAGTTCCTCGCCGAGCAGGGCAAGACCTACGACTACGAGGTCGAGGTCGTCGACCTGTACGTCACCGGCGACGCCGGCGGCGGCGAGCCCTTCTCCTCCACCCTGACCCGGCGCCTGGTCGGCGAGGGCGACGTCGAGGGCGCCGCCGAGATCCTGGGCCGCCCGCACCGCGTCGAGGGTGTCGTCGTACGCGGAGCCCAGCGGGGCCGGGAGCTCGGCTTCCCCACCGCCAACGTCGAGACCCTCCCGCACACCGCCATCCCCGCCGACGGCGTCTACGCCGGCTGGCTGCACGCCCAGGGCGAGAGGATGCCGGCCGCGATCTCCGTCGGCACCAACCCGCAGTTCGACGGCACGGAGCGGACGGTCGAGGCGTACGCGATCGACCGGGTCGGCCTGGACCTGTACGGCCTGCATGTCGCCGTCGACTTCCTCGCCTTCGTCCGCGGCCAGGCGAAGTTCGAGTCCCTGGACGCCCTGCTGGAGCAGATGGCAGCGGACGTCAAGCGCTGCCGGGAGCTGATCGCGGCCGCCGAGACGCACGAGAAGCAGTAACCAGTCGTACGACGACGAAGGGCGGCCGGTGCCTTGGAGGCACCGGCCGCCCTTCGTGGTTCACGCGTTCACGCGCTACTGCTGAGTCCAGCCGGGCGGTACGGAACCCTGCTGGGGCTGCTGGCCCTGCTGCGGGTCCTGGGGTGGCGGCGGCGCCTGCTGCTGCCAGCCCTGGCCCGGCGCGGGCTGCTGCGGGGCCTGCCCCCAGCCCTGACCCGGCTGCGGGGCGCCGCCCTGCTGGGGGTAGGGCTGCTGGGGCTGCTGCTGCGGGGCGGGGTAGCCCTGCTGGTCGGGGTAGCCCTGCTGGTCCGGGTAACCCTGCTGCGGCTGCTGGTACTGCATGTTCGGGTTGCCGAAGCCCTGCTGGGTGCGCGCGATGTCCTCGGCGATGACCGAGGCGAGGTCGAAGTAGGCCTCGCGCGTCTTCGGACGCATCATGTCGAGGTCCACCTCGGCGCCCGCCGCGAGGTGCTCGTCGAAGGGGATCACGACGACACCGCGGCACCGGGTCTCGAAGTGCGCGACGATGTCCTCCACCTTGATCATCTTGCCCGTCTCGCGGACACCGGAGATCACGGTGATCGACCGCTGGACCAGATCGGCGAAGCCGTTCGCCGACAGCCAGTCGAGCGTCGTCGAGGCGCTGCTCGCACCGTCGACCGAGGGCGTGGAGATGATGATCAACTGGTGGGCGAGATCCAGCACTCCGCGCATCGCGCTGTAGAGCAGACCGGTGCCCGAGTCCGTGAGGATGATCGGGTACTGCTTGCCGAGCACGTCGAGCGCGCTGCGGTAGTCCTGGTCGTTGAAGGTGGTGGAGACCGCCGGGTCCACGTCGTTGGCGATGATCTCGAGGCCCGAGGGCGCCTGCGAGGTGAAGCGGCGGATGTCCATGTAGCTGTTGAGCTGCGGGATCGCCTGCACCAGGTCACGGATGGTGGCGCCCGTCTCACGCCGGACCCGTCGGCCGAGGGTGCCGGCGTCGGGGTTGGCGTCGATCGCGAGGATCTTGTCCTGGCGCTCGCTGGCGAGCGTGGCGCCGAGCGCCATCGTCGTCGTGGTCTTGCCGACGCCGCCCTTGAGGCTGATCACCGCGATCCGGTAGCAGGACATCACCGGTGTACGGATCAGACCCAGCTTCCGCTCCCGCTCCGCGGCCTCCTTCTTGGCGCCGAGCTTGAACCGGGACGGGGCCTGGTTGTTCTTGCGGGCCTTCGGCTGGTTGCGCAGCAGCCGGTCCGACGACAGCTCCACGGCGGCGTTGTAACCGAGCGGAGTGCCGGGCGCGGCTTGTTGCTGCTGGGGTGCGCCGGGGCCCGCCTGCGGTCCGGGCGGGGCGCTCCAACCCTGGTTGCCCTGGCCCTGGTTGCCGTAGGCGGCGGGCGGGACAGCGGGGTTCTGCTGGGGTGCCGGCTGCTGCGGCGCCTGCGGGTGGGGCTGGGCCGGGGGCTGCTGCTGGGGGGCGGGCTGCTGCTGAGCCTGCTGCTGGGGGTAGCCGTAGCCGCCCTGCTGGGGCGGGTAGCCATAGCCGGGCTGCGCGGGCTGTTGCGGCTGCTGCGGGTAGCCGTAGCCCTCGGCCTGGGGCTGGCCCTGCTGGGGCTGCCCGGGGTGCGGCTGGGGCTGCGGCTGCTGCTGAGCGGGCTGCGGCTGGCCGGGGTGCGGGGCCTGGGGCGGGTAGCCGTAACCGTCGGCCTGGGGCTGCGGTTGGGGCTGGCCCGGGTGCGGTGCCTGCTGCGGGTAGCCGTACCCGGCGGCTTGCGGCCCGCCGGGCTGGTGTGCCTGGCGGGGGTCGGCCGGTGCGGGCTGTCCGCCCTGGGCCGGGTAGCCGGGCTGCGGCTGGGCAGGGCCGAAGGCGCCCTGTGCCGGGGCCTGTTGCGCGGGCTGCCCGGGGTGCGGCTGGGCGGGGGCCTGGGGGTAGCCGTAACCCGGGGCCTGGCCGGCGGCTGCGGCGGCCTGCGGGTCCGGCTGCCCGGCCTGCTGCGGTGCTCCCTGGGCGGGGTGCGCGGGCGCGAAGCCCTGGGGCAGCGGGGGGAGGCCCTGCTGGGGCTGGGGCTGGGGCTGGGGCGGCACGGGGGGCTGCGCCTGCGGCTGCTCCGGGGCCTGTGCCGGGGGCTGCGCCTGCGGCGGCAGCGGGACCTGTCCCGTCGACTGCGGCTGCGGCTGCTGTCCCTCGGGCGCGGGCGGCTGCGCGGGAGCGGCGGGGACAGCGGGTGCCGGCGCGGGCTGCGCGTCCGGGGCTCCCTCCGGCTCCTGCTCCGGCGTCACCGCGGCGGCCGGGGGCTGGGGCTGGGCGGCGGAGGCCGGTTCGTCGCCTTCCGCGCCTGCCGGGCCGTCCGGCACGGCGACGGATCCGGTGGAGTCGGCCGACTCCACCTCGTCGTTCCGCTCCTCCTCCGGCTCCACGTCATCGTCGTCGCCGAACAGGCGCGCGGCCTCGGCGTCGGCGGCGGCGTGGTTGAGCTCGGGCTCCGGCTCCGCCACCGGCTGTGCGGGGGCGGGCGGTTCGGGCGCGGGCGGCGCCGGGGTGGCGGTCGGGGACGGGGCTGCCTGCGCGTCCGGGTCGAGCGGGCGCAGCACGGGGAAGCCGGGGGCGCCCGGCGCGCCGGACGCCTGGGCGGGCGGGTGCTGTTGGGGGGCGGCGGGCGGCTGGGCAGGAGAGTGCTGCTGAGGGACGCCGAAACCGCCCGAGGTGTCCTGGCCCCGCTGCGGGGCACCGAAGCCGCCGGACGTGTCCTGACCCTGCTGGGGAACGCCGAAGCCACCCGACGTGTCCTGACCCTGCTGGGGGTAACCGTAGCCACCGGCCGCCGGCGCGGACTGCTGCTGCGGGAAGCCGTAGCCACCCGTGCCGGGCCCCTGCTGGCCGGCGCTCGGCGTGCCCTGAGGCGGGGTGGCCTGAGCGGGCTGTGCCGACTGCTGCTGAGGCACGCCCTGGGCGGGCGGCTGCGCCGGGGGAGTGTGCGGTCCCGGGCCCTGCGGCGCGGCGCCCGGGGGCCCGGTGGGCGACCCGACGGGTGAACCGGTCGGGGGTGGCGGCGTGGGCTGGCCGCCGTCCTGCTGGCCACCGGACGAGGAACCACTTTGCGTACTTTGGGCGTACCAGGCGGGAGGTGTGTAGACGATTTCGAACTCGCCGGTGAGATCCACCTCGTGATCGTCCCCGTCCGAGGAAGGGCTCCCGCCGTTGTACTCGGACCGATCCCTGTTCACTGCTTGCCTCCTGGTCAGCCACTGCTGCTGAGCTGGTCGTCGTCGCGGCCGGGCGGACCGAGTGGCTAGTCCCACGCGACTGCGATCGTCACCGCACCACCAGAAGCCTAATCACTCGCATGGCGGGACGGAAAAGCCCCCATGGGGGCGGACGCTATAGCCCCGGGTGTGTGGACGGAAGGGCCTCATGGTGCGTACGGAGCGCCCTGTGGCCGAGCCTTCGCAACACCCTGTGACCGAGGCCTCGTCACCCACGTGGCCGAACTCTCGTAACACCACGTGGCCGAGGCCCCGTTCGCGCCCCGCTCCCGGGACGACGACCTCTCAGTCCATACGACGGGCCACGCCGAGCAGCCCCGTCTCCGCATCGGTGGGTTCGGTCATGACGAACTTCTGATGCTTGCGAGTGCACCACAGGGCGACGCCGTCGTGAAGGGTCGGCAGGTGCTGGAGTTGCTCCTCCGGGATCCCCAGCGTGTCGCGTACGGCCTCGGTCTCGTAGGGCGAGATGCGCTGAATCCCCACCAAATGAGCCTGGGACAGCCAGCGCGGCGCGTGCTCGCTGACGAACGGCAGCACCGTCACGACCGCCTGCCACGGCACGGACGTCACCCGGCCCCGCGGCGGGCGGATGCCGCAGTCGCGGATCAGTACGACCGGGCTCGACACCGACGGCCCCTGCGCGGGCACCCGGCCCACCGGATAGACCGTGACGCACTGCTGGCCGCCGCCCGCCGCCTGGGCCAACTGCTGCCAGGCCTGCGGACGGCCGGTCTCCACACCGACGCGCGCGCCCGTCGCGGCCGCCCGCAACGCCAGCACCTGGGCGAGCCACAGACCGCCCACGAGCACGACGTCGAACGCGGTCGGCCGGGAAAGCCCGAGCACCGCGGGCTGCGACTCCGGGTCGGTGCCGATCAGTACGCCGTCGTCACCGATCGGCATGCTGATCGCCGCGAGCTCGTCGACGGTGACGACATGGCGGTTGCGGCGCGGGCCGCGCAGCCCGAACCCCGGGCTGAAGATACGCCGTTGCTGCTGCGGTGCCTCCGGCTGCCGGCCGATGATCGGGATCATGCCGGTGTCGGTGGGCGAGGCCACGTGAGCCGGAGTGCGCCCGGGGGCCCGGCCCTGCTGCCCCGGGGGCATGGTCGAGGCGGGGTGGGACATCAGTGGGTACCTCCGAGCGGCAGAGTGGCGAGGGCGCCGGGGACCTGCTCCCGGTCGAGACGGACCAGGCCGACCTTCGCGGCACTCGCGGCCCGCTCCAACTCACGCCCCACCTGGCCGAGTTCACTGTCACCGCGAGCGGTGACCCGGACGTGCCCGGTGAGGGCGACACCCCGGTTGCCGGCCTTGCTCAGGGTCATGCTGAACGTCGTGGCGAGCACGGGCAGCGAGGTGAACCGCGTCACCAGCTCCGGCAGCGCCACACCGCCGCTCCCCAACTGCGGCCAACGGGACACCCAGTACGTCGTGTGCCACCGGTCGTCGACCCGCCAGGTGCGGACCGCCTCGACCGTACGGCGCTGCGGCGTCCGCCCGTCCTGGGAGTGCTGCGCGTTGGCACGCGGGTTGAGGCAGCTGGACGTCGCCAGCGCCTGCACCAGCTCGGTCTCGTCCAGGATGGTCGCCTTGAAGCCGGCCCCGGCCAGTCGGCTGGCCAGCTGGTCGGCCACCCGCAACAGGGCGCGCTGCGCACCGGGAACGCGGTCCCCGCGTGCCTTGACCGCCTCCGGGCACAGCTCCGGGTCGAGCTTGAGGGCGACCCAGGTGAGGCGGAGCGCGGGGGAGCCGGCCTGCGCCTGGAGGGGGCCGTACGACCGCGCGGCCAGCGACTGCGAGGGCAGATGCGGAGCGGGCGCCGGCTGCGTGTGCTGCACGACCTGAACGGAGGCGAGCCGGATCCCGTCGACCTCCAGGGCGTCCTGGATCAGCCGCAGCGGCAGCTGCCGATCGGCGGCGGCGGGGCGCAGCGGCTGGTCTCCCGGCTGGACGAAGAGGACGGCGGTCAGGAAGGAGCCGTCGCCGATCATGCCGATCGAGCGGTCGTCACGGGAGACGAACGAGTACGTCCGCAGAGCGGGGTCGCACTCCACGACCGGGGCCAGCATCGTGTCCGTCCCCGGTGGAACGGGCTGCTTCGCGTCGCGGCGGCGCTGCCTCAGCGCGCGCGAGGTCTCGTACCACTCGGGCAGCGGACGGCGGCCCCGGCGCAGGACCGCCAGGAGCAGCAGCAGCGCGGCGACGACACCGGCCGGGACCAGCATCCAGGACTGGTCGGCGGCCCAGGCGGCCAGCATGACCGCCGCCGCCAGTTCCACCAGGATGAGCTGCTGGAGCCTTACCGGGCCCAGACCGCCCGGGCGGGGCAGCGTGCGCGGGGACGCGGCGGCGGGGGCTGCCGGAGTGGCCGACGTACGTCTGCCGCCGCCCGGACCTCCCTGTTGCTGCTGTGCGCGGCGACCGCGCCGAGTGCTCGTAGCGCTGCTCATCCCCCGGGACATCCCTTTCGCGAAGTAGTGGCCGTGGGCCGGACCGGATCCTCTGTGGCCGAGAGGTTCGAGAGGGCCGAGATCCCGGCGACGGGCCGGGGCACCGATGGCCCTCAACATCCATGCGGGTGGCTCACGGTACCCGCTGCGGAACCCCTGGCGACACAGGGGACACCCAAAACCCAGGTGGTCAGCCTGTCATGGACCGATCCCGCATGGTGGAGCGCTGTGGTGAAGCTCTGTGAAGATGCGGGGGCGGCCGCACACCTGATGGATCGTCGCCGGGCGGCGCAAGGCATAGTAGGGGCCTGCGCGGCCGAAGTGGCCTGACAAGTCGGCCTTTCGGGCTTTCGGGAGCGATCGAGTCAGTACGGACGAGGCCGGCCGGCCCGGACAATGCCGAACGATACGGTCGCGCTCGGGCATCGCAACACGATCGAGCATCACAAACGGGAGACACGGGGACCATGGCAAAGCAGCGTCGGGATGAGCTCGCCGCCTACACGTTCGCTCGCAAGCGCACTGTCGCGGCGTTCCTGGCGCCGTCGCCGGGCGGCTCGGAGGAAGGCGCTCCGCGTCCCATCCGTACGGTGATGCCCAGCCTCGGTGTGGGCCTGGTGCTGGTCATCGGGTTCATCGCCTGGGGCGTGATCAAGCCCACGGCGCCCAAGGGCTGGGACACCCCGGGCGAGTACATCATCGTCGACAGCGACTCGACGACGCGGTACGTGGTCCTCGACCCGGACCCGAAGGACGGCAAGGTGGAGAAGGTCCTCCACCCGGTCCTCAACTACGCCTCCGCCAAGCTGCTGCTCGACAAGGGCAAGGGCAGCGTCCTGGAGGTCCCCGGTAAGGAGATCGACAAGAGCGGGATCCGGCACGGGGCGACCATCGGCATTCCCTACGCCCCCGATCGGCTGCCGTCCAAGGACGACGCGCAGAAGCCGAAGACCTGGGCGGTGTGCGAACGCCCGGTCGAGGGCTCGGCCCGCGCGATCGACCGGGCCGTCTTCGTGCTCAACGCCGACGACGCCAAGGCGCTCGGCAACGCGGGGAAGGTGGATCCGCGCGAGGCGCTGTACGTCCGCGACTCCAGGACCCAGTTGGACTACCTCGTCGACAGCAAGGGCACCAAGTTCCAGCTCGGCGGTCCGGCGCTGGACAAGCCCACGATGGAGAAGCTGCGCGCCGCCGCCATCGGTACCACGGCCGCGGGTTTCGAACCGCAGCTGGTGAGCTCGGAGTGGCTGAGCACGCTCAACGCGGGCGGCGTGATCACGTTCCCGACCATCGAGGGCGCCGGAGGGCCGACCCAGGTCCAGGGACTCCCCGCCGACGCGTCGGTGGGCCGGGTGATCAAGACGGAGGACACGCAGGTCACGCAGTACTACGTCGTCCTCAAGGACAAGGTCGCCGCCATCACGCCCTTCGTCGCCGGCCTGGTCAGGGCGGCCTGGGGCCAGGACGAGAGCGCCGACATCAAGCTCGCGACGCCTCAGGTCATCGACGCCAACAACGGTGACACTCCGTCCTTCTACAAGGACAAGGGCTGGTTCGAGACCGTTCCGAAGCAGGCCAACTCCCCTGCCTCGGCGACCGCGGAGGCCCGCACGACCTCGTGCAGCGTCTACGGCGGCACCATCGGCCAGGGCAACAAGCCGCAGCTCGCGGCCTGGGCCGGGACGGCGTACCCGAAGCGGATCGTCGCCGACTCGCTGAGCGCCTACGTCTCCTCCGGCTCCGGCCTCCTCTTCACGGAGATCACCGGTACGGCGGCCGGTGGCGGTGGGCAGTACCTGCTGACGGACACGGGTCTGCGCTACTCGCTGCCGAAGACCAACGACAGCGCGGCGAAGGGCAACGGCGGCGACTCGGCCTCGGGCACCGCGGACTCCTCCGGCGGCGACGCCAGCGAGACGGACAAGGCGCGCACGCGGCTCGGCTACGAGGACGTGACGAGGCCCGCGATCGTGCCGCAGACGTGGGCGGCGTTCATCCCGAAGGGGCCCATGCTGGACACCGGCAGCGCCGCGCAGGAACAGAGTCAGTGACCCGCCAACGGTCGTACGTGCGCACGCACTTGAGAGTAAGACGGTGCGAGAGTCACAGGATGATCGCTCAAGTGTGTGAGCCGTGTAACTGATTGGTCTTGCCTGTGGTTGAGTGACAGGCTGACGATAGAGTGTTTGCAGCGCTCAAGCGTGCGAAGCATTCGTCCGGGCACCGGTACAGGTTTCCCGGATCAACGACGACATGGGGGAAGGTTCATCATGGCCGGCCAGTTCCGGGTAACAGAGGACGAACTCACCAAGCTCTCGGGCGACATCAACACCGTGAACGGTCAGCTGCAGGGCGAGATCCGCCGCCTCAACGGAGTGATCGACCAGATCGCCGGCGGCTGGAAGGGCCAGGCGGCCCAGTCCTACCGTCAGCTGCAGGATCGTTGGAACCAGGACGCGAAGAGGATGAGCGACATCCTCAACGACATCAAGGAAGCCGTGGACTCCACGCGGAGCAATTACTCCGCGTCGGAAGAGCAGCAGAACGCCGAGATCAGCAAGATCATGTCGGACTTCGGCTGATCGAGCCGTACCGGCTTGAAGGGCTTCGGTCCTTCCGGACCCCGGACCCCTTCGGATCCCCCTGATCTCCACCGACTTCCTTCGATTTCATCCTGAAAGGGACTGACGATGTCGATTCTCGTCAATTACGCAACGATCACCAACGCGTCCACGGACGTGAAGTCCACCGCCGGCCGTATCAAGCAGCAGCTCGACGACCTCGAGGCCGCGGTCAAGCGCGTCGCCAGCACCTGGGAGGGCGAGGCGCAGGAGGGCTACCAGCGCAAGCAGCGTGAGTGGGACAAGACCGCCGCCGACCTGCACGCCACCCTGCTGAAGATCTCCACGGCGCTCCAGAGCGCGGCCGAGAACTACCAGGCCACGGAGAAGAGCAACTCCGCGACCTGGAGCTGAGCCCGTCGGCGGCCCAAGGGGCATGAGATGAAGAGATTCGGCCCAGCCGACGCCACAGCGTCCGCTGGGCCGTCCTCTGCTTCGGGGGCCTCCACAGCTTCTACGGAACGGCTGGCACCCCCTACGGGGATGCACACAGCAAATTCCGCAAACATTCACACGCGTCGCAACACCCGCGACACACACATGACCCAGCTTCGAAGGAAGCAAGGAAGCCCTGGGGGCCTGAAGAGATGAGGGGCCTGAACGTGGTGGGCCTGGACGTGGCGGGGCTGAACGCGGCGGGCAGGACGGCCCGCTCGCGCAGCCGCGCCGGCCGAGGCGGTGGAACCCGCGCACTGCAGCGGGCTTTTGGCGTGCTCGCGGTGACGGGGATCTGCCTCACGTCGGCGCCGCCGGCGATGGCGGGACCGGGGGTGCCGGGGGATTCCGGGGTGCCGGTTGGTTCGGCTGGGCTGGCTGGTTCGGCGATGTCGGCTGGTTCCGCTGGGCCGGCCGGTTCTGTTGGACCGGCTGGTTCGGCGATTCCCACCCGCCTCGCGGACTCGGGCAACACTGCCTCCGGCCGTTCTGGTTCGGGCGCCGCCGCTTCCGGCGGTTCCGGCTCGGGTGACTCCGAGAGCGCCCGGGCCCGCTTCGGCCTGGCCGACAGCTCGGAATGCGTCTTCGGCGGTGACGTAATCAAGTCCACGCCCTGGTCACTGCAGCGGATCCTCCTGGACCAGCTGTGGGAACAGGCGACGGGCAAGGACGTCAAGGTCGCGGTGATCGACACGGGTGTCGACAAGTCCAACAAGCAGCTGACCGGCGCCGTGGCAGGCGGACGGTCCTATGTCGGTGGCTCCGGAACCCAGGACCTCGAGGGACACGGCACCCGGGTGGCGGGCATCATCGCCGCCCGCCCGTACAAGGGCACGGGCTTCGTCGGCATCGCCAAGGACGCGGACATCCTCTCCTACCGCTACACGGGAGGGGAGGGGGAGAAGGGCCAGGGCAACGCGGGAACCATGGCCGACGCGATCGGGGACGCGGTCGCCGACGGCGCGAAGATCATCAACATCTCGTCGGACACCCAGAACAAGCAGGACGACGACACGCTGCGGGGTGCGGTGGAGCGCGCGGTGAGCAAGGGCGCCCTCATCATCGCCGCCGCGGGCAACGACGGAGCGGACGGCAAGCTCGCGAAGACCTACCCCGCCGCCTACGACGGCGTCCTGGCGGTGGCGGCCTCCGACCGCAACGACGAGCGCGCCCCCTTCTCACAGGCGGGCGACTTCGTCGACGTCGCGGCACCCGGCGTCAGCATGGTCTCCACGGTCCCCCTCGGCGGCCAGTGCACCGCCGACGGCACGAGCTTCGCGGCGCCGTACGTCGCGGGGGTCGCGGCCCTGCTGAAGCAGAAGTACCCGGAGTGGAACGCCGCCCAGATCGCCACCCGCATCGAGGAAACCGCCCAACGCCCGGGCCGCGAGGCCAACCCCTTCATCGGCTGGGGCGTCGTCGACCCGGTCGCCGCGCTCACGGACGAGTCCGAGCCCGGCGAGTCCCCCGAGCCGGACCCACCGGTCGCGGCCGGCTCAGGAAGCCGCGTCATCCCGATGGCCGTGACCATGGGGGAGAGCGAGGCGGAGCGCGAACGCCGGGTAGCCATCTATGTGTTGGGCACGGGGCTGGCTCTTGCGCTTGTGGTTGCGGGGAGTGGGGTTGCTGTGCGGGACTGGCGTAGTCGGCGGGGTGAGTCGACTGGGCGGGCTGGGTCGGTTGGGCGAGCTGGCTCGGTTGGTCGGTCCGGGTCGTCCGTCAACGGGGTTGGGCGATGATTGGGCACCGAGTAGGTGCTGACAACTTGAGGAACAGGGGAGAGGACAACGGGGTATGAGTAACGGAATGCGGGTTGATCTGAGCGAGCTGGATAACGTCATCCGCAAGCTCAACGGCCTTCTGTCGGACATGGACAAGGCCAACACCAAGGCCAAGTACGAGACGGACATCCCGAGTACTGCGTTTGGAAGTATGAAGTTCCTGGAGTCGAACGAGCTTCACAATGCGCATCAGAAGCAGAAGACGCGGATCGAGAAGATCATCAAGGATCTGCACCAGTTGATCGACGACTTCGGCAAGAGCACCTCGAAGGTCAGGGACAAGTACAACAACCAGGAACAGGCGAACAAGCAGGGCGTGAGCGCTGCTCCCGACGGTGGGCCTAAGGGCTCGGCCTACTAGACGGTTCAGCGACAGGTCACTGACAGAGGGGACGTTCGACAATGGGCTACGGCTACGGCGGCTACTACAACAGCCCCGAATACTACGAGGCTCAGCAGAAGGCACAGCAGCAGCGGATCCAGGACAAGCACGACGAAAAGCTGGAGTCGCTCAAGGACGGCGGTATGGGGGGGCCGGACCGCAGCAAGCTCGACACGCCCTTCATGAGCATGAGTATCCCTGAGCTGCGCTCCATGATTCTGGATGCGGACCCCGGCCGGATCTACGAGGTCAGCCAGCACTGGAAGTCGGTCCACAACATCCTTTCGGGTGGCGACGGCGACGGTAAGACTGGCGGCGTGGACTCGGTATCCGCCAAGGACAGCGTCGCGGGCATGATGCAGAGCGCGGTGGAAAACGTACTCGAGCACTGGGAGGGCGACGCGGCAGAGGCCTTCCGTAAGAAGGCCAACGAGATCATGCAGAACGTCCGGAACGGAGCTGCGTGGGCCAACCACTACGGGGAAGCCATGCACGCCGTCCAGAACGATCTGCGGAACTCGATGACCAAGATGCGGGAGGTCGAAGAGCCTTCCGGTTGGTCCAGGGCCTGGGACAAGCTCACTGACGACGAGCGCAGCGATGAGCAACTGCTGGAAGACATCAACAAGGGTGTGAGCACGGACGCCGCCCGCCAGGCGAATGCCGATTCCTTGTCAGCAGGCAAGGAAAAGCAGTTGGAGGGGGTGGCGATCATGGAGCAGTTGGCGGCCAACTACAAGACACATCTGCAAAGACTTCCTCCGATTGACGACCCTGAGCCCTTCCCGGCACCGAACCCCAATGCGCCGATGCCTACTCCCATCGCCATGCCGTCTCCCAGCACCACGAGTCCCGGCACTGGCAGCGGCACGACTAAGCCTTGGAGCGCGGGTCGGACGACCAGCATCAAGCCAGCCCCGACGGTGCCCCGTGACCAGGGGATCACGGGAGGCGCGCAGCTTCCGACGGCGCAGACGAAGGTGGACAGTATCTCCCCCGGCCTGACGGGAAGCGGTCCCAGCACCGGGATTGGCGGTTCCAGCGGTGGTGGCGGCGGCATCGGCACCGGCGGGGCTCAGGGCCCGGGCATCGTGGCGCCTGGAGGGGCGTCCGGAGTCAGGGGCGGCGCTGCTGGACGCGGCGGCATCGGGATGGCGGGCGGTCGCGGCGGCATGGCCGGTGGCGGCGCGGCTGCAGGCCGCGGTGCCGGAGGCCGGGCCGGCATGGGTGGTATGGGCGGCGCCGGAGCTGGCGCGGCTGGCCGTGGGGGTGCCGGCGCTGGCGGTCGTGGTGCGCTTGCAAAGTCCCGTGGCGGTGTGGTCGGCGCGGCCAAGGGAGTCACTGGCAAAGGCGCCGGTGGTGGTGCAGGCCTGCATGGCAGCCGCGGCGGAACGCAACGTGGCGCGATGGCGGGCGGAGTTGGCGGTATGGGCGGTCGTAATGGCCGTCGAGCTGAGGACGAGAACAGCCAGGGCGACCGTCCGGACTACCTTGTCGAGGACGAAGAGACCTGGATCTCGGAAGAGGATCGCAAGCGCAACGTGCCGCGGACCATTGAGTAGGTACGCAAGCAGGTCGGACGGGAAGTTCCGGTCCGCATAGGTGTGAAGGCTGGTGTCCCCAGCCGAAGCTGACTGAGGAGCAAGGAATTGGGTTTCAAGCGAGTCCTGTCCACGACAGGTGTCGTGGCGACGACGGGAGCCTTGCTCCTCACGTTGGCCCCTGTCGCATCAGCAGACTCTGTCAGGGATGCGCAGTGGCCCCTGACGGTGTACGACGCCGAGCGGGTCTGGGAAACTGCACAAGGGGAGGGAGTCACCGTTGCAGTCGTTGACTCCGGCGTGGATGCCACCCACCCAGACCTCACAGGTCAAGTCCTGTCCGGCAGGGACGTAAGTGGTGGCGATGCCCACAATGATGTTGATGGCCATGGCACGGGCATGGCGAGTGTCATTGCTGGTCACGGACACGGGCAAGGTAACTCCGACGGCGTAATGGGTCTCGCGCCGAAGGCCAAGATCCTTCCGGTGCGTGCTTGGAATGGCAATGAAATTTCAACTAGTTGGCCAGATGGAGTCCGCTACGCGGTAGACCAAGGCGCCAAGGTCATCAACCTTTCATTTAACGACAGTACTGCATATCCCGGCTCTAAGGGCGCAAAGGCAATTGCCTACGCTCAGGAGCATGATGTCGTGGTTGTAGCAGGCACGGGTAATGACGGTGGAACTGTCAATTACCCAGCTGCTCTTCCGGGAGTCGTTGCTGTAACTGCCGTCGACAAGAACCTGGAATTTTGGGGCAACTCGAATACCGGCAAAGGCGTAGTCCTAGCCGCCCCCGGTGTTGATGTCCCGCGAGTTGACCCTCGGCAGGAAAACGGATACGCAAAGGCCACCGGCACATCAGACGCCACTGCCTACGTCTCCGCCATTGCCGCCTTGGTTCGTTCCAAGTACCCCGACCTCACCGCAGGCCAGGTCATCAACCGCCTCATCAAGTCGGCGTCCTTCTTGAACAACAAGGGCAGGACAGCTCCGGACAAGGAGCTCGGCTATGGGATTGCCCGCCCTGGTTCGGCGCTGACGATGGACATCCCCAAGGGTCCGAAGCAGGGACCCCTCGCCCAGGCGTCTTCCTCCACCTCCACGAATTCAGGCGCCGCTTCCGACGACAACGACAGCACGAGTCTGGCAAAGAAAAAGAAGAAGTCCTCCTCTTCGGGCAGCTTCCTCATCATCGCTGGCATCGCCATCGCAGTCGTCGTCATCGGCATCCTCTTCGCGGTAATCCGCAACCGTCGCAACGGTGGCAACGGCGGCTCCGGCTCCGGCGGCGGAACGGCTCCTCACGGCGCCGGCTATCCGCCGCAGGCTCCGACGGGTTACCAGCAGTACCCCAATTCGGCTACCAACCAGGGCTACCCCGCACCTCCACAGCAGCCCAACCCCTACACCCAACAGCCGCCACAGCAAGGGCAGTAGGGGGACTTCTGTCTGAGAGACTGCGGCGCCGAATTTCCGCACGGGCTCTCAATCCGCTGCCGATGAGATGACCGCACCGCAAGCCACTTCAGCATCATCTTGCCGCCTGGCAGTCGTCACCACTTTGCAGTGACCTAGATGCCAAGAACGAGAAAGGATCATCGCAATGGGCCTCGTCGCCCTGGTGGTTGGCGTCATCGGCCTTGGAGCCGTAATTGGCGCGGTCATCGTCCTTGCTGTGCTGCGCAGGCGCCGTAACTCTGTGGATGGAACGCATCAGCAGTACATGGGTGGCTACCCACCCCAGCAGATGATGCATCCGCCCGCTCAACCGCTGTATCCCGGTGCACCTCCCACTCAGGGATATCCAGTTGCTCCTACACAGCCCCCGGGACAGCCCCATCCCTACGCTCAACAGCCTCCGTACCAGGGCCAGTAGATGGTCGCTCGGTCGTGGCCGGTAGCGCGGTTCGTCGCGACTGCCCTGCGGGCGACCTGAGCGCCGAAGTCGCGTCAGTATTGTTAGTTTTCTGGCTTGCTTTCGTTACGTCTATCATTCAGGGAGTTATCTACTTTCATGGGGGAGCACTTCAAAACGGATGTAGATCAGCTGGGGCAGTTCCTCAAGACTCTTGAGGGCTGCATCAGGGATCTGAATGAGGCGCGGAACGCTCTGGCACACGTCCGCGCGGACCAGATCGGGACTAAGCGTCTCGACGAGGCGTGTGATGGTTTCCAAGAACGGTGGAAGTACGGATCCGAGCAGACCAGCAAGATGGTCGAGGCTGTCAGCGAGGGCGTGAGGTCCAACAAGAAGGGCTACCAAGAAGTCGAGGAAGCTCTGGAGAAGGCCTTCAAGCACATGGCGGAGCAGGCCACTTCAGGCGGAGGGGGTGCGAAGTAATGGCTGCGAACCCCTACCCCAATCTTGGCTGGAACCCCGTACCCGGAATACCCGGTGAAGTCAATGCCCTGAGACAGAAGGTCAGTTCGGCCGCCACTGCCCTACGCAGTTGTCACACTCAGCTCGACAAGCTGATTGGCGAAAGCAGCTACTGGGAGGGTGACGCGGCAAAGGCGTTCCGGGAAGCCATCGACGGTGAGTTGCCGACCTACATCAAGAACGCTGCCCGTTCCTTGGAAAAGGCAGCGGCGCAATTGAGTAACTGGGACGGTTACCTGACGTCCAATCGAGACTTGGCGCGAAAATACGATGATGCCGCGGCCGAGAAGAAGGCCGCAGTCACGTCGGCAAAGGAACATCACGCCCATGCCGAGAAGCATCCGGACCTGGGACTCGCCGGCCAACAGTTCCCCACGCAGGAAGAGGCCGACGCGGCGACTGCACGGTTGCGGGCAGCTGAGCGTAACCTCAACCTAGCGACCATCGCTCTGAACAAGGCCAATGGCGAGTACAACGACATCATCGCGAAGGCTGAGGTACTGGAGCACACCCATACGGACAACGCGGAAACAGTCGCCAAGTCGCTCGACGATGCCACAGACAAGCTGGCACCGAGGGAACCAGGCTGGCTGAGTAAGGCCGTCGACGCCATTTGGGACGGCATCAAGGCGACTGGCGAGTTCTTGCTGGAACATGCGGGGACCATTGGCGCCATCGCTGGGCTGCTGGCGCTCTTCCCCACACCGCTGGCGCCGCTGTTCGCGGGAATTGCTCTAGTGGCTAGCGGGGTTTCCATGGGCAAGAATTTTGCCGATGATGATTTCCGAGAAGCCTTTTTCCCGTGGGGGGACAAGTTTGGGTGGAACATGGATACTTTCTCTGCCTATGCCTCGTTCGGTGGCGACGCCCTCGGAATGGTTCCCGGAGCGAAGGCCCTCACCGCGGCTAGTCGAGAAATCGCTGATGGTCTTCGAATGGCCGATGAAATGGGCGTCGCGGTCAAAAATTTTGAAAAGGTGCAGGAGTTTGGTCGGGAATTTGGTCATGTCTTCAGGACGAGTGCCAAGTCCGGCGTGGACGATGCCTGGGAAGCTGCATCCAACAGTGCGACGGGTTCTGCCAAGTTGATGGCAAATATCAGCGCCAACGGCCTCAACGTCGTGGCGAACTCCGTGTCCTCACTCGAGGAAGCGGGAGTGCTCCCGAAGGAGGGCAGCAGCCACAACTTCGCAGAGTTTACCAAGGCGGGCGCCAGTCTCCTCGGCCTTGCTGGAGAGCTGAAGCTCGTATGATGCTCATCGCTACAGACTCCGAAAGGCGGATCCCTCAGTGACCGAGCTCACCACGGAACAGGAACGGGTGAGAGAGCGGGAGTCGGCCTTCTGGTATTTGATTCCGCACGGCTATCTGCGGTTGGATCTCAATCCTCCGGTGGAACAGATCGAGGCGCTGGTCCGGCAGTTGCTCGTTCTGCCGGACGAGATGCGCGATCGTGCGGAAGAAGTCCTGCGCTTCTACGCCGGTGTTGTCACTTCGCTGAATGCTAATCGTGTGCAAGCCTGTTTGGTCGGTTCGCATCCGGATGGTGCTGGTGGAATCGCCTTCTCTGTACTCACTGTCTCGACTGTCCCGACGTCCGGGTCCAACGCCAAGTTGGTGATCGCCAACTTGGCAGGCACCGCTGCCACTAGTCCGGACCAGGGTATGCGCCCCCTTGAACTGCCATGCGGTCCGGGCTTTCTCGTCGAGAAGAAGCTCAGCGCCACGGTACCGGGCAGGCCCCCCGAGGGTCATGACGCGCTCTCACAGGGTCGGGTCTGGCAGGGCACAGTCGCGGTGACTGGCACCGGTACCCCCGACATCATCATGATCCAGATGGTGACGGCCTCTGTCGAGCTCGCTGACGACTACAGGGATATCCTGCTCGGCGTTGCTCACACGGTGACATTCACAGACCCTTCGCTGCCCGACGCCGGGAGCGCCGTGGAGCCCGACCGGGAGAGCGCGGCCGCATCGATACGCAGTGATTTCGGGTGAGGATGGAGAATCACATGGCGACCCCAGATCTGGCGCCCGATGTCGAGCAGGTGCTGAAGCACAACAGGAGGAAGTGGGCAAACCATGCCAGAGGGCGCATTAGCCTCGGCCTTGGTTTGATCGCATTGCCGCTCCTGCTGCACGTAGTGGGCGTCCCGGATTCCTTCTTCACGCCGCTCCCTGTCCTTGCTGGCTTTTTTGTCCTGCTGTTTTTGTTCATTCGGGCAAGCCGTGGTCGACGGCTTGCGGCGTGTGAGAAGGTGCTGCGCACCTATCCCCTCGAATACCACACGCGAGTGGTCAAGAAGAGCGAGCAGTGGCTGTTGCTCGGGACGGTGTTCACTATCAAGGTTTCCACTCGTGGTCAGCACGGCGCACCGCTGATGCGCGCTATCAACGCCTCGACGGTCCGTCGCTGGCCCCAGAGTGCAGAGGACGGCGGTGCTTGGGTTGCCGGTGATCTCCCCTTTGGCGGAGTCATGATTGTGCCCGGCACCAATGACATGTTGTTCATGCAGCCAGCGGAATGGCAGAAGTTTGCGGACAAGCGCGAGCAGGCGGAGTCATCACGTAGCGCGAAGGCGCAGCAGGCTGGGCTAACCCAGTTGGTGGAGAAGGAACCGAATATCACGTACTTCTACTAATCCTTGCGATTCCGTTTGAGTTACTTGTCGTTGGTGGGATCGTTGTTCCCGGAATGTTGTTCACCGCTGAACAGTGCTTTGCCGTCAGTGGCAAGCTCGCATCATGCTTCTGCTCGTCTTGGCTCAGGGTGGGAGCGAGGGCGGTCAGGATCTCGAGCACTTCGGTGATGTAGCGGTATGCGGTGGTGGTTCCGATGTCGAACGCGGTGGCGAGTTGCGTGTACGGGTGAACCGTTGCGGAGGTGGGCGAGAGCGTGCAGAGCGGCGCTCAGACGCCGGCGAACGGGTAGGTAAGCACGCGAAGCCTCTGGTGGAGACGGATTTCTTGGTCGAGAACCCACCTACTAAGACCGTGTCCTACGTGGTGAGGCGGACGTTGACCCAGCATGGGGCGGGGAACGTGGAGCTGGATCGTGCCGGACGGCTTGTGGGAGATCGCGAGGCCGTTGATTCCAGAGCAACGAGCACGGCCACAGGGCGGCGGAACATCGAACACGCCTGATGAGACGCTGTTCGCGGCCATCGTCTACGTCCTGGTCAGCGGCTGCGCATGGCGCCAACTGCCGCCCTGCTTCGGCATATCGAAGTCGACTGCTCACCGCCGCTTCCTGATCTGGTCAAGAGCCGGTGTCTGGGGCCGCCTGCACAAAGCCGTGCTGCACCGGCTCGACGACGCCGGCCTCATCGACATCACCCGCGTCGTCCTCGACACCGCCCACGTCAGGGCTAAAAACGGGGCGAACACACAGGTCCGAGCCCCGTGGACCGGGGCAAGCCGGGTTCCAAGATGCACATCCTGTCGGACGCGAACGGACTGCCTCTCCTCGTCGGCGTCTCAGCCGGCAACACCCACGACAGCGAAGGACTGAAGCCCATGATCGAGGGTCACCAAACGAAACACGACCCTCACAACGGCAGGTACTTCAAGCGTCAGCGCCTACACGCGGACAAAGCCTACGACCGCTCCGATCCGCGCAGATGGCTTCGATGGAAGCGGATCGGAGTGCGCATCGCCCGCAAAGGCATCGAATCCAGCGAACGATTAGGGCGACGCGGCTGGGTCATCGAGCGGACCATGTCCTGGCTGTCCGGCTACCGCCGACTCAGCCCTCGATACGAACGCAATCCTCGCAACTACCTGGCCTTTCTCGGCCTGGCCGCCGCCCTGTGCTGCTACAAGCGACTCGTCCGCCTCACCACGTAGGACGCGGCTAAGCGCTGTCCCATAAATGATCTACGACGGGTTCGTTGACCTGCCTGCCCCTTCGTCACCCGGCGAGGGCGAGGTTGTGCAGGCGGGCGATGCCGAGCATCGCGTGGTGGACGCCATCGCCCTTTGAGACGGCAGTCGCGGAGGATCTTCCAGGTCTTCATCCGGGCGAAGGCGTGCTCGACGCGGGCACGGACCTTGCGGTGAGACGCGTTGTATTCCTCTTTCCAGGGTGGGAGTTCGGTCTGGCCAGGTTCGCGGCGGTGCGGGATGACCAGGCCGGTGCCGCGGTAGCCGCCGTCGGCGATCACGGTGGCGGTGCCGACGGCGTCCTTCGCTCCGGACAACTCCCACGTTTCCACCCTGACATCTGTCAGGTACCCGCCCGGCAACGCCCCCTGGTAGGCATGAGACATGTCAAACAGAGCCAGGAAGGGAACCACCATGAGGAACAATCTCCGCAACCTGCTGGCCGTGGCCGCCGTCGCCGCTGCGACCGGTACCACCGTGCTCACGGGCGCGACCGGCGCCTCCGCCGCCGCTCAGGCGGACTGGGCCGGCTGCCCGGACGGCAACGTCTGCATCTACGCCGAGGGCCGCTACAGCAACATCGGCGCCGGAGACATCACCAACAAGTACTTCCGCTACGGCACCTACAACCTGTCGAACCAGGTCAACCAGCACTGGGTCCTGAACAACCAGAACGGCCCGTTCGAGGACGCGTACGTGAAGCTGTGCACCGGTTACAACGGCACCGGCGACTGCAGCAAAGTGCTGGGTCCCGGCTACGGGGAGTACCTGAACCTGACCCCGATCAACTCGATCGTCCTGTACCGGTAATTCCCAGCGGTCCCGCGATCTCCTCCGCCATCACCCGGCCCGCCTCGAACTCCAGCGTCTCGTCCCCCATGGCCTGGTCGGTGTCGAGGCGCTTGCCGATCCCCGTCTGCGCAGCGGCAGTTGGCGGTCCGAGAAGGACGTCGACGGTGGCGAAGACGTGCCGGAGGACACTGGCGGTGAGGACGTCCAGGAGCAGGACCTCGTTCCGACGGTCGGGGCCGCGGCAGCGGGAGTACTGCGGTTCAGCGAGGAACGCGACCCGGCCGTCCTCACCCAGTTCGTCCGGCTGCGGGTCATCGACCCCGAAGGCGCCTACTGGCGCCGTGGCATCGAGGCAGCCACACGGTGGTTGCGCGAGACCGGCAGCAGCGAGCTGCGCGTGCCGTACACCTTCGTGTGTCCGGAGGACTGGGACAGCAGTGCGGGACATCCGCTGGGGGTCTGGGTCGCAGATCAACGCCGCTATTACGCGGCCGGGACGCTGGACGCCAAGCGGGTCACCGCGCTGGAGAACCTCGGCATGGTCTGGTCCGTGCACGCCTCCGCGTGGGACGCCGGCCTCGCCGTCGCCCGCGACTACGCAACCGTCCACGGCCACTGCCTCCCAGGCGCCGCGGTGGCCTGGGACGGCTTCCCCCACCTCGGACCCCTGCTCGCACTCCAGCCCCGCAAGCGGTTCGGCAAGGACACCGTGCTCATCGTGGACGGCACCCTGGTGCCCACCCGCGACCACACGATCGCCGAGCGGTCGAAGAACTACCGGTACTCCACCAACCATCAGGTCGTCATTGATGCCGACACCCGCCTGATCGTCGTGGTTGGCCGGCCACTCGCCGGGAACCGCAACGACTGCAAGGCATGGGAGGAGTCCGGCGCCAAGGACGCCGTCGGCAACACGGTCACGATTGCCGACGCCGGCTACCCGGGCACTGGACTCATCATCCCGCACCGCCGCGAGCGCGGCCAGGCCCAACTGCCAGCCTGGAAAGAGAAACACAACAAGTCCCACAAGCAGGTCCGCGCCCGTGTCGAGCACGTCTTCGCCCGCATGAAGACCTGGAAGATCCTCCGCGACTGCCGCCTCAAAGGCGACGGCGTCCAGCCGTTCTACGAGACCTGCCATGCCCCGGGTAACGAGATGGATCCACCATCAGAAGCGGTGTCTAATGCTGTTTCCGGGGGCGGGTCGGCATGGTCTGCTACCACGACGGTTCATGGCTCAGCTGGTCGACTCCGCTGACCCGACCCCGTGACCTACGCGGCAACGAGCTCGCACCGCACGTACTTACCCCGGTTGCCGTTTCTGGACAGCGACTGCCAACCCCATACGTCAGCACAGGCGCTGACCAGCGCAAGACCGCGGCCATCCTCCGCGTCAACCGAGTCACCCAGCTCTGACGGAGGTTCGGGCGGCTCGGGGTCGGCGTCCCAGGCACCGATACGCAGCACACCGCTCCGCCATCGCAGACGCAGGGCGGCGGGTCCCTTGGTATGGCGTACGGCGTTGGAGACCAGCTCCGTCGAGAGGAGTTCGGCGGTTTCGACGAGGCGGATCAAGCCATGCATCGTGAGAATCAGGCGGACGGTACGGCGACAGATAGTGACGGCGCGTGGGTCGTTCGGGATGGAGAGGGAGTACTCCCAGGGTTCGATTTCGGGCATGACGAAACTCCTGTCCAAGGGAGGGGAATTGGCGGTTTTCTGCAGGAAGGCGGGCGGTGGCAGTGCCGCAGCCGTCGTGGCAGGACGGAGCGGTGCGCTTCCGGGACCCCGAATTCCCGCAGTGTATGTGTCGCGTCACTGACGGTAGGTCTGAAACTTAGTACCGTGCAAGTGGTTCGCGTAATCTGACGCCCGAACGGGGCACGCTGTTCCGCGAGTTGAACCAGGGAGTTGGACATGGCGACACGGCGACATCCCACGGCGCGGCAGGCGCGCCTGGGCGCCGAGCTGCGCAAGCTTCGCGATGCCGCAGGGCTCAAAGCCACTCAGGCAGCGACGCTGCTCGGGGTGAGTTCCGTCCAGATGAGTCAGATCGAGTCCGGGGTCGCAGGCGTCAGCGAGGAGCGCGTACGCCGTCTGGCGGCCAACTATGCCTGTGTGGACCCTGAGTTGATCGACGCCCTGGTGGCCATGGCTACTGATCGGACCCGCGGTTGGTGGGAGGAGTACCGGGGCACCCTTCCCGCTGCCTATTTGGACCTCTCCGAACTGGACCACTGGGCGACATTTCGCCACGACGTGGCGATCATCCATGTGCCCGGGCTCTTCCAGACAGATGCCTACGCACGAGCCCTTTTCGCCTACATAAACCCGGAGTTTCCAAGGGGCGAAGTGGAGCATCGGGTGAACCACAGGATGAGGCGAAAGGTCATCATTGAGGGCCCCGACCCCATTCCGTACGAGACCGTGATCCACGAAGCGGCGCTCCGCATCCAAGTGGCCGGCCGAGCCGCGTCCCGGGCCCAACTGGCCCGCATCCTGGAGCTGTCCGATGCGAATCACGTGACTGTGCGCGTCATCCCCTTCGGCCTGGACGACTTCGCGGGTGCCGGAAGCGCGATGGTGTACGTCGGCGGAGCAGTGCCTTGTTTGGACACTGTCGTGCGCGACGCTCCGCACGGTACGGCCTTCATCGACTCCGAAGCCCAACTGAAGCACTTTCGAGGGCTCTTCCGTAGGGTGAAGGCGGCGTCGCTCACTCCCGAGCAGTCACGTGACCTCATCAATCAGATGGCGAAGGAATTGTGAGGACAGCCATGACCGCCCCCGCTCAGTGGAAGAAGTCGTCCTTTTCCGGCGGCGGTGAGGGGAACGACTGCGTAGAGATAGCCAACCTCCACACCCACGTCGCGATACGCGACTCGAAGGACCCGTCCCGCGGCGCACTCACCTTCCCTGCCGGAAGCTTCACGATGTTCATCGGCAACCTCAAGGGCCGACCTCGATCGTGATGCCCAATGGTCGCACTGCGCCAGATGGACAGGGACAGCTGGCAGGGGCTCAACGCCCCCGCGGCGTCGGGTCCCCGGTCGGCCGCTTGCCGAACTGCTTGTGGCCTGCATGACAGCACGCGGCCCGACCGTTCGGTGAACCTTGAGAGCCTGCCGTTGAAGCCACATGCAAATCGCTGAGGGCCGGCTCCCGGGCAGCCATGGTGTCGAGCGTTAGCCGATCATCAATTTGCCGAAGACTGACACCCTCAGCACCAGCCCAATGACGGCGCCGATCAGCATGCCGACAACGAGCCCTGTGCTAGCGAAGGGTCATGTCCCGCCGGGTGGTGTAGCCGGTCGCTGGATCGTCGTGTACGGGTGGCTGGCCCGCCGGACGCCCCTTGAGTCTTCAGGCATGTCCGGCATTCGACCTCAGACGCGCGCCGCGGCCCACGCAACTTTTGATCACACTTTCTGCACGGGAGCCTCATGGTGACAGGTAAGGGCTCCGTTAGTACGGGTCATAAGGTGTTGTGTGACTTAAGGGGAGGGTGAGTCGGGCAGTGCGACTACCGCTCAAGGAGTCGGCACGCACCGCGCATTGAGGCCTGGGTGGGTCACCCAGGCCTCTGCCACGTGTGACCGGACCACATCGAGCTCCCTCATCAGAATGTCCGCGTGAGAGGTTGTCATGTCCTATTCCGCGCCGCCCGGAGGACCGGGGAACCCCGGCCCGTACGGGGCACCGGTCCAGCAGCAAGGGTGGTATCAGCCACCCCCGCCACCACCACCCCCGCCTGGCAACTTCGGCGAGGGCAAGGGGCTGAAGCGGGTCGTCATCGGGTTGCTGGTCCTGGCCGTGGTGGCCGTCTTCGGAGTCGGTGGGCTGGCTCTGTACAAGGCCGCAGGCGGAGGCTCGCTGCCCGGGGCCCAGGGCGGGGCTGGCGAAGAGCAGCAGATATTGAGCTCGGACGAGATCGCAACGCTGCTCAACGGCCGTACGGCCGCCCTGAAGAGTGGGGACGAGGAAGAATTCCTGGAGCCCTTCGTCGGCGCGGCAAAGGCAAAGCAGCGGGAGATTTTCCGGAATCTGCGGAAGATTCCTTTCGCGGAGAGCAAGTTCATGGTGCTCAAGCAGACGGGCGACGGATCGGACGAGTGGGGCTCCGATGTGAAGCTCACGCTGGATGTCGCCTTCGTGCACCAGATCAAGGGCGTTGACGTCCGACCGGTCTCCGAGTGGTATCGGTGGGCGGTCGAGAAGGAGTCCGAGTCGGTCGAGCCCCGCATCAGTGAAGTAGGGGGTTCTCCGGGCGCGAGCGCCTTGGCTAACGCGGTCTACTACCCCGCTCCTTGGGACCTCTACGACGACATGTACGTCAAGCGTCAGGCGCATACCATCACGATCTCGGCCAAGAAAAACGCTGCTGACGCGGAGCGTTTCGCGCCCATCGTGGAGGAGAGCGCCAAGAAAGACCTGGAACTGTGGGGATCGAGTACATCGTCGGTTCCCAACACCCCAGAGGGATTCCTCGTCGTACTTGAGCCGGATCGCAAGACGTACACGAAGCTGTACAACAACGACGGCAGGGACGTGGGGTGGGACGCCGGACAAAGCGTACCCATGCCCGCGTTCAATGCCGGCTCCAGCGGAGACGACGGGCTCGAATACGGTGGCGCGCGCATCAAGATGGACACCTCGACGACCCGATTCACGTCGTCCACTTGGCAGAGGGGTGTCGGAGACATCTCCCGGCATGAGATCGCGCACGCTCTCATTCAGCCGCAGGATCCTGGTGCATACGGCCAGAACGAGGAAACGAGCATTCGGGCGTGGGTCGTCGAGGGGTTTGCGGAGTACGTCTCCTACCGGTTCGACCGGGCCTTGGGCGACGCGAGTGTGCGTGGTGATCTGGCAGGGGAGGAGTTCAGCGGTGAACTACCTGGTCAGGACTTCGAAGCGGAATACAACACGGTGGGTGCGAACTACTCCCTCAGCTATCTGGCCATGCGATTCATCGCGGAGAAGGGCGGCGAGGACGCGCTCTTCGAGTTCGCCGTGGACCACTATCGGACACCCACGAAACTCGATCAGCAGCTTCAGCGAGCAGTCGGCATGAGCGAGAGTGAATTCCAGGCCGCATGGGCCCAGTACGTCAGGAGCAGCATCTGATGAGCGCCAACGGACCAGGTCCTGGTGCCGGCCCCTACGGCCAGCAGCCCCCCGCTCCGCCGCAGCCTCCCATGCCCCCGCAGCAGGGCCACGTGCCACCGCAGGGCCACATGCCGCCGCAGGGCCACATGCCGCCGCAGGGGTACGGCTATCCGCAACAGCCATCCGCGACACCACCGGGACAGCCGGGCTACGGCTACCCCCAGCAGCCGACTCCCCCGCAGTATCCGATGGCTCCCCAGCAGGGCTACGGCCAGCCGGCCTACGGTCAGCCAGGTCATCCACCGCAGTACCCCGGGTCACCCGTTCCGCCTGCGCGGCCGCGGAAGAAGAAGACCGGGCTCATCGTGCTGCTCGTCGTTGCACTCGTCGTCCTCGGCGGGGCCGGAGGCGCAGCGTGGTACCTGATGGTCGGCTCCGCCACGCAACCGCTGTGGAGTGTGCCGTCGAAGTCGGAGTGGTCGCTGAGCGAGCAGGAGGTGGACGGCACCTGGTTCACCGACAAGGCCGTCGTTCAGACCCTGGCCGGAGGTGTGAAGGCCTACGACCGTGCCACCGGAAAGCAGTTGTGGGCCACTCCACTGCCCGGAGCGGGCAACCAGGCCTGCGTCGCGCCCTCCGTCTCCGACGGCGGGATCGGCGTAGTCGCGTACGGCGCCTCGGGAATGGGGGGAGCGCACGGCCAGTGCGACCACGCGGTGGCGTACGACCTCAACTCCGGCAAGGAGCTGTGGCACAAGGCCTTCAAGGTGAAGGACGAGTTCAAGACCGGTACGGAGCTGGCGCTGGCCCGGGCCGGTGAGACCGTCGTGGTCACCACGGACCGGGAGCAGATGGCGCTCAAGGTGGCCGACGGCAGCTTGGCCTGGGATGTGAAGAAGGTCGTACCGAGCGGCTGTCAGAGCGGTACGTACACCGGCGGCAAGAATCTGATCCGTACGACGTGGTGTCTTACCGGCGGCGACGAGTTCACCGGCAAGCGGTCGACCGAGGCGGCGCTGGTCGACCCGGCCACTGGCAAGGCTGAGTGGTCGAAGCGATTCGGGGAGAACGAAGCGGAGATCGCCCTTTCCACTTCTCCGCTCGTCCTCAGCGGCGAGAAGGGTGTGTTCGCGCTCGATGAGAAGTCCGGTGAGCGACGCAGCAAGATTCCCGGAATGACGGAGAAGTACTTTGTCCACACACCGGAGGACGGAAGCCCGCTGCGCCAGGCCGCTGGTTTCGGGAACATCTTCCTCATGGGAGTGGGCGAGCGGGACGAGGCGGAGGGCTCGTCGTACACTCTCGTCGCCTACGACTTGGACACAGGCAAGGAACTGTGGAAAGCGCCGGCAGGCAAGACCATTCACTACATTCCACTGAGGGATACCGGCAGCGACCGACTTCTGGCGTATGTCAACGAGGGTGCGGAGAAGCCGAAGCTCGTGGAACTCGATCCCAAGGACGGCGCGATGACCACAGTCGCTGAATATCCGGTCGAGGTGAACAAGAACATGAGCGGCGGGGAGTGGCCCTTCTGGCACGATGGAGTGCTCTACGTCACCTCGGTTGGCGCCGGCGTCAGCGGCGATTCCTACGCCCTCGTGGCACTGCCCACGACCGCGTCCTAGAAATCGACTCGGCGGCCAGGCAGGCCCGCAACGGTCTGCCCAGCCGCCGTGCGCGCCAGGGGAACGGCCCTCTGGAACGAGCCCTCAACCCACCCGCCCTGCGAACGGCTCCGCATGCGTAGGCACCGAAGCCACCATCGCGATCCACGACCCGTCCGTGAGGACGAGCTCGAAGCGGCCGCGCTGAAGGACGCCCTTGGGTGTCGCGCGGATGCCGCGAACTGCCGATCGCGGAGCCTCCCATTGGGGCTCGAAGGACCGCTTGAGTTGCCAGAGCTGCGCGCGGTCCGCCAGCACGAGTACCCGGCGGTCGGTGAACGAGACCGCCAGTGCAGCGGCCGGTACATGCGTAGCGGTGTAGTGCCTTGCCAAGAACTGACCGGCCTGGCCCTCCCATCCGCCGTGCAGGCCCTTGCCGTGTACGGCCCGTGCTACGGCGTCGTCGGTCGTCCGCTCGGCGCCGTCCATGATCTGCTCGAACCGGGTGACGGAGTTGGGCCGGCTGGGTTGCAGGAACTTCCGTACAACTCCGGGCAGGCGGGACTTGAGCCGGATCTCCCAACTCGACTCCTGGGGTGGCTGCTGCAACCAGGCCGGCCGGTCCGGCACCCCGGGCGCGGTCTCACACTCACAGACCACGATCAGCCGCTCGCCACTCTGGAGATGCGGCTCGACCTGACTGCGGCATTCCTTGTTCATCGGCTGATCCCTCCGCCCTGATCGTACGAGTGGTCGGCCGTAGGACGCGGGAAGCCCCGTCACACGAAGAACACCACCAGCAAGCTCACAACAAGCCCCACCACCCCGACCCCCACCAGCACCAGGCAAGTGCGGAACAACCCCTGCGCGGACGCCCCGCCGGAGATGAACCCCGTGACCGCGCCGAAGGTGCCGATGGCGAGGGAGATCAGCGCACCGAAGAACCACGCGCAGCCCACCGCGATGGCCCCGACCCACCCGTGATCCAGCTTGTACGAGGTGTCTCCGGTCTTGATGGCCTCGATGACATAGCCCCGCTGGTGCAGCGCATCGCTCTTGAGCTCGGCGTTGAGGTCCTTGACGGAGCCGTCGGTGGACGTGAAGGTGCCGTAGCACCAACGGGTCTTGGTCTTCTTCCGCGAGCTGCTCGACGTGCTGGAACGGTACTTGTAGTCGACGGTGCAGGTGTCGACGGTGAGTTTGCCCGGGGTGGCCGTGGCGTAGGTGTAGGGGCCGAGGTAGGCGCCCAGGGCCAGGAGGACGAGGCCTACGAGGATCAGGCCCGCGCCGATGAGGCGGCCAAGGCTGGTTCGGTCGCCGGGGCCGGCGGAGTTGGGCGCGGCGTTCCCTTGTACTTGGGTCATTGAGGGTTCCTCAGGAAATGGGGGACGGAGCGGTCAGAGGACGAGGGCGCAGACCAGCGCTGCCAGGGCGCCCAGTGCGAAGAGGCCGCCGAGGGCGGGGCCGGTGACGGTCCGGGCGGGCAGGCGCTGCCAGGAAGCCGAGAGGCCGGGGCCGCCGCGGCCGCCGAAGCCGGTCAGGAGGCAGAAGATGCCGACGGCCAGCACGGAGAGGCAGAACGCGAGAATCGCGGCATCGTCGCCCGGGTCGCGATCCTGCGGCTGCTCGAAGGTGTCGCCCACCTGGATCACGGGGATTTTCGAACCGGATTCGAAACGCGACGATGTTTCCACCACCACGTCTTCGTAGGTGCCTTTACCGTTCTGCGCGGTCCAGTTTCCGATGCAGCTGAACTTGAGTTCCGTAGAACGCCTGTGCGTGCCGTAGTGGGTCTTGGTGTGTGTTTCGCATGAAGAAATCGTGAGGGTTCCCTCGGTGCCGTCACCTGCGAGTTCACTGCGCAGTTCCGGAATGGTCACCGCGGCGACGACCGCGGCCACGAGGAGCAGTCCCAATCCGAGGAGTCTGCCCATCCACAGACTCCCCGTGCTGCCGTAACGCGGCTGTGTAGTCACCACTTTTGGTGTCCCCTTGAATAACTTGACGATCTCTTGACTGCTGGGTTTGGCAGGGCTGTGCGCGAGGAGTCTAAGGTATCGGTCTGTCGTCCAATATGAACTACGGCAAGGGGAGTTCGGGGGAGAGTCATGGAGTTCGACACCTTTAACGTGGACACGGATGTACTCCGGCGGCAGGGCGGGAAGTTCACCGACCTCGGAGGCGATTTCTCGACCGCGTCCAAGCGGCTTCAGGACGCCCTCGATGCGCTGGGAGAACCCTGGGCGGATGCGGACTTCGGGGAGATCTTCGGCCAGGTCTACACGCCGATTCGCGACGGGATCTTCACATCGATGGACAGCCTCGCGGAACGGCTTCAGAAGATCGGGGACAACCTTCAGGGCATGGCGCGCACCTATGACGCGTCGGATGCGTCGAACAGTGGGCTGATGGACAACATCTCCGGCCAATTCTGAATCTTCTCCGGTTGATTCTGAATCTCCGGCCGATTCCGAATCTCCGGTGCTTCTGATCAACAAGCCAACTCCAATTAAATTCGGGGGCTATTCGCATGTCGCTCACACTTCCCGGTGAGCTTGTCTGGGTACTCGACCTCCTCGGCTACACCTGGCCGGAGGTCGACGAGGAAGCGCTGCACAAGGTCGCCGAGACCTGGCGGGCCTTCGGCGACGAACTCGAAGAGATCCAGCGGGAAGGCGAAGGCCTCGCCCGTACCGTCGTCGCCCACAACTTCGGTACGGCGATCGACGGATTCAGCAAGGACTGGGGTGCCTACACCGGCGCGAACGGCGAGGACCGTTATCTGCCGGACGCGAAGACCGCATGTGAAGTGATTGCCTTCGCTTTCGACGCGGCCGCGGTGGCGGTACTCGCGGCGAAAGTGGCCGTGATCGCCCAACTCGTCGCCCTCGCCATCGAGATCATCGCGGCGCAGGCGGCGGCTCCCTTCACCTTCGGACTGTCCGAAGTCGGTGCGCTCGGCGCGACACAGGCCACCCGGCTGATCGTCCGGGAGCTGCTGGACCGGCTCAAGCGGGAGGTCATGGAGGCGGTCACCAAGGCCATGGAGCACGCGACCATGGACGCGGTGAAGAAGCTGGCCAAGGAGCAGCTCGAAAAGATCACCAAGGAGAAGGTCAAGCAGTTCGCCAAGGACCAACTCAAAGAGCAGGGCAAGCAGTTCGTCCAGGAGAAGGTGATCGACGCGGCCAAGGAGAAGGCCACGGAAGCCGCCGTCGGAATGGCGCAGAACATCGGCCAGCAGAGCATCGAGACGTACTTCGACGCGCGGTCCGGCATCGACCTCGGCGAGACGGCGGACGTGGCCAGGACTGCGGCCGGCGAGTACGTCGACGGCCTCAAGAACGAGGTCACCGGCGGCGAGGGCTCGACCATCGCCGACTACGTGGATCCGGCGACGCACGTGAACAACGCCGTGGACGCGGCGACGGAGCGTGTCACCACGGCGGCCGGGGATCGCGTACAGCACGGCGTGGACGCGCTGGCCGGACAAGGTGCCCAGAGCACGTCGGCGTCGGACGGGGCTGCGGCGGCCACAGCCTCCGGGGCGGGGTCCGGGTCTTCAAGCGGCGCCCAGTCCGCCAACAGGCCGGCGGCTGCCGCCTCCACGGCGAGCTCGGGTTCCTCGCGGTCCTCCGGTTCCTCAGGATCGTCCGGAGGCGCGGACGACTGGGCTCGAAACGAGTTCGGGTGACCCCTACGGCGCTTCGGTTGTCACCATGCACCGGCATGTAGGACGTGCCGCGCCCCATGGGAAGGCGTTCTCAGCAAGGCGTCCCGGGAAGGCGTCCCCAGCATGGAGGGTGAGTCGTACGCCCAACAGGCCCCCGCCTTCCGGAGGTTCACGCCCCTCACACACCCGGGCAAGCAAAGCCCCGCACGCCTACAGCAAAGGCCCGTGCGCTACATTCATGGCAATGATCATGTGCAGCGTGAGAGGCCTCTTTCGGTGAGCAGGGTGGGCCGCGACCAAGAAACGCCCGCCGACAGGGCGAAGCCGATGGTGCCGGCGGGGGACGTGCTGGTCGGTCAGCACGCCGTCTCATTGGCAGCCAGGGCGCCGCGGCCCGGCTACTTCCGCCGCCCTCGCGCTCTGCGATCCGAGCGCCGCACGCTCGGCAGCTGGCTGATGCTCCCCGTGAACGGGATCGCGCGACTGTGCGCCATGAACTGGAATCCGATCGAGGCCTTCTTCGAGGCAGTCATGTGGCGTGAGCCGAAGAAGCCGAACAGGCCAGGTGAGCCCTTCCACGGCGGCTGGGACAGCATGGCCGGCGACATGGCCCGCGCCCTCCTCCCTCGGACCAGGAACAGTACGGCTGTGATGCTCCAGCTGACCGACCGCCGCCTCCAACTCGTGTACGTGTCCCGCGCCCGCTCCTTCACCGGCGTGCGCGGCCCGGTCGAGGTGGGATGGGTCACTGAACTTCGCAATGTGAGCTATGTCCGCGACCGGAGCGATGTGGCGGGCGGTGACCACGAGATCGGCTTTGCCGACGGTTCGTGGTGTTCGGTCCACTTCTGGGGTCACGGCTGGAGCCGAATCGCGTCGGCGTTTCCGGTCAGATTGAGCCATCTTGATCCGATTCCTGGTTGACCGGGAAAGAATTCACGGAATTACGGAATTGCGGGCATAGGTGAATCGATCCGCTCCCGGGCCGAGTGTTGAAGCGTTCGCAAGTGCATTGGTAGGTTCACGCCGGTCGAGACACGCCGACCCTCCCGATGAGGTATCCCTTGGACAGCGCCCGTGACAGTTCCGACAAGCGCGTAGACGACTCCGAATTCCTGGAGATGACCCAGCAGGACCCCGCACAGGCAAAGATCCTGCGGCAGTCCCTGGAGCATCTCGCGTCGGGGCTGGGAGGCAATGCGCTCAAGGAGATGGCCCAGGAGGTCCTCTCCGGGCGTATGGGGCTGCGCGAGGCGGCCAATGTGTCGGCGTACGCCGAGGAGGCCGTGCAGCAGTCGGCTCCGCTCGCCGAGAAGTGGGCCGCCATGTCCGACCGTGAGCGTGAGGAGCTCGCCGCGGAGGGGCAGCACCGGCTCGAGGAGGAGCGGCGGCAGCTCGAGGAGGAGCGACGGCGCGCGGAGTCCGAGAACCGGTCCGACACGAAGTCGCGTCATGACGGGCGCGGCTGGTCCTTGTACTGAGCCGACGCCGGCCACGCGTGGCCGTGGCCGTCGGCCGTGGCTGTGACTGTGGTCATGGCGGTGGCTGTCGGCTGTGGCCGCGGTCGGTCCGGCCGTACGGCCGACGGGTCAGCGGCAGCAGGTGATGGGGGAAGTGTGGACTTTGATGTGAATCCCGACGCGCTCGACGGCTTCTCGAAGCTGATGGGGCGTGCCGCGGAGAGCGGTGAGAAGGCCGTCCAGTACGTCGGCCAGCACGCGCAGATCGAGAAGGGCGGCGGCGACCTCTACGACCTGGTCGCGGGAGAGCACGACCAGTACGTGAGCGAGGCCAAGAAGGCCCTGGGCAAGGTCCGGGGCGTACTGGACTCCTCCACGAAGGAACTGGCGGGCTCGGCCAAGTACTACCGGGCGACGGACCACGACGAGGCGGCCAAGCTCGACGCCACCTATCCCGGTTCCAAGGCGCCGGCCGGTGCTTCCGGGGGAGACCCGCACGACTTCAAGGACGCCAGCGACGCGGGCGAGACGCTGAAGCCGCCGGACGGGGACAGCAACAATCCCTTCGTCAAGTACGCCTCGGGCCACGCGGACGAGTTCCAGATGAGTCCGGTGCAGAAGACGCTCGGCACCGCGCTCGACATCGGCAGCCCTTCGGCGATGGCCGTGGAGGCGTCCAAGCTGCTCTTCGACTTCGACCCCTTCGCCGTCTGCACGAACTGGGTGTTCGGGGACTGGAACAAGTACAACGACTGTGCCGACGTATGGGCCAATCTCGCGTCCTTCTGTGACGCGGTGGCCGACAACGTGCGCAAGGGCAATCAGACCGTAGGTCTCAGCTGGAACGGCAACGCTGCCGATGCCGCCACCGTGTACTTCGACGAGTTCAGCAAGAAGCTGGACGAGATCAAGGAGACCTTCGAATCCCTGCGCCAGTGTTACGCGCAGGCCGCGCAGTTGGCGTTTCAGCTCGCTGAATTCCTCAAGTCGTTCCTGGTGTCGTTCTGCGATCTGCTCATCACCTGGATGGTCAACATGGCCGCCGCGTGGGCTGTCAACGCGATCCCGGTCGGTGGGCAGGTCGCCTCGGCGGGCATGTTCGCGCTGGCCGCGGCACAGGCTCTACGGCTCATGCAGATGTGGTCGGAGGCGGCCATGACGTTCGACAGGTTCGCGATGGCGCTGAGCGGGATCGCCCTGGCCGCGTCGGCGGCCATCAACGGGTTCTCGGCGGCGGACGGTTTTCCCGAGGTGGGCACGAGTGGTTACGACCACCGGGCCGTTTAGCGGACAAAGAGGTAGGGATCGATGAGTTTCTTTGGCGGGACCGACGACCTGGAGCGCTTCCTCACACGGTCGTGCTATTTGAGCGTCGCGTCCGTGCCGGCCTCCTGGGGCCTCATGATCTTCCTCATCGGAGACAACGGCTGGCGATTCAGCTTCCTGTTGAGTGCCGTCCTCCCGCTGATCGCCGCCTACCTGGGAATTCGTGGCAAACGGGAAGTCCGCACGGCCATGTCGGCCACGGCGTTCGGACTCGCCCTCGTCTCGCTGCCGTTGATGCTGGGACTGGCCTATCTCGAAGGCTCGTAGCGATCGGCGTGCCGCCCGAGGGTGGCCGTCGACCGATAGGCTCGGTTGCCATGACGACGCACGACGGTAACGCGGCGAACAGGTCGGACGGATCGGCCAGGTCGGGCGGGCGCCCTCTGTCCTCCGGTGCGAGTACGGACGAGTTGCGGGCGGGGTTCCGGGCTCAGGGCCGGTCGGAGCTCGTGGAGGAGGGGCGGCGGGACGCGCGGCAGGCGCGGGGGATGTACGCGGGGTTCGCCGGGTTGGTGGCCGTCACCTGCCTGGCCCTGATCGTCGTACGTCTCGGGCAGGGCGATGCGCTCGGTGTCTGGGTGGCCACGTATGCCGTGGGTGTGGCGCTCGGCGGTTGGGGTTTTGTGCTCGGCCGGATCGGTCACACGCGGTGGGCGATGATGGTCACTTGCATCGGGGCGGCGCTGGCGGGGCTCGGCGACAGCCCCGTTTTCCGCTGAGGCGGGTTCAGTTCAGTTACCGACCGGGCACCTGGGCGGTGGCCGCCCGGACCGGCACCTGAACGGACGACAAAGGGACCTGAACAGACATCAAAGGGACGTGAACACGGTCGTCACGCCTGGCGGCGCCTGCTGCCGATGAGATAGGCGAGGCCCCAGGCGGCAGCCGCGGCGAGCACGAGGCCCAGCGGGGAGAACCAGTCGACCCCGCCGTCGGTCTCGTTGTTCCACCAGGCCTTGGCCGGGATAAGGGGGTCGGCCTCCATCATGTCCCCGATGGCGGCGGGCGATTGGCGGTCGGCGATGATGAGCGGAAGGGCGTTGGTGTAGCCGAAGAAGGCGCCGAGCGCGGCGATGACGGCTCCGCTGATGTGGGCGCCGGTGTTGCGATGACCCACCAGACCGATCAAGCAGCCGACAACCGCGCCGTTCAGCAGTGCGTGGCCCAGGTAGAGGGTGTTGGCCGTCGTGAGCGTCTGGTCCTCGTAAGTGGCCAGGATGAGACCGCTGTAGAGCATCGAGACGATGACCGAGGCGAAGAACCCGAGGAAGACCGCGCCGACCGGATGACCGCCGGCATTCGGCTGCTGCCCGAAGGGGGGCGCCTGGAACGGCGGTGCCGGCTGCATCGGATACATCGGCTGCATCGGTTGCACAGGCGGCTGCCCCGGCACCGGCGGCGGAGCTCCGTGGTGCATCGGCGGTTGGCCGGGGGCCTGCATCGGGGGTTGCCCCGGAGCCTGCATCGGGGGCTGCGGAGGGCCGAATCCCGGCGCCTGCTGGGGCGGTGGGGGCTGGTTGTAGGGGTTGTTGGGGGCCTGCGGTTGCTGTGGAGGCTGTGAAGGCTGCGGTGGCGGCTGGAACGGCGGCTGAGTCATCGGATTCCCACGGAGTGAACTGACTGGAGCAGCAAGCTATCAGTGAGATCAGGAGGGGGCCGTCGGAGCCGGAGCGGGCTGCGTGAAGGGCGGCCTGTGGGGGTGGGAACGTGGTGGATGTGTAGAGGTGTCGGATACGCGCCGTGAAACCCCCACACCGTTGCCCGCGAAAGGGGCGCGAGGCCGCTTCGACCGGCTTGACCTGCATGAACCGGCGTCGCCAAGATCTCCTGAGTCAGTTGGGGTGGCGCGGGCGCCACGTAGGAGAACGGGACGGCATTGAAGACGGACGCGAGCGGCGGGCGGAATCTGCGGACGGCCGGAACACGGAGGCCACACCTCATCGGCCTCGCTGCCGCGGGACAGCGGGGCGTCGGCAGCCGTATCGGCTCCGGAGTGCTGGGCGTTCTCACCCTCCTCTTCAGCCTGATTCTCGTCGGTGTGGGCTACGAGAAAGGCCCGGCGAAGGTGTCCGGCGGCACGCAAGGGACGATCACCGTCGAGCGTTGCGGCAGGGACGTCATCGGGGACGACGTGGAGTGCTCGGGCACCTTCCGCTCCGATGACGGCAGGCACCGCTCCGACGTGGCGGACTTCGAGCCCGACGAGGACGCCGACCGGGGCGACGAGTTCCAGGTGGTGGGCGACGACACGGGGTACTTCAGGCGCGGCACCATCACCTCGTTCTACGTCGAGGCCGTCAAGGTCTGGTTCGTCGCCGCCACCATGTTCGGAGTGGCGCTCTTCCCGCTGAGCGCCGCCTTCCGCCGCTCGGGCCGCCCCATGCGGCGCGGGACGTTCATCGCCGGCCTCGGCTTGCTGTTCGGTGGGCTGCTGGGCTGTGGGGTCTGTGCGCTGGTGAATGCCGTGCTCTTCTAGGCGGCCTGATAGGGCATCAGGTGGGGTATTCGCCGTGCCGACTGCCGTCGAGGAGGTATTTCGGCAGGTAGGGGGAGTCGACGTCGATGGTGAAGCCCGAGTCGCGGGCGAGGGAGGCGATGGCGAGGGGGCCGAGGGCGATGAGTCCGTCGGAGTCGCGGGCCCGTTCCTCGTCGCGGGTCCAGTAGTCCTTGTGCCATTCGATGGTCTTGGCCAGTTCGGTGTTGAACTTGTCCTGGTCGCCGCGCACCAGTTGGGTGAGGAGGTTCATGGGCGGGTACATGAGGTTCAGTACGGCGCTGCGTGTGGCGGGGCGGAGTACGTCGGGGTCGGTGGCGTCCACGGCGGCGAGGAGTTTGTCGCCGAGTTCCGGCTGCCTGAGCCAGTAGGCCTGCAGTGCGTCGACCCAGGCGTACATGTACTCCTCGAAGCCGCCGGCTTCGCGCAGCAGGGAGACGGGTACCTGGCAGAGGTCGTTCGTACGTTGCCGTTCGCGGCAGACGCAGGCCAGCCAGAAGGCGGTGAGCCAGTTCCCGGCGTGGGCCCAGGGGCCGGTGCCGGAGCGGAAGACGTGCTTTTTGTGGTCGACCTTGCATTCGACGGTCGGTGTCGTGGCGCGGGCGGCGACGAAGAGGGCGTGGCCGATCTGCATCGCGGTGACACAGGCTTCCCAGGTCTCCACCTTGTCGGCCTCGGGATCCCCCGAGCAGCGGTTGTTGAGGGCGTCGATCGCCGAACTCAGGGCCATCCCGAACCACTCGGGGTCTTCCTGGAGGTCCTCGAGCTCGTCCTCAAGTCGTGCCTTCAGGTTCTGCAGTACCTGAGGCAAGGCTCCCGTGGGGAATGCACGACGCGGAATCTGCATCGCCTTCCTTGCTGTCACATGGGGTTTGTGGTCGGGGGCTAGGTGGGGAATTCGTTGACCCAGGCGCCCTCGAGGAGGTGCTTCGGGAGGTATTCGGATTCGACGGTAGTGGTGAAGCCGGCCTGCACGGCGAGGCAGGACACGGCCAGCGGTCCCAGGGCCACGAGACCTTCGGTGTTCAGTGCGCGATCCTCGTCGCGGGTCCAGTAGTCCTTGTGCCATTCGAGGGCTTTCTCCAGTTCGGCGTTGAACTTGTCCTGATCGCCGCGGGCGAGTTGGGTCAGGAGGTTCATCGGGGGGTACATGATCTGGAGGACGCCGTCTCGCGGGGCGTGCCGCAGGCCGGCGGGGTCGGTTCCTTCTACCGCGGCTACGAGCTTGTCGCCGAATGCGGGGCGCTTGAGCCAGTAGGCCTGTAGTGCTTCGACCCAGTTGTAGATGTAATCGTCGAGCACTCCGTCGGCTTGCCGGAGCTGCGATACGGGGAACTGGCAGAGTTCGGTCAGGCGCTTCTCTTCACGGCAGATGCAGGCGAGCCAGAAGGCGTTGAGCCAGTTGCCGGCGTGGGCGCGGGGCAGAGCACCGGCGCGGATGGTGTGCATCTTGTGACCGATGCGGTACTCGATGCTGCCGGTCGTGGCCTGCGCTGATGCGAAGAGGGCGGAGCCGACCTGCATGGCGGTGACGCAGGCTTCCCAGGTCTCGAGTTTGTCGGCTTCCGGGTCAACGGAACAACGCAGGCCGAGGAGAGCGATGGCGGAAGCCAGAACGTTCGAGAACCACGATGGTTGCGTCTGCAGGTCTTCTACGTCCTCCCAGAGGTACTCACCACGGGATTCGAGCATTGACGCAACATTTCGCGTCGGGAACTCATGTCGCGGAATCTGCATCGCGTTCCTTCTCTGCTGACGTTCTGATGTCGAACTGGAACATCTCGTAGCCCTGGTGCTCGCCTGCCTCGGAGGCGTTTCCCTTGACGAGTATGTACTTGACCCGCGACGGGTCCGGGCTCTGCGGAGGCCGCGCGCCAGCTTCATCTCTGCTTTCGCGGCCGCCAGTTCGGAGTCGGTCTTGGCTTTGGCCTCGTTACTGTTTGCGCGCTTCTCCATCTCATGCAGGATCGCCTCAAAGTAAGGGCGCGTCCCCTGCCGGACCTTCGGCACCCCAGGGTTGGCCCTGGCCCGCCTCGTTCTCGTTCTGTACGCCGTCGCCCGGCCTCTGGCTCGGGTCGCCGGATGATACGGCCTGGTCCGGGGTTTGCTCTGGCGGCAGCCCTCGTCGTTCGCCCAGTACGGCTCTCGTGGAGCCCTTGGCCTCCACGACGACGAACTCAGGTGGTTTCTTGCTCTCCGTAGTCCTCACTTGCCCGCGTCGTCTTTCCGCGGAGGGGACTGTGTTTCGCATCGGATTTCTGGAACTTCTCGAGGTTCTCGGGGATTTTGTTCTGTTCGTAGCTTTCTTGGCCGCCGAGGTTGTCCGCAGACGCGGAGACAGGGGTCGGCCGTTCAGTGCCTACGGCCCTGAGTGCGCTCTCGGTGTCCCTTCACGTCAGGCTGCCCGACGTGGCCCTTGGCGCGCTCGGACTCGCCGAGCCAGAGGTGGGGGACGTACTGCTGGACCGCCGAGACCATCTCCTGCCGGCACGGGACGGGGAAGGGGAGACGGTGGCGCAGGCGGGGCAGGTCGGGGTGCAGCGGCTCCTCGTCGCGGACGAGGGTCCACAGGACTGGGTCGTCCCGGTCGATGGGGCCGGTGGGGAACAGTTCGAGGGAGTAGACGGTCTGGCGGCCGTACCTGCTCCAGTACAGGCCGACCCCGGCGAGGCCCTGCCAGGGGATGACGGCGCGGTGCTTGCCGTTCTCGACCCACAGGCCGGTGGCGTCGACGAGGACCCGGGTGCGGCGGTTGGCCCAGTTGACGACGAAGAGGCACACGCCGAGCGCCCGAGCAGCAGCATGAAGACCAGGCCCGCGTAACCCGCCGGGCTGGACGCTCCCTTCTGGTTCCCGGTAGCAATCACGACAGCGCCGAAGACGCCGACCGCGCCCATCGCGATGAGCAGGACGGAGCAGGGGAGCCCGGTCATGGCACCGCGGCGGCCGGTCCGTATGACCGTGGCGTCGGGCGCGGGAGAGGGCGTGTGCGAAGGCAACATGGTGCGTGAGCTTAGCGAATTGACCTACGCTCCCTCCTCATGACGACGCACGGCCGGGAACTCGGCGCGGAACAGGTACAGACGCAGGTGCCAGCCGGTGAGGGCGGTCCGATCCCGCCCGGCGTGGAGGAATCGATGGCGAGTTTCCCAAGACAGCCGGATCCGGGCTTCGCGAGACAGCCGTCGCAGCGGTCGCATCAGGCACGGAGCGCTCGCGTGGGGCTCATGGCCGCTGGGGCGTTGGTGGTTCTGGTCTGTCTCTTCGTGATCGTGGGACGTCTCAGCAGCGGTACGCATACCGGCGTGGGAACCGTGGTGTACGGCCTGTGCCTCGCCTCCGCCGGTCTCGGCGTGGAGCTGGCGCGTCGCGGACGCACCCGCCTGGCCATGATGGCGATCATTCTGGCGGCGGCGGGTGCGTCGCTGGCGGACGCGCTGCCCTGACCTCCCGGATTGTCGTCAGCGAGCCGAAGGCCGGCTCAGGCCGTTCGGCTCAGGGGCGGAGGATCAGACCTTGGTGAAGCACAACGTGTAGTCGAAGCCTCGGCTGTTGCGGTACTGGATGCCGTAGTCGTACTCCGCAGAGCATTCCTTGCCCTGGCCGGGGAGAAGGGCACCCGTCTTGTACTCGGCCTCGGGCGAGCCACAGTCGACGACCGTCGGCAGCGGCTCGCCCTGCGGGTCCGCGACCTTGACGCAGTCCCCGATCTCGGGATCGTGCGTCTTGGCCTCTTCGGCCGCCGCGGACGCCGAAGCTTCCGCCTTCGCCTTGCCGCCGGTCGGGCTGGTGTTGTAGTCCCAGACCCAGTAGCCGACGGCGCCGAACACCGCGATGACGACGACGGCCGACTTCACAGCCCGCAACAGACCTCCCGGCTGCGGTCGCTGAGGCCCGCCGGGAGGCTGCGGCTGCTGCGGATATCCGTACTGAGCCTGCTGTTGTTGCGGGTAGCCGTACGGCTGCTGCTGCCCGTACGGCGGCTGGTTCTGGTACTGCGGTGGAGGCGTGGACATGCCGGAAGACCCCGTGGTCGGTTGAACGGATGAAGATCAACGCAGAGTTGAAGGGCACACGCTACCTTTCGACACTCCCGAGCCCCGAGCCCGCGCCCCGGAGCCTGCATGCTGGAGCAGGTGGCTCGCCCTCCCGAAGGTCTCCCGGCCCTCTTCACTTCGACCACCGGGGCCCCGCAGGGTACCCATGGGTGACGGGAGATACTTCAGGTGTCGAGAGTCGAGGAGAAGCGAATGACCAGGAAGCCCGAGAACTCACCCAACCCGCACGGCTCTTCACAGGAACGCGGTGTGATCGACGAGGCGCTCGAACCGGAGCAGATCCGTTCCCTGAACTCCGCCCTGCGCAAGCTGTCCGAGACCGAGGGTGCGGGCAAGGAGCTGCAGGAGGCGGCGAAGAAGCTGCTCTCCGGCCGCGTCGCCCTGCGCGACGCCTTGGACGACCCCGCGGTGTCCCGCGCCCTGAGCGGAGGCCTGACATCCCTGCGCGGCCAGTGGGAGTCGCTGTCGGAGGATGAGCGCGACCAGGTCAGGCACGGCGAGCCGCTGGCAGGCGATGGCCCCGCCTCCGGCCCGTCCGAGCCGAGGCGGTCGGAGGGTGAGGGTGCGCAGTCCGGGAAGAAGAACCAGGGGCGGCACAGCGGCGGGTTCTCGCTGTACTGATCACGCACTGATCACACGCACCAGCGGGTCAGGCCCCCCGGGCTGGATTCCGTACGGCGCGATGGCCCGCCTCGGTCGGGTGGTTGGGGACGGTGACGGTCACCGGCGTCCTGGGCGCCGCGGACCGACTCACACGGTCTGTCGGGGCAGGTCGAGGCCGAGCCGGTGCCGGATGGCCTCGGCGTACTCGGGCAGACCGTCCTCGACGAACGCCTTCTCCAGAAGGGCGGCGCGCCGGATGACGGGTGCCTGGGTGCGGGTCAGCAGGGGGGCCGTACGAAGGTACGTACGGGCCGGTGCGCCGAGTTCTTCGATCGGTACGACCTCGACGGCGGCGCGCAGCGGCACCGGATCGGCATGGACGAACAACCCGGGGTCCGTGAGGAGTTGGGGCAGCAGTCCCGCCTCGAGGGTGTGGCTCGCGATGTAGTCGCGGACGTAGGGATCCGCCTTGCTCCAGTCCTGCTCCGGGACGGCATCCAGAAGCGCCATCGCGATGTGGGTCTGGGCGGCGCGTACGTTCGGCAGGCCGGCGCGGATCTCGCTGCCGATGGCCGGATGGAGCAGCCGGACAAGCGTGCGCCCGCCGCCTGCCGCGTCCCTGTCGGGCTGAAGCGACTCGACGAACGGCTCCGACAACGCACCACTGCTCTCGATGATCTCGCTCATATCTTTGCCCGCAAGGGCGCTGACGAGCCGCGCCCAGAGGCCGACAGGCAGACCGTCACCTTCCGCCAGGGCCAAGGGCGCCAGAAGGAGCCGCAGGGTCTGCGGGTCCGCTCCGAGGCGACGGGCGTGCAGGTCGACTGCCTGGCCGACGGACGAGGGGAGGTAGGCCTCGTCGTGCGTGGCTACGACGCCGACGCCCCCACCCGTCAGGACGCTGCGCACGGCGAGTTCCACGGTCAATGGATTGGCCCCGGCCCGGCGCCCGATCGCCTCGGCCAGAGTCCGTCGCGTCGCCGCGTCGGTGGTGAACGGCAGCTCCGGAGCGCCGAGTCGTGGGTCGAGCAGCGCCTCGGCCTGACGCACCAGGCCCTCAGGGTCGGCCCACTGCGGTGCGTCGAGATCGATCACCTGGACGGTGCCGGCCGGGAGGCCGGCTGCGAACTCGTCCGCGAGCCGGCGAGGCATCTCGGTGAGCAGGCGGACGGTCTCGACGGCGGCGAGCGGCTTGAGTACCTCACGCAGGAGTCGGTCCGGTTCACCCGCAGGACGCACCGGTCCTGCCCGGTCGACGTCCGGAACGACCACGGTCACGGGGCCCGAGAGGCAGGCCAGCTCGCTGAACACGTCCGACACCTCGTCGGCCACGAGGCCGAGATGATCGGCGAGAAGCCAGATCACCTGGGTCGCGGTCAACCCGGCCGCTCCCGGTACGGCGGGTGCGGGCAGGTCGGGTGGCACGGTCGACGGGTCCAGGTCGGCCAAGGGGAGCCGCTTGCGGTACTCCGGGTCGCAGAGCATCAGGAACCCGGTGATCAGATGCGAGCGACCGCTACCCGGATCTCCGGTCAGGACCAGGACGCGCGGGGTGCCGGGCCACTCCATCCGCCAGGCGGCGAGGGCACGCAGCACTGCCGTGCGGCCGCCAATGTAGGGATGCGGTGCGTAGCCATCGGTGGTGCCGGCCATGGGTATCAGTCCTGGTTGGAGTGGTGGGCGGTCAGGGGAGAGCGGTCTCGTGAGGGCGGCCTGGGCTGGGCCTTCCCGGCGTCAGGTGTTCTGTGTGAGGTTCTTGCGATACAGGGCGATGGCCTGCTCGGTCGGATAGTTGGGGACCGTGACGGTCTCGCCGGTCTCCTTCGACACCACGATCTTGGCGCCGCCGGGTGGGGCGGGCTGCGGTCGGCCGGAGGCGTCGACGCTGGGTGGGAAGACGGCGTAGACCAGGTAGCCGATGTCGAACTCGTGGACGTTGAGCTCGGCGGGCGTGCCGTCGGGGAGCTTGGGCTGGGCGTAACGCGCGCGGACGATCTGGACGGCTTCGTCCGGGGTGGTGGGTGGCGTTTCGGGAGCCATGGGTCTCCTGTTCGCTGTTCGGGCTGTGGTCGGCTGGTGCGTTGGCTAAGTGGGGAACTCGCCGTACCAGCTGCCGTCGAGGAGGCATTCGGGCAGGTATGGGGAGTCGACGTCGATGGTGAAGCCGGAGTCCCGGGCGAGGCAGGCGATGGCGAGGGGGCCGAGGGCGATGAGTCCGTCGGAGTCGCGGGCTCGTTCCTCGTCGCGGGTCCAGTAGCCCTTGTGCCATTCGACGGTCTTGGCCAGTTCGGTGTTGAAGCGGTCCTGGTCGCCGCGTACCAGTTGAGTGAGGAGGTTCATGGGCGGGTACATGAGGTTCAGTACGGCGCTGCGTGTGGCGGGGCGGAGCACCTCGGGGTCGGTGGCGTCCACGGCGGCGAGGAGTTTGTCGCCGAGTTCCGGCTGCCTGAGCCAGTACGCCTGAAGTGCTTCGACCCAGAGGTACATGTACTCCTCGAAGCCGCCGGCTTCGCGCAGCAGGGAGACGGGTACCTGGCAGAGGTCGTTCGTACGTTGCCGCTCGCGGCAGACGCAGGCCAGCCAGAACGCCGTGAGCCAGTTCCCCGCGTCGGCCCAGGGCCCGGTGCCGGAACGGAAGACGTGCTTCTCGTGGCCGACCTCGCATTCGACTGTGGGTGTCGTGGCGCGGGCGGCGACGAAGAGGGCGTGGCCGATCTGCATCGCGGTGACACAGGCTTCCCAGGTCTCCACCTTGTCGGCCTCGGGATCCCCCGAGCAGCGCCTGTCGAGGGCGGTGGTCGCCGAGCTCAGGGCCATCCCGAACCACTCGGGGTTCTCCTTGAGGTCCTCGAGTTCACCGTCCAGCCTTCGTGCGAGCACCTTCAGCACCTGAGGCAAAGCGCCCGTGGGGAATTCATGACGTGGAACCTGCATAGCCCTCCTGCCCTCCTCATTGCTTTCCGGGGGTGTGACTGGGGGGCTATGTGGGGAATTCGTTGATCCAGGCTCCTTCGAGGAGGTGCTTGGGCAGGTACTCGGATTCGACGGTGATGGTGAAGCCGGCCTGAACGGCGAGGCAGGACACGGCCAGTGGGCCGAGTGCCACGAGGCCTTCCGTGTCGAGGGCGCGGTCCTCGTCGCGGGTCCAGTAGTCCTTGTGCCATTCCAGGGCTTTGGCCAGTTCGGTGTTGAACTTGTTCTGGTCGCCGCGGGCGAGCTGGGTGAGGAGGTTCATGGGGGGATACATGATCTGGAGGACGCCGTCGCGTGGGGCGTGTCGTAGGGCGGCTGGGTCGGTTTTCTCCACCGCGGTCACGAGCTTGTCGCCGAATTCGGGGCGCTTGAGCCAGTAGGCCTGTAGTGCTTCCACCCAGTCGTAGATGTATTCGTCGAGGACTCCGTCGGCTTGCCGGAGTTTCGAGGTGGGGAATTGGCAGAGTTCGGTCATGCGCTTCTTCTCGCGGCAGATGCAGGCGAGCCAGAAGGCGTTGAGCCAGTTTCCGGCGTGGGCGCGGGGCAGGGCGCCGGCGCGGATGGTGTGCATCTTGTGACCGATGCGGTACTCGATGCTGCCGGTCGTGGCCTGGGCGGATGCGAAGAGGGCGGAGCCGACCTGCATGGCGGTGACACAGGCCTCCCACGTCTCCAGCTTGTCGGCCTCGGGGTCCACGACACAGCGTCGGCCGAGAAGATTGATGGCGGAAGCCAGAATGTTCGAGAACCACGACGGTTGGTCCCGTAGGTCTTCAACGTCCTCCCAGAAGTCCCTCGTACGGGTTTCAAGAATCCTCAGGACATTTCGCGTCGGGAATTCATGTCGCGGAATCTGCATGGCGTTCCTTTTCTTCTTCCGTTCTGATGTCGAACTGCTTCATCTCGTACCCCTGGTGCTCGCCTGCAGTGGAGGCGTTTCCCTTGACGAGTATGTACTTGACCCGCGACGGGTTCGCGTTCAGGGCCTTCCTGAGCTCGCGGGCCAGCTTCCGCTCGCCCTCTGCGGCCTCAAACTCGGCGTCGGTCGTGGCCTTGTCCTCGTTGCGGTCTGCGCGGTTCTCCATCTCCTGCAAGATCGTTTCAAAGTATGCGCGAGTCCCCTGCCGGACCTTCGGTACGCCTGGGCTCGGCTTGTCCTGGCCCGCCTCATCCCCACTCTGCCCGCCGTCACCCTGCGTCTGGCTGGGGTTGCCCGATGAGGCGGCCTGGTCGGAGCCTTGATCCGGTGCGATACCTCGTCGTTGGCCCAGCTCGGCGTTCGTGGAGCCCTTGGCTTCCACGACGACGAACTCGGGTGGGTTCTTGCCGGGATCTATCCAGACCTGGTCGAACCGGTTGTTGCCCATGGCCCGATCGTCGACGCGGTTGTAGTCCTCGAAATGCTGGGGCATCACGTGGAACTCGGCGACGGCCTCGCCATAGTCCTCGCTCGCCCGCGTCATCTTGCCGTGGAGGGGACTGTGTTTCGCGTCGGCTTCCTGGAACCTCTTCAGGTTCTCGGGAGTTTTGTTCTTCTCGTACGCTTCCTTGGCCGCTTGCCGGTCCACGTGCGGCTGCCGGTCCGCGTTGATGGCGTCCTGGCGGGCCTTGGCGTATTTGTCGAGCTCCTCCAGGTTCTTCTTGGAGATCTCCTCTTCGCGTTTACCCTTGTGCTCGCCCGAGTCGATGTACGACTCCGGATCGGCATCCGGTGCGTCGTTGGCCAGCATCCAAGGAGCGTTGGGATCGCCGGTGGGATGCAACTGGGGGACAGGACGGCCGTCCTCGGCAGGGGCTGTCACGCTCTGGCGGTAGCCGCTCTTCGGGTAGTAGTACTTCTCGAACCAGGCCTTGTCCTTCGGATCCTTCGAATTGGCCCGCGCGAGCATGTCCAGATCGCGCTGCCGACGGCTCGCCACGTCGTCGTTCGAAGAATTGCCTGCCGGATCCGCCGGACCGGAGGACCGCTCGGGACTCGCCGACGGGGATGCCTGCTGCGGGTTTTCGGAGGCGATGTCGCCGTACAGCGGCTTCTTCCCGTTGACGGATTCCTTCACGTAGTTGGCGGCGTCGGCGTTCTTGCCGTCCGGCAGGCTCTCGCGGGCGGGGACCGCGGAGTCCTCGTTCATGCCGCTCGGGCGGTCGCGATGGCCGTCCGCCGGCGGCTGGTCGGCGGGTTCAGGCCGGGGCTGGTCCGGCGTCTCGGACGGGACCTTGTGCGGGTTCTCCGACCGCGGATCACCGGCGTGATCGGTGCGCGTCTCGTCCGGCCGCTGTGTGGTGTCCGGCCGCCGGCTGTCGGGTCGCCCGTCGGCCTCCGGCCTGTTCTGCGTGGGGGTGTCCCGAGGCGAGTCGGACGTACGGGGCTCGGACGTGCGGGGGTCGGTGGCCCGGGGGTCAGGAACGCGAGGATCAGACGTGCGCGGGTCCGTGGTGCGAGGGTCAGCGGTGCGTGGGTCGGTGGCCCGGGGGTCCCCGTTCTCCTGGTGCGGGGTCGTTGTACGCGGGTCCGAGGGTGTGGTGTTCTGCTGAGGTGTGTCCCGGTCGGTCTTGGGATCGTTCGGGTCGTCCGTCGCGGTTCGGGCAGGACGCGTGCTGTCGTCCGACGTGCCGTCGTCGGATGTGGTGTCGGTGGACGATTGCCGGTTTTCCGTGGGGGAGTCGGCGCGCGTCCCCTCGTCCGGGCGTGACTGCTGATCCGGGGTGTCCGGTGTCCCCGGGGACGGCTCGTGGCCGTCGGGTGTGCCATCCGGCTCGGACGAGTTCGGGTCGGCCGTCGACGGCTGCGCGGAGTCCGCGTTGTCCGATGCCTCTGGGGACGGTGGGACCGCCGGCTGGGGGGATTCGGTTGTCGTGTCGCTGCCGTCGCCCTGCGTCGGGGTGTCGTCCGACGCGTCGTCCTGCGGGTTCTGGGTGTTCTCCGGTTGCCCGTCCTTCTCGGAGTTCTCCGGCTGGGCCGCGTCGTCGTTCTGGTTCTCGGAGTCCTTGGAGCCTTCGGTGTCCTCGGAATCCTTGTCGTCCGACTTGCTGGTGTCGATGGGGTTGCGGTCGGCGTCCAGCGGGATGTGCCAGACGTGCTTGGCCTGGTCGATGTGGAGTGGCTGCTCGCTGACCTGTCCGCTCTGGGTGTCGATCCAGACGATCTTGCCGTTGTGGTTGACGACGTTGAAGGCGTGGCCGCCGCCACCGGGCCAGTCGACCTGGACGATGGCCGCCGAGCCGGGTCCGGCCTGCTGGAGGGTGGAGGCGATGTTGTTGGCGGTGTTGGGGTCGCCACCGGGTCCGGCATAGGTGTGGGCGGCGCCGGTCCAGCGGATCTGGTTGGCGTTCGCGTTGTCCTCGGGGGTGAACGGGTTGTGCTTGCCGTTCTCGTCGAGGTCGACTGTTCGCGGGGCGGAGACCTGGGGGTTGCCGTACCAGGTCTCCAGGAACGAGCGGGAGCAGTCGGCACAGTTGTTGCTGCGTCCCGGGACCGTGTTGCCGCCGTCGTTCTGGAGCTGGGTGTAGGGGCCGAAGGGGTCGGGGAAGCGCTGCGGGGTGCCGTCCTCGTTGTGCGGGACGGCGTCGGCCAGTGCCTGCTGGTCGGCGGGGTCGGGCTGGGACAGGCCGCCCGGCTGGTGGTCCAGGTCGGAGCGGATGTCGTCGAGGCTGTCCTGCTGGGGTTGGCTCTGGTTGTTGGGGGTGGCCTGGGGCGAGCCCGGGTTCTGGGGCGTGGGGTCCGCGTGTGACGGTGACGTCGAGGGACCCGGGGTCGTGACGACCGTGTGGATCGGGACTGCCGTCACTTGCTGTTGCTGGTGCTGTCGATCCCGGTCGTCCCGGTCATCCCGTTCGGGTCGCGTGTTCTCCGCCTGGGGGGACTGCGCGGCGGGTTGTTGCGGAGTGTTCGGCTTCGGGGTCGGGTTCGGGTTCGGCGGAGTGTTGGGTGTGTTGCCCGCAGGCTGGTGTGGCCGGGGCGGGGTGGTGCCGGGGTCGGCGCTCGGCTGGTTCGGAGCGCCGGGCGTGTGGGCGCGGCCTGGCTGTGTCGACGGGTTCTGGTTGTTGCCCGGGGTCGAGGCTCGGTCGGACCCGTTGTTGGAGGAGTTGGCGGGTGTCGTCGTCGGCGTGCCGGTGGTAGCGGACGGTGTCCTGGATGGCGACGACTGCGCCGGGCTCTGGTTCGGAGTGGTCTGACTCGGGGTCTGGCTCCCCGGCGAGTGCGTGGTCGGGCTCGGGTTCTGGCCGGGTGTACGGGTGCCGGTCGAGTCCGCGTTGTTACGCGACGGGGTGCGGTCGCCCGGTGTGGTGCTGGTGTTGTCCCGGTTCGGCGTGCGGTCGCCCGGTGTGGTGCCCGGCGTGTCGCGGGACGGAGTCCGGTCGCCGGGCGTGGTGCCAGGCGTACTCCGAGGCGGCGTGCGGTCTCCTGGCGTCGTACCAGGAGTGGTCTGGCTCGGATTGCTCTGGTTCGGCACGCGATTATCCGGCGTACCGGGAGTCCGACCGTCGGCGCCGGACGTACGGGGATCCGGCGTCTGCGACGGCGTCGTCCGTGGCGTCGTCGAGGGCGTGGTGGAGCTCGGCGTGGAGGCAGGCCCGGTCCCTGTGGCGGGCGCGGTGGTCCCCGGCGTCGGGGCAGGCGTACTCCGGGGCGTCGTAGGTGACGTTGGGCTTGCCGTGGAGGCGGGCCCGGATCCCGTGGCGGGCGCGGTGGTCCCCGGCGTCTGCGACGGCGTCGTCCGTGGCGTCGTCGAGGGCGTGGTGGAGCTCGGAGTGGAGGCAGGCCCGGATCCCGTGGCGGACGCGGTGGCCCCCGGCGTCGAGGCAGGCGTACTCCGAGGCGTCGCAGGTGACGTAGGGCTCGGAGTGGAGGCAGGCCCTGTCCCCGTGGCGGAGGGCGTGCCAGGTGTGCCGGCGGAAGGGTTCCTCGCCGGGCCGGAGTTGGTATTCGGGCTGGTCGGGCTCGTAGCGGACGGACTGCCGCCAGAGCCGCCCGGGCTGTGGTGCCCACCCCCCGGAACCGCACCCCCCGTGGAAGGCGCCGTGGGCGACGTAGGCATGCCCGACCCGCCACCGTCCGACCGGCCCCCGGAACCGGCGGGAGACGAGTCCGCCGTAGGCGTCGGCGCCGCGTTGGACTGCGTGGGCGCGCTGGCGGCCAGCCCGTCGATCTGGGTGCCGATCGAGCCGCCTCCCGGCGAGGACGACGTACCGCCGGACGACGAGGCCGTGGGCGCGGACTGCGGGCTCGGGGACGACAGGCCCGATACGGGGGAGCCGCCGCCGGAGTGCGAAGGACCGGACGTGCTCGGAGTGCTGGACGAGCCGTTGGAGTCGGAGCCGTTGGACGAGGGCCCGCTGGGTGAGGGGTCGTCGAAGTCCGACAGGGACGACGCCGGCGATTGCGTCGGCCTTGCGTACGGGCTGTCCGAGGAGGACGGACTCCCGGAGTCGGACCCCGGACCGGAGCCGGAGTCGGAGCCCGCGCCGATGTTGGGGGCGGGGATGTCGTTGCCGCCCGTGTCGGCGGAAATGCCGCTGCCTATGTTCGCGCCGGGGATGTTGCCGTTGCTCGAACGTGTCGAGGTGCTGGAGTCCGAGTCCGAGGAAGTCGAACCGGAGGACGAGGAGTCGGACGAAGAGGAGTCGGACGAAGAGGAGTTGGAACTCTCCGACCCGCTGCTGGAGTCGCTACCGGTGTCACCCCCCGGAAAGTCCGACCCCGACGGCCCGTCGTACCCGTCGATGCGGCTGTCGATCGCGTGCCGGGCGCGGCTGCCGGCCTTCTGGCCGAGGCTGTCGCGCACGCCCTCGGCGAAGGTCTGCGGGCTCTGCCTGAGGGCGTCCAGGCCTGCCTCGCCGCCGGCCTTGAGGGTGGCGCCGACGTCGTAGCCCTCCTGGGCGCCGAAGCCGACGTTGACGGTCTGGCGGATGAGGTCGGTGATGATCGCCTCGATCGCCGAGATCGCGGGTTCCTTCATCGTCTCGATGATCGCCTCGATCAGGGCTTGTTTGAGCTCGTCGAGGAGGCGTCGGACGATGAGGCGGGCGGCCTGGGTGGCGCCCATTCCCGCTACCGAGGACAGACCGAAGGTGAAGGGCGCGGCGGCAGCGGCGGCGGCGATCTGGATGGCCAGTGCGATGAGCTGGGCGATGACCGCCCACTTGGCGAACTCGACGAGGTAGGCGCAGGCCTCCAGCACGTTCGCGATGAGGAACGCGGCCTCGGCGGCGCTGCGCAGGTAGCCGTCGTTGCCGCCGCCACCGTCGAACTTCTCGTACGTCTTGGTGAACTTGTCGATCGACTCACCGGCGTTGTGCGCGGTGACCTGGCGGGCGGCGCCGTTCGCCGTGGTGTGGAGCTCGTTGACCTTCTCGCCGAACTCGCGCCACACGGCGGCGCAGTCTCTGAGCTTGTCCTCGTTCGCCGTGGGCCACTTGTAGCCCAGCATCTCGAGGACCCACTCGAGCTCGTCCGGCAACATCATCGCCACAGCGGAAAGCACCCCCGTCAGACTTCACGGCCGTACACATCCCTCACCAGCCAAGGGAAATCACACTGGAGTACAGCCGTCCGCAAAGCTTACGGAATCACCTGCCGGTGACTTCAGGGGTTTGCTGTCACAAGTCCGTTGCAGGCCGCCGAGGTTGTTCGGAGGCGTGGGCGCCGGTTTCTGAGAGAGCGGCCGCCGCCCGCTGCCATGGCCGGCGGCCGTAAGACCCTCTACGCGGATTCCACGGGGAATACGCGGACTCGCCCTACTCCGCCCCCACCCCACCATTGTGCGGCGCCGGCTCCAGATCGAACTCCCCGTCCCGCGCCCCCAGCACGAACGCCCGCCACTCCGCCTCGGTGTACCGCAGCACGGTGTCGGGATCCAGGGACGACCGCATGGCCACGGCCCCCTCCGGCAGATACGCGATCTCGACGCGCTCCTCGTGCTCCTCGGTGCCGGGCGCGCAGTGCCACTCGACCCCCGAGATGTCGAGGGCGTACAGCTCGTCCCGCTCCCGCTCCTTGCGCGCCTTGGTGTCCTCGGCCTGAGTCCCGACCTCGATGTTCTGTGGCTCGGTAGCCTCGGTCATGCTGCTGGGCCTCTTCCTGACGTGCGTACGAAGTGTGTGTCTCACCCTACTGGCGCGAGTGACCTGTCACACGTCCGTCGCGGATCACGGCCGTCGGGCAGGCCGCAGTCGCGGATCAGTTGGTCGACCGGGCTTGCAGAGTGCCCTGTGCGACCCCCGGCGGAACCTCCACCTGACCGTCGTACTCGGCCATCGTCTTCTTCCAGATGTCGTTCTGCGCGGCCTCGTTCTGCTCGTGGGCCACGCCCATCCGGGCCAGGGCGGCTCCCATGCCGGCGATCCGCTCCGCCAGGCTGCCCATCGAGTCGTACATGCCGTCGCGCAGGCCCTCGTAGACGACGCCGAACTTCTCGCCGATGTCGTCGTCACCCCACGGCGGGGTGTCACCCTTCTCCAGGGCGGTCAGGCCGGTCGTCAGCTTGTGCACGGCCTTGGAGAACTCCACACCTGCGTTGAACATGTGGAATCCCTCGGTCTTCAGTACCTCAGGATCGGAGTCCATGTAGTCCGACGGCACAACTGCCCCCCGTGGCTCGTCATTTCTGTCGTGGCTCCACCTTAACGGCGCGCCCACCGGCAACGAAGAGGGGCGGCACCCTCGCGGGTACCGCCCCTCCTGCTCGACCGACCGTTCCTCGGGTACCGGTCAGAACCGGTTCGGCAGCCACCCCGTCTGGATCAGCTGCCCACCGCGACGGCGCGTGTGGAAGTACCCACGGCCGGGCGGCAGTTGCGTCGCCGTGATGTTGCCGAGCAGCGCGCCCTCGGCCCGGTCGCCGGAGAGCACGATGCCTTGGGCGCCGAGCTCGCGCATCCGCTGCATCACCGGCTCGTACAGCGACCGGCTCGCACCGCCGGAGGCACGCGCGATGATGACGCGCAGACCGATGTCACGGGCGAACGGCAGGTACTCCAGCAGCGGGGCCAGCGGGTTCACGCCGGTCGCCACCAGGTCGTAGTCGTCGACGATGACGAACGCGTCCGGGCTGCTGTACCAACTGCGGTTGCGCAGCTGCTCGGGCGTGACGTCCGGGCCGGGCATCCGGCGGTGCATCGAGCCGGCGAGGCCCTCCAGCGTCTCCGTCAGAGCCGGCGCCGAGGCGCAGTACCGCGACAGGTGCGAGTCGGGCACCCCCTCCAGGTGGGCGCGCCGGTAGTCACCCATGACGATCTTCGCCTGGTCCGGCGTGTAGCGCTCGGTGATCTGCTTGACGAGCAGCCGCAGCATCGCGGACTTACCGGACTCGCTCTCACCGAACACGATGAACAGCGGGTCCGTCTCGAAGTCGACGAAGACCGGCGACAGCGACGACTCGTCGATGCCGATGGCCAGACCGCGCTCCGGGTGCTCGAAGCCCTTGGGCAGCCGGTCCGCCGGCATCATCGTGGGCAGCAGGCGTACGGCCGGAGCGTGCTGGCCCTGCCAGTTGTCGTTGATGCCGCGGATGAGGATCGACGTCGCCTCGGACAGGTCGTCCGTCTCCGAGGAGCCGTCGACGCGCGGCAGCGCCGCCATGAAGTGCAGCTTGTCCTGCGTCAGACCACGGCCCGGGACGGTCGCGGGGACGTTCTGCGCGACCTTGCGGTCGACCTCCGACTCCGTCGGGTCACCGAGCCGCAGCTCGATACGGTTCTGCAGCATGTCCTTGAGCGCGGGCCGCACTTCGGTGTAGCGGCTCGCCGTGAGGATCACGTGCACACCGAAGCCGAGGCCACGCGTGGCGATCTCGGTGACGGTGGCCTCGAGCATCTCGTAGTCCGTCTTGAACGTGGCCCAGCCGTCGACGACGAGGAACACGTCACCCCAGGGCTGGTCCGGCAGCTGGCCGGAGTTCCGGCGCTGACGGTACGTCTGGACCGAGTCGACGTTGTTCGCGCGGAAGTACTCCTCGCGCGCGTTCAGGATGCCTTCGACCTCGCTGACCGTACGGCGCACCTTCTCGGCGTCGAGACGGTTCGCGACCCCGCCGACGTGCGCCAGCTCCTCCATCGAGATCAGACCGCCACCACCGAAGTCCAGGCAGTAGAACTGCACCTCGGACGGCGTGTGGGTGAGCGCGAACGACGAGATGAGCGTGCGCAGCAGCGTCGACTTGCCGGACTGCGGACCACCGACGAACAGACCGTGACCGGCACCGCCGGAGAAGTCCCGGTACAGCACGTCACGCCGCTGCTCGAACGGCTTGTCCACCAGGCCGACCGGTACGTTGAGCCGGCCGAGCGCCGTGTAGTCGGGCGCGGTGAGGCCGCGCTCCGGGCTGACGGCGAGCTGGGGGAGGAGCTGCTCCAGCGAGGGCGCCTCCTCCAGCGGGGGCAGCCACACCTGGTGGGCGGGCGGACCCTGGTTGATCATCCGGCCGACGAGGACGTCCAGCACGGTGTCGGCGAGCGCGTCGTCCACCCGGTTGTCGGGCTCCGGCTCCTCGATCACCGGCTGCGGCGGCAGCGCCACCTGCTCCGCCGTGAACACCGCCGGACGCAGCTGCGTCGAGCGGCTCACCCGGGAGGGGCCCTCGCCGTGGTACGGCCCCGACACGTACGCCGCCTTGAAGCGGACCATGGTGTCGGTGTCGTAGCGCAGATAACCGGAACCGGGGATCGACGGCAGGTGGTAGGCGTCCGGGACACCGATCGCCGTACGGGACTCGGCGGCGGAGAAGGTCCGCAGACCGATGCGGTACGAGAGATAGGTGTCCAGACCGCGCAGCTTGCCCTCTTCGAGGCGCTGCGAGGCCAGCAGCAGGTGGACGCCCAGCGATCGGCCGATACGGCCGATCTGGATGAACATGTCGATGAAGTCCGGCTTGGCGGTGAGGAGTTCGGAGAACTCGTCGAGCACGATCACCAGCGAGGCCATCGGCTCCAGCGCGGCACCCGCGGCCCGGGCCTTCTCGTAGTCGTGCAGGTTGGCGTAGTTGCCCGCCGAGCGCAGCAGTTCCTGACGGCGCTGCGTCTCACCCATGATCGAGTCACGCATACGGTCGACGAGGGTGAGGTCGTCCGCGAGGTTGGTGATGACGGCCGCGGTGTGCGGCATGTCCGCCATGCCCGCGAAGGTCGCGCCACCCTTGAAGTCCGCGAGGATGAAGTTCAGCGTCTCCGAGGAGTGCGTCACCGCGAGACCCAGCACCAGCGTACGCAGCACCTCGGACTTACCGGAACCGGTGGCGCCGACGCACAGGCCGTGCGGGCCCATGCCCTCCTGCGAGGCCTCCTTGAGGTCCAGCATGACCGGCTCGCCGTTCTCGCCGACGCCGATCGGCACCCGCAGCCGCTCGTGCAGCGTGCGCGGCCGCCAGGTGCGCGAGACGTCGACCGTGCCCGCGTCGCCGATGCCCATGAGGTCCGTGAAGTCCAGGTTGGACAGAAGGGGTTCGCCCTCCTCGGCGGAGCCGACCCGGAAGGGAGCGAGCTGGCGCGCCAGGGACTCGGCCTGCGCCGGGTTCAGCACATCCGGCTTGCCGGTGTACGCGGACTCGTGGCCGACGAACAGGCGCATACGGTCCGGCTTCACATAGGCCGTCAGACCGGCCCGCAGCTCCTCCTCCAGTTCACCGGGGGCGATCTCCAGGAAGGTGACGCCCTGGAGGCCCTCGGTGCCGGCGAGCTCGGAGTCCGGCGGCACGGTGCCGCCGTCGAGGACGACGATCAGGTGCGGCTGGTCGTAGACGGGAGTCGCCTCACGGTTCCAGCGGGGCCGATCGCCCAACTGGTCCGCGAGTGCCTCCTCCAGCTCACCGAGGTCGTCGAAGAGGAGCCGGGTCGAACCCGCTCCGTCCTTGGCCTTCGGATGCTGGCTGTGCGGCAGCCACTTGATCCAGTCCCAGTCCGCCGTGGCGGAGGGGTGCGCCACCACGGCGATCATCAGGTCCTCGGGCGAGTGCAGCGTGGCCAGCTGCGACAGGGTCGCGCGGGCGTTGCCGTAGACCGTGTCGGTCTCACCGCAGATCGTCACGTGGTAGAAGGCACGCAGCGAGATGGAGACCGGCAGGTCGTGCAGACTGCCGTGCGCGTCGAGGAACGCCTTCATGGCCGCCGCGGTCAGCGGCTCCAGCTCGTCCTTGGGCGCCGTCTCCGGGGCGACCAGCGGGGTGTTCAGCTGCTGCGTACCGCGGCCGATCCGTACGGACGCGAAGTCCGCGTCGTTCGGGCGCCGCTCCCACAGCCGCTTGCCGTCCGCCGCCACCGCCCACAACTGCTCCGGGTCGGGGTGCTGGAACAACTGGCTGCGCCGCTGCAGCTCCGCCGTCTTGTGCACGTCCTTGCGGACCTGCTCCAGATAACGGAAATAGTCACGCCGGTCCTGGGCCATGCCCGCCCCCGGGCCCTGCCGGGCCTTGGCGAACTGGGCGACCATCATGGCCACCGTCGAGGCCAGCATGAGGCCGCCGACGACCTTCATGTAGGACTGGCCGGCTGTGAAGAAGAAGGCGACGGAACCCAGCATGCCCATCATGGGCAGCATGTTCATCAGCATGCTGTCGTCGCCCTCGCGCGGAATCTCGGGCGGCGTCTCGAGTTTGACCTCGCCGTCCGGGACGGCCGGTGGCACTGTCCGCGGTGGTCGTTTGATGATGACGACGCTCACCGATGCACTCATCCTTCGCGATTGATACGTGATACGTCCTTGGCACCGACGCCCCCGTGTACCGCGACGTGTTCTCGTTCGCGTAGGCGTCGTTCGCGTAGGCGTCGATCCTACTGATGCGTGACGTGCCCGAGTGAGGCAGGCGGATGGAGATGCGGAGCAGGTCCTGGGAGGAATGGGGGAGGTAGGTCCTGCGGCCGGTACCGCAACGGATATGGTGGCGCTCCGCGTCGTACGAGCGGCGCGAGGAAGCCTTGTCTAGCAGGGGGAACACCAGGTGAGCACGGGGACTTCGACAGGTTTCTGCCGAATCACCATCGCAGCGCCGGACAGCCGAGTCGATGTGGCGCTGCCCGAGGACCTGCCGATCCAGGACCTCTTTCCTGAGATCATCAGGCTGTCGGGCCTGGTCCAGTCGGATACGAGTCCTTCCGGTTACCACCTTGTGACCCGCGAGGGTCAAGTACTCGACGCGAGCCGCTCGTTGCTCGAGCACCGGGTCAGGGACGGCGAGGTGCTGCTGCTGCGCACGTTCGCCGACTCGCTGCCGCCGGCCGTGCACGACGACGTCGTGGACGCGATCGCCGCCGCGGTGAAGCAGGACACCCGCAGCTGGAACGACAACCTGATGCGCGTCGCCGGCCTCGTCGCCGGATCGCTGCTGCTGGTCATGCTCGGCTTCGTCTTCTGGTTCGCGGACCCGATCCGGCACGACATGCACGGCCTCCAGGGCATCCTCGCCGGCGTGACCGCGCTCGCGCTGACGGCTCTCGCCGGCGTACGGGCCCGGGTGTACGACGACCGGGGCTCCGCCGTCGCACTCGGCATCTCGGCACTGCCGCACGCGCTCATCGCCGGCTCCGGCGCCCTTCCGCAGGACGCGGGCGAAGGCCCCGGACGGATCCAGTTCCTCGTCGGCTGTGTCGCCGTACTGCTGTGCTCCGTCGTACTGATCATGCTGCTGCCGCAGGGCGACGCCCCGTTCGTGGCCGCCGCACTCGCCTCCGCCATCGGCACGCTCGCCGTGTTCTGCGGTGTCCTCACCGAGGCCGAGCCGCGCGAGATCGCCGCCGGTACCTCGGTCGTCGCCCTCGCGGTCGTCGGCTTCCTGCCCGGCTGGTCGTCCCGCTTCGCCAAGCTGCCGATCGGCTTCCGCAACCCCGAGGACCTCGCCCGGGCCCGTCGTGAAGGCCGCGAGGGCGACCTCGAGGCCGTCGACGTCCAGCGCATCGTCGCCCAGACCAGCCGCGGCCACGAACTGCTCCTCGGCCTGGTCGGCGGATGCGCCGCCGTCATCATCGGCGCCGGCGGGGCGGTACTCGGCTTCAGCGACAACGGCTGGGCCCAGCTGCTCGCCCTGTGCACCGGCCTCGCCGCGATGCTGCGGGCCCGCCTGTTCCGCTACACCGCGCAGGTCACCTGCCTGTTCGTGGCCGGTGTCGTCACCCTCGCCCTGCTGGTCCTCGGCCTCGCGATCTCGCCCCCGGCCGACATCATCATGGAGCTGCTCCAGAACAACTCCGGCCCGGTCAACGTACGGACCCTGTGGCTCGGTGCCTCGGTCGGCGTCGGTGTGCTGCTGCTCATCGCCATCGCCCTGATCGTCCCGCAGAAGGGCCTCTCCCCCTTCTGGGGCCGCATGCTGGACCTCGCCGACTCGCTGGTCCTGCTCTCCCTGGTCCCGATCTGCCTGGCCGTCCTGGACATCTACGCCAAGGTCCGCGGCGGTCTCTGACCAGCGCCGCCGGGACCGTCCGTCAAGGGCGCGCCCATGTGCTGGTACGCTGTGTGACGGCCGTTTGTGTACGCGCCCCCGGGTTTTCCTGGGGGACGCGCCCAGCGGATCCCCGCCTCCCGAGTAACGGAAGCTCCCCCGAGACACAGACCGGGGGCACTCGGTGGCCATTCAAAGACTACGAGGAGTACGCGTGCCGCTCGACGCCGCTACGAAGAAGCAGATCATCTCCGAGTTCGGCCAGAAGGAGGGCGACACCGGCTCCCCCGAGGTCCAGGTCGCCATGCTTTCGCGCCGGATCTCGGACCTGACCGAGCACCTCAAGACCCACAAGCACGACCACCACTCCCGTCGTGGTCTGCTGATCCTGGTCGGTCAGCGTCGCCGCCTTCTCCAGTACCTGGCGAAGAAGGACATCCAGCGCTTCCGTGCGCTGGTCGACCGCCTCGGCATCCGCCGCGGTGCGGCGGGCGCGAAGTAAGACGCCGTGAGGGGAGCGGTTCCCGGAGAGATCGGGAGCCGCTCCTTTTGCTGTACGTACGGAACGTCAACCGTGCGTGCGGAAACATGCGGAGTGTCACACACGCTTTGTAGTGTGGTAGCACAACGCAATACGGACGACACAGCACGACAAGAAGAGGAGAAGCGCGCCTAGCCGCCGCCGGTCCTCGGTAGTGGCCCCCGGGGGGAAAGTGAGCCCCGGGTGCTTCGATCGAAGACCGGCCCGCACCGCACGGAGCGCTTCTCCGCCACCGTCCCCCTGCCACACGGGCAGCGACGGGACAAAAGACGACAAAGTAACGGAGAAAACGCTAGTGGAGAACGAGACCCACTACGCCGAGGCCGTCATCGACAACGGCTCCTTCGGCACCCGCACCATCCGCTTCGAGACGGGCCGCCTGGCCAAGCAGGCCGCCGGCTCCGCCGTGGCGTACCTGGACGACGACACCATGGTGCTGTCGGCCACCACCGCCTCCAAGAACCCCAAGGACCAGCTCGACTTCTTCCCCCTGACGGTGGACGTCGAGGAGCGGATGTACGCCGCCGGCAAGATCCCCGGCAGCTTCTTCCGCCGTGAGGGCCGTCCCTCCGAGGACGCGATCCTCACCTGCCGCCTCATCGACCGCCCGCTGCGCCCGTCCTTCAAGAAGGGCCTGCGCAACGAGATCCAGGTCGTCGCCACGATCATGGCGCTCAACCCCGACCACCTGTACGACGTCGTGGCGATCAACGCCGCCTCCGCGTCCACCCAGCTGGCCGGCCTGCCCTTCTCCGGCCCGATCGGCGGCGTCCGCGTCGCGCTGATCAACGGCCAGTGGGTGGCCTTCCCGACGCACTCCGAGCTCGAGGACGCCGTCTTCGACATGGTCGTCGCGGGCCGTGTCCTGGAGGACGGCGACGTCGCGATCATGATGGTCGAGGCCGAGGCCACCGAGGGGACCATCAAGCTGGTCCAGGGTGGCGCCGAGGCCCCGACCGAGGAGGTCGTCGCCGCCGGTCTGGACGCCGCGAAGCCCTTCATCAAGGTGCTCTGCAAGGCCCAGTCGGACCTCGCCGCCAAGGCCGCCAAGCCGACCGGCGAGTTCCCGATCTTCCTCGACTACCAGGACGACGTCCTGGAGGCGCTCACCGCCGCCGTCAAGCCGGAGCTCGCCTCCGCGCTGACCATCGCGGGCAAGCAGGAGCGCGAGTCCGAGCTGGACCGCGTCAAGGCGCTCGCCGCCGAGAAGCTCCTGCCGGAGTTCGAGGGCCGCGAGAAGGAGATCTCCGCCGCGTACCGCTCGCTGACCAAGACCCTGGTCCGTGAGCGCGTCATCAAGGAGAAGAAGCGCATCGACGGCCGCGGTGTCACCGACATCCGCACCCTGGCCGCCGAGGTCGAGGCCATCCCGCGCGTGCACGGCTCCGCGGTGTTCGAGCGTGGCGAGACCCAGATCCTGGGCGTCACCACCCTGAACATGCTCCGCATGGAGCAGCAGCTGGACACCCTCTCCCCGGTGACCCGCAAGCGCTACATGCACAACTACAACTTCCCGCCGTACTCCACCGGCGAGACCGGCCGCGTCGGCTCCCCGAAGCGCCGCGAGATCGGCCACGGCGCCCTCGCCGAGCGCGCCCTGGTGCCGGTCCTGCCGACGCGCGAGGAGTTCCCCTACGCGATCCGCCAGGTCTCCGAGGCGCTGAGCTCCAACGGCTCGACGTCCATGGGCTCGGTCTGCGCCTCCACCATGTCGCTGCTGAACGCCGGTGTGCCGCTGAAGGCCCCCGTCGCCGGTATCGCCATGGGCCTGATCTCCCAGGAGATCGAGGGCGAGACGCACTACGTCACCCTCACCGACATCCTCGGTGCGGAGGACGCCTTCGGCGACATGGACTTCAAGGTCGCCGGCACCAAGGAGTTCGTGACCGCCCTCCAGCTCGACACCAAGCTGGACGGCATCCCGGCCTCCGTCCTGGCCGCCGCCCTGAAGCAGGCCCGTGACGCCCGCCTCCACATCCTCGACGTGATGATGGAAGCGATCGACACGCCGGACGAGATGTCCCCGAACGCCCCGCGGATCATCACCGTCAAGATCCCCGTGGACAAGATCGGTGAGGTCATCGGCCCCAAGGGCAAGATGATCAACCAGATCCAGGAGGACACCGGCGCCGACATCACGATCGAGGACGACGGCACGATCTACATCGGCGCGGTCGACGGACCGTCCGCCGAGGCCGCCCGCACCACGATCAACGGCATCGCCAACCCGACCATGCCGGAGGTCGGCGAGCGCTACCTGGGCACGGTCGTGAAGACGACCACCTTCGGCGCGTTCGTCTCGCTGCTCCCGGGCAAGGACGGTCTGCTGCACATCTCGCAGATCCGCAAGCTGGCCGGCGGCAAGCGCGTGGAGAACGTCGAGGACGTGCTCGGCGTGGGCGCCAAGGTCCAGGTCGAGATCGCCGAGATCGACTCGCGCGGCAAGCTCTCGCTCGTCCCCGTGATCGAGGGCGAAGAGGCTGAGGACGACAAGAAGGACGACACCGACAAGTGACGTCGAGTAGCTCCACGGTGACGGCCCGCACCTCTTCGGAGGCGCGGGCCGTCGCCCGTACCCAAACCCTGATCAAGGGCGAGAACGGCATCGGCACGGTCCGCAAGACCACCCTCCCGGGCGGCCTGCGCATCGTCACCGAGATCCTGCCGTCCGTCCGCTCCGCGACCTTCGGCATCTGGGCGCATGTCGGCTCCCGTGACGAGACGCCGGCCCTGAACGGTGCCACGCACTACCTGGAGCACCTGCTTTTCAAGGGCACCACCCGCCGCTCCGCCCTGGACATCTCCTCCGCCGTCGACGCCGTCGGCGGCGAGATGAACGCGTTCACGGCGAAGGAGTACACGTGCTACTACGCGCGCGTGCTCGACGCCGACCTGCCGCTCGCCATAGACGTCGTCTGCGACATGCTGACGGGCTCCCTCATCCTCGAAGAGGACGTCAACGTCGAGCGGGGCGCGATCCTCGAAGAGATCGCCATGACCGAGGACGACCCGGGCGACTGCGTGCACGACCTGTTCGCGCACACCATGTTCGGCGACAACCCCCTCGGCCGCCCGGTCCTCGGCACGGTCGACACGGTCAACGCCCTCACCGCCGACCGCATCCGCCGCTTCTACAAGAAGCACTACGACCCGACCCACCTGGTTGTGGCGGCCGCGGGCAACATCGACCACAACAAGGTCGTACGACAGGTCCGCGCGGCCTTCGAGAAGGCCGGCGCCTTCAAGAACGGTGACGCGGCGCCCATCGCCCCGCGCGATGGACGGCGCACCATCCGCGCCGCCGGCCGGGTCGAGCTGATCGGCCGCAAGACCGAGCAGGCCCATGTCGTCCTCGGCATGCCCGGCCTGTCCCGCACGGACGACCGCCGCTGGGCGCTCGGGGTCCTCAACACGGCGCTGGGCGGCGGCATGTCGTCCCGCCTCTTCCAGGAGGTCCGCGAGAAGCGCGGCCTGGCCTACAGCGTCTACTCGTACACCTCGGGCTTCGCCGACTGCGGCCTGTTCGGCGTGTACGCGGGCTGCCGGCCGTCGCAGGTCCACGACGTGCTGAAGATCTGCCGCGACGAACTGGACCACGTCGCCCAGCACGGCCTGTCCGACGACGAGATCGGCCGCGCCATCGGACAGCTCCGGGGCTCCACGGTCCTCGGTCTGGAGGACACCGGCGCCCTGATGAACCGCATCGGTAAGAGCGAGCTGTGCTGGGGCGAGCAGATGTCCGTCGACGACATGCTGGCCCGGATCGCCGAGGTGACCCCGGACGACGTCCGCTCGGTCGCCCGCGAGGTCCTCGGACAGCGGCCCTCGCTGTCGGTCATCGGCCCACTGAAGGACAAGCAGGCGTCCCGGCTGCACGACGCCGTCGCCTGACCATTCCCTGGTGAAGGAAGCACAAGAGATGAGCAAGCTGCGCGTGGCGGTCCTCGGCGCCAAGGGCCGGATCGGCTCCGAGGCGGTACGGGCGGTCGAGGCCGCCGAGGACATGGAGCTGGTCGCCGCCCTGAGCCGGGGCGACAAGCTGGAGACGCTGGCGGAGACCGGCGCCCAGGTGGCCGTCGAACTGACCACGCCGGACTCGGTCATGGCCAACCTCGACTACTGCGTGAACCGCGGCATCCACGCGGTCGTCGGTACGACGGGCTGGACCGACGAGCGCCTCGCGCAGCTGAACGGATGGCTGTCCGCCTCCCCGGAGACGGGCGTGCTGATCGCGCCGAACTTCTCCATCGGCGCAGTCCTGACGATGAAGTTCGCGCAGATCGCCGCGCCCTACTTCGAGTCGGTCGAGGTGGTGGAACTCCACCACCCGAAGAAGGTCGACGCCCCCTCCGGCACCGCCACCCGCACGGCCCAGCTCATCGCCGAAGCCCGCCGCGCCGCGGGCACGGCCCCGGCACCGGACGCCACGGAGACGGCCCTGGACGGCGCGCGCGGCGCGAACGTCGACGGCATCCCGGTCCACGCGGTCCGCCTGCGCGGCCTGCTGGCCCACCAGGAGGTCCTGCTCGGCGGCGAGGGCGAGACCCTGACCGTCCGCCACGACTCCCTCCACCACAGCAGCTTCATGCCGGGCATCCTGCTCGGCGCCCGCCGCGTGGTCACCACTCCGGGCCTCACCTTCGGCCTGGAACACTTCCTGGACCTGGGCTGACAAGAGGCTGTTAGATGCGCGCGAAGATCACCTACGCCATAACGGCCGCCGTCCTGGTCGTCTATTTCGTCCTGGTCGGCAGCCGTGGCGTGATGCTCATCCAGTCCGGCACGGTCATCACCGTCACCTTCGGGGTCGCGGTGCTGATCCTGCCGGTGATCGGCGTGTGGTTCCTGTGGAAGAACACCCAGTTCGTGCGCAAGGCCAACGCCCTCGCCGCCGAACTCGACGCCGAGGGCGGCCTTCCCGTCGACGAGCTGAAGCGCACCCCCGGCGGCCGCATCGACCGCGACTCGGCCGACGAGGTCTTCACCCGCCGCAAGGCCGAGACGGAGGCCTCCCCCGACGACTGGCGCAGCTGGTTCCGCCTGGCCATCGCCTACCACGACGCCCGCGACACTCCCCGAGCCCGCAAGGCCATGCAACGAGCCATCGCCCTGCACGAGGGCAGGACAGTCGAGGCCTGAGCACTCCGCCGGAGGGCCGCCGCGGGATGGAGAAACGACCGTACGCCGGTGAGTCGGCTGTCCGTCGACGCCCCGGTCTCCGGCGGGGCGGGTTGGCTGCCGCTGCCGGGCCGTCTGGGCCGACGAAGGCGATGCGTGCCGACGGGCAAAGCCGCACGACGGCGTGCCACAGGCAGGGACGCCGCGCAGGGCGGCGACCGGACGAACCGGCCCACGATGGCCGGCCACACGCCGATGCCCCTTCCTCAGGTAGGCAGACTGGCTTTGGACGAGGCACCAGCCCTACGGCGACGAGCTTGCTGTATGCCGACGATCCGACCGCGCCCAACGCGTCAGCCATACGCCGACAAGCAGGCCATAAGCCAAAGGGGGTCGGTCCGCTGCCGCGGGCCGACCCCTTCACATACCCGTCGTGCTCAGCCGCGCGTGTTCTCCGCGGCCCACACCTCGACCGAGTCGGCGGCCCGGTCGAACGCGGTGACCCGGGCCAGGAAGTCCGTGTTGTGCGTGGTCATCAGCGTCGGCATGTCATCCGCCGCACGACCGCGCTGTACGAGCATCAGCGCCTGCCCCTGCACAGTGCGCGGCAGCCCCAGCCACCGCACCGGCTGCTGCACGGTCCGTACGGCGACGACCTGCTCCCAGGGCACCGTGCGCGTGACGAGGAACCGCACCCGACGCAGCCCCCGCGCGCTCACCCACACACCCATCCGCAGCAACCGCAGGGCGCCGGCGATGACGGCCAGCGCGATGCCGAAGACGACGGCGGCCTCGGTCACCGTGCCGGTCAAGGCGATGACGACCGCTGCGAACAGCACATACGACGCGAGCAGCAAGCACAGCGCGCCCACGCCCACGCGCCACGGCCCGGGCCGGTAGGGACGCCGCCAGCGGTCGAGGTCGTCGAAGGGCAGCGCGACGTCATCGGCTGTCTCGAATGCGCGGTCGGCCGTCAGGAAGGGCAGGGGCACGGCTGGTCCTCACTCAATCCATGCAGGGGCTGTGCCCGGTGAGGCTAATCGACCCGCGCCCCCACTCACCACTCCTGGGGGGCCGGTTGAGTCAGTGCCCCTGAGAGGCCTGTGACTGCTGCGTCTGCGTCGCGGTGTCCGTGGACAGCGCAGGCATGCCCAGCACCAGCGAGCCGACCAGCCCGGCGACGATGGTGAGCCCCAGCAGCCAGCGTCCGGCCATCTGGCCGACCGACGCCCGCTCACGGGGTGGGGGAGTGACATTGCTGCGGAACCTGTCTGCCTCGGCGAGGAAGGCGAACGGGACGGGCTCGCGCCGACCGAACATCAGGGAGCTTCTCCTCTCGGGATCGTGTGGGTGACCGTCACCAACACAGACGAGCGAGTGCCCCAAAAGGTGCCCGGTTTCACCGACTTCACAGAAATTCGCTGAAGTTCGCCGCCGTATGTCGGGACCCGGCACCGAACGACCCGTTGTCAGTGCCGGGCCGTAGAGTGGGCGCCGCCCAGCGAAGTGATGGAAGGACCCCCCGAGCCGTGACCGACACCCCCGCCGACGACCTCAAGCCAAGCTTCCGCAGCGACGTCACCGTCGAGCTGGTCAAGCACAGCGCGGCCGACTCCGACGTGCTGTGGGCCGCCCGCGTCTCCACCGCCGGCGAGCAGTCCCTGGAGGAGTTGCAGAAGGACCCCGAGCGCTCCAAGGGCCTGATCAACTACCTGATGCGGGACCGGCACGGCAGCCCCTTCGAGCACAACTCGATGACCTTCTTCATCAGCGCCCCCATCTTCGTCTTCCGCGAGTTCATGCGGCACCGCGTGGGCTGGTCGTACAACGAGGAGAGCGGCCGCTACCGCGAGCTCCAGCCCGTCTTCTACGTCCCCGGCGAGTCCCGCAGGCTCGTCCAGGAGGGCCGCCCGGGCAAGTACGTCTTCGTGGAGGGCACCCAGGCCCAGCAGGAGCTGGTCGGCCGCGTCATGGAGGACTCGTACCGGGAGGCGTACGAGGCCTACCAGGAGATGCTCGCCGCAGGCGTCGCCCGCGAGGTCGCCCGCGCTGTCCTCCCGGTCGGCCTGTTCTCCTCGATGTACGCCACGTGCAACGCCCGCTCCCTGATGCACTTCCTCGGCCTGCGCACCCAGCACGAACTGGCCAAGGTGCCGTCCTTCCCGCAGCGGGAGATCGAGATGGTCGGCGAGCTGATGGAGGCGGAGTGGGCCAAGCTCATGCCGCTGACGTACGCCGCCTTCAATGCGAACGGCCGCGTGGCGCCGTAGCGCGCCCGCGTCGCCCGACCGGGCACGGCCGCACGGCCCAGCCGCACGAAGTGTCCGTATTGCGGCATTTAGATAAGTTCATCTAGCCTGATCGAACGGACCCGGCACTGCTTGAACCCCCGAGCAGGCAGTGCCGGGCTCCATATTTGTCCTGACTTTTCTGCACCACCCGAGGGCAGACCAGGCCGAGCGCAACGAGTAGCGTGTAACCCATGGCTCCGACCTCCACTCCGCAGACCCCCTTCGGGCGGGTCCTCACCGCCATGATCACGCCCTTCACGGCGGACGGCGCACTCGATCTCGACGGCGCGCAGCGGCTCGCCACGCACCTGGTGGACGCAGGCAACGACGGCCTGATCATCAATGGCACCACCGGCGAGTCCCCCACCACCAGCGATGCGGAGAAATCGGAGCTGGTGCGGGCGGTACTGGAGGCCGTCGGCGACCGGGCCCACGTGGTGGCCGGAGTCGGCACCAACGACACCCGCCACAGCCTGGAGCTCGCCCGCGCGGCGGAGCAGGTCGGCGCACACGGCCTCCTGGTCGTCACGCCGTACTACAACAAGCCCCCGCAGGAAGGCCTCTACCGGCACTTCAAGGCCATCGCCGACAGCACCGAGCTGCCGGTGATGCTCTACGACATCCCCGGCCGCAGCGGCGTCCCGATCAACACGGAGACGATCGTCCGCCTCGCCGAGCACCCGCGCATCGTCGCCAACAAGGACGCGAAGGGTGACCTCGGCCGAGCCAGCTGGGCCATCGCCCGCTCCGGCCTCGCCTGGTACTCCGGCGACGACATGCTGAACCTGCCGCTGCTCTCCGTGGGCGCGGTCGGCTTCGTCTCGGTCGTCGGCCACCTGGTCACCCCCGACCTGCGCGCGCTCGTCGACGCGTACGTCTCCGGTGACGTCCAGAAGGCCACGGAGATCCACCAGAAGCTGCTCCCGGTCTACACCGGCATGTTCCGCACCCAGGGCGTCATGACCACCAAGGCCGCGCTCGCCCTCCAGGGCCTGCCCGCAGGACCGCTGCGTGCCCCCATGGCCGAGTGCTCGCCCGAGGAGATCGAGCAGCTCAAGATCGATCTTGCCGCAGGCGGGGTACAGCTCTAACACCAGACTTCGCGCGCAGGGCGCGCACCAGACTTCACAACTGAATAAGCAGGCCACCGGTGCCTGCACCCCACAACGACAACTGCTTCTGCACGAACGTCACGCGCGCCACGTGCCCAACCGGTACGTGGCGCGCGTGGTGAGGAGAGTCTTTTGAGTCATCCGCATCCTGAACTCAGCGCGCCCCCGCCGCTCACCGAAGGCGGCCTGCGGGTCACCCCGCTCGGTGGCCTCGGCGAAATCGGCCGAAACATGACGGTCTTCGAGTACGGCGGCCGCCTGTTGATCGTCGACTGCGGAGTGCTCTTCCCAGAGGAGGAGCAGCCCGGAATCGACCTGATCCTGCCGGACTTCTCGTCCATCAGGGACCGCCTCGACGACATCGAGGGCATCGTCCTCACCCATGGCCACGAGGACCACATCGGCGGCGTCCCCTTCCTGCTCCGCGAGAAGCCGGACATCCCACTGATCGGCTCCAAGCTGACCCTCGCACTCATCGAGGCCAAGCTCCAGGAGCACCGCATCCGCCCGTACACCCTCGAGGTGGCGGAGGGGAACCGCGAGCGCATCGGCCCCTTCGACTGCGAGTTCGTCGCGGTCAACCACTCCATCCCGGACGCCCTTGCGGTCGCCATCCGCACCCCCGCCGGCATGGTGGTCCACACCGGCGACTTCAAGATGGACCAGCTGCCGCTGGACAACCGCCTCACCGACCTGCACGCGTTCGCCCGGCTGAGCGAGGAAGGCATCGACCTCCTCCTCTCCGACTCCACGAACGCGGAGGTCCCGGGCTTCACCCCGCACGAGCGCGACATCTCCAACGTCCTGCGCCAGGTCTTCGCGGGCGCCCGCAAGCGCGTCATCGTGGCGAGCTTCGCCAGCCACGTCCACCGCATCCAGCAGATCCTGGACGCGGCCCATGAATACGGCCGCCGGGTCGCCTTCGTCGGCCGCTCGATGGTCCGCAACATGGGCATCGCCCGCGACCTCGGCTACCTGAAGGTCCCGCCGGGGCTGGTGGTCGACGTCAAGACCCTCGACGACCTACCGGACAGCGAGGTCGTCCTGGTCTGCACGGGCTCCCAGGGCGAGCCGATGGCGGCCCTGTCCCGTATGGCCAACCGCGACCACCAGATCCGCATCGTCCCGGGCGACACGGTGATCCTCGCGTCGTCACTCATCCCCGGCAACGAGAACGCGGTCTACCGCGTCATCAACGGCCTGACCCGCTGGGGCGCGAACGTCGTACACAAGGGCAACGCCAAGGTCCACGTCTCGGGCCACGCGTCCGCGGGCGAACTGCTGTACTTCTACAACATCTGCCGTCCGAAGAACCTGATGCCGGTCCACGGCGAATGGCGCCACCTGCGCGCCAACGCCGAACTGGGCGCCCTGACCGGCGTCCCGCACGACCGCATCGTCATCGCCGAGGACGGAGTCGCCGTCGACCTCATCGAGGGCAAGGCGAAGATCTCCGGCAAGGTCCAGGCCGGATACGTCTACGTCGACGGCCTCTCGGTCGGTGACGTCGGCGAGCCGGCGCTCAAGGACCGCAAGATCCTCGGCGACGAGGGCATCATCTCGGTCTTCGTGGTGGTGGACTCCTCCACCGGCAAGATCACGGGCGGCCCGCACATCCAGGCCCGCGGCTCCGGCATCGAGGACTCCGCGTTCAGCGAGGTCATCCCGAAGATCACGGAGACGCTGGAGCGGTCGGCTCAGGACGGAGTGGTCGAACCGCACCAGCTCCAGCAGCTGGTGCGCCGGTCCCTGGGCAAGTGGGTCTCGGACACCTACCGGCGCCGGCCGATGATCCTGCCTGTGGTCGTGGAGGTCTGACGGCCCGTCGGACACTCGGCTGCGCGAACCAGGAGCGGGGCGCCTCGATTTGCATCGGGGCGCCCCGCTCCAGTACGTTTACGGCTCCGCCTGAACGGGAACCCGGCCACTTCGTGTGTCGGAACCAGTCCCCGGAGGGGGCGGGAAATCCGACTCAGAATCTCTGATAAAGTCGGAGTCGCCGGAAAGGGAAACGCGAGAGCGGGAACCTGGAAAGCACCGAGGAAATCGGATCGGAAAAGGATCTGATAGAGTCGGAAACGCAAGACCGAAGGGAAGCGCCCGGAG